>JBMFHB010000001.1:0-194016 GCA_049977045.1 Occallatibacter sp.
GCGCACCCACTTCTGGTAGACGCCGCCGGTGGTGAGAAACTCGGCGAAAAACGCCAACTGCGCCTGCGCCGTGGCCGCAGCCTCCGGTTCCCAGTGGACCTCGATGCGTCCGCCCGGCGTCTGCACCGTCATCGGCTCCAAAGACGCCTTCGACTCCGCTCCGCTCAGGATGACAGTTTCGAGTTGATGCAAATCTTTTGGGCCGGATCAATAGGTTCGGTGAAACCTGGAAGCTAAGGCGGGAGATTCGCGCAGTGAGAGAACGATCTCGCGGGACGCAATCCGCATCTGGGTACGACGCAGTCACTGCTCCCGCGTGGCAACCGCGCCCGATGGATCGGGAGTCTCTTGCGGCTGCGTGCCCGAGTCTTTGTTCCGGGCCTGTGTCGCGGGCTTGTCCGCGCTCGATGGCCCATAGCTCTTGTAAACGGTGATGTGGAAGCAGGCTTGCCGGAACTCCTCTTCCACATCGATCTTCCCCGCAGTCTCGAGCGCCTGCAAGCGCGAGCGCATCCAGGCGACCTCTCTACGGTTGAGGCCCTTTTTGGCAATGTCAATGGTTGCGCCGGTCAGGTGCGGGCTGGCAATGTCGCCCTCGGCCGGCGCCGCGTTGCCGTTGATCCTCATGAGGCGCTTCTGGTATAGGATCGTGCGCACCGCCGAACTGACTTCAAGGGGCTTGCGAAAGGCCGCAAAGTGCGCCTGGGCCAGATCGGCGAGAAAATGCGCCGTCCATGGCCGGCAGTAGCGATGCGTTTCCGGCAGCTCGGGATTGACCGTGAGCGCGTCGGAGACCGGGACGGGTACCAGCAGATTGTGCGCGATGCGATCCTCCAGGTCCGATTCGTCCTGGATTCGTTCCAGACCCTCGGCATCGAGGCGCTGGTTCTGCCGCTCCAGCGATTCCAGCGAACCGCGCAACGGAGGCGGCATGGCGCCTCTGGGAGTTCGCAGAGAGGCCTCTTCGGTCTCCGCGGCCGCATCTGGCGCGGAGGTTTGCATCTGTTCTGAATGATCGGTATTGGCTGGCCCTGCCAGAAGCGCGGATGAGGCTGCGGCCGAGTCCATTACGGAGGCAGTGCGATCCTGACTTCTTGCGTGGAGCGTTCGCACGTAGGCGGCCCGCGACAGCCGGATCGAGTGCCCTCTTCGGAGCGCTACGGTGCTCCGCGCGGAGCGACGGGGCGCAGGATGGCGACGGGGGGCAACTGCTGCCGCGGATCTGCTGCCGTGGCGCGATGAATGATGCGCGGCTGCCGCCGGGCTGTGCGCAGGCGTGTGCGACTTCGCGGCGCGATGCCCGCGGCGCGCGCGCGCCCTGGTTTGCGCGTGGTGCGTGGTGGCCGCAGCTTTGGGATGCACCCCTGCTGAGGCAGAGCGCTCCGCTGCATGAGCGCCAATCGCGGCAAGCGCCGCAAGCGCGAGACCGAGAATGAACGCCCGGCGCATGGGAGGGAGTGCGGACAATCGAGAGCTTCTCCAGTGTACGTCGATTCGTATCTGTTTCAGAGTATCAAGGCGGATTCGGATGTGTCCGATAATGGATGTTCTGGACCCGCACACAATGAAGATTTCCGGATCGCGGAGATTGCACACCCCATGCCGAAGGACATTCACGTGTATCCCATCGGAGGGTTCAGCCGGGATTGTGCAATCAGTCATGGATTCGGCCATGGTGGGACGACTCAATTCGACGCCGGACCTGGCGCGGTCTGCTGCTGGGCCGGCGCAGTCTGCTGCTGAGCAGGAGGCGGAGGAGGCGGCGGAGCAATCGGCTTGGCCGGTGGCTTCAGGACAAAGCCGGTGCGGACGAGCGCAAATCCCTCCTGCGGCAACTCAGCCTGCAAAAGCTGGTTTTCCGGCCCGGAAAAGAGGTCGGTATTCATTCCTGAGATGGTGGCAACCAGATGATGCACCACGATGGCACTGCCGTTGAGCGTTCCCTGCTGGTCAGGATAAGTGGCGAGTTGCGCGGGATTGATAGTGACCGTGTTTTTGGGCAGAATCACCCAGAGGCCGCGATTGTTGTGCTGGGCCGCCAGTGTGAGAAGCGTCTGCAGCGCACCGGGATCGAAGTCGGCCATCAGGACGGTCTCCGGGTGGTAGGCCACCCGCGCGGTGATGTTCTTGCCATTTGCCGAGATGTTCACCAGGAACTGCGCCGAGTCGGGCGATGTGACCACAGTTACCGCCTCGCCGTTCACCGTTGCGCTTACCATCGCGTGCTTAAGCTCGTCTGCCGGTGAAAGCTGCTCCGTCTTCGAGAGGGCGTAGTTGAGGCCCTGCATGGCCACCTTCACGAGAGCGATTGAATCGTAGCCTCCCTTTGTGCGGGCGAATTGAAAACTGGCTGTGCCAACCACATGACCGTGCTGCGCAATTTCGAAGCTGCCGGACTCAGCAGCAGCCGACACGATTCCGTCGCCGAGAACTGCCTGCTGCCTGAGCACAACGGCCACCAAAACCGCCAGGATCAAGGCGAGAAGTCCCACACTGAGAGAGAAACGCAAGGAACGCATTGGTGGTATTGCCTCCTTATTTAAATTAAACACGAAGAATGTCGAAGAGTTACGGGAAACATGAGAGAAGCCCTTTGAGACGATGTGGGTTGAATGTGGCTTCTCAACCATTCCGGGGTGACAAATCTTCCGGCGCCGCCGCGGGGTCGATCTCATGGTATGTTCTCTTCGTATGTTCTCTTCGGTTTGGTGCAGCAGGGCCTGCGCCAGGTCAGGGATGAGCAGAAGGCCCAATTGCAAAGTACACTGGCCAAAGTGGAGGTGACGCTTGGACTGGGGACGAGAAACTTTGCCGCGCAGCCTCAGTAGCCGGCGAGCGATTGAGCGCCAGCCGACCGAGACCGCCTGGCGCTTAGAATCATTTCCGATGGAGAAAAGAGGGTAAAGGTATGGCATATTGCAGCAACTGTGGCGCCCAACTGGAAGGTACTGAACGCTTCTGCGTGAGATGCGGAGTTGAACAGACGACAAGAACAGGCAGCGCAGCGGCAGCGACTCCCTCTGCGGCAACTCCGCCGGTGGGCGTGCCGCCGCAGCCCGTTCCGCCGTTCGCGGGCGTGCCGCAGCATCCTCCCGCGCCTGCGCCCATTCCGATCCTGATGCCGCCGCCGCCGCCGGCGGCCAGAGGAGGCAGTCTGAAGTGGATCGCGATTGCTCTTGTCTTGGTCGCTGGCGGCTTCTACTACAACCACAATCGCCATCATCAGCATCAGGCCCTCGCGCAGGCGCAGCAATTCATTGGCAACTGGGATAACGTGAACGGGTTTATTCAGATTTCCCAGGGACAATGGCGGAATGGCTCCGATGTGGCCATTCAGTCGGTGACGCTTGAATGCAAGCAGTTTGGGCAGAACGGCCAGACGATCTCGAGCTTCGATACCAAACTGAATGGTCCGGCTCAGCCGGGACAGACCGTGATCTTCAGTCCATTCCAGGTGGGGCAGATGGCTCAGGGGGTATCCAAGTTGCAATGTAACGTCGTGGATGTGAATCCGGCGCAGTGACGGCGACGGAAATGCGCGTTTCCGGCATCCTTTACCAGCGGATGCTGCTTCTGAAATCGCGATGTGACGCTTCAGGCTGGGCGGCAGCCTGTTTTTGCCCCCGATCTCCACAACTCGCACAGTTTTGCGGGTAAACTGCACCAGTTCTGCACCTTGTGGCGGAGCCCGTAAAGGTCTACGCTTAGTCCTTGGAACAAGACCTGGGCAGGAATCTCAACCTGCCTCGATTCCGGTGCAAAATCAACCGCGAAAAAGCGCGTCAGGCAAGGGCCTTTCGAGCTTTCCACAGGCAAATGGCGGCATTTGGCGATTAGGTTCGGGGAATACCAACAAAATACAATATATTGTGGTTTGTTCTTGACATCCACCATGGACAGCGGTATTTTTTCATCTGCGGCTTTCATTGGACTGTAACGAAATAGCGGCCGGAGGGGCCTAAGGCTCCTGAGATGAACGGTCTTTTTTTGATCCCCATTTTCCTTCGCGTTTGAAGGCTTTTTGAGCAGATTGAGCAGATCCATTCTTCGGCACTATTGCCGGAGTCCAGTTTTCTTTCACCGACTTTGCCTATGGAGAGGACCAAGATGAACGAGGCTCAGCTTCACACTTCAGCGGTTGCCTTTCAGTCGACCCCACGTACCCAGCAAGGGCTGACCTTTACACGCCGTTTTTCGACCGAGGGGGTTTCGCCCTACGACGAGCTCGAGTGGGAGCGCCGGACGGCGGTGATCACAGACACCAAAGGCAATACGATCTTCGAACAGAAGGACGTGGAGGTTCCGGCCGACTGGTCGGTGACGGCCACCAATATTGTGGCTTCGAAGTACCTGCACGGGCGGCTGGGAACGCCGGAGCGCGAGGGAAGCGTGCGCCAGTTGGTGGGACGCGTGGCCGAGACGGTTCGCGACTGGGGTATCGCAGGCGGTTACTTTGCCACATCGACCGATGCGGCCATCTTCCACGATGAACTGGCTCATATGCTGCTGACGCAGAAGGCAGCTTTCAATTCGCCTGTATGGTTCAACGTAGGCTGTGACCGGCTGGAGCCGGATGCCGTAGGCCAGAACTGGCACTGGGATCCGATGACGGGTGGTGTGCACTACGCGGCAACCGGCTACAGGAACCCGCAGTGTTCGGCATGTTTCATCAACTCCGTCGACGATTCGATGGAGGGGATTATGGACCTGGCCCGCACGGAGGCGATGCTCTTCAAGTTCGGTTCGGGCACGGGAACCAACTTCAGCTCGCTGCGCTCCAGCCGGGAGCCAGTGACTGGCGGAGGAACGGCCAGCGGTCCGTTGAGCTTCATGCGCGGCCTCGACGCCTTTGCGGGTGTCATCAAGAGCGGCGGCAAGACCCGGCGGGCGGCCAAGATGGCCATTCTGAATGTGGACCATCCTGACATCGTTGATTTCATCGAATGCAAAGCCAAGGAAGAGGCCAAGGCATACACGCTGATCCGGGCCGGCTACGACGGCTCAGGTCCTGATTCCGAAGCCTACTCGTCCATCTTCTTCCAGAATGCGAACAACTCCGTGCGCGTCAGCGATGAGTTCATGCATGCGTACGAGGCCGACGGCAACTTCAGCACGCGTACGGTGAAGGGCAACCAGCCGGTCGAGACGCTCAAGGCGCGCGAGATCATGCACAAGATCGCCGAGTCCACATGGCTCTGCGGCGATCCCGGCATGCAGTTTGACGACACCATCAACAAGTGGCATACCTGCAAGAATACGGCGCGGATCAACGCATCGAATCCCTGCTCGGAGTACATGTTCCTCGACAACTCGGCCTGCAACCTGGCGAGCCTGAATCTGATGCGCTTCGTCACGCCGGCAGGCGTGTTCGATATCGCGGCCTACCGGCACGCCATCTCGGTGCTGATCACGGCCATGGAGATCCTGGTTGATAACTCCGGCTACCCGACCGAGGCCATCGCGCGCAATTCGCACGACTACCGGCCGCTGGGTCTGGGCTACGCGAACCTGGGCGCGATGCTGATGTCCTTCGGCCTGCCCTACGACTCCGAGGCTGGGCGCGACCTGGCCGGGGCCATGACCGCAATCATGTGCGGACAGGCGTACCTGCAGTCGGCAATCATCGGCGCGCAGTGCTCGCCGATTGCCTCGGCCACGCCGCTGACGGTTTCGGCGGAGCATCAGGGCGGAGCCTGCCCCGGCTTCTATATCAATCGCGAGCCGTTCCTCGACGTGATCCGCATGCACCGGGCGGAGGTGAACAATATCGGCAAATCGCGTTCGTCCGGCGAGCCGTTCATGGTGCCGCAGCTTGAGGCTCTTATCGACGCCAGCCGTGAGTGCTGGGATATGGCGCTGCTCTACGGCGAGCGTTACGGCTACCGCAACTCGCAGGTAACGGTGCTGGCGCCCACGGGAACGATCGGCTTCATGATGGATTGCGACACCACGGGGATCGAGCCCGACCTGGCGCTGGTCAAGTACAAGAAGCTGGTCGGCGGCGGCATGATCAAGATCGTCAACAACACCGTGCCGGCCGCGCTCTTCAAGCTCGGCTACTCGAATGACGATGTGAACGCGATTGTCAGCTACATCGACGCCACGGGCACCATCGAGGGCGCGCCCGGCATCAAGCCGGAGCATCTGGCCGTCTTCGATTGCAGCTTTAAGCCGGCCAAGGGCACGCGCTCCATTCACTACATGGGGCACATCAAGATGATGGCGGCGGCGCAGCCATTCCTTTCGGGCGCAATCTCGAAGACCGTCAACCTGCCGCACGAAGCTACCGTGGAGGATGTAGCCGAAGCGTATGTAGCCAGCTGGCGGATGGGCAACAAGGCCATCGCGATCTACCGCGACGGGTCGAAGGGCACGCAGCCGCTGAACACCAGCATCGACACGAAGAAGGAACCTTCAGCGCTCGATGTTGCGGGCAGCCGCGTGCTGAACCACATTTCCGCCTCACAGCCGGCCGCGGAATCCGATCTGAAAGCGCTGGAAGCGCATACGGCCGAGAAACTTGAAGTGAGCGCAAAGCAGGTACTGGCGGCCGCGCAGGCCTTCCAGAAGGCGCTCGATGAGATTGCCGCGGCAGCCGCGGTTCCGGTGCTTTCGGCAGCGTCTTCGCTTGACGCCATCGAGGCGGGCAAGCAGGGCCAGGATCTGAACGCGCCGCCGCGCGCCGTGCGCCACCGGTTGCAGGAAGAGCGTGCGTCTGTCACGCACAAGTTCTCCATTGGCGGTCACGAGGGCTACATCACAGTAGGTCTTTATCCCAACGGGCAGCCGGGCGAGATCTTCATCCGCATGGCCAAGGAAGGTTCGACCGTATCGGGCCTGATGGACGCCTTTGCCACGTCGGTTTCGCTCGCCCTGCAGCACGGCGTGCCGCTCAAGGTGCTGTGCGAGAAGTTCGCGCACACGCGCTTCGAGCCTTCGGGCTGGACCGGTAACGAGCAGATCGGCTACGCGAAGAGCCTGATGGACTACATCTTCCGCTGGCTCAACCTGCGCTTTCTTTCGGGCGAGCAGTTGACGCTCTTTGCAGGTCTCGCGCCCAAGGCGCCGGAACTGCCCGTCTCCCCGAGCCTGCTCGATAACGACATGGAGCAGGAGCAGACAGCCGCATCGCAGGAGCACCTGGCGCGCCTGGCCGAAGAGGTGGCCAAGCGGCTCAATCAAGTGAGCGGACACGGCAACATGGCGGGTGGCGGCATCGCCCCCGAGGTGCAACCGCGATCCACAGCGCCGGCAAGCTCCGCGCAGATGCCGAGCCTTCAAGACCGCGGCCTTTACCACGCAGCCGACGCCATGCGCAGCATGTACGATATGGGCGACGCGCCAAGCTGCAACGTCTGCGGAGCCATCATGGTTCGCAATGGCAGTTGCTACCGCTGCATGAGCTGCGGCTCAACGAGCGGTTGTTCATAAGGAGCGACTGCCACGGCAGTCGCTCCTTATGTCGGTTTTCGGTACGCAGCGATTCCGGAGATGTTTTACGCGCGGGCGCAGCAGTGTTTGAACTTCTTCCCGCTTCCGCATGGGCAGGGATCGTTGCGGCCGGCGTTCTCAAACGCCTTCTGCGTATCCTGCGCCGCCGTCCATTGCATTACGTTTGCGGGCGCGCGGCGGGCAGCCAGCTCGGCCGCCATGAAGCGCATGTAGGGGTCTACATGATGGAAGAACATCTTGTAGCCGGCGCAAAGATAATTCAGGCCGGGCTCGCCGTCAGGAGTGGTGGCGAATCTGTGCTTCGGGCACTCGCCGTTGCAGGCAAAGCGTACGTCGCACGAACGGCAGTAGTTTGGTAGAGCCGTTTCCTTGGCCTCGCCGAATTTTTGCTGCTGCTCGGAGTTGACCAGAGCTTCAAGCGGCGACTCCATAATGTTGCCCAGCCGGTTCTGCGGATAGACAAAGTGATCGCACGAGTAGACGTCGCCGCAGTGTTCGATGGCCATCGCCGCGCCGCATTGCCGCCGGAAGACACACAGGCTGGCCTCCATGCCGGTCCACATCTCCAGGCTCACGTCGAAGATCTGGACAAAATGCTTGCCTACATCGTTGCGCACCCACTCGTCGAAGATGGCGCACAGGAAGCGTCCGAACTGCCGCGGTTCTATTGACCACGGAGTGACCTGCGCGGCTCCGGCAAAGGTAGGCGAGATCAGGTGCAGGCCATCCGCAGTTGTCTGCTGCGTAAGGCGCTCCACGATGGGAATGAACTGCATAAAGCCGCTGCCGTTTTCCTTCAGAAACCGGTAGACCTCCAGCGGAAAATCACCATTGCCGCGATGCACAGTGGTGAGCGTATTGAACTCCACGCCGTTGCGCTTGAGCGTTTCCATGCCGCGCACCACGCGATCGAAGGTTGACTGTCCGCCCTTGTCGACGCGATAGGCGTCGTGAAGCTGGCGCGGGCCGTCGATCGAAAGCCCGATGAGGAAGTTGTTCTCTTTGAAAAGTGCGGCCCACTCATCGTTGAGCAGTACGCCGTTGGTCTGGAAGGCGTTCTCGATGCGCTTGCCGTTTGCGTACTTCTTCTGGATCTCAACCAGCCGCCGGAAATAATCCACGCCCAGCAGCGTCGGTTCGCCTCCCTGCCAGGCGAAGCTCACCGATGGTGCATCCTGCGCCTCGATGTACTCGCGAATATAGCGATCGAGCACCTCATCGCGCATTGCCCACTTTGAAACCTGGGGATAGAGCGATTCCTTTTCCAGGTAAAAGCAGTACTTGCAGTCCAGATTGCAGATCGGACCGATCGGCTTGGCGATCACGTGAAAGCTGGTCAAAGACATGTTTATTTCCGCCGGGGAAGAGTGCGATGAACGAGCTGGTTGCTTACTTGATCGGACTGCTTCATTCTTACTCGATTGTACCGGTTGGCCGCAAGCGCGCCATCGATGCGAATGGTTCGGCAGGCAGCAATCGAAGCGATTGGCAACGCAGAATGGTGGAGGCGCCCAAATGATGGAGAGCAGAATCTCGGCAGCGTCGTGATAGCATTTGCGGAGATCGCGGAGAGACGATGACGGAACCCGCTCGGCAACCCGCCGGAATGTCGCGCAAGGAGTGGGTTGTTGTCGGCCTCCTTGTTCTTTCGGTCCTCGTTAATTACGTCGATCGCAGCAACCTGTCGCTGGCGGTGCCGCTTCTGGAGCGGCAGTTTGCGTTTTCGTCGCTCGGCGCGGGCGAGCTCCTCTCGGCATTCTTCTGGACCTATGCGCTGGTGCAGGTCTTCGGCATTGCGGGATGGCTAACCGATCGTTTTCCGGCGGGATGGGTGCTGTTCGGCGGCTACCTGCTGTGGTCGCTGGCCATGGCGGGATTTGGCCTGGCGCCAAACTTCGCCGCGCTCTTTGCGCTGCAACTCGTGCTGGGCATGGGCGAGTCCGTGGCCTATCCCTGCTACTCGCGCATCTTTGCCGCTATGCCGCAGGAGCATCGCGGGCGGGCCAATGCGTTGATCGATGCAGGAACCAAACTGGGACCGGCGGGCGGCGCATTTCTGGGCGGGCTGGTGCTGGTTCACTACGGCTGGAGAGTGCTCTTCCTGGCGTTTGGAGCGGGCGCTCTCATCTGGCTTGTGCCGTGGTATTTCGCAATGCCGCGTGGCGAGCAGGCGAAGTCCCTTGCAGTTGGCGAGCAAGCAAAGAGCCGCGATGCTGTTACGCGGGAGCAGGAAACGGCGAGTCCCGATGGGGAACCAACCGTTGCGAAGATGCTGCGTTTGCGCTGCGCCTGGGGCGTGTTCATCGGCCACTTTTGCGGCAATTATTTTTACTATCTGGTGCTGGCGTGGCTGCCCACATATCTTGTGCAGGAGCAGCACCTCTCGATACGCGACATGTCGCGGCTCACAGCGGCGGTGTTTCTCCTGATTGCCTCGACGACGGTGCTTGCCGGATGGATCTCCGATCGCCTGATTGCGCGCGGAAGCTCGACGACCGCTGTGCGACTGACCATGGTTGCCGGCGGGCAGGCGATGGCCTCGATCCTGCTCGCATTGACGGTGGTGCACGGCCACCCATTGATTGCGCTGGGTCTGCTGGCTGTTGCCTGCATCGGACACGGCGGCTACGCGTCGAACCATTGGGCGATTGCACAGACGCTCGCCGGACCGAAGATGGCCGGCCGCTGGTCAAGCGTGCAGAATGGATTCGCGAACTTCGCAGGAATCGCAGCGCCGTGGCTTACGGGACTGATTGTCCAGACGCGGGGCAGTGCGCGCCTGGCTTTTGCGGTTTCCGGCGCTGTGGCGCTGGTTGGCGCGCTGTCATGGATCTTCGTTGTACGCCGCGTCGAGCCGGTCAGGTGGGAGACTTTGCCGCAGGGATGGCAGAGAGCGTAAAGGCCGCCGCAGCCTCTATCGCGCCGCGGCGCGCGCCTCCAGCTTGCAGATTGACTTGATCATTTCCGCGAGCGCAGTCTTTCCGATCTCGTCTTCGAACTCCTTCTGCATGGAGTCGAGAGCGGCAATGGCGCGCAGGGCCGAGCGCCGGCCCTGCGGCTTGAGCGCCAGCAGGTAGGCGCGCGCGTCGTTGGGGTCGATCTTGCGCAAGAGAAACCCTTTTGCCTCCAGTGAAGAAATGCAGTGGCTCAGGTTGCCGCGCGTGGTCGAGAAGGTTTCCGCCAGTTGCGAGGGCTTGACCTGGCGCGGCGCCTCGAAGAACAACGCGGCCAGCACCAGGGCTTCAAGAAAGCCGAGATCATCCGCTGCGAACGCTTGCGCCGCGAGCGATTCGAAGCGCCGCGCCGCGCGATTTACGGCGAACATGGGACTTTCGCGAAGAAAGGCGTCGATGCGCATGGCTGCAAAGTAGTTTAGCACCTCAACTATTTTAGTTTGTACAAAATCTTCATTGAAGGAGTTGGGCCTTGCCGCGATCATCATGGAGATGCAAGGACATGCCCCCCTTGGAAACGCAAGATTCCTGCTGCTGGCCGCTCTGCTGTCCTCGGCCTTTGCGCAGGACGCGGCAACACCGCCGAAAGCTTCCGTCAAAGGGCACGCGGAGACCATGGTCGTGCTCGGCACGGCAACTCCAGTGCCTCTGGCCGAGTCCCAGCGTTCCGTCGAAGTGATTCCGGTGCGAGGGCAGGCGCTGGCTGCCGAGTCGCCGCAGGATTTTCTGCGCCAGGATTCGTCGATTTTCCTGGAAGAGCGCGGTGCGGGCGGCGGCCAGGCCGACATCGTGATGCGCGGTGGCAGCTTTGAGCAGACGTTAGTGCTGGTCAACGGCTTCCGCATCAATGACGCGCAGACCTCGCACCATAACCTCGATCTTCCCATCCCGCTCGACGCCATCGATTCCATTCAGGCGCTTGCCGGCGCGGGATCGACGCTGCACGGCGTGGATGCGCTCAGCGGAGTCGTCGATTTTCTCACCGCAGCGCCCGACCACGACTCATTGCTTCTGCGCGCGGGGGAGGGAAGTTTCCAGTCGAACGAGGAAACGCTGATGGGCGGCGCCACTCGCGGCCCATGGAGCGGGCGCGTGACGGCGGAGCGCAACTTCTCTACGGGGTTCATGGCCGATCGCGACTACCGGAACGAAGACGCCTCCGGTGAAAACTGGATCGGCTCGCGGCTCGGCGTCACCGATCTGCTCGTTGCCGCAAGCGATCGCGCCTTCGGCGCCAACCAGTTCTACGGCAATTTTCCATCGTGGGAGCGGACCAAGGGCTGGTTTGCCGCGGCGCGGCAGGAACTCGGCCCGCGGACCGTGGCGGCCTTCGGCTATCGCCGCCACAGTGACGAATTTGTGCTCTTTCGCAGCGATCCAGCGATTTACGAGAACAACCATATCGACGGCTCGTGGCAGGCGTCGCTGCGCGAAACGCTCGCGGTGCGCAAGAGTTCGGCGCTGCTGATGGGGCTTGAGGCAGACGGCGACAGCATCAATAGTTACAACTTTTCCGGCGGTGTGCGCACGTTTGCTCTTGGCATCCACGCGCGCAATCGCGGCGCAGGCTACGTGGATCTCGATCTGCGTCCGGCGCGGCGGCGCTGGAGTGTGTCTGCTGGCGCGCGCGAAGAGATCTTTTCGGGCGGAGCACTGGCGGTATTTTCGCCGGAACTGGCCGGAAGTCTGCGCGTGGCGAAGCGCGTGAAACTGCGCGCGAGCGGCGGCTACGGATTTCGCATTCCCACTTACACCGATCTCTACTACTCGGATCCTTCGACGCGTGGCAACGCCAGTCTCAAACCGGAGTCGGCCTGGTCGAGCGATGCAGGCGCGGATTGGGCTCCGTCGGCGAAGCTCATGTTCTCGGTCACCGGATTCTACTCGCAGCAGCACGACACCATCGATTACGTGAAGAGCGCGACGCTGCCGAATTCGTATCTCCCCTTGGGCTGCTCAGCTAACATCTGGTGCGCGACCAATCTGAACGGTCTGCATTTTGCCGGCGTCGAATCGAGACTCACGTGGATTCCGAAGCCTTCGCAAGCCGTGCGCATCGAGTGGACCGGCCTGCATGGAGCGCAAAGCGCGCTGCACGGGCTCGAGTCGGAGTACATTTTTAACTACCCCGTTCAGAACATTCATGCCTCGTGGAGTTGGGGGCTGGGCCACGATCTTGTTCTTATGAATGCCGTGCAACTTGCCCAGCGCTACCAGCAGACGGTGTACCCTGTGTGGAACGCGACTCTCACGCACAACGCCGGCAAGCTGCGTCCGTATCTGCGGCTTACCAACCTGAGCAATACAGGCTACCAGGAGATTACCGGCGTCAACATGCCGCCGCGCATCATCATGGGCGGTTTCGCGTTCGAACTGGGGCGTTGAGCGCACGGGCGCGGTTTCTGTCCGCGCGCTTCAATTTACGCGCGGCGGCAGTTCGAACGGCGCGCGCGGCCCAATTTCTTCACGCAGCAGCGTCAGGCCCAGAAGCCAGCGCTCAAAGCCGTCAGAGAGGCGCGCAAAGATAGGCGCCTCCTTTTCGTACTCGAAGAGGTTGAACTGGCTGACGATGAAGTAGCTCTCTTTGCCTGCGCGGATCAGCTCGGCAAGGCTGGGGGCGTGATGACGCAGGTGGCGCGGTGATCCGGCGGCCTCGGGGTACATGCCGGCCACAAACAGCGCGTAGTCGCCGATATGTTTGCGGAGCGCGCGCTCGGCATCGAACGACGGCGCCGTGCCGTTGACCGGATCGGCGGCCAGCTCCATCTCCTCAAGATCTTCGATTGGGCGGCCTGATTCATCGCGCATACTGTAAAGCTTTCGCGAATCGGAGAACTCGCAGAGCAGGTTTGCCACGTAGCTCATTACGCCGGGATCGTGAAGGCCCAGCTTGCCCTCGTAGCTGTTGCGGACTGCCTGTTGAAAGAAGGGTTCGAGGGGATGAGTCTGCGACTTCATACACACCTCCGGTGCGCGGAATCGTCGAGATTGGTCCGTGCCTTCCTGCTGTGGCTGAGCGCGAACAGCCGCGTTCACTTGGAGAGTCAGGCTGTTCCAGGTCGTGCTGCGCGGGGAAGTTACCAGCCGTGGCCCGATTTCATCTGCTGTAACACTGAGCTTATCGGAAATGTTGCGCTTGACAAAAGAGGGTGGCTAAATTTGTTGGCACTCGCGTACTTCGATTGCAAAGGGTGCGGCTCACTCCACGCAGCACTCTGCCGTGCAGCACAAAGGCAGCCGCGCGGGCTGCCTTTGTGCACTCCATGAAAGCCGTAATCCTGCTTATACCGCTGCTTGCGCGCGCGATTCGAGTTCGGCCAGCCTCTTGGCCAGGAGCGTTTCCAGCTTGACGAGGGCGGACGCAAAGCCATCGATGCCTTCCTTCAGCTTGTCGCTGGCCATGCGGTCGGCAGAGTGCATGCGATCGAAGGTCGCCTTGTCCATATGGATCTTTTCGATCTGCATACTCTTTGCGAAGTCGGCTGAGAGCTTGCGCGGCAGGCTGGCCTGTGTGGCTTCGAGTTCGGCCAGCAGTTGCGGCGAGATGGTGAGCAGGTCGCAACCGGCAAGCTCGCAAATCTCGCCGATATTTCTGAAGCTCGCGCCCATGACCACGGTTTTGTAGCCGAATTTCTTGAAGTAGTTGTAAATGCGCGTGACCGACTGCACTCCGGGATCTTCAGCGCCGTGGTAGTCTTTGCCGGTATCTTTCTTGTACCAGTCGAGAATGCGGCCGACAAAAGGCGAGATAAGCGTCGCGCCGGCATCCGCGGCGGCGATGGCCTGGTGCAACCCGAAGAGCAACGTCAGGTTGCAGTGAATACCTTCTTTCTCGAGCACCTCGGCGGCGCGAATGCCCTCCCATGTTGAGGCGATCTTGATCAGGACGCGATCGCGCCCAATGCCCGCGGCGTCATACTGCCTGACGATGCTGCGCGCCTGCGCAATGGTGGCTTTAGTGTCGTAGGAGAGGCGCGCGTCGACTTCGGTTGATACGCGTCCCGGCACGATGCCGAGAATCTTCTTGCCGAAGGCGATGGCCAGCCGCTGAAAGGCGAGATTGGCGACCGCCTGATCGGTAGCGCTCTCGCCCAGTTCGTTCCGCGCCTCAAGCAGCACGCCGTCCACGATGGGCTGATAATGCGGCATCTGCGCCGCGGCCGTGATCAGCGATGGGTTGGTGGTGGCGTCCTGAGGATGGAACTTCTCCATCGCCTCCATATCGCCGGTGTCGGCGACAACGACTGTGTATTGGCGTAGCTGTTCAAGCAAATTCTGCGGCATGATTCCTCCTTCGGGGGTTCTGGCGAATCGTTCACGGCACCAGTGTATCTCTTCTTTAAGATGCGGAAAGGGCGGCGCATGGTTACAATTCCGCGCTGCGCGCTAGGCAATCTCCGATTTCACTGTATTCTGGAGTACTCCAAGCTCCGCCACAGATACTTCCACGCGATCGCCGGGCTTGAGTGGTCCCACGCCCGAGGGGGTTCCGGTCAGTATCACGTCTCCCGGCTCCAGCCTGAAGGCCGCGGAGATGTAGCGCAGCAGAACCGGAATCGGAAAGATAAGATCCCGGGTCGAAGCCTGCTGACGCAGTTCGCCGTTGACCCGCGTCTCGATGGTGACGCCCGCGTCCGGGTCCAGCTCTCCGCTCACGATGGGGCCGATGGGGCAAAAGGTGTCGAAGCCCTTGGCGCGCGTCCACTGTCCGTCTTTCTTTTGCAGGTCGCGTGCGGAGATGTCGTTGGCCAGCGTGAAGCCGCGTACAACGGACCGCCAATCGTCATCAGGCGTGAGGTTGCGCGTGCGGCGGCCAATGACGAGCGCCAGCTCGCCCTCGAAATCCACGCGCTCCGACACGGCGGGCAGCACCACTGCCCCACCTGGCGGCAGCAGCGACGATGGCGGCTTGAAAAACAGCAGCGGCTCGGTGGGGATCTCATTGCCCAGCTCGCGCGCGTGTTCGCGATAGTTGCGGCCCACGCAAACGATCTTCGACGGCGTGACCGGGGGCAGAAGATCTGCTTTGCTGAGGGGAATCGGTTCAAAGGACGAGCTGACGGGAGCCGCGCTCCCGCGCTCAATGCGGAAGCGCAGGTCTTCCTCGGGCGCATCCATCAAGCCGACGATTTGCATTTCACTTCCACGGCTTTCTACGGCGCCGTACTGAACCTGGCCGCCGTAGAGGAATCGACAATATTTCATTTTTCTCCTCGTTCCGGATCAAAGCTATGGCGCGGGCACAGTTTCCTCGGCTTCGGCCGACCGCGCGCTTTCATGTCCCTGTTCGTCGACGGCGCTTACCGCATACGCATAGGTGTGGCCCGGCAGCACGCTGGCATCGTGATAAGCGGGCCCGGCGACGGGTTGCGAAGGCGAGATGCGCTGCCAGGCGATTGCGGTCTCATGCGCATCGCGCCGGTAAACAATGTACCCTGCCAGGCCGGCCTCGGTATTCGGTTGCCAGTTCAGGTCAATCGCCGGTCCCGAGTCCTCCGTGCCGGCCGTTGCCACTGCCGCCAGCCCTCTGGGCGCGCGAGGGGGATACACGTTCTCGGCCACAATGCGCACCGGCGCGGAGAGCGGCCCGGCGAGTTCCAGTGTCTTGCCGTCGATGGCCGCTTGCGCCACGCGCTGCGCACGGTATGCGTAGGTAGCGCCAAACTCGATGCTGCTGTCGAGAGCATGATCCAGATGCGGTGCAGGCGCAACGAGCAGGGTGCGCTCCGGCGGTGCAGGGCGCGGAGCAAACGGTCCCTCGGCGGTCTTTGAGGCTGCGGGCTGGCTGGCAGGTTCCGCAATCCGCTTGCGCACAAACCGCACAGCAACAGGCGCTGCCTGGACCGGCGCAGGCGTCCAGCGCAGCAGAACGCCGTTGCGGCGCATCTCCGCGTGCAAACCGCCGATTGCGGAAGGCGCCTCGCCGGCCAGAACCCGCGCGCCGTTCGAGAGTCCGGCGGAACGGCCTTTGTTGTTGTCCAGCTTCACGAAATAGCTGACGACGCGGGGCGCGCCTTCGGTGAGAGGCGGCGGCAAGGTATCGGTAAACGCGCTGTTTGCGCCGGGAGCCAGCTGCACCGCCGCCACCTTGGAGCAGTTGGCGGCAGTGGTCTCCGTCCGGCAGATGTGCACCGTTACACTGCCTTTCAACGGTACTTTTTCGGTGTCTTTCAGGGGCATTGTCCATGCAAGCGCCACCTGGTTGCCGGTGCGCACGGCGGAGAGATCGCTGACAGGCACGGGCAAATGCAGCGAGGGAGGCTGTGGCGCTGCCGGCATTCCGCAGCCGGCGAGAGCGAAAGGCGCCGCCAACGCGGCAGCAAGCGCGGCGAAGCGCAGTTGCGCGCCGGAATTTCTTGCACATTGCATGGCGCTTTCAGTCTATCGAAGCCGCGCGAGCGCGTGCCTGCGCCAGCGGCTAAATCTTTTTCAGATTCGCAAACTTTTCCATCAGCTTTTTGATGCCGTGGCGGGCGAAGAGAACAGTGAGCTTGGCGTCTTCGCCTTCGCCTTCGCGCGTGAGCACCGTGCCTTCGCCGTACTTCGCGTGCATCACGCGCTGACCCTTTTTCAAGCTCGTAGCACCGCTCGGCGCGGAGATCTCCATCGTTGGCCGCGCCAACGCAGCGGGGCGGCCGCCACCCGCCTTGCCGCCGAAGAAGCGTGCGATGTTGTCCAGCGAATTCGGCTGTGGTTGCGGCGCCGCTGCGCTTTGACCTTTTGGAGTAGCGCCTGAGCGGGGCAAGCCTTTGGCCGCAAAGCCGCGCGGAGTCTCCTGGCTCTCATCCTCGTAATTGAAGTGTCCGCCGTCAAAGTCGCCATGCCGGCGCCGGCGGCCTGCTCCGTAGCCGGGCGAGTACGCCGGAGTGGACCACACCGGACTTCGGCCGCCGAGATTCTCGACAAGCTGGGAAGGAACCTCTTCGAGAAAGCGCGAAGGAATGCTCATCTCGGGCATATCGTTGCCGTAGCGGCGGCGATAGTGCGCGCGCGTCAGGATGAGCGTGTTCATGGCACGCGTCATGCCGACATAGCAGAGACGCCGCTCCTCTTCGAGTTCCTCGGGATTGTTCAGCGTGCGCGAGTGCGGGAACAGGCCCTCCTCAAGTCCGGAGAGAAAGACCAGTGGGAACTCCAGTCCCTTGGCGGCGTGCAGCGTCATGAGCGTGACGCGCGCGTTGGGATCGAACTGATCGGTGTCGGAGGCGAGCGCCGCGTGGTCCAGAAATTCGCCCAGGGTCTCGCCGCGCGCCTCGGCGTCGTGCGCGGCGTTGGCCAGTTCCTTCAGGTTCTCGATGCGGCTGATGGCCTCCGGTGTGCCCTCGGTTTCGAGCGCCTTGATGTAGCCGCTGCGATCGATGAGGAAACGGATCAGCTCAGGCAACGTGGCGGAGTCGCCGGAAGATCGGAAGGCAGGTCTTTCATCCGGGTTTTCTGCTTCGCCTTTCGCTACCGTGCTTCCCTCAAGGGCTGAAGCCTCGGTAATTTGCAGGCTTCTTTCGGCACGACTGAAGCCGTGCCCTTTCGAAGCGTCAAAGGCGAATCCTGTCTGCGCATTTTCTTGCGCCCTTGTTCCCTTGGGATCGTGTTCACTGTCTTCCGCGCCGAAGCCGAAACTCGTATCCGCATCGTCCGCCGCAGCTTCCGCTACGTCCGCCGCGAGCTTGCCGGCAAAATCCGGATCCATCATGGCCTGCGCATCGAGGATCAGCCGGCGAAAGTTGTCGAGCGCCATTGAAGCACGCGTGGGAATCAGCCGGTTCTCGATCGCCGCGGCTGCCGCATCCCACGTTGAAACGCCGGTTTCGAGGGCCAGGCGCTCCACGGTTTCGAGCGTCGTCTTGCCGATGCCGCGCGCCGGTGTGTTGACAACGCGCCCGAACGCCATCGAATCATGCGGATTCCGTACGAGGCGCAGGTAGGCGAGCAGGTCTTTGATCTCGGCGCGCTCGTAGAAGCTGAAACCGCCTACCATCGTGTAGCTGATGTTGTAGCGGCGCAGTGCCTCTTCCACCAGGCGGGACTGCGCGTTGGTGCGATACAGCACCGCGCAATGGCCCTCCCCGGCCCCTTCTGTCTCCGACGAGTGCTGCGCCCGAAGGAATGCCTGAATCTTGTCGGCGATGAACAGCGCCTCGTTTTCGCCGTCGGGCGCTTCATAGTAGCCGATGGGCGAACCGCCCTGACGCTGGGTCCAGAGTTTCTTGCCCTTGCGTCGCAGGTTGTTCGCCACCACCGCGCCGGCAGCCTCCAGAATCACTTGCGTCGAGCGGTAGTTCTGCTCCAGACGAATGATCTTCGCGTCGGGAAAATCCTTCTCGAACTCGAGGATGTTGCGAATGTCGGCGCCGCGCCAGGAATAGATGCTCTGGTCCTCGTCTCCCACCGCGCAGACGTTCTTGCCTTCGCCGGCCAGCAGTTTCATCATCTCGTACTGCGGGCGGTTCGTGTCCTGGTACTCGTCGACGAGCAGGTAGCGCCAGCGGTGCTGGTAGCGGCCGCGCACCTCGCCGGAAGCCTTGAGCACGCGCACGGCTTCGAGCAGCAGATCGTCAAAGTCCATGGCGTTGCTCTTGCGCAACTCGCTCTGGTATGCCTTGAAGATGTGCGCCACGCGCTCGCTCGTGGGATCCTTCGAGCTGAGGAAATACTCCTGCGGGTCGACCATATGGTTCTTTGCCCACGAGATGCGGCTCAGCACATTGCGCGGTGTGAGCTGCTTGGAGTCGAGTCCCATGCGCTTCATGATCTGCTTGACGATTCCCTGCTGGTCGTTTTCGTCGAAGATCGTGAAGTCGCGCGTCAGCCCCTGGCCCGCGACTTTCAGCACCTCGACGTCGCGGCGCAGGATGCGCACACAGAGCGAATGGAAGGTCGAGATCAGCGGCTTCGCCAGAGACGCGTGGCCCAGCAACTGATTCACGCGCTCGGCCATTTCGCCGGCGGCCTTGTTGGTGAAGGTGACGGCCAGAATCGCGTCGGGCGCCACGTTTTTCTCCTGGATCAGCCAGGCGATGCGGTGCGTGATCACGCGCGTCTTGCCCGATCCTGCACCAGCCAGGATCAGCAGCGGGCCATCCGTGGCCTCGACCGCGGCGCGTTGTTCGGGATTGAGATGAGCGAGGAGCGAGTGCAAAGTGTCGGGTCCGGTGGGAAGGTTCCTGTGTCTAGTTTATCGTTTGGGCGCGCAGTGAATCTGTGGAGTTTTCCGCCACGAAGTTGCGCGCTGCGCGAAACAGCATGACGAGAAAATCCTTGAGGATTGGCTCCATGAGGAATGCAGGCCGGCGCCGCAGGTTCTCGCTAGATATTTGCGCTCGGCTTCAGGACTCCCAGTTTGTCCAGCTCTTCGCGCAATGCGCTCTCGCCCGCAAACCGAATCGCCGTCATTCCGGCCTTCAATCCGCCGGCCACGTTCTCCTCGCGATCGTCAATGAACAGGACGCGTTCCGGCGCGCAGTTGAGGATGTCGAGGGTCCGGTGGTACATCGCGGGCTCGGGCTTCCGCAGCCCCATGTAGCAGGAACTGAACGCAACCTTGAAATACCGGCGCAGACCAAAACGGCTGAAGCGATATTCGTTGGTTTCGCGCGGCTCGTTGTTCAGGGAGCCGATCAGGCACGGGCTCGATGCGGCCAGCTCCGCAAGAATAGGTAAAGCCCCGTTAGCGATTGGCTGCGATTGCGCGAGCATGAACACAGAGAACTCTTCGTGCGAAAAGCTGCGCGGTTCACAGAAGACTGTCGCGTCCAGATATTGGTTGAGGCCGATCTGACCGCGATCCCAGGCATCCATCGCCTTCGCGTTTCGGGCTTCAAGCGATTCTCGATCCAGCCCGAAGTGCGCTGCCGCGGCCGCACGTTCCCCATGGTCCCAGCCGTTGGTCAGCAGGACTCCGCCAATGTCGAAGAGAATCGCGTCGAAGGGGAACATGGCGGACTTAGGAGCCGCTCCCGCCTTGATACCTGGCTTCGATGGCCAGCACCTTTTTGAAACGCCGCTCGAATCGGCCCTCTTGCCCCTGGAACTTCGCGCCAATATAGGTGCGCGCAAGATCGATGGCCAGCGCGCCGCCAATGATCCTTGCGCCCAGCACCAGCACGTTCATGTCGTCGTGTTCCACGCCCTGGTGCGCCGAATAGACATCGTGGCAGATTCCGGCGCGGATGCCGGGAATCTTGTTGGCCGCGATGCACACGCCCACGCCTGAGCCGCAGATGAGGATTCCGCGCGGGGCGACGCCTGCCCTGATAGCTTCGCCCACTCGCTGCGCAAAGTCGGGGTAATCGTCTTCGGGCTCGACCTTGAAGGCACCGAGGTCGACGATCTCATGACCGTCCTTGCCGAGGGTCGCGCGCAACTCTTCTTTCAGGGAGAATCCTGCGTGATCGGATGCGATAACGAGTTTCACTGTGTGTCCCTTTCGGAACAGTGGTTAGCGATCAGTGTCCGAACCGAACAAAGCAATCCATCCGCAGGCAAAACTGATCACTGACCACTGATTACTGCTTTACCAGCTTCTTCGCCCGCGCCGCAACGTTCTCCGGGCTGAAACCGAGTTCCTTCATCGCGACAGGTCCGGGCGCAGAGACGCCGAATCGGTCGAGCCCCAGCACGTCGCCGTTCGAGCCCACATACTTCCACCAGCCCAGCGAAGAGCCTGCCTCGATCGCCAGCTTGGGTACGGCTGCCGGAAGCACGCTTGCCTTGTACTCTGCCGATTGCTCGTCGAAGAGTTTCCAGCTTGGGAAGCTGACCACACGCGCGCGAATCCCTTCGGCGGCGAGCAGTTTGGCCGCTTCCATCGCCGGCCAAACCTCGGAGCCGCTGCCAATGAGAATCACCTGCGGGCTGGCCACGTCTTCCAGCACGTAGGCGCCCTTGCCCACACTTGCGTAAATGTCGCGATTGGTTACGTCGATGACCGGCACATTCTGCCGCGTCAAGGCGAAGATACACGGCCCTTTGCGCTCGAGCGCCAGCCGCCACGAGGCCGCCGTCTCGTTGGCGTCCGCGGGATGAAAATCCGTGATGTGCGGCACCGCGCGCAGCGCCATCAACTGCTCGATGGGCTCATGCGTGGGACCGTCTTCGCCCACGCCGATCGAGTCGTGCGTGAAGACGAAGAGCGAATGCACCTCCATGATCGCCGCCATGCGCAGCGCCGGTTTGGCGTAGTCGGAAAACACGAAGAATGTCGATCCGAAGGGCCTCAAACCGCCGTGCGCCGCCATGCCGTTCACTGCCGCGCACATGGCCAGCTCGCGCACGCCGAAGAAAACATTGCGTCCGGCGGGATCATCGGCAAAATGCGGGCTTGACTTGAAGATGGTCTTGGTCGAAGCAGTCAGATCCGCGGCGCCGCCGAACAGCTCCGGCACCGTGTCGAAGATCGCGTTCATCACCTGCTGGCCTGCATTGCGTGTCGCAATAGGCTTTTCGGCGCTGAAGCTGGGAATCGACTTCTCCCAACCGGTCTTCAACGCGCCGGACTGCGTGCGGTCAAACTCCGCCGCCAGCTCGGGGAACGCGGCCTTGTAGCCGGCAAAGAGCTTGTTCCACTCGGCCTCGGCCGCGGCTCCGCGCTTTTGCGCCTGCCGCCAGTTGGCTAGCGCCTCGCCGGGCACCACAAAGCTCTGGTCCTCGGGGAAGCCGAAGAATTTCTTGGTCGCTGCCGCGTCGGCCGCGCCCATGGCTTCGCCGTGCACCTTGTTGGTTCCGGCTTTGGGGCTGCCGTAGCCGATCACGGTGCGCACCCCGATCAGCGAGGGCTTGTCGTCAACGGCCTTCGCGGCAGCAATCGCCGCTTCAATACCGGCCAGGTCGTTGCCATCGGCGACGCGCTCGACGTGCCAGTTGTAGGCCTCGAAGCGCTTGTAAACGTCCTCGGTGAAGCTCCAACTGGTGGGGCCGTCGAGCGAGATCTGATTATCGTCGTAAAGCACGATCAGCTTGCCCAGCTTGAGCGTTCCTGCCAGCGAAGCCGCCTCGTGCGACAGACCCTCCATCATGTCGCCGTCGCCGCAAAGCACATAGGTGTGATGATCGACCACGTTGAAACCAGGCCGGTTGTAAACGGCGGCCAGATGCTTCTCCGCCATGGCCATGCCGACGCCCATGGCGAATCCCTGGGCCAGCGGCCCGGTCGTCGCCTCCACGCCATCGGTGACGCCAAACTCCGGATGGCCCGGTGTCAGCGTTCCGAACTGGCGGAAGCCCTTCAGGTCGTCGAGCGTCAGCTTGTACCCGGACAAGAACAGCGACCCGTACAGCAACATGGACGCATGCCCGCCGGAGAGCACGAAGCGGTCGCGATCAGCCCACCTGGAGTGCGCCGGGTTGTGCTTCATGATCTTGCCAAAGAGCGCATAGGCAATGGGCGCGCAGCCCAACGGTGCGCCTGGATGGCCGCACTTGGCGTTTTCAATGGCGTCTACGGCGAGCAGACGCAGCGTATTGATCGAAAGCTGGTCGAGAGAGACTGAAGCGGTGCTGGAAGCCATGATTGTCTTTGGAAATCCTTTTTGTTGAAGTAGGAGTGCGTGGGCCCGGAGGGCGATCCATTGCGTCTACCTTGACCCTTCTATTGTATCGAAGCCGAGTGGCCTGACCACTTGCCTGTCGCGCTGCGCTGCTGACTTGCTCCTCAGTCCCTCAGTTCTTAATCACTAGGTTCCTGACAGCATGAATTGGTTCCTTGAAGTTCGTGCTATCCCACCCTTTCGCCCAAAGAACGGGCGAAAGGATGGGGCACGGAAGGTTCTTCTTCATGCGGTCAAAGGCCTAGTTCCTGTTGTTCTTGCCCGCTCCAGCATGTACTTTACCGCCGCGTCGAGTTCAGCGGCCGTCACGTCTTCCACGACGCCCGCGTCGCCGATGCCAATGGGTAGCACAAACCGCCGCACCCCGCCGACGTTCTTTTTATCGCTTCCCGTGGCGGCAAGCACGCGCGCCGCGCTCACCTTCAGCGCCGGTAGCGGGCCGTAGCGATAGATGAGCTTCTCCATCCGCTCCATCTGCGCGCCGGTAATGGTGTTGCGCCTTCGCGCCAGGGCCAGCGCCGCCACCATGCCCCAGGCGACCGCCTCGCCGTGCAGCATGGCCTTGTAGTGCGTGGCCTGTTCGAGCGCGTGGCCCACCGTGTGGCCAAAGTTCAGGATCATGCGCAGCCCGCCTTCGCGCTCGTCGCGCCGCACCACTTCGGCTTTCATGCGGATCGACGCCGCAATCACGCGTTCCAGCGCCTTCGGCTCGCGGTTGAGGATCGCGTCCGCGTGCTCTTCCATGAAGCGCACCAGGGCGCGGTCGCGAATGATGCCCGCCTTCACGCTCTCCATCAGTCCGGCGCGCAGTTCGCGGTCCGGCAGCGTGCCCAGCACGCCGATGTCGGCGAAGACGGCCTGCGGCTGCAGAAAGTTGCCGACAAGATTCTTGCCCTCAGGCAGATTCACGCCCACCTTGCCGCCCACGCTTGAATCCACCTGCGAGAGGAAGGTCGTTGGCGCCTGCACGTAGGGAATGCCGCGCATGAAGATCGCGGCCACGAACCCGCCAACGTCGCCCACGATGCCGCCGCCAAAGGCGATGAGCAGGCTTCCGCGGTCGCCCCCGGCGCGAATCATTTCGCGCGTCAGCCGCTCCACGTTTTTCATGGTTTTGTGCTGCTCGCCCTGGGGAAGGAACAAAACCACGGGATCCTCGGGAAAGGATTGCTGCATGCAATGCCCCCACAAGGCCCAGATCTCCGGCGAAGTGAGCACAAAGACCCGCCGCGGCAGCCGGCCCACGGCCCGCTCGATGCGAGGGGCCAGAGTCTCCAGCAAGCCGCTGCCAGTGATTACGTCGTACTTCGCCGATGGCGTTTCTACTCGAATGGTCTGCACAATGACTTCATTTTAGTGGGCCGCCGCGAAGATCGGGCAGTTGCAGACGGCCCCCCGCCGCTCCGCGGCCAGCCGGCCTTCCCGAGAAACAGTTTTCATTCGAGTTCTCGCTGCCGCCCGGTTCTGACTGGCGCCGTCTGTTTCCGCGCTTGACACAACCGCTCGCTCCCTTGATTCTTAACAGTTCCGCTTTTTTCTGAAGATTGATTCCCGGGAGGGTCGAGGTTTTGCAAGTTCGTGTCTTTTACCACGACAAGTGCTTCGATGGAGCTTGCTCAGCCTCGCTCTTCACGCGCTTCCATCGCGAGTGTATTACGCCGGCGGCGAGTTATGAGTACCATGGGCTGGTGCACCGCGCCGGGGCGCTCTTCAACGAGAGCGAGTTCACCGGCGATGAGAACGCGATCGTCGACTTCAAGTATTCGACCTCGCCGCGCATTACCTGGTGGTTCGATCACCACCTGTCCGCATTCCTCACACCGCAGGATCACGAGCACTTCCGCGCCTGCCAGCGCGACCCCATCTGCGCCGCGCGCAAGTTTTGCGACTCGAGCTATGTCTCCTGCACGAGCTTTCTGGCGCACATCGCGCAAACCCGCTACGGTTTCAACACCGCGCCTGTCGCGGATCTGATTCACTGGGCCGACATTGTGGACGGCGCAAAGTACGAGAGCCCGCAGGCTGCCGTGGAGATGGCTGCGCCGGCCATGAAACTCACGCTCATCATCGAGTCCACGCAGGATCCGGCGTTCATTCCGCGTCTGATTCCGCTGCTCACCGAGATGCCGCTTGCCGAGATTCTGGAAGAGCCGTTCGTTGCGCCGCTGCTGCCGCCGCTTCTCGAACGGCACCAGCAGGCGCTGGAGCTGATTCGCAGCCGCGCCGAGGAGCGCAACGGAACCATCTTCTTCGACATCAGCGATCATCTGCTCGAAGGCTTCAACAAATTTATCCCTTACTATCTTTATCCGCACGCCGTTTATTCGATCGGACTCTCGAAGTCGAGCTTCCGCACGAAAGTGGCCGTGGGATCGAACCCTTGGACCACGGTCGATCCCGCAAAGATGGTGAACCTGGCCGAGATCTGCGAGCGCTACGGTGGAGGCGGGCACGCTCGCGTCGGCGCCATCAGCTTCCCGCCCGACCAGGAAGCTCAGGCGCGCGCAGCAGCAGCAGAGATTGTTGCGGAGTTGAGGGAGTCCGGGATTAAGGGCTGATGCGGCGAGTCAGAAATTCGTTGATGAACAACCGCAGATCCTTCGACTCCGTTTGGCGCAAAAGCCGGCCAAACGCCGCTCAGGATGACCGTGCTTTTGGTTAGCGAACTTCCGACTCAGGGCTAGCATCCCGTAAAATCGCGCTATTTCACGAGGTCCTGCGCCATTTCCCCAGCCAGCCATACGGCGAAAGCGCAACCCCGCCCAGAGCAAACAGCATGGGGAAGCATTCGATGGTGTAGCGTGTCTCTGGCGCTGCAACGGTCCACAGCAAGGCGCTGCGCAGCAGCATATATGCGGCGAGCACGCCCCAGAAGCGCGGCCGCGAGCAAAGCCCCGCCATTGCCAGCAGCAGGTACAGCGCATTCAATCCGGCGTAGGCCCAGCCGAAGTCGGTGTCCTGCCAATGATGCGCGTAGACCCACCAATCCAGATCGATAGGCAAGTTTTCGACGCGCGGGCGCAGCCACATGTCGGCCACGCGGCCCAGAGGCAGCCACAGGTAGAAGCGCAGGGGGTGCGCCGCGATACGTTCGGTGGCAATCCCGCCAAAGCCTGCATCGATCTTCGGCGTAAGATCCATGCCATGCTGGTTGTACTGTTCGGCAAGGGCCGCGGTCTCTGCATACTGCGCGGGCGAATCGAAGGCGCGGCTGGGCAGTTCGCTCACATCGAGCTTTTCCCCCGGAACATTCCAATAGACCTGGTAGGTTGAGATGAAGTCGAGGCACCAGCTCTTCACCCAGCGCTCCCAGCCGGGAGATGTGCTTTCGCCGGGGTCGTTGGCCATCCGCGGCGCGAGGGGTTGAACAACGTGAAAGACGCGCCAGTTGCGCGCCGTCCACACGGCAAAAGGAGCCAGAGCCAGGAGCACGCACACCGCTGCCATGCGAACGAGCTTGCGCAGCGAAACGCGACTCCCTGTCCGATCCCGTCCAAAGCCAGCAAACAGCGCCGGAGCAAACGCGATGGCAGCCAGTGCGCCATCGGGTCGCAGAAGCGTGGCCGCGGTGACTGCAAACGTGAACCAGAGCGCGTTCGGCCAGCGCGGATCGTCGCGGAAGCGCGCCATAGCCCAAAGGCCGAGCGCCAGCATAAAAACAGAAAGCGTCTCCGCAAGCGGCATTACCGCATAGGCGGCAGTGAACGGGCAGAGCGCGGCGAGCCAGAGTGTGGCCAGCGCGGCGCGGCGGCTCGCTCGTTCGGGCACAATACGGCGGACAAACCCGGCGATGAGCACGCAGCCCAGCAAATCGATCGCAATCTGTAGCGGAACCGCGGCAAAGTAATTCTCCAGGCCGAAGAGCTTGAAGCAGAGAGCGAGAAACAGCGGATAGCCTGGCAGACGGATCAGCGTCGAATGAAGCTCACCTCCGGAAATCGTCAGCGCATAGCGGCCGTGGAGGATCAGATTCCTGGCGATGCCGCCGTAAACGAGCGAATCCCCGTCGACATTGAAGATTGGCCTGATCATCCACAGACGCAGCGCCAGGCCGGCGGCCAGTGGAAGCGCCACAGGCGCCGCCCTGCGCAGCCACGCTGGCCTCCGATTCAGCCACTCGGCCGTTTGACTCTCTCGTTCAGCTTCCATACGATTCGTACTGTATAGCCTACGGCATTTCCGTGGCTTGCGCGTCCCGGCATCGTCGCGCCTGAGCGCGCATCCGATGGATGCTAGGGTGTTTTTTGCGCGGTCTTCGCGCCGGAGTCAGCAACAGTTAGACATGCCCGACAGACAAATATTTTCCGACCCGGAACGAAAACGCTGGAAGCGTCTGCGCCGCATTCTGGATATCACAGCGGTATTGTCCACGCTGGTGCTCGCCGGTTTTATTTTCAACCTGATGCGCGGGCAGCGTCTGCCGGAGCTTTTGCTGCCCGTGCCGCGGCACAACTTCCGCGCCCTGCCCGATCGCGCCACGCTGCTGCGCAAGAGCAAGACGCAACAGCGGCGGCCCTCGCATCGCAAAACCAATCGGCGTCCCTCCGACATTCCATTAAACGCGGGTGAAGGACTTCGCGCCGCTTACTACGTGCAGGACGACGCCGCCAGCTATTCCTCGCTCAAGGAGCACATTCACCAGATCGACATGGTTTTTCCGCAGTGGCTGCACGTGAAATCGCCAAGCGGCACGCTGATGGCCATGAGCGGCGATAACCTGAGCGAGTACCCTGTGATCGAAGGCAATGTCGTGCACGACCCCGACAGCCTGAATATGGTGAAGCACGTGGTGCTGGCCCCGCCCGTGAACACCGACATCTTTCCTCACCTGAATAATTACAACCCGCTGACTCAAAGCTGGGAAGAGAACGTGGGGAATGTGCTCGAAGATCCGGCCAAAAGCGCTTCGCTGCGCAGCCAGATCATGCGCTTTTTGCTGGCTTTCCCGGTCTATCGCGGTCTATCGCTCGACATCGAGAGCATCCCTGACGATGCTGATCCGGCGTACATCGCATTTGTCGAGGCGCTTTATGCACAGATGCATCGGCATAATCTGCGGCTGTACGTGAACGTAGCTGTCTCGGCCAGCGCCTCCGATCTGAAGGCGATCGCCTCCAACTCCGACGGTATTGTGCTGATGAACTACGATCAGCACCAGGACTCATCCGATCCCGGTCCGGTGGCTGCGCAGGGCTGGTTTGTGGCCAACCTGCGGCGTGTACTCAAGATTGTTCCCAAGAACAAGATCATCTGCGCCATCGGCAACTACGGTTACGACTGGACGCTTACGATTCCCAATCCCCGCGACCGGCGCCACCGCAAACCGGAGGTGGTGGATACGGAAGATCTTGCAGTTTCTGACGCCTGGCAGCGCGCTTCCGACTCCGGCGCCGATATCGACCTCGACAGCGACTCGCTGAATCCGCACTTCGAATACATCGACGAAGATGCCAACCAGCGCCACGTCGTATGGTTTCTCGATGCCGTGACCGTGCTCGACGAGATGCGCGCCGCGCAGCAGCTTGGATTGCAGACCTTCGCGCTCTGGCGGCTGGGCGAGGAAGACAGTTCACTGTGGAAGATCTGGGACCGCCCCAGCAGTCCTGCCGCGCTGACCGAACTTGGCACGGTGCAGCCCGGCCACGACGTGGACACCGAGGGCAGCGGCGACATTCTGCGCATCACCGGCCTTCCCCAATCCGGCAAGCGCACTGTGCAAGTGGACACCGACGAGCCCGACCCGCGCAAGAAGCTGATCGTCGACGAGCAGATGGACGAGTATCCGCACAGCTATACCATCCAGCAGTTCGGCTACCACCCCAACGAGGTTGCGCTCTCCTTCGACGATGGCCCAGACCCACGGTGGACGCCGAAGATTCTCGATGTGTTCAAGCAGCGCCATGCCACGGGCACATTCATGCTCATCGGGTCCGAGGCTGCCGAAAATATCGGTCTTATGCAGCGTATTGTGCGCGAGGGCAACGAGATAGGCAACCATACCTGGAGCCATCCCGACATCAGCGAAATCTCGCAGCGCCAGCTTAATCTCGAAGTAAATCTCACCGAGCGCCTCTTTGAGAGCAAACTGGGCGTTCAGCCGCTCTACTTCCGCCCCCCCTACGACATCGACGAAGAGCCCGACACCGATGACCAGGCCTTGCCCGTTTGGCGCATCCAGCAGGACGGTCTCACGATCATCGGCAGCAAGATCGACACCAACGACTGGAATGAGACCCCGCGCAAGACTACTGACGAAATCATCCGTACGGTGTTGGCGCAGCTTGAAACCATGAATGCCAAGCCGCAGTTCCGCGGCTCAATCATTCTGCTCCACGATGGCGGCGGCGACCGGTCCGTCACCGTAGCTGCACTCGGGCCTCTCATCGACGCCCTGCGCGCGCACGGCTACAAGATTGTTCCCGTCTCCGCGCTCATGGGCAAGACCACCGCGCAAGTGATGCCGCCGCTTACCTTCTGGCAGCGCGTGCGCACCATTCCCGACTCGATCGCCTTTTCCGTAGTCGAGGTGATTGCCAACTTCATTGTTATGGTCTTCTTCGTGGGCGACATTCTGATGAGCGCCCGCCTGATTCTTGTCGGCATCTTCGCCGTTATCGAGCGATTCCTGCGCCGGAACCGGCCATCCTCCACGGCGTTCAACCCGCGCGTTGCGGTTCTTATCCCTGCCTACAACGAAGAAACTGTCATTGTGCGCACCATTCGTTCGGTGCTCAACGCCGACTACAAGAATCTGCACGTGATCGTCATCGACGACGGATCGAGCGACAGAACCGCCGAAGTGGCGGCTGCCGCTTACGCCGAGGAGATCGCCGCAGGCCGCCTGCAGGTTCTCACCAAGCCCAACGGCGGTAAAGCCGCCGCGTTGAACTATGCCCTTGATCGCATCCACGAGGAGATTTACGTTGGCATCGACGCCGATACCGTAATCGCCGCCGACGCCATCTCCAAACTCATTCCGCACTTCCAGAATCCCAGGATCGGAGCCATCGCCGGCAACGCCAAAGTCGGCAACCGCGTTAATCTCTGGACCCGCTGGCAGGCCCTTGAATACATCACCAGCCAGAACTTCGAGCGCCGCGCTCTCGATCTATTCCACGTCATCACCGTGGTTCCGGGCGCCATTGGCGCCTGGCGCACCCAGCCGGTCAAAGCCATCGGCGGCTATCCTCTGAACACCGTTGCAGAAGACGCAGACCTCACCATGGGCCTTCTGGAGCATGGCTGGAGAATCGACTACGAAGACCGCGCGCTGGCCTTCACCGAGGCGCCGCTCGACATGCGCGGCCTGATGCGCCAGCGATTTCGCTGGTCTTTCGGTACGCTGCAGGCGGTCTGGAAGCATCGTGCCGCTTTCCTGCGCAGCGCGGCCATGGGGCTGTTCGCCCTGCCCAACATTCTCATCTTCCAGATGCTGCTGCCTCTGGTTTCGCCCTTCATCGACATCATGTTCCTGGCCGGCATCGTCAATTATTTCGTCGATCGCCACTACCACCCCGAAGCTGCCTCGGCTGCGAGCTTTGAAAAACTCGTCGTCTACTTCTTAGGCTTCCTGGTCATTGATTTTGTTACCTCGTCGCTGGCCTTCAGCCTGGAGCGCCGGCACCCGGCGAACAAGGGCGATGGCTGGCTTCTCTTCCACATCTGGCTGCAGCGCTTTGCCTATCGCCAGGTTTTCTCGCTTGTGCTCGCCAAGACACTGAAGCGCGCCATCGACGGCAAGCCCTTCAGTTGGGATAAGCTCGAACGCACTGCCATCATGAGCAAGCAGACCGAAGCGATCACTGAAGTCTCGCGGTAGCGCAATAGGTTTCAGGAACCGGGATTCGGAATTCAGCCGGGATGCAGACAGAGCGATCGGCAGAGGCAGGGCTTACGGCAGAAGGTAGGCCACGAGCGGGGAATGCGCTTCGCGCAGCGCGCGAGCCACGCACGAGGCTACCAGTTCGGCGCCGGCGGCGCTGGTGTGTGTGTGATCGATGGGAAAAAGCTGGGCCGTTTTTTCAGGCCCCATCGCTTCCAGGCGGCCGGCTTCCACTCGAGCAAGATCGACAAGGGGCACATGCTCCTCGCGCGCAAGCTGTTCCAACTCGGCATCGTATCCCATGTCGTGCTCGATTTGCGGCTTGCCATCGGCGCTCTTGGTCCAGATATTGCGAATGGTCAGCGTGAGCAGGATCGGCGTAGCGCCGTGCGCGCGCGTGTCTGCGATGTATTGGCGGATGTACCAGCCGTAGGTGCGCACCGTGTCCACGCGCCCGCTGGGCAGCGTCACATCCTGGGTTTCGTCGCCCAGGCCCTTCAGGCTGCCTCTGGCTTTGGGACCGCCGAGCGCGCCGCCGTCGTTGTGGCCCATCTGGATCAGAACGTAATCGCCGGGCTTCATCTGATTGAGCACGTTGTTCCATGCGCCTTCTTCGATGTAGGTGCGGCTGCTGCGGCCGGCGATGGCGCGGTTGGCTACATTGATGCGGGTGGTGTCGAAGAAGTGCGCAAAGTGGTCGCCCCAGCCCAGATTGGCCTGATTGCGCGCCGTGGAGTCGCCGACGATAAAGACCGTGGGGAGTGCGGGATTGAGCGGCAGTACCGGGGCCGACGAGGTTTGCCTGGGCGTAGGCGGCGGCGCGATGTGCGCATTGCCCGTCGACTGCGAGCGCGCTGCCAGAACAATGAGCGCGGTGGCGAAGACTCCAGCGATGGCAGAGACGGGGCCCGCTTTAAGCATGGACGCAGATACCTCCGGTTCCGGAAAGCTCACCAGGACGCCAGGGAATAGAGATTGCTCAGCAATGCTCTTTACGGTCCCAGATACAGGCTTACGCCGGGCGGGGCGAAGCTGAGGGTTCCGGTTTTGGAGTCGTAAGTGAGGTCAAGAGCGCCGGATTTCCGGTCGTTGATGAGAATGGCCACCAGCAGTCCATTGCCGTAGCGTGCTGCCAGCGCAATCTTGTGGCTGTGGATGGCGCCGTACTCGTTGTCAGGGCTTGAGGAACTCCAATCGCTCTCGAAACGAGAGTAGGGATAACTGAACTGGTTGGGATGCTGCTGCCAGTTTTTGTCGTGGACCCAGATGCCGTAGGCGCCCGGCAGATCGTCGGCTTCGACTGCGCTGAGGAACTTGTTGGCCGCATTGCGGCCCACGATGTAGCGGTTCCAGTACCAGGGCCAGTCCACCGGGCGGCTGGCCAGGAGCCACCAACCGATAAGAAGCAGCAGGATCGCTCCCAGACTGCTTTGCACAATCAGGCGATTGCGCCGGATGCGTCTGGCATCGAACTGCGGAGCATCGAGCAGGGTCATCGCAAACTCTCCTCGGTATCAAGCATACGGCAAAGAGCAGGTTTCGGGGCGCTGTGGTCAGGTCGTAGAGTTCAGTGCACGGTGATGCGTCGTGACGGCGTGGCTTGCCGTTCGGATCTCGCAACGTGACTCCGCGTCTGTACAGGACTCTTGTTTGTTGACGGCCTCATGCGATGCGCCCGTTCGCCGCCGCATTTCGCTCCAGTAAAAAATAATGGGCTACCTGCTAACTAATCCTTTAGTTGTTCGTCTATGGGAGTGAAAGCATGATTCAGGAACGGAAGATTGTCCTGAAGAATCAATAATTTAACCATGCCGCCCAAAAAATCCAACACGCTGACCGAAGCCGAGCTCAGGCTGATGAAAATCCTCTGGCGAAGGGGTGAGTCAGCCGTCACGGACCTTGTGGCTGCGTTGCCTGCCGATGAGCCGCTGGCCTACAACTCGGTTCTGACCACCATTCGTATCCTTGAGCAGAAGGGCTATGTAGAGCATCGCCAGGAGGGTCGAGCCTTCGTCTACCGGCCCACGGTCGGCGAGTACGAGGCTGGCCGCTCCGAGGTGCGCAGCGTGCTCAGCCGCTTCTTCAGCAACTCGCGCGAGCAACTGGTGTTATCGCTATTAGGCGATGAAGAGATCGGGCCCGAAGAACTGGAGCGCCTGAAAGAGCTGATCCGCAACGCGGCTCCTGGCGCGAATGAAGAGAAGGGAAGCGAGGGATAGATGTTCTCGATACCGATGGCTGATCGCGTGTTTGCCGCGCTGGCGAGCGCAGGCGGCGGGTTTGCGCACACAGCCGCGCCCGCGGTAGTTTCCGCACTGTGGCAGGGCGCGGCCATCGCGCTGATTCTTGGTCTCGGATTGCGGCTTGCATCGTACGCCCATCTTCATATTGGCGCGGCGCATCGTTTCACCATCTGGGCCTCTGCTTTCGCGATCGTTGCGGGATTGCCGTTACTGTCTTCGCTGGAAGACGGCGCTCGATCCCTAGTTGCGTCGCCTGCGCCGCTCGGCGCTTCATCTCCTGTATTGAATTTGCGGCTTTCCCGGTTTCATCTCGCCCCACTTCAACTCAATGACCACTGGGCCCTGGCCATCGCAGCGCTGTGGGTAACAGCGTCGCTGGCGCGCGCCGCCATTCTCGTCAGGCACTCTCTGCGCCTGCGCCGCACCTGGCGCGCCGCATCGCCGGTTGCTGCCGATGGTGCGCTGCGAGAATTTCTTGCCGCGGCTTCCCCGGCGGGCCGAAGCGTCGAACTCTGCACCACGCGCCATCTCGACCGCCCCGCGGTGATAGGATTTTTCGCGCCCCGCATTCTTATTCCCGACTGGCTCTATGCGCGCCTCACGCCCGGCGAACTCGAACAGGTGATTCTGCACGAGACTGAACACCTGCACCGCGGCGACGACTGGACCAATCTTCTGCAAAAGCTTGCCTTGGTTCTCTTCCCTTTGAATCCCGCGCTCGCCTGGATCGAGCGCCGCCTGTGCCGTGAGCGCGAGATGGCTTGCGACGAAGGCGTGGTGAGGCGCACGCAAGAGCCCCACGCGTACGCGTCCTGTCTGGCGAGGCTCGCCGAGCACTCGCTCGATCGTCGCCGCCTGCACGCGCTTTCACTCGGCGCTTTCGATCGCCGCTCCGAACTGGTGCACCGCGTCCTGAGTATTCTTGCCCGCAGGAAGCCGCTTCATCCGGCAGCCGCGCGCGTCTGGGTAGGGGTTGCGGCTTGCGCGCTGCTGACAGCGTCGGTTGAGCTTGCACGCTGTCCTCGGATGGTGGCGTTTGTTCCCGGCGCGCAGACCGCGGCGCTGGCAATGGACGCGGCACAGACCAGCCTGCCGCCCGCGGATATTGAAGGCGACCGCGTTATCGCGCAGACAACCGCTGCAAACAGAGTTCCCGGTTTCCGCGCCGTTGAGGCCCGCGCGATCCTGCCCGGCAGGCGCGTCTCCCCGCGGGCCATTTCGGCATCTCCGCAACGGCCAGCAGAGCCTGCGAACGACTCCGATCTCCAGATTGCGTCTCTGAAAATGAGGAGCGCGAATGCGCGCGCTGCCGCCCCGCGTGAGGCGCTGCTGAAGGCAGAGATGGCCGATAGCGGCTCGGCGAACGAGGTTGCGCAAACCGCATCGGGCGGCGAGGCGCAGGTCGTTGTGTTTACCGCGTGGGAGGAAGTCGAAACTGCGCCTCGTCACGGCCGGCAGTTTGCCGACCACGACGCTGCCGGAGGCGCTCAGCCGCAATCGGCAGTTTCCCAAAACCAAACCGCAAATCGTGCTCAAGAGCGCACTGCGGCGCAAATCACCGTCACGCGGCTGGTTTTGTTCGTCGGCCCCCGGCCTGCCGGTTCATCGATCCACCACTCCGCGCCTGGCACAAAAGCGGCGCGCCCAAGAGGTTTTCCTGCCAGCCTGCTTCCCGCTCCCATGCCTGAGAGCGGATGGCTCGTATTCCAACTCTAACCCCCAAAAATTCAACCCAGATGGAGATCATCATGCCTACGGCAACTAATTCATTAGTAGTAAAAATAAAGAAGCTCGCGGTTCCCGCTGGAATCCTCTCCACGCTTCTTTTTGCGGCAGCCTTCCTGCTTGACCACAACAAAGCCATGGCCGCTGCGTCCGGTCCACTTCCCGATTCGAGCGTCTCTGCGCTCACATCGCTCGACAATGCCGTAGAAGCCGTAGCCGCGCGCGTTACCCCGGCGGTGGTGACCATTTCCGTGACCTCGCGGGTTACGCCGGACGAGCAGGCTTCCAGTGGCGGCCAGGGGCCCGGCGGCATCAATCCGCAGGATCTGCCGCCTGGCCTGCAGCAGTTCTTCTTTGGCTTTGGTCCCGGGGGGCAGACGAAGCCGCAGCCGCAGGTTGAGCACGCCGTCGGCAGCGGTGTCATCATCTCGTCCGATGGATACATTGTGACCAACGATCACGTGGTCAACGGAGCCACCGAGATTCGCGTCACGCTCGACGACCGGCGCGTCTTCAAGGCCAAGCTCATCGGCGTTGACAAGCTCAACGATCTTGCCGTGGTAAAGATCGATGCGCATGACCTTACCAGCATTCCCTGGGGCGACTCGACCAAACTGCATCCTGGCCAGACGGTACTGGCGTTTGGCAGTCCCTTCGGCTACTTCGAGTTCTCGGTTACGCGCGGCATCGTGAGCGCGCTCAATCGGCCCAACCCCTATAGCAACGATCCACGCAAGCCGGGCGACTTCATCCAGACCGACGCGGCGATCAATCCCGGCAACTCCGGCGGACCGCTGGTCAATGCGCACGGCGAGGTCGTTGGCATCAACACCTTCATCATCACCAACAGCGGTCAGTTTGCGGGCGCCGGCTTCGCCATCCCGTCGGAGATCGCCGAGGTCTCCGCGGAACAGATCATCAAGGATGGCCGCGTGCATCATGGCTATCTTGGCATCACGATGAACGACATCACGCCCGACAACGCCCAGTTCTTCAACCTTCCCGACGCCACCGGCGCGGTCGTCAGCCAGGTCGTACCCGACTCGCCCGCCAGCAGCGCCGGACTGAAGACCGGCGACGTTCTGCGTGAACTCAACGGCAAGAAGATCGTCGACGGCCGCGCCCTGCAGGTGGCCGTGAGCGAGACCGCTCCGGGAACTGAGATTGTCCTCGGCATCCTGCGCGACGGCAAGCCTGAGACGCTCCACGTGAAGGTGGGCGAGTTCTACAAGCAGGCTTCCGAAGAGGCCGGCAGCTCTGGCGGCCAGCACGCGCGCCTGGGACTGACGGTCACCGATCTGACGCCCAATATCCGCCAGCAATTCAACATCCCCGACCGGGTCGAAGGCGCGATCATTGAGGACGTGCAACCCGGTAGCCCGGCTGACGATGCCGGACTGGCTCCCGGCAACGTGATTCTGGAAGTCAATCGCCATCCGGTCACCAACGCCGACAGCTTCGTCAGCCAAGTCCACGCCGCGCCGGCAGACAAGGACATCCTGCTGCTGGTCTGGGCCAACGGCGGCGCCAGCTATCGCGTTGTGCATCCTGCGCAAAACCAGCAAAACTAAACCGGACTGAGAAACCGAACGCCGTCTTCCATCCCTGGCCGTGCTCCTTGCGGTCAAGGATGGGAGACGCTCGGAAAGAGAAAAACTTCGCGCGGATCGGCGAGAATTGAGGGAACGCATGATCGCCTTCGCCTCGCTTGTCTCCGGCCTCTCTTTTGCGGTGTGGATCTACCTGATCGCACTCCGCGGCCTCTTCTGGCGCTCTCAGCCGGTACTGGAGAGGTGTGCGTCGGCAAAGGCCGCGCAGGTTGCCGCGATTGTTCCCGCGCGCAACGAAGCGGAGTCGATCGCCGGCAGCCTTGGCTCGCTTCTTCATCAGGACTATGCAGGTGAATTCGCGATTGTTCTCGTCGACGATAACAGCACCGATGGCACGGCGGAGATCGCGTCGTCGCTGGCGGGGCGCGGCGGGCTCAACATCGTGCGCGGCGCGCCGCTGCCTGCCGGCTGGAGCGGAAAGCTCTGGGCCGTCAATCAGGGTCTGGCGGATTCCGCCGCAATTTCCGCGGATTATCTGCTCCTGACCGACGCCGACATCGAGCACGCGCCGGATCACTTGCCGGCGCTGGTTGCAAAGGCCGAGAGCGAGAGTCTCGATCTTGTCTCCGAGATGGTTCGTCTGCACTGCGAAACGGCAGCCGAGCGCATGCTGATTCCCGCCTTCGTCTTCTTTTTCCAGATGCTCTATCCCTTCGCCTGGGTCGGCGATCCCGGCAAGCGCACGGCAGGCGCGGCCGGAGGCACGATGCTGGTGCGCCGCGCGGCGCTGGAGCGCATCGGTGGCGTTTCGCGCATTCGCGGCAAGCTGATCGACGATTGCGCTCTGGCTCGCGAGATCAAGCGGACAGGAGGACGCATCTGGCTCGGCCACTCGGAATGCGCGGCCTCGATGCGCGTCTATGCGCACTGGCGTGAGGTGTGGCAGATGATTGCCCGCACCGCCTACGAGCAGCTTGGCAACTCGCCGCTCAATTTGCTCGGTTGCATCGCGGGAATGAGCGCGGTCTTTCTGACGCCGCCGCTCGTGGCTTTCTTCGCCACGGGAATCGCGCAACTTGCGGGCCTCGCCACGTGGCTTATGATGGCGCTGGCCTTTCAGCCCACGCTGCGCCGCTACCGGCGATCGCCGCTGTGGGGCGCTGCCTTGCCTTTGATCGCCCTGTTTTATCTGGGCGCAACGGTTGCATCCGCGCTGCGCCATTACGCGGGGCGCGGTGGGGCCTGGAAAGACCGCGTGTATGATAGAAACAGCGGCGCAGCGAGATAGCGAGTCAGCGTTTTTCTTGCTCCTTCGCGCCTTTGTTTCCCTGGTCCTTCAGGTTTTTCATCCACTTGGCGATGCCGAGGAGGAGCAGCAGTCCTCCGAAGGGCAGACACATCAGGGCGACGATGAGCGCGAACCAGCCGGTATTGGTGCTGGCGCCGGCGCGCGAGTAACCACCGAGGACGGTCACGAGCAACGCGGCGCAGAGGAGTCCGGCGCCAACCATCGAGCCGCCCCATTGCAGGAGTTGGCGTGTGCCGCCGTCGTAAGGCGTCAGGCGCCGTGCATCTTCATGGGGCGGGTTTGCCGGCATGGTTCTACCCTTGCGCGAGCCGCAGCATCACGTACGTGACGACGCCGGTGACGGATACGTAAAGCCAGAGTGGCAGCGTCCAGCGCGCGATCTTGCGGTGCTGTGGAATGCGTCCCGTGAGCGAAAAGAAAAATGTGGTGAGAATCAACGGCAGCGCCACGGTCGCAAGGATGATGTGACTGGCAAGCAGCCATAGATAGAACGTGCGGAACGCGGCGCGCGGCGGATAATAAATGTCGCCATGCAGGTAGTGGTGCAGGATGTAGCTCACCAGAAACAGCGTGGAGAACACGAACGCCGAGATCATCGCCGCGCGGTGCCGCTCGATCTGGCGCGCGCGGATGAACGTGTAGCCGATGAGCAGCGCGACGGCGGCCATTCCGTTCAGAATGGCGTTCAGCGCCGGCAGAAACGCGAATTGCGCGCTCGATGCTGCTGCGGGATGAATGTAGATAAGCCAGAAGAGAAACAGCGATGCCGCGGCGCTGATCAGCAGAATCGCTACGATGGCGGCGCCGGCGCCGGATCGTGAAGCGGACGTGGGTGCGGTGGTCATAGCGCGCCTTACGATTTTGCTCCCGCGCACACCATCAGCGTGGTAAAGAGCAGCGGTAGATAAAGAACGCTTACCTTGAGCAGGTCGCGCGCCAACATGCGGCTTTCCTCTTCGCTCCTGGCACGGAGAATCCGCGCGAAGCGCAGCGTGTATGCGAGATATATCACTCCGAGCAGAGTCGCCGGTATCGCGTAGACCGCGCCGGTAAGGCCAAGCCGCCAGGGCGCAAGACTCACGGGAATCATCAGCACGGCGTAGAAGACGGCTTCAACGACGGTGGACCATCCGTCGGGCTGCACGACGGGGAGCATGCGGATGCCGGCGCGCGCGTACTCATCGCGGTAGAGCCATGAGATCGACATGAAGTGCGGAAACTGCCAGACGAAGAGAATGGCGAAGAGAGCCACGCCGGGCCATTCGATGCGCCCGCGAGCCGCGGTCCAGCCGAGCATCGGTCCCATGGCGCCGGGAAACGCGCCAATGAAGGTGGCAAGCGAAGTGACGCGCTTGAGTGGCGTGTAAACGGCGACGTAGGTAAAGGCGGTGAGCAGCGCCAGCGCCAGAGTGAGCAGGTTGGTGTGGAGTGCCAGCCACGCGGCGCCGAACAGAATGGCGCCCAGGCCGGCGAGAATGCCCACGGCGAGCGGAAAGCGGCCCGAGGCCAGCGGCCGGTTGGCAGTGCGTTTCATCAGCGCGTCGGTCGAACGCTCCAGCGCCTGGTTGAGAGCGCCCGCGCCTGCCGAAACCGCGCCGATGCCGAGCAGCACATCGAGCAGTCCGCGCTGCATGGTGGAGATGCCGGACTGCATGGATCCCAGATAAAATCCGCCCCATCCCGTCACCATCACCAGGCCCACAACTTTTACTTTGAAGAGCTCGCGGAGGTCGTGGATGAACAGGGCCGTTGCGCCGGGCTGGGGCGCATGGAGCGCGTGCTCGTGCCGCGCCTCTTGGATGCCTGTCGTGGCGAGAGGAGCAGCGGCCTGTGAAGAAGAATTCATGGGACTGGCGAGAGACTCTGGCTGCCGAACAAGTGGAGGGGAGCCAACCGTACTTCGATGATAGCAAGGGACCGATCAGCTAGCCGGTTATGCCGGAGCAAACACGGTGGCTGGAGAGATTTTTGCCTCCAAAGTCTTGATGATTTCCTCAATTTCCACGCGGGCCTCAGCCTGAAGCCCGAGGCAACGCGCAACGCCCTCGGCATCGGTACTGAACCTCGATTGAAGGGTAAGCCGATTGGAATGGTTGCGCTGTTCGGCCATACGGTATGCGTGGAAGTGCATTGAGTCGCCAACGCTGGGCGGATTGCTCAAGTGTCTGAATTCAAACTCTCTCCTCATGTACGCAAACAGTTTGTCCTGCGTGACAAGGACAAGTTTTTTGTTGATATGCTCGAAGGTTTTGATCTTGTGGTGCATCTGGACAAGGATGGTTTTAGCCGTCATTTTCCAATTCATGCCAAACATCTTTTTCAGCATCTCTCCTTGGTCACTGCGAGGAACGCCCAGTTTCTTCAGCAAGCGCTGCCGCTCTGGCCATACCGTTCCCGTAGTGTCAATGGTCTGCAATTCGATGCCGACGAAATCCCTGACCTTTCCTTCGCGGGCGGACACAACGAAATAATCCACGCTGCCGCCTGGGATAGCGACTTCCTGCACTACGTGCAATTCGTTCCCAGGTTCATGGGTTGTGAGCAACTGAAGGCAATCGGTGAATATCTGCCGTCGCTCGATCAGCCGTGTCGGACAAATGACGACTGGCTCGGCCTCCTTGGCGCCATAGAGAACGGTGCAGGTTCCGATGGCAACCTGTGCGTCGCTCTTGCGTACCTTGTAGCAAGTCTTTTTCGAAAAAGGGCACTGCTGCTGCTTGACGATTGATTTCCAATCTAGGCCCGGCTCCCCTACTGCGTGCCCAAACAACTCCACGACCTTATTCATAAGAGGTCCGCACACCTTTCCTCCGCGAGCTCCAAATAGTGAAGTGAAACGTCTATTCCGACAGATTTCCGGCCGAGTCTTCTGGCTGCATAAAGCGTCGTGCCTGTCCCGCAGAAAGGATCGAGGACAACTCCGCCCTCAGGACACGTGGCAAGGATGGGGATTCGGCAAAGGTCTACCGGGTACGGCGCGAAATGCGATTCACGGCTCTGCGTGTCTTCCGGGATGATGTCCCACACATCAGTGGGCTTACTGCCGTTCGGATGGTACTTCAGAAAATAGAAACCCCTGTCGCGAAGTTCCCTTGCCCGCCCGGAAACACTTTCCCTGTTCGAGTGGGTTGCCCGCTGTTGCCCTCGGATGATCATTCTGAAATCGGAAATCCGCCCGTTCGCAACCTCCGTTAGAACGCGCGTGAGCTCGTGCATTGCCTCCGTCTTTTCGTGGTCCGTCAGCGACGTGGAAAGTTCGATCTGACGTTTATAGCGGACTCCAGAGACTCCGGTTGCGGAGACCACGGCACCGTTGACGATTCTCGTTTCTCTTGGCTTTGACCGTATCGCGTCAGCGTTATAGTAATAGCCCTTGGATTGCTTAACAAAATGAAACACATTTTCGTGAACATTGCCTAGGCGATCCTTGGTGTTATCCATACCGCTCTTAACTTTGTTCCAAACGATGCTGTTGCGCAGAATCCACCCTTGATGGTCTATGAGTTCGAACGCAACCCGCCATGGGATGCCAAGCAAGCCCTTGTTTTCGTAGCTGTCACCGATGTTCAACCAAAACGAGCCCTCGGGTTTCAGCACGCGTTTGACCTCGGCTAGAATTGCGGTCAAGTCGTTAACGAATGCTCTGTGGTCATTTTCCAACCCGATGCCGCCGTTTTCGTACTCCCTCTTACCCCAATATGGAGGCGAGGTCATGGCAAAATCAATCGACTCTCCGGGAAGACTCCTGAGCACCTCCCGTGCGTCGCCCAACAGGAGAAGCGGAGACAATGACCCGTCACGCCTATACTCAAGGAAAGCTTCCCGGTGTCTCTCTGTGATCACGCTTCGTTCCGAATCGGGGCGAAAGATCATGATCTGCTGCGCGATTTTTGCTGCGAGCGCCATTTGGGCAATGTCCCTCTAGTCAAATTATTCTAGTTCGTTTTCCCGCATGAACTGCAATTTGCTTGCGCGTTTCCTGGGAAAGCAGGCTCCATGTAGAATGAAGGGGACCGGATGACGAATCCCCCTTCAGCGGCTGCCCCTCAGGCATCGCGCTCCGCGCGGGAAACCGAGTTGCGGGCATCTGGAACCCCCGAAAAGCCGGCTCCGATCGTTCGTGTGGAGGGACTCTGCAAATCGTATCGCACGGCGCGCGGAGAACTGCTCCTTTTTGAGGATCTGAACCTCGAGATCGCGGCCGGGGAGATGGTGGCGATCGTGGGCCAGTCGGGCGCGGGAAAAAGCACACTTTTGCACATTCTTGGCGCACTTGATGCACCTTCCGCGGGAACGGTATACTGCGCCTCAACCAACGTGGCCTCGCTCTCCCCGCGGCAGGCGGCAGCCTTTCGCAATCGCGAGATCGGCTACGTGTGGCAGTTCCACTATCTGCTGCCGGAGTTCACGGCCGAGGAGAACGTAGCCATGCCGCTGCTGGCGCGCGGCATGGGGAAACAGGAAGCCTTGCAAACGGCATCCAACTGGCTAAGAGAGGTTGATTTGGAAGATCGCGGAACGCACAGGCCGGGCGAGCTTTCGGGTGGCGAGCAGCAGCGGGTGGCGCTGGCCCGCGCTCTTGTGTGCAACCCGCGCCTGCTTCTTGCCGACGAACCCACCGGCGATCTCGACAGCATGACGGCTGGCCGCGTCTTCGAGTTGATTGAGCGGCTGCACGCGAGCCATGGGCTTACGTCGATTCTGGTCACGCACAACATGGAGCTGGCTCAGCGTTGTACACGCACGCTCCGCCTTGCAAACGGTAGGCTGGCGGCGCTCACCGGCGCCGCGCAGCCGGCAACCTAACGCGTAACCCAACTGCGGATTTTGCACCATTTTCCGCGCTCGATGAGTCATATAAAGAGGAGCCCAGGAATGACTTTCCCCGGATGGGCTTGAGAGGTCGGGATGGCGTTCGCACACGGCTTCAGATGCCGGCGGCGAGCGAAGCGACGGAATCTCTGGGACCATCCAAACGAGCCGCGCGGGGCGGAGTTGAACTTTCCCATTTTGGCCTCCGGCGGCGGAACAATTGGAAGGGCGCGTGTACGCAAGCTGAGGCCGGAACCAGGATCCCATGCGACATATCTTCTTCGCCGGGGTGGGGAGTACCGGACGGCTACTGCGGCAGACAGCCCGAATGAAGGGGAACACATTATGTTTGAACGGTATACGGAGAAGGCGCGGCGCGTAATCTTCTTCGCGCGGTATGAGGCCAGCCAGTTCGGTTCGCCTTATATCGAAACCGAGCACCTGCTGCTGGGGCTGCTGCGCGAGGACAAGGCGCTGACCAATCGCTTCCTGCGCTCGCACGCCTCGGTGGAGTCGATTCGCAAACAGATTGAGGCGCACACTACCATCCGAGAGAAAGTTTCGACCAGCGTCGACCTGCCGCTTTCAAACGAGTGCAAGCGGGTGCTGGCCTACGCCGCGGAAGAGGCCGAACGCCTGGGTCACAAACACATCGGGACCGAACATCTGCTGCTGGGATTGCTGCGCGAAGAAAAGTGCTTTGCCTCGGAGATTCTGCAGGAGCGCGGATTGAAGCTGGCGCAGATTCGCGACGAGTTGGCGCGCGTGACGCAGGAGAAAGCTCCGCCGCAGCAGAGGCAGCGCGAGTCGAGTCTGCTGGCCGAGTTCAGCCGCGATCTGACCCAGGCCGCGATGGACGGGCAGCTCGATCCGCTCGTGGGCCGCGAAGGCGAACTGGAGCGCGCCATTCAGATCCTTTGCCGCCGCACCAAGAATAACCCCGTTCTCATCGGCGAGCCCGGCGTGGGCAAGACTGCGATCGTCGAGGGCCTTGCGCAGCGCATCGCTGACGGCGAGGTGCCGAGTTTCCTCGCCGACAAGCGCGTACTGGCGCTCGATCTCTCGCTGATCGTTGCGGGAACCAAGTACCGCGGGCAGTTCGAAGAGCGCCTCAAGACCATCATGAAAGAGCTGATGGAGAGTCAGAACTCGATCGTCTTTATTGACGAACTGCACACGCTGGTGGGCGCGGGTTCGGCCGAGGGCTCGCTCGACGCCGCCAACATTCTCAAGCCTGCGCTCTCTCGCGGAGAGATTCAGTGCATCGGCGCAACCACGCCAGGCGAATACCGCAAGTCGATCGAGAAGGACCGCTCGCTTGAACGGCGCTTCCAGGCCGTCAAGGTTCCACCGCCCAACGAATCCGAGGCCGTCAAGATCATCATGGGCATCAAGGACCGCTATGAGAAGTTTCATGCGGTCAGCTACACCGACGGCGCCGTCGAGTTCGCCGTGGCGCACTCGAATCGCTACATTCCCGACCGCTTCCTGCCCGATAAGGCGATTGACCTGATCGACGAGGCAGGAGCGCGCGTCAAGCTGCGCCAGACCTCGCTGCCCGAAGAGATCACCGAGGTTCAGAAGCGCATCAAGTTCATCGTGCACCGCATGGATTCGGCGATCGCCAATCACGAGTTTGAGAAGGCTCGCTTCTACTCCGACGAGGAGCGCAAGGAGCGCGAGAATCTGCGCGCGCTGCGCGACAAGTACCACCTGGACGATTCTGCCGCGGGCATCGTGACGCGCGAAGACATCGAGGACGTAGTCAGCCGCTGGACCGGCGTGCCCGTCACCAGCATCAAGGAAGAGGAGACGCAGAAGCTGCTGCGCGTCGAAGAAGAGCTGCACAAGCGCGTGATCTCGCAGGACAAGGCGATCTCCGCGCTGGCGCGCGCCATTCGCCGCAGCCGCGCCGGCCTCAAGTCTCCGCACAGGCCCATCGGATCGTTCCTCTTTCTTGGACCTACCGGCGTGGGCAAGACGGAAATGGCGCGCACGCTCGCGCAGTTCCTCTTCGGTTCCGACAAGGCTCTGATCCGTTTCGATATGTCGGAGTTCATGGAGAAGCACTCGGTCTCGAAGCTCATCGGTTCGCCTCCGGGCTACGTGGGCTACGAGGAGGGCGGCCAGTTGACCGAGCGCGTCAAGCGTTCGCCCTATTCGGTCGTGCTGCTCGACGAGATCGAGAAGGCGCACCCGGATGTGTTCAACATCCTGCTTCAGGTCTTTGAGGATGGCCAGTTGACAGACGGCCTCGGTAATACGGTGGACTTCAAGAACACCATCCTCATCATGACCTCGAACATCGGGGCGCGGCACCTGCAAAAAAGGCAGGGCCTCGGCTTCCAGAGCGAGCGCGAAGACCTGGTGAGCGAAAAAGTCGAGGAGTTGGTGAGGAACGAGGTCAAGAAGACCTTCAATCCCGAGTTCCTGAACCGTCTCGACGAGGTAATCCTCTTCCAGTCGCTCGCCGACGCCGACTTGCTCCAGATCGTCGAACTGCTCGTGCAGCAGCTCAACGCCAACCTGGCGCAGAAGTCGATCACGATCTCGGTGACCGAAGAAGCGAAGAAGTGGATTCTCTTGAAGACGCTCACCGACCGCAGCTACGGGGCGCGTCCGTTGCGCCGCGCGCTGCAGCGCTACGTCGAAGATCCTCTCTCCGAGGCGCTGATCGCCGGGCAAATCACCGAGCGGCCGGCCTTCCTCGAGGTCTATCTCGACCAGAATCAGCTCTTCTATCGTCCCGTAAGCAAAGACGACGAAGGCAGCGAAGAGAAGGCCGCAGGCATTCTCCTCTACAGCAGCTGATTGGAATTCACAGTGCAACCAGGAGGCCCTCGGAGTGATCGCCGGGGGCCTTCGTGCCGATGCGGGTTGTTGTTTAATCAGCCAGATATAGCCCACGACGAAGCATATCAAGGCGCTAAAGCCGAGAGTTTCGTTGAGCGCATATCCTGCCTCGACGCCAAATCGCTACGGGCGTGAATCCCGCATTCCCCCCGCCATTTACACTAAGAAGCGGAGAAGAGCGTGAGTTTCGATAAGGCACTGACAAAAATCTTCGGTACGGCGAACGAGCGCCTGATCAAGCGCCTGATGCCCATCGTAAATGGAATCAATGCGATGGAGCCGGAGATCGAGAAGCTTTCAGACGAAGAGCTGAAGGCAAAGACGGCGGAGTTCAAGGCGCGGATCGCGGCGCGGCTTGAAGGCATTACCGGCGCTGAAGAAAAAAAACAGGCAGAAAAAGAAGCGCTCGACGAGGTTCTGCCCGAGGCTTTTGCGGTGGTGCGCGAAGCAGGCTGGCGCACTGTGCAGATGCGCCACTTCGACGTGCAGTTGATCGGCGGCATGGTGCTGCATCAGGGCAGGATCGCCGAGATGAAGACCGGCGAGGGCAAAACACTGGTCGCGACCCTGGCGTGCTATCTGAACGCGCTCGCCGGCCACGGCGTTCACGTGGTTACCGTGAATGACTATCTGGCCAAGCGCGACGCCGAGTGGATGGGCAAGATCTACGAGTTTCTCGGTCTTACTGTCGGCGTCATCGTCCACGACCTGAGCGACGACGAGCGCCGTGCCGCCTACGCGGCCGACATCACCTACGGCACCAACAACGAGTTCGGCTTCGACTACCTGCGCGACAACATGAAGTTCGAGATCAAGGACTGCGTGCAGCGCGGGCACTACTACGCCATCGTCGACGAGGTGGACTCGATTCTGATCGACGAAGCGCGAACGCCGCTCATCATCTCGGGCCCCACGGACCAGACCACCGACAAGTACGCGCGCGTGCGCCGCATCATTCCCGCGCTCAAACAGGGTGAAGAGATCGAGTGGACCGACACCAAGCGCCAGGCCGAGCTCGGCATCCAGCTCGGCGAGGGCCAGAAGTACCTGACCGGCGACTACATCGTCGACGAAAAGCAGCGATCCATCGGCGTGACCGACGAGGGCTGGCTGACCATCGAAAAGGTGCTCGGCATCGGCAATATCGCCGACGCGGAGAACTGGGAACTCAAGCACTACGTGGAAACGGCCATCAAGGCGCACGCGCTCTACAAGCGCGATGTGGACTACGTGGTGAAGGACGGCGAAGTGATTATCGTCGACACCTTCACCGGCCGCCTCATGCCCGGCCGCCGCTGGTCCGACGGTCTGCACCAATCCATCGAGGCCAAGGAAGGCGTCAATATCCGCAAGGAAGATCAGACGCTCGCCACCATCACCTTCCAGAACTACTTCCGCATGTATCAAAAGCTGAGCGGCATGACGGGTACGGCTGAAACCGAAGCTGCCGAGTTCGGCAAGATCTACAACCTCGACATCATCGTGATTCCGACCAACAAGCCGCTGTTGCGCGTCGAAAATCCCGATGTCGTCTTCCGCACGGAAAAGGAAAAGTATAAAGCGGCGGCGGACAACATCGCCGAGTTGCACGAGAAAGGTCAGCCGGTTCTGGTGGGCACCACCTCGATTGAAAAATCGGAGCGGCTCTCGTCGATCCTGCAGAAGAAGGGCGTGCGGCACGTCGTGCTGAACGCCAAGTTCCACGAGCGCGAAGCGGAGATCGTGGCCCAGGCCGGAAGGCTGGGGATGGTGACGATCGCCACCAACATGGCCGGCCGCGGCACAGACATTCTGCTGGGCGGCAACGCCGACTTCATGACGCGCAAGGAGTTGGTGGACAAAAAAAAGGCGCGCGCCATCAGTTTGGCCGAGGGCGCCATCAATCCCATGGCGCCGCAGGGTTTTCGGCGCTTCTACTACCAGGGCCAGGAGTTCGAAATCTCCGATGCCGACTGGACTGAGACCAACGCGATCCACGCCGCAGCCGCGCAAAAAGAACACGAGGAAGTCATCAAGGCCGGCGGCCTGTTCATCCTGGGCACCGAGCGGCACGAATCGCGGCGCATCGACAACCAGTTGCGCGGGCGCGCCGGCCGTCAGGGCGATCCCGGCGAGTCGCGCTTCTATCTTTCGCTTGAAGACGACCTGATGCGCATTTTCGCCAAGCAGTGGGTCTCGACGCTGCTCGAAAAGCTGGGCATGGAAGAAGGCGTGCCCATCGAGTCGCGCATGATTTCAAAGCGCATCGAAGGCGCGCAGAAGGCCGTCGAGGCGCAGAACTTCGAGAGCCGTAAACATCTGCTTGAATACGACGATGTGATGAACAAGCAGCGCGAGGCCGTTTACGGTCTGCGCCGCCAGCTCCTGGAGGGCGTCGACCAGCGCGAGCTGATTCTCGATGATTATGTCGGCGGAATCCTGTCGAACCTGCTTGACGAATATTGCAACGAGCGCACGCGCGAAGATCAGTGGGATTTCAAGGGGCTCGGCGACAAGCTCCTCGATCACTTCGGACTCAATCTCGCCACCTCCGGCTTGAAGCCCGAGGAGATGAGCCGCCACGAGCTGGGCGAGGCGATCTTCGCCAAACTCACCGAGATCTACGAGGGCAAAGAGAACATTCTTGGCGGTGGGACCATGCGTTATCACGAGCGCATGGTGATGTTGAGCGTGATCGATGGGTTGTGGAAGGATCACCTGCTCAACATGGACCACCTCAAAGAGGGCATTGGCCTGCGTGGCTACGCGCAGCAGGACCCGCTGGTGGCCTACAAGCGCGAGTCCTACGACATGTTCGAGGCCATGATGCTGAAGTTCCAGGAAGACACTGTGCGTTTCCTCTTCCGGATGCAGATCATTGGCCCCGACGGTCAGCCTGTGACTGAGCCGATGCGGCCGCGTGGCCCGGTGCCGCAGGCGCCGCCCGTGGCCAGTGCGGCGCGGCCCGCGGTGGGTGACGGCGCTCCACGCGAGATTTCCATTCCGACGCGCGCGCCTTCGACCACGATCGATGCCATCGAGAAAGAGTTTGCGCGCAAAAAGGAGCGGGAACTGGCCGTGGCCAGCCGCGCCGGAGCCGGGGAATCGAGTGAGCCGAAGCAGCGCCGCATTGGCGAGAAGGTTGGGCGCAACGATCCCTGTCCCTGCGGCAGCGGGAAGAAATACAAGAAGTGCCATGGAGCTATGGGTTAGCGGGTCAGCGAGCCGGCAGGTCAGCGCCAGAGGCAGCCGCTGAACCTGCCGTTCATTCTTGCAGGCCTCGCGGCGGCTCATTCCGCTGACGCGCCTGCTTGTTTCCCGTCTTACCGCAGGAACCGGAACAGGCCTTTGCGGTCGATCTTGTCGCCAGTCATTCCAACGGCTGTTCTGGCCATCTCGCGAATGGAGCGGGCGATGGCTGAATCGATCATCACGATAGGCGTTGCGGTCTCGCGGGTACGGCGCGCAGTGGCGTAGTCGTCGGGAATCTTCCACTGCGCCGGCCGGGTCAGCGCCTCGGTAATCTTCTTTTCGTCGAAGAGAAGATCGCTTGGCTTGTAACGATTGAGCACAATCTGCAAGCTCTGGTCGCGTGTGAAGAAGAACTTGGAAACCATGCGGTGGGCATTGAAGAGTTCGGTGATGCCGACCTGGGCGATCAAATAAACAACCGACGACTTGTCAAAAAGCGACGTGCCGAGCAGGTCGATGCGCGAGCCGATATCGACCACGACGCAATCGTAGGATTCGCGAGCCACGGCGACTAGTTTGTCGATGGATGCGGGCGACGCCACCTGGTCGTCGCTGAACTCGGAAGGAGCCGTCAACACCGAGAGCCCTGTGCTGTGCTTGGCTATCATCGAAGCGAGCATTCTGGCATCGAGCCTGTCGGCGTACTTCAGGGCGTTTACCACAGAGTATTCGGTTCTGATGCCGAGGTTGGTGGACACGTCGCCCAGTGGCAAACCGAAGTCCATCAGCAGGGTCTTACCTTCGGATTCCTGGGCCAGAGCCAACGCGAAGTTTGCCGCAAGCGTGGTGACGCCCACGCCTCCCTTGGTTCCGAGAAAGACAAACAACTTGCTGGCGGCCTTCGCCTCCTGCCTGACCACAGAGTAATGCTCGGTTGCCCGGTTGATCGCCTCTGCAACTTCGGCGCGGTCGAGCGGTTCGTTGAAGAATTCGCGCGCGCCGGCACGCATCATCTGAACGGCGATCTTCATGTTGGCCCGTGACGAGTAGGCCATCACATACATCTGATCGGCGCTCAGTTTTTCAGCCAGATCGAACGCAAGATCGGGATCGCAGTCTACGTTGAGCAATACAATGCTGTAGTTCTCGGGCAGAACCTGGGGCAGTTCTGCAACCTTGAGCGGGAAGGTGGGAATATCTTCGATCTGCAGATCGTCGATTCCCGAAAGCACATCTGCAACTGCTTTTCTGCGCCGCTCGTCGAAATCGAGGACGGCGACGCTCAAGGGTGCTTTGCCGGATGGACGCGAAGCCGTGTGATTTGAGGTCATTTCGTCTGAGAGTACTCCCCAAAATCATCATATTCTATTGGAATCCTCCCTTAAATCCGCTTTGCTGTTCCTTTTCCAGCATGTCTATCCGAGGTAAAGTGCATTGCAAGGCAGAAAAGCAGGAAAGTTCACAGCGACGGCGATGAATCGCCCGTCTTGGCAAACGGCCCCAACTGATCCGGCAAGGGAATACTGCTTCAGCGCCTATCCATTTTTTGCGTCAGCGCCTATCCATTTTTCGCGTCGATTGCGGAAATGATTGGGAGACCGCGCACAATTGATTTGCGGGAACAATAAAAACGCGCCGCCCTGCAAACGATCGGAGGGTTCTTGCAGAGCGGCTTTCTCAAAGCCAAGCGTATGCCTCCCGCTGTGGGATAGAAAATGCCCGATTAGTCGCGCGATGCCCTGCTGAAGTGCATCGCGCATTCCAGGTGCGGCCGCGCGTCAACAAACGGCGCTTACTGGCCAAGTGTAAAGTCCACTGCGACAGGCACTACCGAGTCGCTATCGCCAGGGACAAACCTCCATTGACGCACCGCGTCTTCGGCGGCCAATTCGAGGATGTGGTTACCGCTGACGGGCTTTACATCCTTCACTTTTCCCTTCGCATCGACGGTGGCTTCCAGCCTGACCTCGCCGCTGATGCGCATGCGCTTGGCGATCTCGGGGTACACAGGCGGCACACGCGACTTGACCGCGCGTGCGTCGCCCGCCCGGGCTGGCAACGCCAGCGCCACGATTGCCGCCATCGCAACTGCCTGCAGAATTCCGGATCCCAACGTACGTTTGCTATCCAACTTGTCGTGAAATTGAACTCCAGTCCATGAATCCCTCCTAATGGTGAGAACTGCTCAATGGCCTTATCGGCGGTGGTCTGGAAGAGATCATGGAAATTTTTAAATTTGATTACCAAAGGAATGGGAAAGACCGGGACCATGGACTCGTGGCCTTTGGCGGAGAGTTCGTTACCACAAGCTGGAGAAGGGCTACACTCCCGGGCTGAGTGACCAAAGGTGGGAGAGATTGCCGATTGCGTCGAATGTGAGGTTCTGGGCTGTGCTGCGATGCTCCTCGCGCCACTCGTCGAAGAGGCGTCCGTAGCTCAGGGTCACGTATTCCGCCGGATCGATGCCGAGTCTCGCCGCGGAGCGATCGATCCAGGCGGGCGATCCCTCAAGCTCCGCATAATCGCCGATGGGTGTTTCGTCGATCACGCAATGCCCCTCGTCGTCGGTCCACTCGGTGCGCCACTTTTCGTAACGAAATGCGGAAACAAGTCCGAGACCGAGAAGAAACTCGGCGAGTGCGTTGCCGTCGGCGATCGCCGTTTCCGTTTCGATGCGATGTTTATGACGGTCTTCGCCGGGGCCAGAGGTGGGCAACCGCTTGTGGGTGAGCGTCCAGCGGCCGGCGTAGCTGCGGATGCGCAGGATCTCGGTGCGCGCGCGCAACTGCCGGTCTACCGTGTCGTAGAGCACGTTGCTCTCGAAGCTGCGCGGTGTTTCCAGCCGGAATCCCGCTGGCGGAAGCCTCACGGCGAGAGCGGCCACATCGGGTACGCGAAACTTGATTTCAGTCTCAATCGGCATAGCTTCGTTGCGAGCAGCGTACTGCGAGTATACCTGCCGATAGCGCGAGCCAGCGCCGAGCGGCGACAATGGAAGAGTGAAGACCTTGCGCCTGAGCGTGGACGCGAAGCACCTGGAGACGGAAGAAGCTTCTGCCGCACTCGACCGTGCCGCGGCGATTCTGCGCACTGGCGGGCTTGTCGCATTGCCCACTGAGACCGTTTATGGTCTTGGCGCCAATGCTTTCAATCGCGACGCGGTTGTGCGCATTTTCGCCGCCAAGTCGCGGCCCTCCTGGGATCCGATCATTGTGCACGTCGCTTCGCCGGCTATGCTCGATGGGTTAGTCGCGCAGATTCCCTCTGCGGCGCGGCGGCTGATGGAACACTTCTGGCCGGGCCCGCTCACGCTGCTGCTGCCGCGCACGGCAGCGGTACCCGATGCCGTCACGGCCGGCCGCCCGCTGGTGGGCGTGCGCATGCCCTCGCATCCCGTGGCGCTAGAACTCATTCGCCGCGCCGGGGTTCCCGTGGCCGCGCCCAGCGCCAACCGATTCGGCCACATCAGCCCCACCACGGCCGCGCATGTGCTCCACGATCTCGATGGGCGCATCGATGCGGTTCTCGATGCTGGCCCATCGCCGCATGGCGTCGAGTCGACGGTTCTCGATCCTGCAACCACGCCGATGACGATCTACCGGCCAGGCGCGGTGACGATGGAGCAGATTCGCGCCGTTGCAGGTCCTGTCGAGATCTTCCGGAGCAGCGAGCCGCTGCGCGAAACGCCCGCGGAGGCCTTGCCTTCGCCGGGTGTCGGCATTCGCCACTATGCGCCGCGCGCGCGGCTGGTGCTTGTGGACGCGCCGATATTCGATGCGCTGAATCTTGAGTCGCTATTGACTGAATTAGGCGCGCGCCTACAAGCAGCCGCAACCAGTGAGCCGGATGAGCGTGCCGGAGTGATGTTGCCTGCCGGAGCTGCGGCGCCTCAAGGGATTCCGAAAGAGCGCATCTTTCCGTGGGGACGATGGGACGTTCCCGAGGAACTGGCGCAACGCCTTTATGGCGGGTTGCGCGCTCTCGATGCCGCCGAGTGCACCGTGATTCTTTGTCCTCTGCCGCCGCCGCATGGAATCGGCGCGGCAATCTGCGATCGGCTGAAGAAGGCAGGGAACAGGGAGTAGGGAACAGGGAACAGGGAACAGAAAAGACTTATTCACTGGCAATTGCCCACGATTGCTGGCTCAGGGCTAACCAATACGCACTCATCACTACCCACCGCTCTTACCCGTTATCGCCCAGCTTATACATGTACTTGATCGCGGATTTGTAAATCAGCATCTTCGCACGCCCGCGCACCTTGATAGAGTTTCGGTCGTACCATTCGATGCAGCCTTCGATGCGTTCGCCGTCTTCGAGCACGATCACCATGGGAGTCTGCGCCTGGATCTGCTTCTGCAGATAAAAAAGCTCGGCGTGGCGATTCGGCGCCTCAAACTCCGCAGCCTGCGCCGGAAAGCGGTAGGGTTGCGCCGTGGGAAACGGCCTGGAGGCACGCGCAGATAGGCGTCTGAGCTCGGCGTTTCGCGTTTCTGGCAGAACCGAGGGCATACTCATAAAACACGACCTCTTTCATGCACCAAACATCAGAGCCAAGGCCAGGCAACGCAATACATCGAAAGCAGATTCGTACGGGCCACACTCAGTTGCGGCGCCGGCCGAAGCCGCAGATGCACAAAGATTTGTCTCCACACGTTGAAGAGGCAGACATTCCTACCTCGCTATGGGAGGCTGAGTCCCAAGGGGTCCTCGTCATCGTGTGAGTACTCTTACAAGAAAGATGCCTTGCACCGTGAGGGGGTTGCACCACTATTCTGCGGGGCGATCGCGCAAAGCGTCAAGCGACTTCTCAGAAGAGGCGAAGCGTGCAGGTCAAGAAGGCCCTGTCAGCGAGATAAGAGCACCGCGTACAGCATGGGCCACGGGCACTGGCGGCCGAACCAAGATCAAGTGAAACCAATTGCTGGGAGCGGTAGGCTGGATTTCGAGCGATTACAGGGCATAGAACCGATCACAATCTAAGTTGATTCTCTGTTGTGAGCGGTTGACCGCCAAATGTTGCCATGGGCCGATTTTTGTCCGTCCCGCAACGCGATCCTTACGCGGCAAATCCAAACACGACGGCTGCCATGGGTAAGGATCGGAAAATCGTTCTGATATTCTGAGTGTTAGCGCGACGCGGCTCCGCCGTTCTCCCTTTTGCACTCGATTCCTGGAGGAACTCTCATCGCATGATTAATCTGGCAGGCAAAACGGCCGTGGTCTTCGGGCTGGCGAACAAGCGTTCAATCGCATGGGGCATCGCCCAGAAACTCCACGAGGCCGGCGCCACCCTGGCCATCTGTTACCAAAATGAACGCATGAGGTCCGAGGCCGAAGACCTGATCAACGAACTCGGCAATGCCAGCGGCTTCCAATGCGACGTCTCAAACGACGAGGAAATCGCGGCGCTGTTCGCGGAGCTCAAGGAGAAGTACGCGAAGATCGACATCCTGGTGCACGCCATCGCCTACGCGCCGGCCGAGGATCTGAAGGGTTCGTTCATCAACACCAGCCGCGAAGGCTTCCGCATCGCGCACGACGTGAGCGTCTACTCGCTCATCGCGGTGAGCCGTGGTGCGCTGCCGCTGATGGCCGAGGGCGGCAGCATCATGACCCTGAGCTACTACGCCGCCGAAAAGGTAGTGCCGCACTATAACGTGATGGCGCTGGCCAAGTCCTCGCTCGAATCTGCCGTGCGCTACCTGGCTTACGAACTGGGCCCGAAGAACATTCGCGTCAACGCGATCTCCGCCGGGCCCATCAAGACCCTGGCGGCGCGCGGTGTGGGCGCGCTGGGCGACATGCTCAAGTCGCACGCCGAGCGCGCGCCTCTGCACCGCAACGTCGATCAGAGCGAAGTGGGCGGCACGGCGCTCTTTCTCGCCAGCGACCTTGCCAGCGCCATCACCGGCGAGACACTCTACGTGGATTGTGGCTACAACATCATGGGGTACTGAGCGGAGACGGCGGAGTTAACGTCCGCAGCACTTCTTGTACTTTTTGCCGCTGCCACAGGGGCAAGGCTCGTTCCGTCCGATCTTTGGCTTGTCCCGTTTGTACGTGACAGGATTCGCACCCCACTCCGGATCGTAAGGCTTCGACAGATCGTCCATTCGACGCGCCCGATGCTCTTCATCTCTGTGAAAGCAGGCCCACCAACCGAATTCCTCGATGGTATCGTCGATGAGCTTGCGATGCGGATCGTCAGCAAGCCGCTTCAGCGCCCACGTGAGTCCTTTCGCGAGATCCTGATGCACATCGCTTTGCCTGATGATCCCGGAGTCCACCAGCCCTTTGGCGTATGCCTGTTCGATGTCGCCGAGGAGTTCGGTGGCGCAGAGGTCAGTCGCGTATACGACGAGGTCACTCCAAACAATATCGTTTGTATCGGTTAGTTTTCCGCGAAATAGCTCCCCGAAATAGCCGACAATCTCGTCGCGGCTTTTTATCCCGGCGGCAACCAGGGTCGCGAGAGACTCGAGGGCAGCGCCCCTGGCCCATTGGTCGGCAGCAGGATTTTCGATCAGGGATTGAATTCCGGAGATGTCCCCACCGCACGTCGAAGCAAGAGCATTGCCGAAGCCTTCGGTAATGAAGTCTCCCAGGAGGCCATCGAGAAGATCGCTCGGAAGCTGACCGATCTTCAACATGAGCGGATGGGCGCGTGTCTCGCGAAACTGTGCCAGCAGATAGAGCGCATAAAGATGAGCTATATAATCGTCCTCCGCAGCAAGGCGGCGAGCCCCTTCAGGGTCCGCGATCTCCTCCAGGGTGCGAAGAAGTTCCGGAGTCACTTCTTCCCTGCGAGCAATTGCCGCTTCTACGGCCTCACGCTCGAATTTTCCTTTCAGACGCTCCAATTGAGCGATGATTTCGGCAACTTCCATACTTTTTACTCCGTTCTTCAGCGGCCGGCGATTTGCCGTGGATTCAAGAAATGTTGCGCCCTGTCCCGATTCGGAAAGGCTACATCCCCAGAATCTCATCCCAGACCGCAGGCTCGACGGGCAGTCCCAGGCGCAGGTTCTCTTCGCGGATGTGCAGGGTCTGTTCGCCGGGATAGCGCACCTTGCGATTGGGATCGGCGGGCCGGCAGTTGCCGAGCGATGCGACCACTCCGTCGGCGATCTGCTCAGCCTGCGCCGCAGGCCCGAGGCCGGCGGGATTGAGAGCGAAAAAGATCTGCGAGACGCCGGCTTCGCGCAGCGGGTCGGGGGCAATCTGGTGCGTGGCGCGGCCCATCGCCATCGTCGCGGCCACCATGTCCAGCACAACCGAGAGCCCTGAACCCTTCCAGTAACCCACGGGTAGCGGCCGATACGACTTCTCGATCGCGCCGGGATTCCGCGTTAGATTTCCGTCAGCATCAAAGCCGCCGTCGACGGGCAGCATCTCTCCGCGCCTCCTGTAGCTTTCGAGGGCGCCGTAGGAATACTGCGACATGGCCATGTCGAGAACCACATGCCCCCGCGAGCGCGGCACGGCAATCACCAGCGGGTTGTTTCCGAGGACCGGCTCGACACCGCCCCAGGGCGGTAGATTGGGCATGGTATTGGTCCAGCAGATGCCGATCATGCCCGCTTCGGCAGCCTGCCAGCCGTAGGTGCCGCCGCGCATCCAGTGATTCGTGTTGCCCATGGTCACGCAGCCTAGACCAAGCTCGCGGGCAAGCGCAATGGCGCGGTCCATGGCGGCAAGCGCGTTCAAATTGCCAGGCCCCCTACGGCCGTCCCATCGCTCCAGCGCGCCGCAACGCGCAGTGGCCACCGGCTCGCCTGCCGGGTCGACGCAGCCATTGCGAATCGTGGCCACGAAGCGCGGAAAGCGATTGATGCCGTGCGTGTAGACGCCGTCGCGGGTGACTTCAGCAAAGAGACGCGCGCACGCCTGAGCGCGGTCCCGGGAGAATCCTAACTTCACGAGAACAGCGGCGAGGGTCTCGCGGACTTCGTTGAATGGAATGCGGTTCATGGTGGTCCCGATGCACTTGTATCAGTTGGAGCAAGGAGATGAGAAGGCGGCAGAATTGCGGGTTCGCCGATCGCTATTCCTTCACTGTCACCGTAATCTTGCGTGTGTCGCCGCCTTCTGAGGTGATCGCGATCTCGCCCGTTGCGCGCTTGCGGATGCTTTTGAATTTTTCGCCCCACTCGACCAGGATCAGCGCGTTGTCCGAAAACAGATCGTCGAGGCCGAGGGTTTCGAGTTGGCGCTCGCTTTCGAGGCGGTAGACATCGAGGTGATAGAGCTTGACGGGCTTGCCCTGGCGCGAGCCATCGTATTCGTGGATCAGCGTAAAGGTGGGGCTGGTCACCTCGTCGGGCTCCGCGGCATCGAGCGCCTGGGCAATGCCTTTGACCAACGTGGTCTTGCCGGCGCCGAGATCCCCGCGCAGCAGCAGCAGATGAGGGGGCGCAAGCAGCTCGGCCAGCTTGCGTCCTACAGCGATGGTGTCCGCGCCGCTCTGCGTGGTGAACTCGTACATTCTGCCTTCCGCGGTCGCTGCGGCGCTGTTCATTCCTGAGCCCCTTTGGGGATCTTCGCGCGGCAATTTGCTCAGTGCCTGCAATGCCCCTGCAACCAAACATACCCGTTCGGGCCGCCAGCGGCAATGCGGTGGTGTTCGGAGCGGAATGTCTGGGCAAGACGGGAGAGCGAATCCGTGGCGAGGAGCGTGTGCTCATCGGTCTCGCGTACGGCGATGTCCGCGGCCAGACCGTGCAGATAAACCGCGGCTTCGACGGCGCGCGCGGCGTCTTCCGGAAATTGCGCCAGCAGGCCGGCAATCAGGCCGGTGAGCACGTCGCCGCTGCCGCCCTTGGCCATGCCGGGATTGCCGCTGGTGTTTACGGCAACGCGGCCGTCGGGGTGCGCTACGAGCGTGCGCGCGCCTTTCAGTACCAGCGTGACGCCGAAGTGCTGGGCAAATTCGCGCGCCGTTTTCAACCGGTCGGCCTGAACTCCCGCTGTAGTGCCGCCGATGAGGCGGGCCATCTCGCCGGGGTGTGGCGTGAGTACCAGAGTGCGGCCTTTGGCGAGCTTTGCCAATAACACCGGCTTCGTGGCGAGGATGTTGAGGCCATCGGCGTCGACCACCGCGGGCATCTTTGTAGCGGCCAGCAGGCCCGTGGTGAATTTCACGGTCTCCGTGCCCTGTCCGAGTCCCGGACCGATGGCGAGCACGGTTTTTCCGGCGGCGAGTTGGGTAAGTTCCTTCGCGTCGAGATTGTTCGCAGCGATCTGTCCCTCCGCCGTAGCCGCGAGCGGCCAGGTCATCAACTCCGGGGCGAAAGATGCGACCACCGGCAGCGCTGGCGCGGGAACAGCGGCTGTGACGAGGCCCGCGCCTGAGCGCAATGCAGCTATGGCCGCCATGGCGGGAGCTCCGGCCTTGCCTCCCGCCGAACCGAACGTGCCGCCGACAACAAGTACGTGGCCGAAGTTGCCCTTGTTGACCGTAGCGAGGCGCGGCGTTTGCACCAGTTCAATCGACGAGCCGGCCCATTCGATGCCGAGCTGCGAGACGATCGCCGCGTCGGGCGAGCCGATGGACACGACAACGACGGGCTGATCCCAGCGGCGCGTGAGGCTCCCGAAGACATGTGCCGGTTTGGGCGCGGTAAAGGTGACGACGGCATCGGCGGGAAAAACCGGGCCGGTGAAGGTGGCTGCGGTCTCATCGGAGGGCCAGCCGGAGGGAAGATCGACCGCAAGAACCGGCGCCGTACTCTTCCGCATCCATTCAAGTGCAGCCAGCGCCAGGCCTTTCATCGGCGGCTTGAATCCCGTGCCGAGCAGGGCGTCGACGATCAGGTCTGCTGCCAGCGCATCTTCATGCGCGGCCAGCTCGGCTGCGCTCGCGACAACATGAACCCGGCCACGCATGGGCTGGGTAAGTTCGCTCCACGCCACTGCCGCGTCGCCCTTGAGCTTTTCGGGCGCGCCCAGCAGCAGCGTGGTCACGTCCAGCCCGGCTTCGGCGAGCAGCCACGCTGTCATCATGCCGTCGCCGCCGTTATTGCCGGTTCCGCAGAGCACGGTGACGCGGTGCGCGTAAGGAAACTCGCGGCGCGCGAAGGCAGCCACGGCGGAGGACGCCGCACGCATCAGGTCAATCGAGGGAATGCCGAATCGCTCGGTGGTCGCGCGGTCGCATGCCTGCATCTCGGCTGCGGAAAGAACGTGCATGGCAATCATGGTAACGCAGTGGCCGCTGGTCTCCATCGTGCAATTCTCATGGCGCAACGCAAGTCATGGACTTCCGCACAACCGTGCCGCAGCCAGACAGAAGATCAATTCGATACACTACTTAAAGAACCGCGCCGCGACATGGAAGCATCCATAAAGGAGTACCGCCATTGATGGGTGAAAGCGACCGCTGTTCCCGATTAAGGTTCAAATTGCCAGAGCATTTTATCCAAAGCAGGATTCGGCCATGGGCCGCGGGTCTTTTGTTGAGCGCCGCGGTGGTGGTGCACTCTCTTGCGGCCGCGCAAACCGCGCCAGTTCCGCCTGCTCCCGCGCCGGGCCCGCCCTCGGCAGCGAGTTTTCAGGGCAGCGTTCCGGTGGGTAAAGCTTCGGCGGAAACCCTCAACCTCTCGCTCGACGACGCCATCCAGCGCGGTTTGCAGACGAATCTTGGCATCATTCTCAGCAACACCCAAACCGCCGGAGCGCGCGCTCAGCGGCTGAGCCAGTTGCAAACGCTGCTGCCCTCAGTGGACTTCAACGCCAGAGAAGCGGCGGTACAGAGCGATCTTCCCGCCGAAGGCTTTCGTATACCTGGCTTTCCCACGGTCATAGGGCCGTTCGGCTACACTGACGTGCGCGCCTCAATGACGTGGTCGCTTGTCAATGTTGCATCGCTGCGCAACTATCTGGCCGCGCGCCACAACTTTACCGCCGCGCAACTGTCTGCTCAGGATGCGCGCGACCTGGTCGTGCTGACCGTAGGCAACGCTTATCTGCTGGTGCTTGCCGACCAAACAGAGGTATCGAGCGTCGAGGCGCAGGCTGCCACCGCGAAGGTCTCGCTCGATCAGGCAATGGCCAATCACAGCGCGGGCACGGCACCGCTTCTCGATGAGCTGCGCGCCAAGGTTGACTTCCAGTCGATCGAGCAGCAGTTGATCGCTGCTCAGGACGCTCTCGAAAAGGACAAGCTGGCGCTGAAGCGCACCATTGGATTGCCGCTCGACCAGCGCATCCATCTGACGGACAAAGCGCCTTACGCGCCCTACGACACGCTCAACGCGGATGCGCTCATCAAGCAGGCCAAACAGAATCGCAAAGACCTGGCGGCGCTGGTGGAGGTGACCGCAGCGGCGGCCGCGCAACGCAAAGCGGCCACAGCGGCGCGGCTGCCCACCATCGAGACCGATGCCGACTATGGCGACATCGGCCCTACGCTGGCCCACTCGCACGGCACCGTAGACGCATCGGCCACTTTGAGCGTGCCCGTGTTTGCCGAGTTTGCCTTGCGCGGCCAGGCCCAGCAGGCGCAGGCCCAGCTCGATACCGCGCAGGCGCAACTGAGCGACAAGCAGGCGCAGATTGAGGCCGATGTGCGCGATGCGCTGCTCGATATCGCCTCGGCGCAGAAACAGGTTCAGGTAGCACAGTCCAGCATGGCCCTCGCCAACGAGGCGCTCAAGGAAGCGCAGGAACGCTACGCCAACGGCGTCAGCGACAACCTGGCCGTAAGTCAGGCCCAGCAGTCCGTGGCCCAGGCCGACAGCCAGTATGTAGCCAGCCTTTACCGGCACAACGTGGCGAAACTCAGTCTGGCGCGCGCTCTTGGCGCAGGGCTCGACTATCGAAAATATGTGGGAGGGAAGTAAAGTGGCGGACCCAACACCAAATCCAGAACAAAACGAATTGGCCGCGGAGACAGAGATTGAGGCGCCGCAGTCCCGCCGCAGGGGAATTTTGATCGTTGCCGTGGTGGTGGCTGCGCTTGTCGCGCTCGGCATCTGGTGGCGCTCCACTTACAGCGAAGACACCGACGACGCGCAGGTGGACGGCCATCTGATTCAGGTCAGCTCGCGCATCACCGGCCACGTGCTCAAGGTCTATGTCGAAGAGAACCAGCAAGTAAAGGCGGGCCAGATCATCGCGGAGCTCGATCCGCGCGATTACCAGGTCGCCGTCGAGAACGCTGAAGCCGCTCTCGCCAGCGCCCGCGCCAACGCCGTGGCGGCGAATGTGAACGTGCCGATCGTCACCGTCAATACGGCAAGCAATCTGCGTTCGGCCGGAGCCGATGTGAGCGGCACACAGGCTGGCGTTTCACAAGCCGTGCAGCAACTGGCTGCCGCGCGCGCCCGCGTGGAGCAGGCCCAGGCCAACAACTTCAAAGCTCAGTCGGATCTTGCCCGCTATATCCCGCTGGTCAAGAAAGACGTCATCAGCAAACAGCAGTTCGATGCGGCGCTGGCCGCTGCCGACGCCTCCAAAGCCGCGCTGGCCGCTGCCCTGGCCAGCCAAAAGGCCGCTGAAGACGCCATACGTGTGGCCCACGAGCGCGAAACACAGGCCCAGGCTGGCCTTAAGTACGCGCAAACCGCTCCGCAGCAGGTAGCTGCACAAAGTGCCCGCGCCAAGCAGGCCGAAGCGCAGGTAGCGCAGGCGCAGGCGCAGCTCGATCAGGCAAGACTTAACCTGAGCTATACCAAAATCGTGGCCCCGGCCAACGGTATCGTTACCCGCAAGAGCGTCGAGATCGACGAGAACGTCTCCGCCGGCCAGAATCTGCTCACACTGGTTTCGCTCGACGACATCTGGATCACGGCGAACTTCAAGGAAACGCAGCTCAAGCACATGCAGGCCGGGCAGAAGGTCCAGATTCACGTCGACGCCACCGGAAAGGACTACAAAGGCCGCGTGACGCAGATAGGCGGCGCCACCGGTTCGGTGCTGTCGCTCTTTCCGCCGGAGAACGCCACCGGCAACTACGTCAAAGTGGTGCAGCGCGTTCCCGTGCGCATTGATTTCACCGATCTCCAGAGCGAGGATCCCACGCACCGGCTCCGTCCCGGTTTGTCGGTCGAGCCCAAGGTTTGGGTAAAGTAACCGAATCACTGCGCCGGTCCTTTTAACCCACCCATTTCCGCGCTCCATGCCGAAATGGGTGGGAACTTGCACTGTCCAGGATTTAGATTGAATGCAGCGCATTCATGAAAGACTCGATTAACGTTTCGAAGGAAAACTACCTCAAGGCGATCCTTGAGGCGGACGCCGAAGGCCTTGAAGTCATTCCCGCCACGCTTGCACACTGGCTCGAGGTCTCGGCGCCGGCGGTGACCATGGCCATCAAGCGCCTCAAGCGCGATGGCCTCGTTGAGGTGGGCTCGGACGGCATCGTGCGCCTTACCGCCGCGGGCCGCGAGACCGCCTACCGCACCGCTCTGCGCCATCACCTCATCGAGCGCATGTTGAGCGAGGTCTTCGGCATGGAGTGGCACGAAATTCACGAAGAGGCCGAGCGCCTGGAGCATGCCGTCTCACCGGCTTTCGAGGCCAAGCTCAAGGAAAAACTCGGCGAGGGCGGCGCCTGCCCGCATGGCAACGCGGTGCTTCCGGTGAGCCCGGCTGAACGCAGAAGCAAAGGCGAGATGCAGCTCTCGGAAGCCGCTGAGGACAAGAGCTACACCATCGTCAGCCTGCAGGAGCGCGATCCTAAACTTCTCCAGTTTCTCCATGCCGCCGGAATCGGCCCCGGCAAGACCCTCAAGGTTCTCCGTCAGAACTACGACCAAACCGTCCTGATCGAGTTGCCGGCAGGCAACACAATCCTCGGCCACCTCGCCGCCGAAGCCGTCTGGCTCAGGGCGGCGCAGGCATAGTAAAGGCGATCACGTCCGGCAATCCCCACGCTTATTGCAGTAAGAAGAGCCATCGCGCCGCATCTTGAACACGATGGCTCTTCCTGTATCTGAGTGGGCTGGATGATTTCAATAATGTTAAATAATAAAATTTATTAACCATGATTAATATTTTGTGGCATACTGGGATTGTACAAGTTCCTCGGATCCCCATTTCGACTGCATGGCCACAGGCGTCATAACTCGATCAACCATCACCGAGCCTTCGTTGCCCGAGGTGCATGCGAGCGTCGGCATCTCGCACTCGACTCTCTACTGGCGCCGCCTTCTTGGTTTTCTCGGTCCCGGATTCCTCATCTCGGTCGGCTACATGGACCCCGGAAACTGGGCCACCGATATTGCCGGCGGCTCGCAGTTCGGCTACACGCTGCTGTTCGTCATCATGCTCTCGAACCTGATGGCGATCCTGCTGCAGAGCCTCTCGCTCAAGCTGGGCGTCGCCACCGAGCGCGACCTGGCGCAGCTTTGCCGTGAGAGCTATGGCCGAAAGGTGAGCTTTGTCCTTTGGATCATGGCCGAGGTCGCCATTGCCGCCTGCGACCTGGCCGAAGTCATCGGCTCGGCCATCGCGCTTGAGCTTCTCTTCCACATTCCGCTGCTGATCGGCGTGCTCATCACCGGCCTTGATGTGATGTTGATTCTGTTTCTGCAGCGCTGGGGATTCCGCTACGTCGAGTCGCTGGTGATCGCGCTCATCGGGGCCATCATTGCGCTTTTCGGCGTGCAGATGATTCTCTCCCGGCCAGACTACTTGCCTGCCCTGCACGCACTCCTGATTCCCTCGCCGTCAATCGTCACCAACGGCGCCATGCTCTACATCGGCATCGGCATTCTGGGCGCAACGGTGATGCCGCACAACCTTTATCTGCACTCCTCGATCGTGCAGAGCCGCCGCTATAAGCGCACGCCCGAGGGCAAGCGCGAGGCCATTCACATGGCCAACATCGATTCGGCTCTGGCGCTCACCATTGCTCTCTTCGTCAATGCGGCCATTCTCGTTGTTGCCGCGGCGGTCTTCCATCGCAGCGGTCATTTCGATGTCGCGGCCATTCAGGAAGCGTTCAAGCTGCTCAGTCCGCTTGTCGGCGCGGGCGCTGCCAGCACGCTCTTTGCGATTGCGCTGCTCGCCAGCGGGCAGAACTCATCGATCACCGGCACGCTGGCAGGCCAGGTCGTCATGGAGGGATTCATTCATCTCCGCTTGTCGCCGTGGCTGCGGCGGCTGATTACGCGTTCGCTGGCTATTCTTCCTACCGTCGTTGTCGTGGCCTTCATGGGTGAGCAGGGAACGGAAAAGCTGCTCATTCTCAGCCAGGTGATTCTCTCCTTCCAACTCAGTTTCGCTGTGGTCCCGCTGGTGCTCTTAACCGGTGATAGCAAGCGCATGGGTGAGTTCGTCAATGGCCGCTGGCTTCAGGCGCTGGCCTGGACGACCGCCGTCGCAATCGCCGGCCTCAATGCATGGCTGCTGGTTCAAACCATCCTCGGCCGCAGTTGAGGACATTTTCACGATTGCGCAGACTCGTCTGGGCTCTATGCCGTAATCGCAGAGCTGGATGTGAGAGCGTGAGTCAGAAAACATACGATAGAACCTGCGGGAAACACGCACGGCAGCACATCGGCGCCCAGTATGCAGGGGGCGGTGGTTGCAGTGCCGCCGCAATCGTGCTTCAATGACAGTGATCATGATGCACGATCCAGGAAGCAAAGTATTTCTGGCTTCATCCGATGAACGATACGGATTCAAACGATTTGAATGCGAAACGGGCGGCCGGTGACCAGTCTGCAGGCTCAGGTGATGAGCTTCCCGTCTCCAGATTCGAAGTCGTACCCAGCAAAGAGACGAATCAGGAAGATCTCTACTCATTCCGCCAGGCCATGGAGCCTGAGCGCGAGGAGCCGGCCAACAGGCAAAGTGCAGGCTTCTCCGCCAATCTCCTCAGAATTCTTCTCCTTCCCATTCTGCTGGCGGGCGGCGCGTACATCTACTTTACTTTTCCCAATCTCTTTCAGCTCCATTCTCCCGCTCCGAACATCGACATGGGCAGCCGGCAATTCGATCCCGCAGGCTTGAGTGGCCGCCTCATCGTCAGTTGGGAGAAAAGCGCCTCCTACCAGCTCTTTGTCGACCCTCAGAGCCAGGCGCAGACGGCCGGCTTTGCGGCTGTAGCTCTGGATCCGCCGCGTCAACTCTCGGTCACCATTCGCCTGAAGAATGCCGATGGGCTGGTGGCTTGCCAGAAAGAGATTCTTCTTCCCGTGCCCGCATCGCTCGCGCCAGATGCCAATTCCGGCGATGCGCTTGCACCGCAGAAGACCGAGACCGGCGACACGGTGCAGAACATGCCCGGGAAAGACGGGCATATCGCGGAGATTGACATTACCGGCCCGCTGCCCTGTTCGGCAAAAGCGTATGACAGCTTTAAAAGCTGGAACTTTACCACTGATTTTCCCTCTCTTGCCGAGCAGAGCGATTGGTTGCTGCACCCAAGAGAGCCGGGCGCAAGAGGACGATCGCGCAATCACAGGCCTTCGGCAAGGGCCGAGAAACTGGCGGCGCCCATCGAGGGAAACGATGTGATCGTTGCCGACAACCCCTCGCGTGGCACGGTCGAAACCAGCGGCGGGCGGGTGTTTTATCTGGGCGCCGCCGGTATGCGCAACCGCACGGCCGAGTGGCAGATTTTTCCCGCCCCCATTCACTACCGCTGCGACAAGACTGGCTCCTGCACCCTCACCCGCACCAACTCGCTCGTTGCTCTCCATGCGCGGCTGCTGCAATGACGGGAGCGGAAACCAGAAACCGATCGCTCATTTTCCGTCAGGGATTTCGTCCAGAACAGCGTCGTGAAATGCGTTTTTCTTCCGAGGTGGAAGGGCATCGAGCGCCCGTTTTTGGCTGGCGATGCGCGCCACGTGCGGGAATAAGAGCCACTACGTCCGCCGCGGCAGGCTCTTGCCGCGGCGGACGCCAGCGTATCTTCAATCACAACGCCAATCGCGCGGAGGCACGCAACCAACACCCGCCTGCGGCCCAATTTGCGTGCTTTACGCCGATACCATGCGCTCAGCGGCGTGCTTCCTGGCCGAGACCAGTTCCATCGCCCTCTCGGCAATATGCTCTGCACTCAGCTCGAACAGTTTAACCAGATCCCATGGCGCACCCGACTCGCCGAAGCGGTCCTTGACGCCGATGGCTCCGGCGACAATCGGAGTGCCGCAAAGCCCGGGGCTGCCGGCAATGATCCTTGAGACAAGGCCGGCGAGAGCGCCGATCTGATGCTCCTCGGCTGTGATGACCACGCCCGTCTCGCGCGCCGCGCGCACGATCGCCTCCGTATCGATGGGCTTCAGCGTATGCACATTCAGAATGCGCGTCTCGAGATCGAACTCCTGTTTCAGAATCCACGCGGCGCGCATCGCCTCGGGTACCATCGGTCCGCAGGCCACGATCGTCAGATCCTCGCCTTCGTTGGCGCAGTCCTCGGCGACGCGTGTCTCGAAGGCATCGACGAAGCTGGGCTTGACGAAATCCGGAGCTTCGCCGCGCAGGCGGATCAGATTCGCTTTGCCGAAGACAAACGGTGTGGACTCGTGGGTAACAATGGGCGTAGCCTCGCGGGCGAAGCGAACGTACTTGGGCCCCACATGATCGAGCAATAGATGCCGCGTTGCCTTGACGGTTTCTATCGTGTCGCAGGGCACAACCACGGTCATGTTGGGCAGGCCCAGTATGGCGAAGAGATCTTCAAGCGCCTGGTGCGTGGCGCCATCGGCGCCTACGGAAACTCCCGCGTGCGCGCCGCCCACCATTACGTTGAGGTTCGAGTAGCAGACGGAGACACGCAGTTGGTCGAGGTTGCGCGCCGCCGAGAACGTCGCGTAGGAGCCAAAGACCGGCAGCTTGCCCTCCCGCGCCATGCCGGCGGCGGCAGCCGTGGCCGACTGCTCCGCGATGCCCATCGAGATCCACCGCCTAGCCCGCTCCGGCTTGCCGGCGTAGAAGTCGGCGATCGTGATCGATCCCGAGATGTCGAGCCCAAGACACACGATGCGCTCGTCGTCGCCGCACTCGGCCAGTGCGCGGCCGAAGCCCCGGCGCGTCGGCTCCATACGAACCTGCATCGCGCTGCCCGCGTTCCACCAGTAGCTGCGCGAGTAGCGCGGCATGCGCTCTTCAAGCGCCCGCGCGTTTTCTTCCTGCCAGCTCTTTGCCTTCGCCAGCAGATCATCCACAGGCAAACGCCCCGTGAGGCCTAGATCGGCCAGCGCCGTTGTCAGCTCTTCGCGATTCGGCGCCTTGCCGTGCCAGCCGGCCTGGTTTTCCATGTAGCTCACGCCTTTGCCCTTCACGGTATTGGCCAGAATCACCACGGGCTTGCCGGCGGCCGCGCGCGCCTTCTCGAAAGCGTCCACAATCTGCGCCATATCGTGGCCGTCGATCTGCAGCACCTCCCAGCCAAAGGCCTCGTACTTGGCGGCCAGCGGCTGCACCTGCATCACATCTTTTACCCATCCGTCGATCTGCAGGCGGTTGCAGTCGACGATGTTGATGATGTTGTCGAGCTTGTAGTGGCCGGCTTCCATTACCGCCTCCCACACCTGGCCCTCCTGCTGCTCGCCGTCGCCCATCAGGCAAAAGATCTTGTGCTTCTTGCCGTCGATGCGCGCAGCCAGCGCCATGCCCACCGCGACGCTCAGACCCTGGCCGAGCGAACCCGAGGAGATTTCCACTCCCGGCAGCTTGAGCCAGTGCGGATGCCCCTGGAACGGCGAGTTGAGCTTGCGCAGCGTGACGATGTCCTCAAGCGGGCAGAACCCGGCCATGCCCAGCGAGACGTAAAGCGCCGGCGCCTTGTGTCCGGCCGACCACAGAATGCGATCCCGGTCAGCCCAGTCGGGAGTCTTCGGATCGTGCTCGGCTGCGCGCAGGTAAAGCGCAGCCGCAATGTCCATCACCGAGAGCGTGCCGCCGGGATGGCCCGAGCCCGCGGCGCACAACGCCACCAGGTTGTAGCCGCGCATGAGCCGCGCCGCTTCGCGCAACTCGTCAATGGAATATTCCTTTGCGATCTTGCCGGTTTTTGCATCTCTTAACGACATTACCGATCTCCTTTATCGAATCTCCGCTCTTTTGTCCGCTTTCATCAATGCGCGTTAGCCCACGCCTCAATGCGCTTAAGCGCTTCCATCAGGTTCTCCATGGAATTGGCGACACTGAATCGCAGATACCCCTCGCCATAACTGCCAAACGCGGTGCCGGAGAGCGCCGCCACGCCGGCGTCGGCGAGCAGCGCGTCGGCCAGCGGCTTCGACTCCCATCCCGTGCGCGTAATGTTGGCGAAGACGTAAAACGCGCCCTTCGGCATGAGCGCGCTGAAGCCCTTGATGCGGTTGAGTCCGTCGACAAAGGCGCGGCAGCGCCGCTCGAACTCACTGCGCATCGCGTACACCTCACTTTGGTCGCCGGTGAGCGCCGCCAGCGCCGCGCGCTGCGTAAAGCTCGCCGTGCAGGAGTTGGAGTTCGTCATCAGCCGCGTAATGTGTACGGCCAGATCCTTGCGCATCACGCCGTAGCCAATGCGCCAGCCTGTCATGGCGTAGGTCTTGGAGAAGCCATCGAGCAGAATCGTACGCTCCTGCATGCCCGGCACGCTCATGATCGAGAACGGCTCGCCTTCAAACTGCAGACAGGTGTATATCTCGTCGGACAGCACCATGATGTTGCGATCGCCGATCGCCTCCGCGGCGCGCTCGATGTCTTTGCGCCCCAGCACGCCCCCCGTCGGATTCTGCGGCGAGTTGAGAACGATCAGTTTGGTCGCCGGTGTGATCAGCCGCGCCATCTCGTCCACATCCATGGCGAAGTTGCGCTCCTCGCGTAGCGGAATCGGCACCGCCGTGCCGCCCGCGTAGCGGATCATGGATTCATAGATGGGAAACCCAGGGTTGGGATAGATCACCTCGTCGCCCTCGTCAATGAGCGCGAGCATGACATAAAACATGATCGGCTTGCCGCCCGGTACCACCACCACTTCGTCCGGCTCGGCCAGAACGCCGCGCGTGCGGCTCACATAGCTCGCGATAGCCTCGCGCAGCTCCGGCAGTCCCGCCGAAGGGCCGTAGTGGGTCCAGCCGCCGCGCAGCGCGTCGACGGCCGCTTCCACAATGTGCCGCGGAGTCGCGAAGTCCGGCTCACCGATTTCCAGATGAACAATACTCCGGCCCTGGCGCTCCAGAGCCTTTGCCTTGCTCAATACCTCGAATGCCGTTTCCGTACCCAGCCGCGCCATGCGCTGTGACAAAATCAATTCGTGCTGTATCACTTGCGTTGCCATTGCAATCGCCCTCGATTTCTACCTGAACCGCTGCTGCCGAACTTGTCCTTCAATTCCGCTTCACAAATAACCCGGCTTTCAGGTCGGACGGCATTATACCCCCGGCTCAAAATCACAAAATGTGATGGCCGTCTCTTTGTTCGTTTTGCCCGGATCCGCTTTGCACAGCCACTGCGAAGACGGAACGGTAGAATGTCGGAAGCGCAGCAGGAAATCTGAGATATGACCTACTTCGATCAGGTTGCAGAGGCGGCAACATCGTTGAAATCGCGGCTGGGCGCGTTTGCGCCGCGTCTGGGCATTGTGCTTGGTTCGGGGCTGGGCGCTGTAGCCGGGGCGGTTACCGATGCAATCGTCGTACCATACAGCGAGATTCCGCACTTCCCGCAATCGACCGTCGAAGGCCATTCGGGCCGGATCGTCGCCGGGCTGCTCGGCGGCGCACCGGTAGACCACCCCAACGACAAAGACCTGTCGTCGGGGACCCCGGTGGCTATCATGCAGGGCCGCGTCCACTCTTACGAGGGCTACTCCCCGCGCGAAGTCACCTTTCCCATGCGCGTTCTGGGCGCCCTCGGCATCCGCGCCGTGGTGCTGACCAATGCGGCCGGCGGCATTGCGCCCGGTCTCAGTCTAGGCCAGCTCGTCCTGCTCGCCGATCACATCAACATGATGGGCTGGAACCCGCTCACCGGGCCCAACGAGCCGCGCTTCGCCGTGCGGCCCGGCGCGGGCCTGCGCTTCTTCGACATGACCGAGGCCTATTCGAAGGCCCTGCGCGAACTGGCCCGCGAAGCCGCGCTTGAGGAGCATTTCACGCTCGATGAAGGCGTCTATCTGGCCACGCCCGGCCCGAGCTTTGAGACACCGGCCGAGATTCGCGCCTTCCGCGCCTTGGGAGCCACATTGGTCGGTATGTCCACCGTGCCCGAGACGATCGTGGCCCGCCACATGGGGATCGAGGTGCTCGGCATCTCCTGCGTCACCAACCTGGCTGCGGGACTGGGCGCGACCCCGCTCAGCCACGAAGAAGTGCAGGAGACCGGCCGCATGGTCGAGACTCGCCTGGCTGCGTTGCTCAAGCGTCTTGCGCCGAAGATCGCCGCGCACATCGCCACGAAGGCGGACCAGGAATCGTGAGCACAAAATCGGTACGCGAAGCCGCCGCCCAGCTTCCGCGGCTGCCTTTTCCGCCCACTGTGGTCGGCATAGCCGGCTGTTCCGGGTCGGGCAAGACCACGCTGGCCAACGAAATGGCGCGCATGCTGCGCGGTCTGCGCTTCCATCTCGACGATTACTATCTCGATCTCGGCCACATGCCGCTTGAAGAGCGCGTGCGGCAGAATTTCGACGACCCGGCGATGATTGAAACGCCGCTGCTCGCACGGCAGGTGGCCGCACTGGCGCGCGGCGATGCGATCGACCGGCCCATCTACGACTTCGCCACACACACACGAGTCAAAGGCCGCACCGAACGCGTCGCCTCCGGTCCGTTTCTGATCGTCGAAGGCATCTTCGCGCTTTGCCTCGAAGGTCTGCTCCCGCTCTATCATTTGCGCATCTATGTCGACGCGCCCGACGAGCTGTGCTTCGAGCGCCGCATGAAGCGCGACATCGACGATCGCGGGCGCAGCGAGGAGTCGGTGCGCTACCAGTGGGAGAACCGCGTGCGGCCATCGAGCCTGAAGTTTGTGCGCCCTTCGGCAGCCAATGCCGACCTGATCGTAGACGGCACAGGATCGCTCGACTGGAAGGTGGAGCGTGTCATGGCCGAAATGCGCAAGCGCGGCCTGCTTAGCGGAGTGGCGTAACCGGCAGGGAATCCCAGGTGTACATCCGGCTTCATAAGTGGTATAAGAGTTATACTAGTGCGTTTCGATTTCGATCCGCGCAAAAGCGCGCGATTGAGGGAAAACCCGCGGCGGGGCATCGGCTTTGAGGAAGTTCAGGAGATTTTCGATCACACGTGCTACCTCGATCGCCGGTCCGATCTGCCGGAACAATATTGTGCGATCGGGTGGGTGGGACAGCGTCTTTACTCGCTGGTCTTCGAGGTTCGGGAGGACGAGGAAGGCGAGATTTATCATCTGATTACATTGTGGAAGGCGACTCGAGAAGAGGAGGCGTGGTATGAGGAAAACACATAAATCCCCCAAACCCCCAACCGCCGACGAGATTGCGGAGATGGCGGACCGCGGCGAGAACATCTCGCGCTTTTTCACCAGGCAGGGAAAGATGATGCCACCGATTCGGCGAGTCAACGTAGATTTCGCGGAGTCGATGCTCAAGGAATTGGATTTGGAGGCTCAGGCATTGAACATCAGCCGCCAGGCGGTGATTAAATCATTGCTACGGCAGGCGCTGGATCGGCAGAGGCTGGCGCGGAGAGCGTAGTCTGCGTTTTACTTCGCCGCCAGCGCCGCCACCGGCGCCAGCATGTCTTCCTTGCGCATCACCAGATTCGTCGCATTCAGCGTGGCCAGCTCGAAGCCATGACCGTGGGTGATGGCGTCGGTCGGACAAGCCTCAACACAGTAGCCGCAGAAGATGCAGCGGTTGTAGTCGATGTTGTACACCTTGGCGTAGCGTTCCGACGAAGAGATGCGATTTTCGGCTGTGTTCTCGGCGGCCTCGATATAAATGCAGTTCGCAGGGCAGGCCACGGCGCACAGGAAGCACGCCACGCACTTCTCCAGGCCGTTTTCGTCGCGCTGGAGCACGTGCGCTCCGCGGTAGCGCGACTCGAAGATCGCTCCGCGATTGGGACCGGGTCCGTCAGGGTAGTTTTCCACCTCAGTCGGCGCGAAGGCCTCGCGCGCCGTAATGCTCATTCCCTTGGCGATACCGGCAATGCTGCGCACAATCGACATGCGATCAGTATACGATGGTTGCCGGGCGAAGATCACGGGGCCTGGCCTCGCGAAGCCCCGTCAATCGCGTCTGTGTCCCGCGCTGGATTGCCCGCGATTGTTGGCCGGAGGGGTGGTCACCGGCCGTCGCGCGGGATGCAACTTGAGAATCTGCTGGCACAGATCCGAGTTTTGGCCCCGTTCTAGGCCCTGGATGGCATCCTGTCCGCGGCAAAGGGTGACCTTCATGGCATCGGCCTCTGCGCCGGTCAGTTCCGCCGTGCGATCGAGGCCTGTCATCGGGTCCACGTCGTAGCGAAAGATCATGTCGTTCGGCTGCCGTCCTCTGCCGTAGTCGAAGTGGTTCCACGTGCACAGGTAGTCGCGGTCCTGAGCGCCCGGCATCAGGGCGTAAACCTGCGCCCACGTCACGCCCGCGGCGCTGTCCGGATTCATGTTCCAAACCGGAATCCCCTGGCTGCCGCGCATCCAGCGCGCTGCCCACGTGTGGCGCACAGGGTCGTAGTGGAGGCTCGTGAAATAGGTGCTGGCCGCGCAGTTGCGGCAGTTGTCGTAGAGTATCGCCGGCTCGGCGGGTGCGCCTGCGGCAAAGTTCTGTACGTCGAACCAGCGCAGGTTCACGCCCTTGATGAGCGGTGTAATCAAGTGGTTGGTGAGCGATACATTCCAGATTGTGAAGCTGTCACTGCTGGGCGACGCCTGAGATCCCTGGCGATCGGTCGTCTCCACCAGAGCTGCATCGTACTCCAGGCCAATCTCGCGAATGGCGGTCCACTTCTCCACGGCAAGCGACCGCGTGACCCACACCACGATGTTCTGGTCCTTTGTATCGTGAAAATCGACCCAGCGAAAGGTTCCGGAGGTTTGCTGAGCGGGGGCAGGAATGGCAAGCGCCAGCGCCACAAGGGAAATAAAAAGGAGGCTGGAAAGGTCAACCCGCATGAATCTAGGTATAGCAGAGGCAGCCTGGGCGAACAGCGCCGTTGGAGGACGCAGGCCCGATTCAAGGTACCTGTCCATCGATTCGATGGACAAGGCGAGCTGGATGGGTGCATTGGAGGCAACAATTGAGGACCGCCTCTCTTGGATTGCTGGACACAAGCCGAATATGAGGATTCAACTGGGAGGGATCCGGGTTGAGGTCTGCGGGATCCCCGATCCCCAACTGCGAGGGATCGGGGGCACCCTCATTTTGGCTTGGGAAGGTTACTGGATCAGGGCCACGCGCCTCTTGTGGAAGCATTTCAGGCTGCCTGGCAGGTCGGCATCCTCGTGCGGCGACGACCTTAACGCAACGCCCGCTCATCGCAAAGAACGCGATGAACGGGCCACAGCTTCGTCTAACTCAGCGCAAATCTTTACGACTTTTCACCGGGCCACCTGCCGCGAATTGACAGGCGAAATCGTGGTTTCGGAGGCACCAGCATGGTTCCCGTGAAGTAATGGGGACATTCGCTATCGCCCCATTTGGCGAGGGTTTTGAGGAGTTGTTGAGAACCCCAATAAAAATGCGCCTCGCAGCCAAAGACGCTGAGGACAAATTCTGTGCATAAAATTCTATGCACATCCATCCCTTTATTATCAACAACCTACAGCCGCCCTCTCCGCCGCCGGTGAAACGCGGGTGGGGATCAGATCATGAGGGTGTGGATTATTCAGGCTCATCTTCTACAGCCGGGTGCCCCCGGTCTCTCGCATTTGGAGACCGGGGATATCACAGACCTTGGCTAACAGGCCGGGAACTGGACACCGTCACCTTGATTACTCCCCCTAAACTGGCTTTCCCCCAGTGATTCATCAGGGTTGATGCCAAATCGCCATGCACTCATCGAATCGAGATAAGTACCGAAATGTCGATATCTTGAACCCCGCTACAGCCCCAGCTTCGCCCATATCGTATCGACTTTCGCTTTTGTGGCGCGGTCCATCTCGATCATTGCCGGCCACGGGCGCTCAAAGCCTTCCGCCTTCCACTTGCGCGTGGCGTCGATGCCCATCTTTGAACCGTAGTTGGGAAGGCGGCTCGCATGATCGAGCGAATCGACGGGCCCAAGGGTGAACTGAATGTCGCGCTCGGGGTCGATGTTGTTGGCCACGCGCAGAACGACTTCGGGAATGTTCTGCACGTCGCAGTCCTCATCCACGACTACGATGCACTTGGTAAACATTGCCTGCCCCAGCGACCAGATGGCGTTCATTACCTTGCGCGCCTGGCCCGGATAGCTCTTTTTGATCGACACGATCATCAGGTTGTGGAAGACTGCTTCGACGGGCAGGTGAACATCCACCAGCTCGGGAATCGTCATCTTCATCGCGGGCAGAAAGATCCGCTCGACGGCCTTGCCCATCCATGCGTCTTCCATCGGCGGCTTGCCCACGATCGTCGCCGCATAAATCGGATCCTTGCGATGCGTAATACAGGTGAGATGGAAGACTGGGTAATCGTCCGGCAGTGTGTAGAATCCAGTGTGGTCGCCGAACGGCCCCTCGGAGCGCAGTTCGCCCAGTTCCACATAGCCTTCAAGCACAATCTCCGCATGAGCCGGCACTTCGAGATCGACCGTCTCGCACTTGACGATCTCGACCGGCTTGCCCCGCAGGAATCCCGCAATCAGAAACTCCTCGATATCGGGCGGCGCGGGAACGATGGCGGAAAACGTCGTCGCCGGATCGGTGCCGATGGCAACCGCGACTTCCAGCCGCGAGCCTTTCAGATTGCCGAGAGCGAGCTGCGCAGTGCCCGCGGGCTGCGCGGGAATCGCCACTGCGCCGCCGGCTGACTCGGCCATTACCGCGACGCGCGAAGCGCCCTTCGGACCGTTCTGGTCCTGGTTGACCTCATCGGCTGAGACGGCCGCACGCAGCGCCTCGCGGTAGTGCTCGGCGGCCACCTTTTGCCGCTGCCAGTGCATGCCGGTCGTCTGCCCGTCATACACCTGCATGCGATACATGCCGATGTTGCGCCGGCCCGTCCGCGGGTCGCGCGTATGCACGCAGGGCAGCGTAATGAACCGCCCGCCATCGTGCGGCCAGCATTTGAGAATCGGGAAGAAGTTTAGGTCGAAGTTCTCGCGCCGCACAACTTCCTTGCACGGTGCGTCCTTTGCGCTCACGGTCTTTGGAAAGACGTTGGCCAGCTCGGCCAGTTGTGGCAACATCTTCAGCTTGTCGAGGAATCCGCCCGTCGGCGGCTTCAGGTTCATCAGGCCCCCGATCTGACGATGGATGCGCTCGGCAATCTCGTCGATGCTCTCCGCGCCCATCGCCATCGCCATGCGCCGATCCGAGCCGAACTGGTTGATGAAAACCTTCTGACCGGGATGCCCTTTGACATTCTCAAACAGCAGCGCCGGCCCTCCGGGCGCGTAACTCTCACCGGGCGTCCGTGCCCCATCCTTCGCGCGTTCCTTGCTCGATGGGTGGGAATGCGCGCCGATCTTGCTCACGCGGTCCGTAATCTCGGTGATTTCCAGTTCCGCCGAAACCTCTTCGCGGATGCGGCGCAGCTCTCCGTGCTTTTCGAGAACTTTGATCCAGTCGCGCAGATCGTCGTATGCCAATGTCGTGCTCCCAGGGGCCATCAAGCCCCATCCCTCATCGTAATTCCTGGCAGTGGCAGAGGCAGCCGCGAGTTCGAATCAACCAAACGCAGCCTTCTGCGCAGCCGCGGGCGCATGGACGACGCAAACGCACGTGTGGCGCGCAAAGAATCGTAATTCCCGCAACGATCCGTCAGTTCGCCGTCTTTGCCGCCGTCTTCTCTGGATTGACCGGCGGAATCGCATCCATGGGAAATCCGAGCCGTTTCCACTCGTCGTAGCCGCCGCGCAGGGGCCGCACGCGTTCGATGCCAAGGCGGTGCAGCATCATTGCTGTCTTGGCCGCTGTAGCCTCGCTGGGGCAGGTGCAATAGAGCACCACGTCGCGGTCGCGCGGAATCTCATGCGCGTGCGCGGCCAGCGCATCGGGCGAAAAGTGCCGCGCGCCCGGCAGTGTGAACGGCTCGGGCAGCAGCTCGAGCGGATGGCGCAAGTCGACGATAAACACCGGCTCTCCCGCATCGATCAGGCGCTTCAGCTCCTCGGGTTCCATGCGCGCGCCTGCCAGTTTGCTGAAGACTGTGCGCTGGCGATAAAGGCGAACGGCGAAGAAGCCCACGATGCCGAGAAGGAGCAGCGTGCCGGAGAAGCGTCCAACCCAGTCGAGCAGCCCAGGATTGCGCTTGAGCAGGTCGCCAAAGAATCGGCCGCCTGCCAGCAGCGCCCCCACCCAAAGCGCGGAGCCGATGCCGTCATAAAACAGAAACGCGCTGAGCGCCATGCCGTTATCGCCGGCCACGGGTGGCGCCAGCGTAGCCAGGCCGGGCACAAACTTTGCAAACAGGAGCATCGCTCCGCGCCGGCGTCCAAACGAGTCCTGCGTGCGGCGCACGCAGGTTGTCGGCTCGAGCGAGAGCTTGCAGAGCAGACGCAGCACATGGTGACCGTGATTGCGGCCGACGAAAAACCATACGCTGTCAGCGATGATCGCTCCCGCCACGCCAATTGCGAGCGCCACAAAAAACTTCAACGGGCCGTCCACCGAGAGCGCACCCGCGGCCAGAAGCACCGGCGCGGCAGGCAAGGGAATTCCCAATTGCTCCACCATGACCCAGGCGAAGAGCAGCAGGTAGCCATAGTTCAGCAGAATATCGGTCGGCAGCGTCATCGAACGTCCCCGGGGTGCGGCGGAAAAATCAGGCCGCTCAGCTCCATAGCCATGTGCAAGTGAACAGGTGGCCTTTCTCTATGGGATGAAGCTCAAAAGAAATCGTTGCAAAACCGGCCGGAGAAGTCCCCGCGAGCGGTTTCAGTGAGTTTGGACCTGCGGGCGCGCCACCTGCTCAATTACCCAGTCCACCCATGCAGCTTCTTCGGCCGGACAGGCCAGGAGGCTGGGGTCGTTCATCAGAACCGCGTCCACAAAGTTTGCGACCAGCGGCTCGTGGAAGTTGCCGGAGGGAGGCAAACTCTCGACGCGGCTCGCCTCGCGCGTGTTCAGTCGCAGCTCCGGACTGTTGAGTGGATCGAGATTGATCTCACCATCCTCGCCGATAATGCGGAATTGATCCCGCGTGATGCGCGAGTTCCATCGCACGTCCACCACGCAATGCACGCCGCCGCGCATTCCCATCACCACGGTCGCCGAATCCTCCACAGGCATCCTATGAACAGCGTTCGAGCGCAGCCCGCAGGCGCGCTCCGGCTTGCCGAAAAGAAAGTTCATGGCGTCGATGCGATGCGACGCGATGTCGTAGAGCGGTCCACCGCCAGCCATCGCCGGATCGCGCAGCCATTCCCGGTCCTCGATGTGGAGCCACACGTGGCAGTTGCCTTCGGCCAGAACTGGACGGCCGATGGCGCCCTCGGCGACGAGCTGCCGGGCGCGAATCAGCTTGGGATAGAGGCGGCGATAGTAGGAGACGCCAAACAACCGCCCCGACGCGCGCCCCTCGGCCACCATCTGTCCGGCCTGGGCAAAGTCGATTGCCATTGGCTTTTCGCACAGGACATGCTTGCCCGCGCGCAGTGCCGCAAGAGCAGCAGGCGCGTGCAACGCGACCGGCAGCGCGATGTAAACAGCATCCACATCCGGGTCAGCCGCGGCTTCTTCAATCGTGGCCCAGGACTTTGTGCCGGGAAACTCCCGCGCCTTGGACGCATCGCGTGTCACGAACCCCGCAAGCACGCTGCGCGGCTCGGCTTGAATCGCCGCGATTACCCGCCGCCGCGCGATGTCGCCAATCCCGGCGATAACCCAGCGCATTTTGTCGCTCATCTGGTCAGAATACCTTGTCGACAAGGATGCATCACGCGAAAAAGCCGCCCGCGGGCGGCTTTTGCTGAAAGCTCTTGATTGCGCCTACTGCGCGGCCCGGGTGGTCGCCGCAGGGGCGTTCTGCGCATCCTGGTTCTTCTCGGCAAAGTAGTCGTGATCCCACAGGTTTTTGTAAAACTCGCCCGTGAGCTCCGCTGCGCGCGGCCCGAAGGTCGGCCGTCCGCCTTCAAGGAAGAAGACCGTCACCATCGCGCCCTGCGGCGATTCGGAGTAAGAAGCAAACCAGCCGAAGCGGGTGCCCTCGTTGGAGCAGGTTCCAGTCTTGCCAAAGACCGGCAGCTCATGGAAGTTCAGGCGGAGCCGCCGCGCGGTTCCGTACTCAACCGCGCCCGCCATGCCGTCTTCGATCTCAGGCACGTAGCGTGCAATATCGAGCTTGCGCTTCACGCGCGGCTGGAATTGCGCTACGTCTTGCGGCGTTGTGGGATGCTGCAGGTAGTAGAGTGTTCCGCCGTTGGCAATGGCGGCCACCAGCGCGCCCAGTTGCAGGGGCGTCATCGAAACGCCCTGCCCGAAGCTGCACATGCGCCCCACGCCGCCTTGCGACGCGGGAATTGGCGCGTCGGGATACTCGCCCAGTTGCTCGCCTGCGATGTTGTACCCTGCCAGCTCACCCAGCCCGAATTCCTTGGCATATTGGTGCACGCGCTCAAAGCCAAGCTCCTGACCGAGCTTCTCGAAGTAGAGATTATTGCTATGGGCCAGCGCCTCGGTCATGTTCATGCGAAAGCCGGACAACTGCACCATGGTGTCGCGCGTAACCAGGCCCTCGGAGAGCGCAGCCAGGGCCACGCTCAGCTTGATTGTCGAGCAGGGCTCCGCGCCTGGAGACAGCGCCAGCTTCTGATTGACCATGGCCAGAATGCGGCCGCTCGATGGATCGATGACCACCGCCGTGCCGTTCATGTCGCCGAGAGCATCGATCGCGGCCTTGCGCACCACCGGGTCTTCACCCCCCGTCACGTCGTCTGCGCCAACCACGCCCTTGACATATGAGCTGGCTGTGAATCGCTCGTAATAGCGATGGCGGCGCCTGACAGAAACCCGGCGTACATGACTCCTGGCCGATCGCGTTCCGGCGTGCTTCGCAGCCGCAGACTTCGCGGTTGTGTGGTGGGTGGTTTTGCGCGCAGAGGTGCTGTGTGCTGCCGAATGCGCAGTGCTGGCGTGCCTCGCCGGACGCCGAGCGCTGTGATGTGCTGCTGTGTGCTGCGTCGCCGTGTGGTGCGCCGCCTTGAGCTGCGTCGCGTGCTTGGAATGATGTTCGGTGGCGGATGAGGTATCGAGCGCAGCCGCGCTCAGAATGCCGAGACTAAAAACAAACAGGATGATTCCCAATGACCGAAAGCAGCTTGCGCAAGACCGTTTCATCCAACCAACACCCCTCAACTTTTGGACTTCGTGCCGCGCGTTCGGCCGTGGTCGACGCACTTTATTTTTTGTTCTCATGCAGCGGGCCAATCCTCCTCTGCGCTGCTGGCATGGTCATTCTTCTTGCTGGCCCCTCTTCGCTGAACCGCGTGGCCTGCGAGTCTGAACAGGAAACCACGCGATCCAATTCTTACCTTAACCCAAATCACAGAAACTCTGCTCACATCGCGGTCCCGGAGCCTGCAATGCGCAAGGGCGTTTTGCTCACTATACAGTGTCTTTGCTCATTTTGAAACCCGCCGCTCAACCACGATGCAGCGCCGGCCCGGAGTCCTGCTTTCAGAGGCGCGCCGCTTGTCTGAAGCGCTCCCGGCCTCGGTTCTGAGACCGGGAAACCGCAAACCCGATCGCGCACATCCCCGCGGCCGGAGATCAGAACTTCAACCGGCGTAAAAACGCAGGCACATCCAGATCGCGCTCAGGCTCCTCCGCGGACTCGGAAAACAGCGACGGCTCCGGCCCCTGTGCCTGTACCGCCATCTCCTCTTCCACGGTGCGGCGTGGAGCCTCCTTGAAATCCGCAGCGTAATCTCTGGGCGGCTCTTTGCGCTCTGGCTCGCTCTCCATGGCGTCGAAGCGGGCATCAACGGACTGCGCCTCTGCCGAAGCAGCCGCGCTCTCGCGCCTTGTCGCAAAATCTTCCACGCCGGCAGCCGGCGGCTCCGGCGCAGCCACTGTCACCGTGGTTGTCACGTTAGGCGTCGCCGCGGCAAAAAAGAATCCCTCGTGATTGTTTTCCGCCCTGGTCTCGTCTTCTTCACTCATAAATCGCGCGGGCGGGGCCGGCGCGTGGTCTGGTTCGCTTTCCGAGAGCCAGTTTCCCGGCGCTACCACCGGCACTGAAACCACCGGCGTCTCTTCCACGGTCAACATGCGCGCGCGCCGCTCCGGCATCTGGTCGCGGAAGCCCGTGGCGATCACGGTGATCTTCACCTCCTCGCCCATCTTCTCGTCGAGCACCGCGCCAAAGATGATGTTTGCGTCCTCGTGCGCTGCCGATTGGATAATCGACGATGCTTCGTTGACCTCGGAGAGCTTCAGCGCGCTCGATCCGGTAATGTTGATCAGGATGCCGCGCGCCCCGTCGATGGCGCCGGCCTCAAGCAGCGGCGAGGCCATGGCCGCCTGCGCGGCTTCGACCGCGCGATTCTGGCCCGAGCGCACCGCCGTGCCCATCACTGCGTAGCCCATGCCAGCCATCGTGGTCTTCACGTCGGCAAAGTCGCGGTTGATGATTCCCGGAATGGTGATGATGTCGCTGATGCCCTGCACGCCCTGGCGCAGCACGTCGTCGGCCACGCGGAAACTCTCAAAGAAGCCCGCGTCCTTGGCCACGGCCAGCAGCTTTTCGTTGGGAATCACGATCATGGTATCGACGCTATCCACCAGTTCCTTCATGCCCCGCTCGGCCTGCATCAAACGGCGCTTGCCTTCAAAGGCGAAAGGCTTGGTGACGACGGCTACCGTGAGGATGCCCATCTCGCTCGCCAGAGAAGCGATCACCGGCGCCGCGCCCGTGCCCGTGCCGCCGCCCAGACCCGCAGTCACAAAGACCATATCGGCGCCCTCCAATGCCTCGATGATCTTTTCCGAGTCCTCCAGCGCGGCTCTGCGGCCCACGTCGGGATTGGAGCCTGCCCCGAGCCCCGACGTCAGACGCACGCCGAGTTGCAGCTTCACCGGCGCCTGCGCAAGCTTCAGCGCCTGCACGTCGGTGTTGGCGGTGATGAACTCCACACCTTCCATGCGCGCCTGAATCATGCGGTTCACGGCGTTGCCTCCGCCTCCGCCCACGCCAATCACCTTGATGCGGGCTCCCCGCAGGGGTTCCTCGTGATATTGAATCCGCATCTCTCCGGCTTCGCTGTTTTCGTGTTCCATGGGCTTTTACTCTCCTCGTCTGCGATTGCCTGCAATTTCTGTTGCCTGATCCCTGTTGCCTGTTCTTTCGTGCCCTGCCTTTAGAAACTCGCCGCAAACATGGCGCGGAGCCTGGCTCGCAGGCTGCGCGTCTCCTCGGCGGCGCGCGTCGATCGCGTGCGATTCGCGTAGAGTGCCATGCCGATCGCCGCGGACCACGACGGATGGTTCAGTTCCGCCGGCATACGCGACAGATGCAGCGGCAGTCCTGTGCGCGCCGGCACGCGCAACTGGCTCTCCGTTACGTCCAGCATTCCCGGCAGCATGGCCCCGCCGCCGGTGAGCACGCATCCGGCGCCCAGTGCATCCAGCACGCCGCCATGGCGCAGGCTCTCGCGCACAAAGTACATCAGCTCCCGCGCGCGCGGCTCCAGAATCTCCGCAATCGTGCGCAGCGCCAGCCGCTGGGGCTGCGGATTGGCAATCTCGATCTCCGCCATCTGCGGCACGGCAGTCACCACGGCGTTGCCGTACTGCCGCTTCAGCTCCTCGGCCTGCGCCAGCGGCATCTGCAAGCCGATGGCAAGATCGTTGGTAAAGTGTGCGCCGCCGATAGGAACCGACGCGGTGTAGGCCACTGCACCCTCGAAAAATACCGCCATGTCGCTGGAATGCGCGCCAACATCGAGCAGGCACACGCCCAGATCGCGTTCATCGCCAGACAGCGTGCACTCCGCCGCGGCGATGGCCTCAAGCACCGCCTCTGAAACCTCAAGCCCGGCGCGATTGGCGCACGTCACCGCACTCTGCAGCGCGCTCCCGGAGCAGGTGGCGATGTGCAACTCCACCTCCAGGCGCGCGCCCACCATGCCCACCGGATCGAAGATGCCGGGCTGTTCGTCGAGAATGAACTGCCGCGGCAGCAGATGCAGAATATGGCGGTCGGCGGGACGCTCGATGGCGCGCGCATGATCCACTGCGGCGCGCACGTCCTCGCGCGTAATCTCGCGCATGCCGCGGCCAAGTTGAATGCCGCCGCTTGTGTTCAGCCCGCGAATGTGCGGCCCGCCCACGCCCACCATGCACATGTCGATGTTCGCCCGCGCCGCGCGCTCGGCCAGTTCGCTCGCCTGCCGTACTGCTTTGACCGCGGGGGCCAGTTCGGCAATCAGACCCTTGCGCATGCCGGCTGATTCCACCACTCCGTGGCCGCGATAGCGCAGTACCTGCTCGTTCACGTCGCTCACCAGCACGCGCGTAGCGGCGCTGCCAATGTCGAGCACGACGATCAGGTTGTCCGGCTTCTGTCCCATTGCTTACTCGCCCTCGACGCCTTGTGCGGTGTGGCCTGAATGCTTGTCTCTGCGCTCCGCGGCGCGCTTTAACGATTCACGCCTGGCCGCCTCCGCGAGCTTTCTCTTCGCCGCCGTATGCTTCTTGACCTTTGACTTTGCCGCCGGGGTGCCGGACTTCCGCGCGTCTGGCTTGGTGCTCGCTGCCGGCGCCGCTGGACCTGCCCCGGCGGCGTTCGCCGTCTCCGCGCCCGATGCCATCTGCAGCACCACCTGGTTGTCGTAGCGCAGGTCCACCGATTTCAGATGCGGATACTGTTGCCGCCATTCGGCAATGTGCGCCTTGTAACGCTGGTAACGCTCTAGAAAATGATCCTCGCCGAAGTGCGCCAGAATGTCCGCCCCCTGCTCCGGTATCAGCACGCGCGCATCTTCCGGATCGGTCAGATCGATCTCCGAAATCTCCTCGGAGTTATGCTTGCCGCCCGCGTCTAGATCCCCCATCAGCCGCAGGTACACCGCCATGCGGGCCTTGCGCGACCGGGCCGAGTCGCCGGGATCGAGACCCGTCAGCACGGGAAACGAGTAGTGCCGCTCCGCCATCGTCTTTGGCGACATGGAGAGGAGCACTCCGTTCGCATCCACCAGCCCGACCTGCTGGCCGTTCCGCGTGAACGCCACCGGCTTGCGCTCCACAATGGAAACGCGAATCTCATCGGGCAGCACGCGCATCACGGTCGCGTGCTCAATCCAAGGAATCTGCTCTAGTTCCCGCCGCCGCTCGCTCAGAGGCACGTAAAACACGTTGCGCCCGATGTCTTCACCGAAGACCGGCAGCAGATCGCCGCGGCTCACCTCTTTGAGCCCCGCGGCCTGAATGTTGCCGGAGCCGGCGATGCGGAATCGCCCGTCGCGCTCAAGATAGCGCGCAAGCAGAATGCTCGCAGTCGTCAGGCTGCCCAGCACCAGAAGAACCGACACGGCCAGAAACCAGCGGCCCACCGTACTCGCCGGGCGCCACCACGGCGCGCGCAGCGGGCGAAACCGCCCTGCCGCCGGGCGCAAAACTCCGTCGCCGTCCGCATCGTCGAACCGTAGCGGCATTCCCGGCGCGCGGCGGCGCACACGCCCGTCCGGGGACACGTCCTCCTGCATGCGCCTGCGGCGCAACTCGGCGGGCGGTTCGTCGTCCCACAGCATGGGCCGGTTTGTGGTATTCCCTTGATTCGTCACGCCGGAGCAGGGTCGTGACAATCGCCAGCTTTTATTATGGCCTGCGGTTGATTGCCCGCCTTCCGCGCCATGCCTCGGGGAACCTGATGGGTTACGGGGGGAAAGGAAGGAAACAGCGGTCATGGAACAACAGACGTGGCGCGGGGACCGGGCCGATCGGACATTGCGGCGCCTCGTCGTCACGCTCGCTTGCGGTGCCGATCTACATGCTGAGTCGTGTCAATGGGCGCGGCTGTTCGATCCTTCAGCTTCCAGCGCCGCCAATATCTGGGGTCCAAGTTGGCTCACGCTGCCTGCGCCAAGCGTCAGAATCAAATCCCCGGGTTGCGCTTGTGCGGTGACGGCCGCAACCGCAGACGCGAAGTCCGGCGCAAAGTCCACGCGCGGGCCATTCTTGTCTGCTTTGATCCGCTCCGCCAGCCGCTCCGCTGTCACGCCCGGGAGTGGTTCCTCGCTGGCCGCATAGATCGGCAGCACAACCACCGTATCGGCATCTCGAAATGCGCTGCCAAACTGATCCAAAAGGTCCGCGGTACGCGAGTACCGGTGCGGCTGAAAGACCACATGAATTCTGCCCTGCGCCGAAGCGCGTATCGACGCCCGCGCCGCCTCCAGCGTAGCGCGAATCTCCGTCGGATGGTGGCCATAGTCGTCCACCACCGTAACGCCGCGCGCCTGGCCCTTCTGCTGGAATCGCCTGTCGACGCCGCGAAAATGCCGGAGCCCCTCGGCAATCTTCTCAGGTGCAACCTCAAGCTGCCGCGCGATGGCTACCGCCGCCGTGGCGTTGAGTACGTTATGCCGTCCCGGCACGTGCAGCTCGAACGGCCCCAGAGGCTCCGCGCCGGTGTGTACAAGGAAACGCGAGAACGAACCCTCCGATCCCGCTTCCCGCGCCGCATCCAGAATCTCCAACCGGAAGTCCGCCTCCGCCGCCACGCCGTAGGTGAAGACGCGCCGCCGCACACGCGACAGAATCCCCTTGAGCCACACATTGTCGATACACGCCGTCGCCGCTCCATAAAACGGCACGCGGTCCATGAACTCCACAAACGCCCGCTCCACGTCGGCCATATCGTGATAGCAGTCCATGTGCTCGCGGTCCAGGTTTGTCACCACGGCCAGAATCGGCGAGAGCTTCAAGAACGAGCGATCGCTCTCATCGGCCTCAGCCACCAGATACTGCGTCGTCCCCAACCGTGCGTTCGATCCCATCGCGTCCACGCGCCCGCCCACCACCACCGTCGGGTCGAGTCCGCCCGCGCTCAGCACTGCGGCCACCATGGACGTGGTCGTTGTCTTGCCATGCATGCCCGCAATGGCGATGCCGAACTTGATGCGCATCAGCTCGGCCAGCATCTCCCCGCGGTGGATCACGGGAATCTTCCGCGCCTGCGCCTCCAGTACCTCGGGATTCCGCGCGCTGACCGCCGAACTGGTGACCACCACCGTCGCCCCGGCGACATTCGCCGCATTGTGCCCCTCGTAAATCGTTGCGCCCAGGCCCGCCAGCCGGTCCGTGACGGCGCTGCGCTTCAAATCCGACCCCGAGACCTTCATGCCCAGATTCAGTAGTATCTCGGCAATCCCGCTCATCCCGATGCCGCCGATCCCGATAAAATGCGCGTGCTGTGAAGTGGCAAACATGTGTGTGAAGAATCAGGGTAGCAGAGCGAGGTGTCAGGGTTCAGGTGTCCGATGCCGCCCCGGCCCTGAGATCCAAAGCGCTCATGAACTCAAAAGCAAAGAGGATCAGCTCTCGCCGATCCTCTTTGTCCTCTGAAACCTGAAACCTAACCGCTGAAACCTGTCTTTAGAAGTGGTAAGCCACGCCAATGCTTGGTGCCGAGATCCAGTACCAGCGGTTGGTGGACAACTGAGAGATGCCGAAAGTCGGCACCTTGACCAGCCATCCGCGATATTCCACGCGAAGGTCGTAGCTGGGGCTGAGTTCATAGGCGATTCCGCCGCCGAACAGTCCGCCTACTTCAGTCTGCTGCTTGGCGTCGATGTTCTGGGTGCCCGAGTTGATGATCGGCAGAAAGATGATCGCCGCCGGGCCGGCCTCGGCGAAGGGGTTCCAGTTCTTGTAAACAAACGACTTCACAAACGCGCCCGAAATCTCCTCGGTACGCGTAAGGATGTTGTAGTGGTTGGGGTTAGCGAAGTACCCGATCTTGTTCTCGTATGTCATGCCGTAGTTGGCTTCGAGCGCGCTCGTCGGCGTGAGCATAAAGCGATAGCTGAGCAGCCCGCCGTAGGCCGGCGTGGAGTTTACTTGCACGGTGGTGGAAGAGGCCATAAACGGCTCAACCAACCCAAACGCGCTCAGACTGATGTCCTGGCGGCTTTCCTGTGCGCGGCCCATCGTTGCACATGCTGCGAGCAAAGCTGCTAAAAAGGCGATCTTCTTCATTCGATCCTGATCCTCACGACTTCAACAACCGTGCGGGTAGCTACGAGCCTAAAGGATTCCGCGCACTGGTCCGGTGCCCCGGATTCCCCGGAGTCCCGCTCCAAGAATTGTAAATGCCCGGAGCGGGTTGGGGTGCATTCCCTGTTTTTCATGGAATGGCATCAGAACATCTCCTGCTTAGACGCGGAACTTTGTGAATGGGAAGTGGAAAAACAGAGGGCAGGGAACGGGAACAGGCTTGGAACGGCCATGCGACTGAGTGAACAGGGGATGAGGAAGCTGCGATCAAGGAATCTGCTCCCCTTTCGCACGCCCTGCTTCCCCATTCCCTATCCGCTGTCCCCAGTTTTTCGCCTTACTCCGGCGGTCCCACCGTCACCACGAAGTATGATGCCGGCTCGGTCTGGCTGGCGTTGTAGACCGTGTGCCGGTCGCCGGCGATACACACACCCATCTCGCCTGCAACCAGATCGCGCGTCACCCCAGCGGTCATCAGCCGCACCGTGCCTTCGTGAATAAGCCATATCTCTGTGTGTTTGTGCGTGCCGATCGGCTCCGGCGGCGCACCCGGCGCCAGACGCGTAAAATGCGCCTCCAGACGAATGTTGTCCGGCAGCATTCCCATCAAAAACCGCTCCGACATGCGCGGCGAGGGATGCGGATGGGCCGGCGCTATCTGGGGATAACGCCCCGAAACGAGCTTGGGCAGTTCCATTGGCGCCGCATGCTGTTGCTCCCGGCCGGAAGCCGGCGTCTCCCCCTCAACCTCGGGCGCAAGCGCAGTAGCCGCCGCCAGCAAAGGCAATAACGTGGAAAATTCCCGTCGATTCATGATCCTCCTCGTGCTTCGATTGATCCGGTATTGATCCGGTATTGATGCGGCAAGCAAATTCACTTTCCGTGCTTCCGCCGGCCACGCTGCCTTACTGTCCCGAAATCAGCCGCACTGGCCCCAAAATTCCTGACGTCACCGGCTCCAGATGATCCATATCCTGCGGCGCAAACTTTTCGCCGTAGCGCAGATTCAAGAGCCGGTAATCCGGCGCCGCGCGGCCTGCCAACTCGTTAATGGCCGTATTTGCCACCACAATCTTCAACTGGTTGCTACCCGCCTGCACCAGCGCGGTCACATCCAGCCGATATGGCGGATGCCATAACGATCCTGCCGGCTTTCCGTTGACATACACCATCGCCGCCTCGCGAATCGGCGGATCGTACCATGCGCGCGTGCCCGGCTGGTGCAGCGGCGCATGCGCCACCGGCGTTCCCTCGCCAAAGTCCAGAATCACCCGGCCCGACTTTGCCACCGCAGCGGGAATCTCCACCGTACGCTCGTAGGTTGCGGTTCCCGAGTAATACTTCTCCGCCTCCAACTCCGTCCACGACCCCAGCGCCGGCATCGATACCGTCGCCTGTGTCTTGTCGAACGTCACCCTCCAGTCGCGCGAGAGATCGATGGGCGCGAACGGCGCGGCCTTGCGATGCGTCACCGGCGCGGCGTCTTCGCGGAAGACCACAACCCGCGACTCGTAAGGCGCCAGATCGAAGTGAATCGCCGGTCCCGCCCCCACGCCCGTGATCTTTCCCGTGAATGGATTCCACCACTCCGCGCCACCCCGAGCCGCGCGAAATGTCGCGTCGAACGTGTGTGGACGGTTGTCGGTGTTGGCTATAAAGTACACATCTGCGTCCTGGAGCTTGCGATGGATGAATCCCACCGTGGGCGTTGCCGGCGAAAGCGCCACGTCAGGCTTGATCGCCGCGCCAATCGCCGCCCCCAAATCCGCCGTGCCTGCGACCACCTTTACGTTCTTCTCGCCCGGCGCGGCCAGCGCCTGCGAAATCTGCACGACAGCCGCCGTGTCGCGCGGCCCTTCAATCACGCCCGGCGCCCGCGAAGGCAGGCTCTTCACCGCAACCACCAGCCCGCCGTGCCGCGCGAACTCCTGAACTTTTTTGTATGTCGCGAGCGGCAGCCGCTCCGTCGGCGGCATCACCAGCACCGGGTAGCGAATTCCAACCTGATCGATCGCCGCCGAATCGATGAAGTCCAGGTTGTAGCCCGCATCCAGAATCGCGGGAACCAAATCAGGCCCCAATAAAATCCGCACCTCGTCCGTCACGGAGACATGCCCCGGCCGGAACCGCGCCTGTGCATCCTCTTCCGGCAGCAGCACCGCAATGTCGTTTGCCGGCTGGCCCTGCCTGAGCAGGTAGCTCATGCGCGTAAAGTAATGCATCGCGTCCGGCATCACCATCCACCAGGGATTGTGATCGTTGAAGACGGCAGCAGCGTAGAACGACCAGCCTGGATCGCCGGCCGACGCCGGCGAATACGGCCAGCCGTGGCCGACAAACTGGTTGATCCCCTGCAAGAAGAAAGTATCCGCCTCGGCCTTCATATCCAGCGGCGTGGCGCGGAACGGCGGCGAATGCAGCCACGTCCACGTCTCCGAAGAGGTGATGGGCCGTCCGTAAACGTGGCTTGCCGAGGTGGCCCACCGCGTAAACGAGAACCCCGCGTGCCACTGCGAGCCTTCGCCCTCCGGCAAATCCACCAGCGCATTGCTCGCCAGCGTCACCGCAGGCGATCCGTAGCTTTGCGAGCGGAACTTCGTATGATGTTCGAGCGCCCATGTGTTCAGTGGCGTCAGATAGTGCTCGTCGATCAGCTCTGCCAGCGTCCGTCCCCAGTCATAGCGCAGATCCGCGGTCTTTTCGCCGGTTCCCGCGACCAGCTCAGGCAGCAGCGGCGTTAAATCGTAACCCCGCCGAGCGCGAAACTCCTCCAGCAGCTTCGGCGTCCAGTCAGCGCCGTAGACCTCCAGGCTGTCACTGAAGACCGAGTAGGGAGCATTGGCGCCGCACGCCTGAATCAGCGGATCGGCTACATGCTGAATGTGACTTTGGACTGCCTCCATGCTGAAGTGATCGAGCACAAAACCTTCCGCGCCCACCGCTGCGCGCTTCACCTGCTGGCCTGTGCGGCTGGAGATGAAAAACAGCGCCACGCGCGGTTCGCTTCCGCTCTCAGCCGGTACCGTGAGCCGGAAGCCACCAACGGAGTTGACCCGCACTGCGCGGTCCGCGTCGTAGTGCCGCGGCGTACCCGGCGCCACAAACGCGGCCAATAGCGCCTCGCCGTTGCGAATCGACGGAATAGGCAGGGAACTGGCGCCCGCTGGTACGACCACTGCCACAAGCCGCAGTTGGCTCGATGCGTCCGTCACCGGCACATACGCCCCGCCATACGGCCAGCCGCTGCCCAGCGTCATGCTCAGCCGCAGGTCAAGCTCGTGCGCCGTCTGCGATGCAAACGAGAGCCGGTCCAGGAACTCTTTCGACAGAAACGGATCGTTGTGAAATCCCTTTTGCGGGTCGTTAAGCTCCAGCGCATACACCGGCTGCACCTCCACGCCGCCAATGCCCCCAGCTTTCATCACTCGCAGCTCGCGCGCCAGCTCGTCTTTTTCCACGGCCGGTCCGAACCACCACCAGCGCATCATCGGCCGCGCGTCCATGGGCGGTGTAGCAAATCCCGCGCCAATCGCACGAAGAGAATTACCTGCGCCGCTGGTTTGCGCCGCTGCCGGCAGCGCCAGCAGAACTAAAATTGCCGCGCATGTGCACAGGAGAGATCCCCGCTGCCATCTCCAACCTGGCACGAAGGGATCGGCCAACCGGCCGATCCACCCGGTCGCACCAGAGAAGCCAATTCGCCGCTTCTGTGCTCTGACCTCTTTCAATTGCGGGCAAGCTTTTATCATGTTGAAAATCCTCGACAATTGCATGACACCCCCTCGGATCTGCCGCCCAGGTCAGGCCAATGGTCCGGCAAATCCCCTCGGTGCCTCATCGTAATTCTTCAAATATACAAATGGAAAACAAAATGTGGAAAGAAATAGCACTTCGCCCCGTTGCCATACCGCCGCTCCAATTCGTCATGCAATCAGCGATGTCCGGCGTTCTATCGCCCGTCGCAACGCCTGTCCCTGCGCAAAAAAACGAAAATAATTTTTCTATTGACAATCGTCCATGTTGGTGTTTTTAATTTTTGACTGGGTCAGACCACACTTTGGTTCTGTCGTTGAAAAGGTCTGCCTCTTGCGTAGCCGGGTTTGCCAGGACCGGCTGCAAGTTCCTCAAAACCGCTATGTACGCAAACACTTTCAGGCCACAGGAGGCAATCGAGGCGCTACTATGAAAACACTTCTGAAACCGATCAGGACGTTTAAATCTTGGGACGGCGCGTGGGCCAGTGTCGCTTTTGCGATATTTGCCTTGGCGCTCTGTCTCGCCGGGGCCATCATGCCCGCAGCGGCGCAGACCGCAGGTGAGGGTTCACTGCAAGGCACCGTCATGGATTCGACCGGTGCTGTCGTTCCCCAGGCCAGCGTCACCATCACCAACCGCGCCACCGGAGTCAAGACGGTCGGCAAGGCATCGTCGGCTGGCTTCTTCAACATCGCGCCGGTTCTGCCCGGTACCTACACCGTGGAAATCTCGGCCAAGGGATTTAAAACCCTCGTTCAAGACAACGTCGTTGTCGACGCTCTCCAGATCAGAACCCTCAGCCCGAAGCTTGAAGTCGGCGCCGAGTCGACAACCGTTACCGTTACGGCTGCCCCTCCGGTTCTCGACACAGCCGACGCCACTCTGGGCCTCACCGTCGAAAACGACACCTACACCAATCTCCCCATCCAGATGAATGGCGGCCAGCAGCGCGATCCTACGGCCTTCGCCACTCTGACCCCCGGCTCCCAAGTCGGAGCCCGCGTGCCCATCATCGGCGGCACCGGCAACATGCTGGGGCAGGTCTATATCGACGGTATGCCCGCCACCACCGTCAATATGCAGGGCGACAACCGCGTTGTCTCCCTCTCGATGAGCGTTGAGGCAGTCGATCAGTTCCAGGTGCTCACCAGCACGCCTCCCGCCGAGTACATGGGCGCAGGCTCTGAGAACTTCACCATGAAGTCCGGCGGCCTCAAGTACCACGGCCAGGCCTCCGATTTCGTCCGCAACACCTCCTTCGATACCTGGTGCTTTACCTGCAAAGCCGCTACCATGGTGACCGCGACTGGCGCCAAGGTTCAGGCTCCCAAGCCCCCCGAGCACCAGAACGAGCTGTCATTGAGCTTTGGCGGCGTGGTGCCCAGAACCCACAAGAAGCTCTTCTTCTTCATCGCTTACGACAAGTACCATGAGACTCAGGGCGCCAATCCTGCCCTCTACTCCATTCCCACAACGTCCATGCTCGGCGGCGACTTCACCGAGCTGAACGGTGGTGTAGGTTCCGGAGGCATGTCCGGTGAAGGTGCGGACAACCCCCCGATCATCTACGACCCCACTACCACTCAGTGCTCCGGCGGCGTCTGCACCCGTCAGCCCTTCGTCGGCACCAAGAACGGCGTTGCGAGCTACAACGTCATCCCCTCGGGCATGCTCTCGCCCATCGCCAAGGCCATGACCTCCTTCTTGCCCAGCCCGTCAAACCCCTCGTCGCTCTACAACAACTACTTGGGCGGCATTCCCAAGGGATGGGACGATCACCTCACCGACTGGCGTGTGGATTACAACATCAGCGACAGGCAGCGCATCTCCACGGTCGGCGTGAACGGCGCTCGCATCTACATGAACAACTTCAGCAACCAGATGCCACTGCCTTACGTCTCCGGCACCTATGCCAAGATCTTCCCCCAGAGCTACATCGTGGAGCACGTCTTCACCATCAACCCGAACCTCGTCAACCAGCTCAAGTACAGCTTTACGCGCTTTATCCAGCCGCAGATCAACGCCACTCAGGGCGTCAAGGCCTATGCGCCTTCGGCCTTCGGCATCTCCAACGTGCCCGTCGGCCAGGCCAGCACCGAGTTCCCCGGCGCAAGCTTTGGAACCACCGCCGGTTTCGGCACTGCCTATACCGGCTGGACCTCCAATGGCGCTTCCACCACCACCCAGCAGGTCAACCCCAATACCTACGCGCTTCTCGATAACGTGCAGTGGGTAAAGGGCAAGCACTCGCTCACCTTCGGCTTCTCCTATCTTTGGGAGGAGATCAACAGCGCAATCCCGGTTGGCTACTCCACTGAGCTTTATCTGGCCTACAATGCTTACTCCACGGCCAACTTTGCAGCCAATTCGAGCGCGCTCAGCACCGGCGGCAAGGGTGCGCCAGGCACGGCCAACGGGCCCTCCGGCTACTCTTTCGCCAGCTATCTGCTGGGCGCCGTCGGCGGATCGGCATCGAACGATACCTCGGCTCCTGCCTTCGGACTCTATCCGCTCAGCGAGGTCGGCGGCCGGTATCATCCCTTCGCTCCCTACGTCAGCGACAACTATAAGGTCAGCCCCAAGCTGACCCTCGAACTGGGTCTGCGCTGGGATTACCTGCCTCCCTTCCACGAGGTCAAGGATCGCTGGTCCTTCCTGAACCCGAACCTGATGAACCCGCTCACGAACACGTATGGCATGTTGCAGTTCGCCGGCAACTGGGGTGGACCCGGCGTCAGCATCGGCGCCAGGACTCCCGTCCACACTTATTGGCAGAACTGGGGGCCGCGCGTCGGCTTTTCCTATGCGATGACTCCCAAGACCGTCGTTCGCTCCGGCTTTTCGATCGTCTTCTCGCAGGCAGGCGGTGTGGGTGGACGCGGCGGCAATGCAGGCGGCACCGGTCAGACCGGCTTCAACATGACAGCCATCGGACCCACCGAAATTGGCAGCGGCGCTTCGGCCGGCCCTGCCTACTGGCTCAACAACTCCTCCGGATTTCCTTCCACTCTGGCCAACACCGGCATCTTCGGACCCGGCTACACCTACCCCTCAGTTCCGACGCAGAACCTGGCGGCGCAGGAAATCGGCACCGGCTATTACGTGTCGAATGGCAAAATGGTCAGCGCCGGCGGCGCGAATTACGCCGATCCCTACTTCTCTGGCCGCGCTCCTGAGATCGAGATGTGGAACTTCGGCTTTGAGCGCAGCCTGACTCCGGATCTCACACTCGGCGTCAACTATGCCGGCAACGAGAGCCACTTCATCGTCGACTACGGAGCCACCAAAGGAGGCGCTCGCGGCAAATGGAGCAATCAGCTCGATCCGAAATATATTGCTGTTTTGGGATCTGTCGCGGGTTATGACCTGACCGGATCCAAAAAACTGCCGCTTCTCGACGCGCCTGCCACCGCGCAGAACGTGGCCATCCTCACCTCGTATTTCGGGGATGTGTATACCCCACCATCCTATATTGCGGCGGGCACCATCAACAGTTCGGCCACCATCGGCCACATGCTCACGCCTTTCCCGCAGTACTCAGGCATCGGCGATACCTGGGGCAACGTGGGCAACTACAGCTACCATTCGCTGCAGATCGTCCTCAGCCAGCGCATGCACAACGGCCTCACCTTCAACGTCAACTACACCTACTCCAAGAACATCGGTGACGACGGCACCTTCCGCAGCGGCTATGACATTCCGGCCAACGCGATCTCTGGCGGCACGCGCTCCTACAAGGCCGACAGGATCGATCGCTCGCTGACAGCGATCGATGCCCCGCACCTCATCCACGCCTACGGCGTCTATCAGTTGCCCTTCGGCAAAGGCAAGATCGGCGCCAACAGCGATCTCGTGAACTGGTTGGCTGGCGGATGGCAGTTCTCCGGTATCTACACCTATTCCTCGGGTTCGCCTCTTGCGGTCACCTGGTCCGGCGCCACAGGCACCACGCTCGTCGGCCAGGGGCAGGCCATGCCCGACCTGACGGCCGGTTTTGCCGGTTCCACCTACCGCCAGAACGGTAAATACGGCAGCGGACCGAAAGGCTATAACACCTGCAACCTGGGCATCAACGCGCTGGGTCAAACCGGCTGCGCCAAGATCCAGTATCTGAACGTTGGTGGCTTCTCGACGCCGACAAACACCTCGACGCTCAGCGGTCAGCAGCAATACCTCATCGGCAACGCGCCCCGCAACTTTGCCTACGGAACGCGCAACCCCTACAGTTGGAACGTTGACTCTGGCATGCGCCGTACCTTCCCCATCAAGGAAGGCATCAACTTTGTCTTTGAAGCCGACTGCCTCAACGTCTGGAACCACGTCACCTTCCACGGTCCCAACGGTACCTGGTCCTCCGGATCGTCCACCTTCGGTACCATCACCGGCGCCTCCGGAAACCGCGACTGGCAGTTCGCCGGCCACATCAACTTCTAACCTTGAACTGCGGTCTAATCCAGAACCGCGCCCCATCCTTTCGCCGCTTCTTGGCGAAAGGATGGGAGCAACGCACTCACCCCTGCCTTATTCGCGAAGTCAGCCTGGGTTCCGAGCGCCGAGATTCCTGCCCTGCTCCAACTCCCAGGGCAAACGCATTTGGATAGTAGTCCTGCTTTCCTTGCATCCCGACTCCACTCATCGAGCAATGTCATCCCGAACGGAGTGAGCGATCTGCGGTTGTCTTTCGCCCATTGCGGCGTCGTCGGGTGAAATCGGCCTGTCCAACCGGAGGTCTGCGTGGGGAGTGAACCCGAAAAGCAACCGCGGATTCTTCGTCGCTGCGCTCCTCAGAATGACAGCGCAAAGAGAATGGTTCGTAAAGCGTCCAGCGAATTGAAATGCGTTTGCCCTGCCCCAACTCCAGACTGGCCTTAACTCTCGGAGCCTTTACCGCTTCGCAAACGCGTCGGCCTCGCGGTTCAGCTCCTCGGCGGTTGCTGCATGGTCATAGAAGACAATGCGATAGCGGAATGTCGTCTTCTGGCCCTTTTCAAGCGTGTAGTCGAGCGGCGGCTCTTTGCGGTCGAATGCATGACGGCCAAGCGGATTGGCCGCAAAGAGTCCATACCCGCGCGCATGCCAATAGGTCGGATAGTCCACATTGCCCGGATGGTCGAAGATTGCGATGGTCGCCGTGTGCCCGTCGCTGTCGTGCCCGGTGAGCGAACACCAGCGCCCGCGCGTTGACCAGGCAGCCTCGCCCTTTACGCCCTCGCTCGTCAGGTATTCGCCGGTCGGCGGCGCCACGCCGGGAATGCTTGCCACAGCCGCAACCTTCGTGGCTACTCCGTTTGCATCGGTGAAGGTCCCGCCTTTCTCTTCCGGCGATTCGAGCCACCGCGCCACGCGCAGGCCCAGCAGCCCGTCTTTGTCGTCGTTGAAGACCACATGATCGAGCGCCGTGAGCGTCACCGTCATGTCGATGCTGCGCGTAGCGCCCTCGTGCGCGAAGACGTAGCGCGTGGTCTCGGCCAGGATCGGATGATCGTTGCCATCGATCCACGTCGATGTGCTCGTCAGCTCGCCGCGCTTCGCCCCGCTCTTCGTGGATACGATTTTGTCCAGTACGATCGTGCCCATCTTCGGCGTGCGCGCTGCTGGAATAGCCGTCGAGTTGTTCCAAAAATCGAATCCGTTCACATTGCTGTAGTTGAACCAGAGCCCGTCGTGGTGCGGATGGTCGGTGCGCTCGCCCGGCCGCGGCACGATCGGCCAGCCGCGCGTCACCGTCACGCCGTCCGCATCCACAATTGGATAGAGCACAGGCTTCTTCAGCGTTGTGGGCCAGATATACGACGTGAACGGCTTGCCGTCGATCGTGATATCGACGCGCCGCTGCGCCAGATCGGGCGTCACCACAACGCCTTTTTCCGGCGCGCCGCGCGCAACACCAGCGGCAAGGCAGCCGAGCGCAGCCATCCCGCAAACAGTCTCAAGAGTCCGGCGCTTGACGAGCGCGGAGAATCTCATCTCTCTCGCCCCCTCGCGCTTTTGTTCCCTGTCCTCACGCATACACCTTGCCCCCTGCCAGCACCTGCTGCGTCTTGTCGTCGAAGGTAACCTTCATCCCGGTCTGGATCGCGGCCACATTCATGCACAGCGCAACGGAGTGGCTGTACCCGGCCTCGATTGGGGCATTGGGCGTCTTGCGCGAACGCACGCACTCCATCCAGTTGCGCATGTTGGCCGCAGTTTGCGGATCGCCGTGTGTGTTGGCGCCGGTTTCAACGGTTTCGGTTTTCTCCACAAGCGAGAAACTGGGCAGCAGGTTGGGCTGCATCTTCATCTCGGAGGCGGAGCGCGCAGACAGTCCGCCGGTGGGCGAGACCGTCTGTTTGTTCATGTCGATCATGCCGCCGTTCGAGTAGTAGAGTTCCTTCACGCCGCCGGCCGAATTCGTGAACCGCGAGGTGTACTGTACCTGGAAGCCCTTGCTCAAATCGTCGAGCGGACCGTAGTCGAAGACCGCTGTCATCGTGTCCCAATTCGTGCGGCCGTCTTTCCACAGATAGATGCCGCCGTTGGCCACGCAAGAGCGCGGATGCGGCAATCCCGTGAACCAGTGCACGGTGTCGATCTGGTGCACCAGCCACTGGTCGGGAATCCCCGACGAAAACGGCCAGAACAGCCGGAACTCAAGATACTTGCGCGCGTTGAACGGGCCCATGTTCCTGCCCAGCGAATAACGCGTCCAATCCGTGTCCGCTTCCTTGAGCAGCGGCACCACGTCAGGACGGCGCCAGCGTCCCGGCTGGTTCACGTTCCAGCTCATCTCCACCATCACGATGTCGCCGAACTTGCCGGACTTGATGTAGTCAGCAGCCTTTTGATATGACGGCGTCGACCGCCGCTGCGTGCCGACCTGCACAATCTTTCCGCTCTTCTTAACCGCCGCCAGAATGCGGCGGGCGTCGGCCATGGTGTGCGCGATGGGCTTCTCCACATAGGCATCGCGGCCGGCTTCAACGGCCTCCGCGCCGTGGTAGGCGTGCTGGAAATCGGCTGTGGCAATGATGACGGCGTCAACGTCCTTGCGCGCATACAACTCGTCGTTGTTGCGTACCTGGTCCGGACGATTGCCGCACAATTTTTCGATAAAATCGGCGCCCTCTTCGCGGCGGCGATTCCAGATGTCGGAGACCGCCACAATCTCAAAGTTCAGTTCTTTGGCGTGCTGCTGGAAGGCCGGCAAGTCTCCGCCCTTCATGCGGTCGCCGCAGCCCACCACTCCCACGCGAACGCGGTCGTTCGCGCCCATCACCTGCGCATAGCTTCTGGCGTTCAGTGCAACAGCGGTTGCGGCCAGCGCCGCGCCGCCGGCTTTCAGAAATTCCCTGCGATTGTTTTGATTCGATTCCATGAAGACTCTCCCTGTTTCTGTTTTTGTCCTGCGCTATGCTGAGTGACTGATGGAAGAAAAGCATCGCCCGCCGTTTTTTAAGGCGGGCGATGCGCTGACCGTTGAGTGATGCAGCCGGACCTAGAAGATGAACTTGATGGCTCCCTGGAAGAGTCGAGCGGAGCTTGACCCTGAGACCTGCCCGAAACTTGCACTATTCAAAGCTGCGTTTGGATTGTTGAAGTTTGGATGGTTCAACATGTTAAAGGATTCCAGCCGCAAATCCAGGCTCATGCCTTCGCGGATGGGAAACATGCGCGAAATCTCAGCATCGATGTCAAAGTACTTGGGACCTACCAGAGAGTTTCTGCTGACGTTCCCGTAAGTTCCTGGGATAGTAACCTGCGTAAAGGCCGCCGGGCTCAGGTACTCGCGGGTTCCTTCAGTGTTTACTTTGCGGAATGTGACCTCATGGTATGGATTAACTCCAGGAACAGCGTTGGGGCGATCATGCCCAATGTCAGTCAGAGATACATCTTCTCCCGACGTCACGTTAATGGGAGTTCCGCTGTGGGCTACCAACAGCGGCGCAAACTCCCAGTTATTGAGTAGCAGCCCCTCCATGCGACTGCTGAAGTGAAACTGGCTCATGGCTACGAGGCTCATGTTAAAGACCTGCGAGAGACTGGCGCCGCAAGGACCATAATCCAGATGTATATTATTTGGATCCTCAACGCCGGTGCCAGCAAGATCACCTGACGCATCGGCGATGTTCAGGCACTTGGACCACGTATAGTTGGCGAACAGATTGAAGGAGTTGGACAAACGATGGTTCGCTGAAAATACAAGGCCGTTGTAATTTGCGGTGGCCGTATCGTCAATAATGGTGGAGCCGCCGCCACCGCCCTGGATCAGGTTGCCCTGGATGGGGTTCTCCATGGTGAGCTGGAATCGTGAAACCTCGTTTCCTACCTTGGAGCACGGCGTTCCCGGCGCGCCCGGCTGCACAGCGGCCGGACCAGAGGTTACGATGCCGGTGCAGCCGGTACCGTTCGGTCCCCAAACACCGGGGATGAAGACAGCCGGGTCTGGACTGATTCCGATTGGATCGTGCCGGGTTGTATTGCCGATGTAGTCAATTTCCATCTGCCATCCCTGGGCCACTTCCTGCTGAATGCTCGCCGTCCACTGAATGGTGTAGGCATCAAGAAACTGTTTCGGCATGAAGATGTACTGAGATTGAGGGAAAAACGCCACATTCGAAGGGGGAATCAGGGGCTGCGGGAACGGATTGGTGGTTGTGGTTCCCACCTGCCACGGATTGCTGAAGATCAGTGGGCCAGTAACCGCCGTTGGAGAGTTGGTGTATGCGGTAGCAAACGGTGGATTTTGCTGGTTGCGCTGAGAGGTGAAGACGTTGGGAAGGTTGTACGCAATTTCGGCGCCGGCGCGAAGTACGGTCTTGCCTTGGCCTGTCGGATCAAAGGTCAGGCCAAGGTTGGGCGAGAAATCCAGCAAGGAGTTATTTGTGAAACGCCTGGTAACACCGGGATCACCGTAATACAACATGCCCGCGGGAGCATTGGGATAGACCGTGCTGAACTTGTTGGCCAGGAAGTCAGCTTGGTTGAACACTAGGCCACGGTTCTTTGCGTCATACGGCATTATGTTAGGAGTCCAGCGAAGGCCGCCGGTTAGCGTCAGGCGCGGGCTGGCCGTATACACATCCTGGATATAGAGAGCTGGAAATGGACCGCGCAAAGCATTTTGCTGCTCCTTGCTCTGTTGGAACGTGTTCATCGCGCCCGCCAGGAAGTCAAGGTTTTGGTCACCGATCACCTTTCCTCCCTTTGGGCCGCTGCCGCTGAACTCGCCATTGAAGTTGAAGACGCCATTGCCCTCATAGACGTTTCCGATGTTGAGTTGATTCTGTACCCACACACCGCCGAACATCAACTGGTTTTTGCCGATGACCCATGTTGCATCGTCATTGATGCTCAGCGTGTTGTCGTTGAAGTGTGCCAGTGAGTTGAGGCCGCCGCCGACGTTCCACTTGCCTTCCGCCACCTGCAGTCCGATAGGTACAACTTGGAAAACATTGATGCCGAGAGTGGTCGCATTGATATCGGCGGAATTGTACCCGCGATTATCCGTGCGTCTGTGGACCGTGATATGCGCAGCATTCACAAAATGAGGTGAGAATGTGTAGGTGTCGCTCAGGGTGAAGCTCTCGGCGGTCTGAATCACGCCTGCAGGCACGGTAACGAAGATGTTATTGGGGTTATAGAAGGCCGGATTTTGATAGCCATCATAAAGGACGCTGAAAAATGCGTTCTGCTTGGGGCTGATGTTCCAGTCTTCCCTGGTTATGAACTGGTTATCATATTGGTCGCTGGGAATTGTGTACGAAGTCAGTCCGCAGTTATTCACGTCAATAGCGGGATTGGGCGGAGGCAGATACTTATCCAGGGCCAGCGCCGAGGCGTTATAGCTTGGTGTAGTCGGATATTGGTTATTGGGAAGTATCGCGCCAGTGAATGGGTCATATAGTTGTACAGTCTTGCCACTGGCTTCGCAGGTGGGGCCATCGGTAACGGACCAGTTGCCCGCCAGGTTGTCCGCCGTTGGCACATAAACTTCGTGGTTGGCCTCGGCCGAGGTTGTCCGCGACCTCTGGTAGCCGGCAAAGAAGAAGAACTTGTCGCGTATGACCGGACCACCGATCACACCGCCGAACTGATCCAGGTGAAGCTGGTCTGGACTCGTAGAGAAAAAGTTGGTAGCGTCGATATAGTTGTTGCGGATGAACTCGAACGCGTCGCCGTGGAATTGATTCGTCCCCGATTTCGTTACCACGTTGACCATGCCACCCGATTCACCTCCGTTCTGCGCGCCCATCACCGTCGTTTCCACGTTGAATTCGTTCACGGCGTCAGGGAAGGGATATGGCAGGTTGCTCATCACCATGTAGTCCATGTTGTCGCCGCCGTTCAACTCGTACAGGGTGGTGTTGCCTTCGCCGCCGGCAATGGAGAGAGAGATCGTCTGGTAGGAAGACTTACTGCTTGTGATATCGCCGCCGGGAGCAGAGACAGCAGCCGGCGCGAGAGTGACCAATTCGGTCATGAGCCGCCCGTTCAGCGGCATTTCAGTGACAGCGTGCTGGCCTACGACTTGCTTGAGGGTCGGATCCTGCGTCTGCAGCGCTAAGCCCTCCGCCTGCACCTCAACCGATTGCGTCGTGGCGCCGACCGTGAGGGAAGGATTCACGGAAATGCTACTGCCAACCTCGAGTACGATATGTTTCTGAATATAGGTTTTGAACCCAGGAGCTTTCGCGGTTAAATCGTATTCGCCGACGTGTACCCCAGGGAAAAGATAGACGCCTGCGCTGCTGGTCCTGGTCGTGTGTTTTGCTTGCGTCGCTTCATCGGTTAGGGTAACGGTAGCATTTGGGATCGCTGCGCCCGTCGCATCCGTGACTGTGCCCTGGATGCTGGCCGTGCCCGCGATCTGCGCGCGCACAGCGGTGGATGTGAAGAGCAGTGTTGCGAGAACGAGGATGGGGGCGAGATACAACCGCCATGCCGCTGGGCGTTGCGCACGAGGCAACGTTGACTTGATGTTGTAATACTTCATCGCTTCCTCCAGAGGTTACTTTGTTTCGTCCGATGATCAGAACTTCCAGTTGCACTTGCGTAGAAGGCCCGCTTGTCCAAACAAATAGAGGCAAGTGGTCCGACCTCTTTTGCCGTCGGCGGAATAGTTTCAAAGAGGCGCATGAGTTGTCAATAGAATTTTTGGCGGGTCGACAAGCGGCGTTTGCTCAGGCGGAACCCGCCGCGCCTTTCGAGAAAGTATTTAAGGCGGCGAGAAACCCTCCATCCGACGGTGGAACCGCGCGGTAATTGCCGCTTTCTCGCGATCGATGTATCTTTGGTCTGACTCCTGAAACCGCGTGGAGGCTTTCGATGCGAACTAGACTGCTATTGTTCCTTTCTGCTGTTGCTGCGTTGTCCTCCATTGCGCAGACGGCTCCGCCCAGGCCCAGGATCACCGGCATCTCGCACCTTGCTGTCTACACCTCCGATGCCGCGGCCGCCCAGCATTACTACACGTCGGTTCTGGGCGCGGTAGAGCTCAAGGATCCAGAGAACCCGCAGGGTGTGCGCTACGCCTTCAGCGCAACTCAATATATTGAGGTGCTACCACTGCCTGCCGGTGTGGGGATCGATCGTCTCGATCACGTTGCGTGGATCACCGCCAGCGCCGACGGCCTGCGCAGGTATTTGGCGGCGAGGGGCTGGAAGACGCCGGCGAGCGTCGAGCACGGCTCCGACGGCAGCAGTTGGTTTGATGTTCTCGATCCCGAAGGCAACAAGGTGCAATTTGTCCAGCCGCCAGCGCACCCCAGGCCTGTCAAGGCGCCCAATGCCGTGGGCCACCACATCATTCACGCGGGCTACATGGTGCACAACCGCGCCCTCGAAGACACGTTCTACCGCAGCCTGCTCGACTTTCGCCCATACTGGTGGGGCGGGCGCGACAGTCACCATATCGATTGGGTCAGCCAGCAGTGTCCCGACGGCCACGACTGGATGGAGTACATGATGACCCGCGGCGATTCCGGAGTCCCCGCCGGCATGACGCAGCGGGAACTGGGCGTGATGGACCACTTCTCGATTGGGGTGGTGTCGGTGCCTGCGGTCTATCAAGATCTCCTCGTGGCCGGCAGCCGCCTCGAAGGGCGTCACGATGCGGGGCCCAAGATCGGCCTAGACGGCAAGTACCAGTTCAATCTTTATGATCCGGATGGGATCCGGGCCGAACTGATGAACTTTCAGGCTACCGAAAAGCCTTGCTGCTCACCCTTTACGGCCGAATCTCCCTCCGAGTAAAAGGGGGAACCGGAACGCTCAGCCTGCGGTATAATGATTGAGGCTTGCAAAGGCAGGGGAAGTCCTGTCTGGATGCCTGCTGGAGCGGTTTTCCGTTCCAAAACCAGGAAAAGAAGAACAAAATGCCTAAGTTGAAGACCCATTCGGGCGCGGCCAAGCGCTTCAGCAAGACGGGCACCGGCAAAATCAAGCGGGGCCACACGAAGACGCGGCACATCCTTACGTCGAAGGCGCCGAAGACCAAGCGTAAGCTCGGCAAGAGCGAGCTGGTCTCCGACGGCGACTACGCGAAGGTAGCGCGCATGATTCCCTACGCTTGATCGGGACTTTAGTCCATAGGGCTGCCGAGCGCGGCCCCCGCTGCATGACGGCGTGAGATCAAGTACGAACTGAGCGAGTGAAGAGGCCCCAACCTGCCTCCAGCCGCGTAACGGAAACACAAAAAAGGAGAACAACCATGCCCCGCGTAAAACGTGGCACCAAGCGGAGTGACCGCCGCAAAAAGATCCTCAAACGAGCAAGCGGTTATTTCCTGACGAAGTCGAAGCTTTACCAGGCGGCCCAGGAGGCCGTCGAACGCGGCCTGAAGTTTGCCTACAGGGGGCGCCGCGAGAAGAAGCGCCAGTTCCGTTCGCTGTGGATCGTGCGCATCGCCGCAGCCTGCAAGCTGAACGGAACCAGTTACTCGCAATTCATCAGCGGGCTGAAGAAGGCGGGCATTGAGCTTGACCGCAAGATTCTGGCCGACATCGCCGTGAAGGATGCTGCCGGTTTCACCCAGCTCGTCGAGCAGGCGAAGGCTGCGGCAGCCAAGGCCAAGGCAGCATAAAGATCAACTGACTGGCGGATCATGCGGCCCGGAGTTCTGCGAGGACTCCGGGCCGTCGCGCATCTGAGATCCATACACGGAACGCGCAAAATGACTCCGCGCCGTGGTTTATCCTGAAAATTCGGCATGACCAACGAAGCGATTCCCAATTTGACGGCATTTGACGAGGCCGCTCTTGACCGGGCGTTTGCCTCATTGGAGGCGCAGGCCCGCGCGGACGCCTCGGCGTTCGAAGCGGAGCCGTTCCGGCTCAAGTGGCTCGGCCGCAGGCAAGGCCTGCTGAACGAGGTCTCTGGCCAGTGGCTTAAAGCCGCGCCTCCCGAGGCTAAAAAGGCTGTGGGCCAGCGGTTCAAAGTCCTCAAGGAACTTGTGGAGGGACTGCTTGAAGGCGCGAGCGGCGCCGGACCCACCGATGCTGCGCTCAGGGTCGAGGCCATTGACATCACGTTGCCCGGCACACGCCGTCTGACCGGCGCTGAGCACCCCATCGTGCGCACCATGAATGAGATCGTCTCGGTCTTTTCGGCATTGGGCTACTCAGTGGGTGTGGGCCCGGAGGTCGAGACCGACTACTACAACTTCGAGAGCATGAACTTCCCGCCCGGCCATCCGGCCCGCGATACGCAGGACACGCTCGTTGTTGCCAGTCAGGACCGGCGTCCTTCGCGCGACCGGCTGCTCCTGCGCACGCACACTTCTCCCGTGCAAATGCGCACCATGGAGCAGCAGCCGCCACCGGTGCGCATCGTCATTCCCGGCAAGGTGCACCGCAACGACGCAGCTGACGCCACGCACTCGCCCATCTTTCATCAAGTCGAGGGGCTCTGCGTCGACACGAACATCACTTTCAGCGATCTGAAAGGCACGCTCGACCACGCCATGAAGGCGCTTTTTGGCTCGGCCGTCAAGACGCGCTTCTTTCCGTCGTTCTTTCCGTTTACTGAGCCGAGCGCGGACGTGCAGATCAGCTGCATCTTTTGCGGCGGCAAGGGATGCCGTAAGTGCAAGCAGTCCGGCTGGATCGAGCTGCTCGGCTGCGGCATGGTCGACCCCGCGGTCTTCGCCTTCGCCCAGGAAAAGCAGCCGGCCTACGACCCGAAGAAGATCTCCGGCTTTGCCTTCGGCATGGGCGTCGAGCGCATTGCGATGATGAAGTATGGCATCAGCGAGATTGGCAGCTTTTTCGCGGGGGATATGCGTTTTTTGAATCAGTTTGTTTAGCAGGTTGGCGTCCGCCACAGCGGACGTTGGCAGGTTCGCAGGATGGCAAGAACACGGCACTATCGGGATTTGATCGCTTGGCAAAAGGCGATGGAATTGGCGCGAGCAGTCTACGCGCAAACCGAGGAATTTCCTAAATCGGAAACCTTCGGTTTGCGCATGCAGATGCGCCGTTCAGCGGTGAATGTCGCCAGCCACATCGCGGAGGCGCACGGACGGCTCAACGATGCGGAGATGCGTAAGGGGCTAGGTGCAGCCAGGGCCGCGATCAACGAATTGCAGACGCAGATTGAGCTGGCTGCTTCGCTGGGCTTCTTTCAGGCCAGCGCCAGCGAGGAACTACTCGACCTTGGTACTCGCGTGGCGAAGCTGATCAACGGACTTCTTGGCGTGCTCGATTCCGAAGTGTAACTCCAAACCCGCCAACTTGCCACGCGCGCAGCGCGCCAACTTGCGAAGAGAGAAAAACAACAGATGAAGATATTGACCAAGTGGCTTCACAACTACTTGCCGGAACTCCAGGCCGATGACGCGCAACTCGCCGAAGACCTGACTCTCCGCGGGATCGCCGTCGAGGGCATCTATCCGCTCGGCGAGGGCAACGGTTCGCTCTACGAGATGGACATCACCACCAACCGCGTGGACGCCATGAACCACTACGGCGTGGCGCGCGAGGCGGCTGCGATCTATGGCCTGGCGCTGCCGGAGTTGGCGATCCCGCTTCCCAGACCGCGTCCGGGCGGCAAGCCATTCTCAGTGAAGATCGAGGCTGAAGACGCCTGCGGGCGCTTCACCGCGCGTGTCTTGCGTGATGTGACTATCGGCGAATCGCGCGACTGGTTTGCAGGCGCTGAAGTCTCCACATACTTCGCGCTGCTCGAACAGAAAAAGATCTCGAATGCTGTCGATGCCACCAACTTCGCGTGGCTCGCGATGGGCCAGCCTACGCACGCCTTCGATCTCGACAAGGTCGAGGGCGGCATCATTGTTCGCCGCGCGCGCAAGGGTGAGCGGCTCAAGACCCTCGACGGCGTGGAACGCGTGCTTGAAGCCGGCGATCTGGTTGTTGCCGACCACAAGAAGGCGCTGGCGCTGGCCGGCGTCATGGGCGGCTGGGACTCGATGATCATGCCCGGGACAAAGAACGTGCTCATTGAGGCGGCCTGGTTCGATCCCATGGCCGTGCGCCAGACCGCGCGCCGTCACGGCCTGCACACCGACGCCAGTCACCGCTTCGAGCGCGGAGCCGATTTCAATGCGGCGCCGGTTGCTTCGGCGATCGTGAGCGCCATTCTGCTGGCCAGCGGCGGCTGGATTGAGGGCGAGCTGGTCGACGTGCGCGTGCCTGCAATGGAGGCGCGCACCGCGCGGCGCCAACCGGTCGCTCTCGCCTTGAGCGAAGTACAGCGCATCCTCGGCACGACGATTGACGAAGAGGGAATCACCGCTGCGGTTGTCGAAAATGTGCTGACGGCGCTGGGGTGCGGGCTGAGCTCGGAAGCGGCAGCGGGCGGCGCCGCATGGCAGGTTACGCTGCCCAGTTGGCGGCTCGACATCGAGCGCGAGATCGATCTTATCGAGGAGATCGCGCGCGTCTATGGCTACAACCGCTTCGCCAATACGCTGCCGGCCTTTGCCGGAGGCGTACGCGCCTTGCCCTGGGCGGAAAAAGAAGCCGCGGTGCGTGGAACGCTTCTCGCCGCCGGCTTTCATGAAGCCATCGGCAGCACCTTCTGCTCGGCTGCCGAAGCTTCGCTCACGGCGCCGCAGCCCGCGCAGGTGGTTCCGCTCGGCAATCCGCTGAGTGAGGAAGCCGGCGTGCTGCGTCCCTCGCTTGTGCCCGGCATGTTGACCATGATTGCCGGCAACCTGAACCGCGACGTGAGCGATGTACGGCTCTTTGAGCTGGGCACGGTGTTCAGCGGCGCCACGGATAAGGTGGAAGAACGCCCGGCGCTGGCCTTTGGCGCTGTCGGGGCATTGCCTGAAGAGAGCGCTTTGCACACCGTCCGCACCTTTGATTTCCACGACGTAAAAGGAGTGGTCGAGCAGGTTCTCTCGCGCTTCGAGATGCGCGGCATTTACTTTGACCGCTTCCCAGCCGATGCCGGGTTGACGCCCGAATGGCTGCATCCGTATCGCGCGGCGCGCGTGGTTGCCGAGGGCCTCACGGTGGGCTGGTTCGGCCAACTGCATCCGCGCGAGGCCGAAGCGCGCAAGATTCATAAGAGCAAGGAGGCGGTACTGATCGGGGAAATCTACCTCGACCGTCTTTACAAGCTGCCGCTGCGCCGGCCCATCGCGCGTGAAATCTCGCGCTATCAGCCAGTACGCCGCGATTTTTCACTGGTTTTGAGCGAAAGCGCCGCGTGGGAGACAGTTGATCGCGCCATGGCCTCATTGCAAATTCCCGAGCTTGTGGACTGGCGCGTTCGCGAGGTCTTCCGCGATGCGCGGCTTGGCGAGGGCGAGTATGCGCTGCTGCTCGGCGCAACCTTCCAGGCCCCCGACCGCACCTTGCGCGAAGAGGAGTTGCAGAGCTTCCAGGCTCAAGTGGTTGAAGCGGTTGGCAAGGCAGGGGCAAGGCTTCGCGTTTGAGAGTTACATCGAGCACGGCAGGCGCTATACTCTAACGGGAAAGTCCCCGATCAATATGGAGGTTGAAGATTATGTCGAATTTTCCGTGGGAGTCGGGGGTACACCGGCAAACTGCGGCCGAAGAAGCACCGGATGACGAACAGCCCCAGCAATCGCCCGCGGAACCGGCGGCGTTGGCTGTGAGCGCAGATGAATTTGCCGAGCTTGAGGAGCGCATCCGCCGTGCGGTGGATCTGGTAAAGCAGGAACGTCTGCTGCGCGTCGCGGCAGAGGCGCGCCTGGCGGAGCTCGAAGCCCGTGTGCAGCAGGCGGAGACCGAGGCGCAGGCGCAGACGCTCGCGGCGCAACAACACGAAAACGAATTGCGCGCCCTGCGCGCTGAGCGCGACCAGGTGAGGCAGCGTGTGGATCGCTTGCTCACGCAGCTCGACGCATTGGAACTGTGAGGCAAAGATGGATGAGGAACAGCGCAGCAACTCAGGCGAGTACGTGACGGTTGAGATCTACGACCAGCTCTATCATTTGTCGGGGCAGGATACGGAGCATATTCGCGAGCTGGCCGCTTATGTTGACGCCAAGATGCGAGCCGTTGCGTCGCACGGCAAGACCGCGGATTCGCTCCGCGTGGCCGTGCTGGCCGCGCTCAATCTTGCCGATGAGTTGTCGCAGGCTCGCTCGGCCGATCCACGCGCGGGCCACGCGCGCACTGCCAGCCTGAGAGGTCTTCTCGACGAAGTGCTCACAGACGAGCGCAAGACGGGCTCATAGCCCGTCTTGCGCCCAGTTTACTTCGCCGCCAATTGCCGCAGCACGTACTGCAAAATCCCGCCGTGCTGGTAGTACTCGATCTCCTGCGGCGTGTCGATCCGCACCAGAGCGTTGAACTCCTTCACCCTGCCGTCGCTCGCAGTGGCTTTCACGCGCAGCGTGCGGCCGCTGGCGAAGCGATCCTTGAGAAGTGCGGTCAACCCAGGGAAGTCGAAGACTTCTTCGCCGGTGAGGCCGAGAGATTCAACATTCTGGCCGGCTTCAAACTGCAGTGGCAGGATGCCCATACCGACCAGATTCGAGCGATGGATGCGCTCGAAGCTCTCGGCGATCACAGCGCGCACACCGAGTAACTTCGGTCCCTTGGCGGCCCAGTCGCGCGAAGAGCCGGAGCCGTACTCCTTGCCCGCGAGAATGATGAGCGGAACGTTGCGCTCGGCATACTTTACGCTAGCGTCGAAGATCGACATCTGCTCGCCCTCGGGCAGAAGGCGCGTCACGCCGCCCTCGGTCCCCGGCGCGAGCTTGTTGCGCAGGCGCACGTTGGCGAAGGTGCCGCGCACCATCACCTCATGGTTGCCGCGTCGCGATCCGTAGCTGTTGAAGTCCGCCTGTTTTACGCCGTGCTCTGCCAGATACTTCCCGGCTGGGCCGTTGGCCTTGATCGAGCCGGCCGGCGAGATGTGATCGGTGGTTACCGAATCGCCCAGCACGGCCAGCACACGCGCGCCGGTAATGTCTCGAACCGGCGCGGGCGTCATCGTCATGCCGTCGAAATAGGGCGCCTTGCGGATGTAGGTTGAATCCGCCTCCCACTGGTATACCTCGCCAGTCGGAAAGCTCAGGCCCTGCCAGCTTGCATCGCCCTTCGTCACCGTAGCGTACTCTTTGCGGAAGCCCTCGCTCGTAACTGCATGTTGAATGGCGCTTGCCACCTCGGCCTGCGACGGCCAGATGTCGCGCAGGTAAACCGGCTTGCCGTCCTTGCCGGCGCCCAGCGGTTCGGCGTCGAAGTTGTGGCCGATCCTGCCGGCCAGCGCGAAGGCGACCACCAACGGCGGGCTCATCAGGTAGTTGGCGCGCACATCCACATTCACGCGCCCCTCGAAGTTGCGGTTTCCGCTGAGGACACTAACCGCGACCAGTCCGTGCTCCTCGATGGATTTTGAAACATCGGCGGGCAGCGGTCCCGAGTTGCCGATGCATGTGGTGCATCCGTAGCCCACCACGTTGAAGCGCAGTTTTTCGAGGTACGGCAACAGGCCCGCTCGCTGGTAGTAGTCCGTGACCACGCGCGAGCCGGGCGCCAGCGAGGTCTTCACCCACGGAGGAACGCTCAGGCCCTTCTCGACCGCCTTCTTGGCAAGCAGTCCAGCGGCAATCATCACGGAGGGGTTCGACGTGTTGGTGCAGCTCGTGATCGCCGCAATCACCACCGATCCGTGGTCGAGATAGGGATCGGGATCGACGCCGAAACGCTCCTTGACACTGGTAGTCACGCGCGTGGGAGTCTTTCCCTCGATGGCTGCATCGGTCACTGCTTTCCGCTCCCATGCGACAGCCGTGCGCGATCCCAGAGGCTTGGCGGTTGGCGCCAGCAGCGCAGGCAGTTGCTCGGCGAAGCTCGCGGCCGTATTCTTCAGCAGCACGCGGTCCTGCGGGCGCTTCGGCCCAGCCACGCTCGGCTCCACGTCACCCAGATCGAGCACGAGCGTCTGCGTGTACTCGGCCTCGGGTGTGTCGGCGGTGTGAAAGAGTCCCTGTTCCTTGTAATACGCCTCGACCAGCGCAATCTGCTCGTCACTGCGGCCCGAGAGTCGCAGGTAACGCAGTGTCTCCGCGTCGACGGGGAAGATGCCACACGTCGCGCCGTACTCGGGTGCCATGTTGCTGATGGTGGCGCGATCAGCCAGTGGCAGCTCCGCGATGCCGGGACCGTAAAACTCGACGAATTTACCGACCACGCCGAGCTTGCGCAGCGCCTGCGTAACGGTCAGCACCAGATCGGTGGCCGTGGCGCCCTCGCGCAGCTTGCCTGTCAGCTTGTAGCCCACCACCTGCGGAATCAGCATGGAAACCGGCTGGCCCAGCATCGCCGCCTCGGCCTCGATGCCGCCCACGCCCCAGCCCAGCACGCCGAGGCCGTTGATCATTGTGGTGTGCGAGTCGGTGCCGACCAGCGTGTCGGGATACGCAAACGTTTCTCCGCCTGACTGTGCGGTGAAGACGACACGAGCCAAATATTCGAGATTCACCTGGTGGCAGATGCCCATGCCCGGTGGCACGGCAGAGAAGTTGCGGAAGGCTGACTGTCCCCACTTCAGAAACGCGTAACGCTCGCGGTTGCGCTGGAACTCGAGCAGCGAGTTGGCCTCGTAGGCCAGCGGCGTGCCGTACTCGTCCACCTGCACCGAGTGGTCGATGACGAGCTCGGCGGGCGCCAGAGGGTTCACGCGCTCGGGGTCGCCTCCCAGGGCTTTGATGGCGTCGCGCATGGCGGCCAGATCGACCACCGCAGGCACGCCCGTGAAGTCCTGCATCAGCACGCGCGCCGGCATGTAGGCGATCTCGCGGCTGGGCTCGGCCTTGGCGTCCCAGTTGGCCAGAAACTCGATGTCGGCGGCGGTCACGTTCACGCCGTCCTCGCGCCGCAGCAGATTTTCCAGCAGAATCTTCAGGCTGAAGGGCAGGCGCGTAAGGTTGAAGCCGCGACCGGCGAGCGCCGGCAGGCGGTAGATGGTGTAGGAGCGGTTGCCGGATTTGAGCACGGCCTTGCTTTGGAAGCTATTCATTGGTAGATCCTTTCAGCGGAGTTCGCGGCGCTAGCTCTTCGGAGCAGCGGTCAACACGGCCAACCGAGGACGATCGGCTGCCAAATACCTATGGGAATTAGATTACTCAGCGGGAAGGCTTAACGTCCACGGTCGTGATGGCCGCGGTGAAAACGCCTCAGAAGCGGTGGTCCGGAAATAAAAAAACGATGATACACGGGCACTAGAAAATTGTAGTCGAAAATCCGGTGTGCGCGGTATCGGCGAGCATCGGCCGGAGTTTGATAGAAGCAGCTCCCATCGGGAATCGCTTCCATGGCGCGGGTCAAAGCCCCTTACTCGCCGCCGAAGTCGCGGTATCGCTCCAGCACGTCGCGTTCGCTAATGACGCCATCGAGTTCGCGTAAATTGGCGCGGTTTACCACAGGAACCAGCGGCCAGCGATCGACATAGCGCAGAGCCACGTCAAGGGGCTGGTCGGGATGCAACAAAGGAATCGGTTCGCTCACCAGCACCGACTCCAGCGTTCGATCGCCCTTGCCTTCCTGCATCAGCGATTGCAACGCGCTGATGGCGATGCTGTTCCAACCGGAGTGACGCAGGCGGACAATCAACACATCGGCCCGCGAGCGATTGGCAGCGTGCTGCGCTTTTTCGATGGTATCGCCGGCATCGAGAACGATCTCCGGTGGAGGCTGCATGGCGTCCTCGACGCGCAGAATGTTTTCTTCTCGCTGCTCCTCCATCGAGGGCAGATCCATGCCGTCCTGGCGGCTGAGCACGTCAAAGATGGGAACCGGCATCAGGGTGCGCGAGATCAGATAGGCGATCGTATTGGCCAGGATGACGGGAACGATGATCGAGTAGTTTCCGCTGACCTCCAGAACCATGAAGACTGAGGTCATCGGGGCGCGGAGAAATCCTGCAAACAAAACGCCCATGCCCACCAGGGCGTAGGTGCCCGGAGACCAGGCAAGGTGCGGCAGCAGTGCGTGCTCTGCGCCGCCCACGGCCCCACCCAGCATGGCGCCGATAAAAAGCGTAGGCGCAAACATGCCGCCCGGCGTTCCGCTCACGAACGACAGCAATGTAGCGACAATCTTCAGCAGCGCCAGAATCGCCAGAAACTGCCAGGTGAACCTGCCGTGCATGGCCTCGTCCATGTAGCCGTAGCCGGCGCCCATCACCTGCGGCGCGCCAAGAGCGCCAATCACGCCAATCAGCAGGCCGGCAAGGGCGGGTTGAAGATAGTGCGTCCAGGGGTGCATTCTGGCGCAGCGCGGACGCAGCAGTTCGATGCCGCTGGCGAAAGCAACCGAGGCCAGGCCTCCCACAATGCCCAGCACCGAGTAGGCGATCAGCTCCGATGGGCGAAGCAGTTCGACGGCAGGAATGCGAAACAGAGGCTCCGATCCCAGAAACCAGCGCATGACCACCACGCTGGATACCGCCGAGAGCACGACTGAGCCGAGAATGCCGGCTGTCCAGCGGCCGATGACCTCCTCGATAACAAACAGCACCGCCGAGATGGGCGCGTTGAAAGCCGCGGCCAGGCCCGCCGCCGCGCCCACGGGAGCGATAAGCCTCATGCGATCGCGTGAGAGCCTGAGCCGACGTCCAATGGCAGACGCCAGACTTGCGCCGATCTGCAGCGATGGATCTTCAGGTCCGAGCGACTGTCCAGAGCCGATAGCCAGCGCCGAGATGATAAATTTGCCCAGAGCCGTGCGGAGAGGAATGAAGCCATTAAAAATGTAAAGCGCCGCTTTGGTCTGATTGACCCCGCTGCCGCGGGCACGCGGGAAGAGATGAATCACCAGAACCGCAATCACCAGACCGGTCAGCGACGGCGCCAGCAGAAGCCGCATGTTGGAGGATGTGGCTCCCGTACCCAGCAGATAGATGTGGCACCAGTCAATGGCATAGCGAAAGCAGACCACGGCCAGGCCGGAAAAGATCCCGATGAAGACCGAGATCATGAGAAAATACCGGTCTTCGCGAAACATGGAGCGAAGTGCGGAGGCTGGTGAGAAGCGCCCCCAGCCTTCGCCGATTCCGTTCGGCTCCTCTTCGGCGGGATTTTCAACTCGAACCTGGGACTCTTGGCTCAGCTCAGTTCTCCTCGTGCAGGTTTGCGATCAGGCGCAGGGCCTGGTCGTCGTCGTTCCCAATACCGCAGACAGGGCTGGCCTGGCGCTCAATGCTGAACGCCAGATCCATGGCTTGATTCACCAGGTCCGGATCGCGCCGCAGCCCGGAAAGGTTGACGTGCGGCTTCAGGCTGTTCCAATTCTTTGTCAGGTTCTGCATGGCTGTCGCGGCTGGACCCCAGGAGGGGGTACACGACTTCAGCCGCGCGCCTGCCACCGTGAATGCATGAATCGCGATGTGCGCGCGGTCGACCGCGCGCACCTGCGGCCGATACGGATCGAGCATCAGCACGGAAGTGGTCTTATGCAGCCACTCGGCGCTGTTTTGGTCATTCGGCGAGATCACCAGCGCTTCTGCCAGATATCTCTGTGCGATGGGATAGCGCGCCAGCCCGTAGGCCGCAACTCCCGCTCCAGCCAGAGCGGCCTGGTTGCGCCGGTTCTGGCGCAGCGCCCGCCGGAAAGCAACCAATGCGTGTTGATTGTCCTTTGCCTTGAGAAAGAGCTCACCCAACTGCTCCTGCAAAGGAGAATCCGCATCCAGATTCGCATCGATCGCAATCAACTCCGCCAGCGCCTGCGTGTTGGCATGAATCCCAAGCAGGTAGTAAATCAGTTCAAACCGCGCGTTTCGCGATTCGGCATCCTGATCCCCAGACCAGGTGGCATAAATGGCGTTGTGATAAAAGCGCATCGCCCGCCATGTATCGCCCTTGCCGGCCGCAATCCGAGCCAGTTCAAGGTTGACCAAGCCGTTTTCCGGCTGCCGGTCCCACAGGTTGATCAGATAGGTATAGGCTTCGTCGGTACGATGCAGCCCGAGCAGGGCTTGCGCCAGGCTGAGCTGGAAAGAGTAATTGTCGCGGTCGTAGAGCAGGGCCGTGCGGAAGTCGGCCACTGCCGCGGGGTAATGCTGCGCCTTCAGGTCCACCGCGCCACGCTGGGACCATCGCTGGGCGAGCGACTGCTGCTGCGAATTGAAGATATGGGAGATGCCCGTGACGGTCATGAAGAGAAGCACCGTCAAAGCCATGAGCAACGTCAAAACGACTGGTTTGCGGCCTACATACGAATTCAACTCAAATGGCCCGGTCGCCATGACCTCTCCAGGATGTTGTGTGGAAGTGACTCCGTCTGTTTCCCATCTCCATCATAAATGGATGCATGAGCCGGCTGTGCGATTTATCCGCGGATCGCAGCAGGTTTGCTGCTTTCTGCACGCTCCATCGCGTGGGAAGACCGCGCAAGAGATGAAATTCAAGACACTGTAGCGATGATTTCCCAATCGGCTGTAGTGCGGGTCTCCTGTCACCGCGCCGAATCGAACGAAGTTCGCGACTGACCCCGTCAGTGATGTTCACTGTATCACGCAGTCATTGCGCCGGCAGCGCAGTTACTGCGGCTGCACGTTGTAGAGGAAGTAGGCCCGCAATTCGAGATAAGGCCCGTGGAACTCCCTCGGCAGCGGCGGATAGCTCGATCCGGTAATTGCGCCCCAGGCTGCGCGATCCAGTCCCGTGTCGCCGGAGCGGCCGTCAAGCGTCATATCCACCACCTGACCGTTGGGCAGAACCTTGAAGCGAATCGCCACCACGCCCTGTTTGAGGATGGGCGGATTGACCTCGTCGGGAATCAGCGGATCCCATGTGCGCTCGGTGATAAAGTGCCATCGCTGCAGCCAGGCGTTGAAATCAACGCCCTGCGTGTCGGAGAGAATCTGTACGCCGCCAGTGCCCGCGCCGGGATGCATCGACAGCCTGCCGGAGGGCAGGTTTCCGTATCCCTGCTGCCCGTGGCCGTGCATGGCGTTCATCATGTCCTGGCGGAGCTGATCGGCCGGATTCGGGGAGCCCATGGCGAAGTTCGGTTTGGCGGGGACTGCCTGCGGGCGCGGCGCCTCGGGCGCCTGCGACTGCGGGTTGGTCGGAATCGGTTGCGTGGCCTGTTGCTTGGGCTGCTCCGGCGCCTGCATCTGCGGCTGCTGTGCCGGTGGCGGCGGCGCCTGTTCCGCCTGCCGCTTCAGATCTTCCAGCGTCTGCTTGTCGATGAGCGGCTTGTTGGGTGGCAGCTTGGGTACGACCTTGGGCTTGTGCAGTTGGCGCAAGGCGTCGGGCGGCAGGTCGAGATAGGTCAGATCCTGGCGCTGCTTGATGGCGTCAAAGGGATCCACGATCCTGGGAACCTTGAAAACGTAACGGGGAATCCACGTCAGAGCCGAGATCAAAAAGATATGCAGCAGCACGGCCCACAGAACGCCTTCGCGGAACCGCGACCAGCGCCGCTCGTCCTCGAGCTCGCTGATCATCTGCAGCAGTTCGTGTGTGTCGTAGTCCACCCAGCGTGAACCGCTTGCTACTCGCGGCGTTTCATCGCCCGGCTCGGCAGATGGGGGCTCTTCGCGGGGCTCCAGGTCCCGCGTGGAAAACGTGTCCAGCCCCAGGATCGACCCGGTGATGGAGGTCTCCTGAGCGGGGCCGTCCTTTGGCGCGTCGGTCGCGGCAGGTTCTTTCGTCTTGTTCAATTCGGCTGGCGCGTCACTGGTGGGCATTGCACACGATGAAGTCCGGTCAGGACACACAACTACCCAACCGGATCCGTAATCGAATCCTCTCCGTCTATTCTCTCATCCCGGCCGATGCCTTGCACAAGACTTGGCCCCGTACAATGGTTCTTGTTCAATGGACGCAGAATAGACTGTAAGGGGATGGCGTTTGAAGCATTTTTTTGCCCGCATTGCAGCCGACTGGAAGCTGGCAGTGCTGCCGGCGCTGATGAAATGGGGAATCTGGGGAGTGGGAGCGGTTGCGATGCTCGATTCGTCGAGCATTCCTGTCCCCATGGATGCGATTCTGGCCCTCTACATCTGGAACGATAAGCGGCACTTCTGGCTTTACTGCCTGGTGGCCGCAGCCGGGTCGGCCATCGGCGGCCTGCTGCCCTACGCCCTGGGCCGCGCGGGCGGCGAACTCTTCCTGCTCAAGCGCATCGACCGCTCGAAGTTCGAAAAAATGCGCGACCGCTTCGAGCGGCAGGAGTTTTTGGCCGTTGTGATTCCTTCCATGATGCCGCCGCCGGCTCCCTGGAAGATATTCGTCTTCGCCGCCGGCGTCTTCGAGATGCGCGTTCCCAGTTTCCTGCTGGCCGTTTTTGCAGGCAGAATGATGCGCTGGCTGGCGCTCTCGCTGCTGGTGCTCAAGCTCGGTCCCGACGCCGTTGACCTGGTGGCAAAGCACGCCATGGTCATGGTGCTGGCCGCGAGCATGCTGACCGTGCTGGGATTTGCGTGGTGGTGGCTGCGCAAGAGGAAATCAGGAAAGCTGATAAAATCCTGAGGCGCGCACAGCGTGGCGTCAGTCCAGCAGCTTTTCAACCTCGGCCAGATCGAAGCGGCAGGCGCTACCGGGCAGATCGAAAGGCTCGCGCGGCAATGGCTCAAGCCGCCCGGAAAGAAAACGGAAGTGCTGGCCTCCGGGGTTGAGGAGCAGAACGGTCCGGACACCCATATGCTCATAGTCGGCCAGCTTGGTCATCATCCGATGCAGAGAGTCTTCGGGTGACAGGATCTCGAAAACGGCAATGGGGGGATGCGTGACGATCTGCTCAATGGAGAGACTTCGGTCAAGCACCGCCACGTCGGGAACGCGGAAACGGCTTCTTGAGATCTGAACCCGCAGTTCTGGCCTTACGCGGATTCCCCAGTCCTGTGCGTGCCGCGCAAACCAAGGCTGAATTGCATACTGCCAGGAAGAATGATCGTACTCACCGCTTGGTCTTTCCTCGATTACGCCGTCCACGTACTCGGCATCGGGCTCATAGGAGGATCGCAGATAGACTTCGAGAGGCACATGCATTGGTTGAAGAGCAGCAGCCATCTCTCCTCCTTCCCGGAGCAAATTCTCCGCGCGGCGAATCTACTTTCCCGCCAGCGATTCCTGCACGCGAGCCGGATTCATGCGCCGCACGAGCGCCGGAACGCCAAACGCCACAGCCAGCACCAGCGCAGTCGCCAGCAGATCGTTGCGATAGAACGGCACGCCTGCCCAGTAGCAGGCCACGAGTCCAGAGAGCGTGTGTGGATAGCTGTCGAATCCGCCGCAGGCCCAGACACCGAAGTTCGAGACGAGGAAGAACGAGGTTGGGCCCAGGAGCGCGCCCGCGACTCCGCGCTTGAGCGTCACGCGCTTGCCCAGCAGCGCCGTGCCCAGCACCATCGCCGCCAGATACCAGCCCCAGGTGAACGCTGAATCCCAGCCGATCGAGTAGCCGTGATACCGGAAGAGCGTCAGGTAGCAGTCGGTCGCGATCAGCGCAGCCAGAGGCGCCAGCATTTCGCGCCACGGACGCCGCGCGCCAAAGTAAAGCAGGCTGCCGGTGACAGCCGTGAAGCTCCACCACGGAGCGTGAGGAATCACGCGCGACAAAACAGCGACCAACACGAGCAAATATGCTGCCATCATTACCCCTTATGCGGATTCTTTCCGAACCCTAGGCTCCATGAACAGGCTCCATCAACGCGAGCCACGGAAACAAAAGACTTCTTTCATTCTGCGGTGCCCAGGTCGTTCGGTCAACCTGCATACTTCCACGAAAGCAACAATTTTTTCCGTCAAGGCAAATCGGCGAGGACCATTCCATCGCCTGGAATGGCAGTAATGGCTTCCAAATCTATCGCTGCTCCCGCCCGTCCATCGCCTCGCCAGCGTCCGCGTGTCCGTCCACTATGTAGACCCAACCGCTCAGCGGCGCGTGCCCACGGCTTCCGCGCGTGGCCAGAAACGAATAGTCGAAGCGCAGATCGGTGAACTCGACGGTGGTCCATGCGCGGCCGGGCGGAAGGCTGGGCGGGCTCATGCCCGGCGCCGGGTCGGGCCCCAGATCGCGCACCACCGCCCACGTCCCCCAGTCGAGATAAACGCGCCCGAGCGGCGTTTGCTTTGCTGCCTCGACCGCCGCGGTGCCGGCAGGCTTGTAGAGCACGTCATCCTGCGAACTGCTTTCGATGGAATCGGTGCGCGTGTCGATCTCCGCCGTCTGATAAAAATCATTTGTCTCGACGATCGCGTGCCAGCGGAAGGGATTCACCGGATAAGGCTCCGCTGTCATGCGCAGCGCAGGCTCGGTTGCGATCGGCGCATTCTCCAGCATCGCCAGCGCCTGGGCACGCTCGGCCCAGCGCCAGCAGCCCAGAACCACCCAGCCGCAAAGCGCAAAGATCGCCCAACCCCGTCCGCGAAATGGCTGCCTCCGCGCGCCGATCTCTCGATCCGCCAGTCCCAGCACCCACGGCATGAACAGCGCCAGAAACAGCAGCGCCCAGATCACTGGTTCGGCGATGAACATGAAGCTGCCCGCGTACCAGTGCGGATTGAGGGGGAAGAACGGCCGCACGCCGTAGTTATTGGTCCAGTCGAGCAGAATGTGGCTCAGCGCCGCGACAAATGCCGTGAGATACAACCAACCCCAATGCACTTCTCCATTGCGGGGCCGCTTTCGCCGCCAGCGGTCCACAAGCCACACCGCGCCCATCACGACGCCCGCTACCACCGGAACCGCCCAGAACGTGTGCGTGATGCCGCGATGGTGCTTCAACTCTTCTACAGGCCCGGCGAAGCCCCAGAAGATATCCACATCGGCAGCCTCGGCAGCCAGTACCGCGGCCAGCGTGGCGTAGGCCGTCTTGCGATTGAATCCGGCCCGCCCGATGCAGGCCCCTGTGAGGAAATGCGTGACAGGTTCCATTTGCCGTTTCGTCTGGTTTCGGATTTTACACAGTGCAGGCCCACTCGCCCCCGCGCATCAGCGGCTCGACGGCGCCCGACGCCGTAATTCCGTCAATATCCAACTCGCCGGAGCCGATCATCCAGTCCACATGAATCAAGCTCTCGTTGGCGCCCTTCGCGGCGAGGGCTTCGGCCGATAGTTTTTCGCCGTCGCGCAGGCACGATGAGTACGACTGCCCGAGCGCGATGTGCGAGGCCGCGTTCTCGTCGAAGAGCGTGTTGAGAAAGACCAGCCCGCTCTGTGCGATCGGTGAGGAGTGCGGAACCAGCGCCACTTCGCCCAGCCGCCGCGCGCCGTCGTCGGTGTCAATGAGTCTTTCGAGCACTTCCTGCCCGCGCGTGGCCCGCGCCTCCACAATGCGCCCTTTTTCAAAGCGCACCTGAATGCCCTCAATCATCGTGCCCTGGTGCGAAAGCGGCTTGGTCGCAGTGACGAGGCCGTCGGCGCGTTCCTTGTGCGGCGCGCTGAAGATCTCCTCCGTCGGCATGTTGGGAATGCAGTAGACGCCGTTGCCCGCGGTCGTTCCGCCGCCGAGCCATAAATGATCGTCGGCGAGGCCGAGACGGAAATCCGTGCCCGGACCGCGATACTGAAGCGCGAAGTATCGCTTTTCGTTCATGTAGGCCGCGCGTTTCTGCAACTCCGCGTCGTGCGCCCGCCAGGCGCTCACCGGATCGGCCGTGTTGATGCGCGAGGTTGCGAAGATCGCCTCCCACAGCCGGGCGAGCGCAACGTCCGGCGCGTTGTCGGGAAAGACGGCTGCGGCCCAGGCCGGCGTGGCGCTGGCCACGATGGTCCAGTTGATCTCGTGGCGGGTGATGAGCTCAAGCGCCGGCCGGTATGCTTGCGAGACGGCGCGATTGGCGCGGCCCACCTTGTCGGGGTCCTCGTTGGCGAGCAGTGCGGGATTGGCTCCTGAAATGGCCAGGCGCGCCGCGCCGCTCTTGAACGCCGCCGCCATGCCGTTGTAGAGCCAGTTGGCCGCATGATCGAAGCTCGCGTCCGTCGCGTGCCGGTAGCGCGCCAGGGCCGCTTCCTCGTCATTGAAGAGCGTGGTAACGAGCGAAGCGCCGGCGCGATATGCGTGCTCGGTAATGCGCCGCGCCAAAGCGACGGAGTCGAGTGAGGCCGTCATCACCAGTTCCTGCCCCGGCTTCAGACCGAGGCCTACGTTCACGGCCACATAGGCCAGCAGATCCAGATTGTTAGCTTGCGTGCGTGCTTCAGGCGCGGTTGCGGCTTCTGTCATGGCGTTGTTTTTCCTCTGATTCCGGCGGGTGGCTGAGGGTTCCTGCGCTCGCCGCCCGGATGTTGCTATTGTAGGTGGTCCAGGGGCGCAAATCACACGATGCCGACCAGGGCAAACGCATTTCAATTCGCTGGACGCCTTACGAACCATGCATTCTGCGCTGTCATTCTGAGGAGCGCGGCGACGAGGAATCCGCGGTTGCTTTTCGGGTCCATTTCTCACGCAGACCTTCGGTTTGGCAGGCCGATTTCATCCGACGACGCCGCAAGGGGCGAAAGACAACCGCAGATCCCTCACTCCGTTCGGGATGACATTGCTCGATGAGTGAAGTCAGGATCGAAGGAAAGCAGGACTTCTGTCCAAATGCGTTTGCCCTGCGATACAGGGAGAGATGGTATGTACCATTCCACCCGGATTGCGCCAATTCGTTCCGCTCACCCCGCCTGTTTCGCCTACAATCGAGGATGCACAAAAAGGCTTGATTGATCCGGCCGGTAAGCCGCGCCTCAGTTTCCCATCCTTTTCCGCAAAGAGACCGGGAACGATTGGGTCGTTGCGGAATCGAATGCCCGGATCGATGGGAAGGACACTTATCGTCATGTTGCAGATTCATCTTCATTGGATTAAGAGGGGTATTTTGACCACTGGAATCACACTTGCTGTGGCCGCCGCGGCCGCCACGGCGCAAACGCAGAAAGCAGCCGGTGCATTTGGTTCCGGCAATCCCTTCTATGCGCCCAGCACTCAGCCGTTCCACGCGCCGCCCTTCGACAAGATCAAGGACTCGGACTACCAGCCGGCCATCGATGCCGGGATGGCGCGGCAGATCGAAGAAATCGACGCCATCGCCAGCAATCCCGCGCCGCCCACGTTCGAGAACACCATCGTTGCGCTGGAGCGCAGCGGCCAACTGCTCACCCGCGTCTCGCTGGCGTTCAACTGCGTCACTGGCGCGAACACCAATGATGCGCTGCAGAAGGTGCAGGATTACGAAGCTCCGCGCCTGGCCGCGCATCAGGATGCAATCTATCTCAACGCCAGGCTCTTTGCCCGCGTGAAGGCGATCTACGATCAGCGGGCGGCGCTTCATCTCGATCCCGAGGCGCTGCGGCTGGTCGAGTACGACTACCAGCAGTTCGTAAAGGCCGGCGCCAGGCTCTCCGATGCCGACAAGGCAAAGCTCAAGGATCTCAATCAGGAAGAGGCGTCGCTTGAGAACGACTTCACCAACAAGCTGCTCGCCGCCGCCAAGGCCGGCGCCTATTTCACCACCGATGCGAAGACGCTCGCCGGCCTCAGCCAGGCCCAACTGGCCGCCGCTGCCCAGGCAGCCGAGGGGCGCAAACAGCAGGGCTGGTTGATCCCACTGCAGAACACCACGCAGCAGCCGAGCCTGGCGTCGCTCACCGATCGCGCCACGCGCAAGACGATCTTTGAGAACTCGTGGAACCGCAACGAACGCGGCGACGCCAATGACACCCGCAACCTCATTGCCCGGCTCGCCCAGTTGCGCGCGCAAAAGGCTGCGTTGCTCGGCTATCCCAACTACGCTGCATGGGATCTGACCGATCAGATGGCGAAGACGCCCGAAGCCGCAAAGCATTTCCTTGATGCGCTCGTGCCGGCCTCCACGGCGCGCGCCGCGTCCGAAGCCAGGGAGATTCAGGCGCTCATCGACTCGCAGCACGGCGGCTTCACGCTGGAGCCCTGGGACTGGGAGTTTTACGCCGATCAGGTGCGCAAGGCCAAGTACGACCTCGAGGAGTCCGAGATCAAACCCTACTTCGAGCTGAACAACGTGCTTCAGAACGGCGTCTTCTACGCCGCGCACGAGCTCTACGGACTCACCTTCAAGGAGCGCAAGGACATTCCCGTCTACCAGAAGGACGTGCGCGTCTTCGAGGTTTACAACGCCAACGCGAAGCCTCTCGCCCTCTGGTACTGCGACTACTTCAAGCGCGACAACAAAAACGGCGGCGCGTGGATGGACGTGCTCGTGAACCAGTCGAAGCTGCTCGGCCAGTTGCCGGTCGTCTTTAATGTCGCCAACTTCGAAAAACCCGCGCCCGGAGAGCCTGCGCTGCTCAGTTGGGACGACGTGACCACCATGTTCCACGAGTTCGGCCACGCGCTGCACGGGATGTTCGCCGACACCTTCTATCCGAGCCTCTCGGGCACGCAGGTGCCGCGCGATTTTGTCGAGTTCCCGTCGCAATTCAACGAGCACTGGGCCAGCTATCCGGCGGTCTTCGATCATTACGCCCACAACTACAAGACCGGCGCGCCCATGCCCGCCGCGCTCAAGGCAAAGATCGAGAAGTCGCAGACCTTCAATCAGGGCTACGACTTCACTGAGATACTGGCCGCCTCTGAACTCGATCTCCAGTGGCACACGCTGCCGGCGAGCGCGCCGCTCCAGAACCCCGATGCCTTTGAGACCGAGGCGCTCCAGCGCACGCATCTCGATCTGAGCTACGTGCCGCCACGCTACCGCTCCACCTATTTTCTGCACATCTGGTCCAACGGCTACGCCGCCGGCTACTACGCCTATTCGTGGAGCGAGATGCTGGACGACAACGCCTTTCAGTGGTTCCTCGATCACGGAGGTCTGACGCGCGCCAACGGCGACCGCTTCCGGCAGATGGTGCTTTCGCGCGGCAACACCGAGGATCTCGAAAGGATGTTTGAGGCCTGGCTCGGAGGCAAACCCAGCATCGAGCCGATGCTCAAGTTCCGCGGGTTGAAGGGGAATTAGCGGTGTAAGCGGAGTGAGCGGAGCGAATTGCAGGCGCCGGGGTTGTGCTGACTCGGCCAACTCCGCTAACCTCGCTTTCTATAATCTCGCTATGACCGACTCCGTCGTCGCACGCAAGATCGAGAACCTGCGCCAGCAGCTGCGCCATCATGAGCACCTCTACTACGTTCTCGACGCGCCGGAAATCACCGACGCCGCCTATGATGCGCTGATGAACGAGCTGAAGCGGCTTGAGTCGGCGCATCCGGAGCTTGTCACGCCGGACTCGCCGACGCAGCGCGTAGGCGGCAAGCCGGCCGAAGGCTTCAAAAAGGCGCAGCACTCACGGCCCATGCTCTCGCTCGACAACGCCTACTCGGCCGAGGAACTGGCTGACTGGGACCGGCGCGTGCGCGAGCTGGCTGGGGATCTGCCGGTCGAGTACGCGGCCGAGCTCAAGCTCGACGGCCTGAGCGTGGCGCTGCGTTACGAACCGGCCGGTGACGGCGGCGTGCGGCTTACGATGGGTCTTACGCGCGGCGACGGCCAGACCGGCGAAGACGTTACCTCGAACATCCGCACCATTCGCAGCGTGCCGCTCTCGATCTCCGCTGACCTCCTCCAGAAACTCTGCCTCCCGCAGGGGCAGGGAATCGAAGTGCGGGGCGAAGTAGTGATGCCCGAAGCGGCATTTCTGCGCGTGAACGAGGAGCGCGAGCGCGATGGGCTGCCGGCCTTTGTGAACCCTCGCAACTCCGCCGCGGGAACCCTGCGCACGCTGGAGCCGTCAATCGTCGCCAGCCGCCGCCTGGTCTTCTTTGCCTACTTTCTGCTCGTCGAGGGCGAGTACTTCGCCGCCGGCCAGACGGCGACGCTCGAAACCCTCGCGGCCCTCGGCTTCCGCGTGAATCCGCATCGCCGGCGCGTGACCACGGTCGAAGAGATGATCGAGTTCATCGACAAGGCCGAAAGCGAGCGCTCATCGCTTGGCTACGAGATCGACGGAGTGGTGCTCAAGGTCGATGCGCACGCCACGCAGCAACGCCTTGGCTATACGGGCCGCGCGCCGCGCTGGGCCATTGCCTACAAGTTCACGGCCAAGGCAGGCGTAACGCGGGTCAACGGCATCACCGTGCAGGTGGGCCGCACCGGCAAGCTCACGCCGGTCGCCGAACTCGCCCCCGTCTTTATCGGCGGCACCACCGTGAGCCGCGCCACGCTGCACAACGCCGATTTTCTTTCCGGTCTCGGACTGAGAGTCGGAGATTGGGTCAAGGTGGAGCGCGGCGGCGACGTGATTCCGAAGGTCGTCGAAGTGGTTGCGGATGCGGAGCACCCGCGCGGCGAGCAGCCCTTCGCGTTTCCGTCTCTTTGCCCCGAGTGCCAGAGTCCGGTCGTTCGCGCCGAGGGCGAGGTCGACTGGCGCTGCGTGAACGCGGACTGCCCGGCCAAGCTGCGTGAGAGTCTGCTTCACTTCGGCCGCCGCGAGGTGATGAACATCGAAGGGCTGGGCGAGGCGGTGGTGCAGCAACTGCTCGATCGCGGCCTGGTGCGCAGCGTGGCCGATCTCTACGCCCTCACCGAAGAGCAGCTTGTGGGACTGGACCGGTTCGCGGAAAAATCGGCGCGCGCGCTTTTGGATCGAATCGCATCTTCGAAACGCGCGGGTCTCGGACGCGTGCTGATGGGTCTTGGCATTCGCTTTGTCGGCGAACGCACGGCGGAGCTGCTGGCGCAGGAGTTCGGCTCGATCGAGGCGCTCATGGCTGCTTCGGCCGAGGAACTGGAGCGCGTCGAGGAAGTTGGTCCGCGCATCTCTCAGGCGATTCTGGAGTTCTTTTTGGCAGCAGCCAATCGCGCACTTGTCGACAGCCTGAAACGCGCCGGCGTGGAGATGACGGCCGAAAAGAAGCAACGCACCGCACAACTGACAGGTCTCACGTTCGTTCTTACCGGCACGCTGCCGACGCTGACGCGCGACGAGGCCAAACATAAAATTGAGGCCGCCGGCGGGAAGACCGCGGGCTCGGTGAGCAAGAAGACGAGCTATGTAGTCGCTGGCGAAGAGGCTGGCTCGAAGCTCGACAAGGCGCGCGAGTTGAAGATTCCTGTACTGGACGAGGCAGGTCTGCTGGCGCTCCTTGCCGGGCAATCGCTGCCGGGCTAGCCAGTTCTCCGGGCATTCAATGCGCGGTTGGCGGCACATTGTCGATGTGCCTGTGCCTCGTGGACAACAAGGGAGCGAGAGCGGCAAGGATCAGAATCAGATCGAACCACATATCAGGTTCCTTCGATAACGGTATTTACGCACTCGTGCGGTGTCTCGCGGCAATGTTCGAGTGGTTTTCGATGGAGCGCAGCTCGCGTTCGCGCTCTCGCTCCCAGGCTTCAGCGTGCCAGCGGCGCGAAGCGTACCGCGACGTTTCGGCGGGCGTCGGCGAAGGGTCCATGGCAAAGGGACGCTGCGGCATGGTCACGATTTCAGGTTGCGCACGATAGGTTGGCCGGGACGGAACCGGTTCGGACGGCACGATCAGCCGCGCCGACGACTCTATCTCGATCTCTGTCTGAGCCGTTGCCAGGGTGGTATCGGTTGCCGTGCGGGCAGGCATCTCCGGCTCGGCCTCGTTCTCGCCCTTCTCTGTCGCACGCTGTGCGCGCAGGACGACGGAGTTGGCGATGAACTCATCGACCAGCTTGTGCAGGCAGGTTTGTCCGCAGAGATGTTTCGACCCTGGCCGCAGCCGGCGGCGCGAGGTCCATCCACTCACGCGCAGTTCGCCGTCCTGCTCGTAGGCAACGAACCAGTGGTTCGTCTGCCGCTTTTCCGCGCCGCAAATGTCGCACGAGATTGCCTGCCGGATCATCGCAACTCCCTCACGCCGTAAAGCCTTCGTGCTGCACGGTCGATGGCCACCGTAGAGCCTTCCCGCGCAAGCGCAAATGCAACGAATTCTGGGCCTGCCGTCAGGCTGTCTGGCCTTCCGGAGACGCTCCACTTCTATTTCATCGCGCGGGAAAGGAAATCGATGAGGGGATTCGCCGGTGAATTCAGGCCTGATTCAAAACCGGACAAAGAGGTGAGAATCCGTTCTGAATTGGGACGCCGCGTGCAAATTCAGAAAGAGTGCGGAATCAACAGAAGGAGCGTGGCCGAAGCCGCGCTCTCGATCCCTTGCCTGCCGCATGTTCCCTGCGCCTGCATCACTGTCGCGGTGCAAAGTAGCCTTTACGGGCTCGCACGTGGTAGCGGCGATCGTAACAGTACAGGTAAATGGTGCGGAAGGAGCCGTCCGCCTTGAAGTCCGCCGGTGTGTAGACCAGCGCATACTGGCTGCGCAGTTCCTCTTCGATGTCTTTGAAGCTGGTGGCCATGTCTTCGACCGAAGGCGGAAAGAAGACCTCGCCACCGGTCTCCTCGGCAAGCTGCGTCAGCACCTTGTCGCCTTCGCCGCGGCTGGGCGTCCAGTTGGTGCTGATCGCGTAGATGATCGTCTCGGCGCGCTCGCATTCCTTGATTGCCTCGGGCAGATAGACGTGGCTCACGTCGTCATTGCCGTCGGAGATGAGGATGATGGCCTTGCGCTCCGGCTCCGGCCCGCGCGAGGTGAGCAGCTTGTTCTGGCAGGCCGTGTAGAGGGCATCGAAGAGCGCGGTGCCGCCTCCGGGACTCAGTTTCTCGACGCCCGTCTCCAGCGCATCCTCATCGTTGGTCCAGTCCGTGACCACATGGGGCGTTTCGTCGAAGCCCATGACGAACGCACGATCGTTTTTCGACCGCAGCACCTGCAGCAGAAAGTCCGTGGCCGACTGCTGCTCGAACTGGAAGCGGGAGCGGATGGAACTGCTGGTGTCGATAAGGATGCCGACGCGCAGCGGCAGGTTGATCTGCTGGTGGAACGAGTTCACCTTCGCCGGCGCTCTCTGGTCGTCAAGCAGCGCAAAGTCGCTTTGATTCAGATTGGGAATGTAGCGGCCGTGCTTATCGGTTACGGTGAAGATCAGGCTGACCTCGTTCACGTGCACGGGAGGCAGGTGATACACCCCGACATCCGTTGTCGAGCCTTGATTTGCCGGGGCAGGCAGCGGTTGTGCGGCTGGCGGCGTGCTTTGCGTGGCTTGTGCCTGCGCGGACTTTTGTGCTGCCGGGGCGGTGGCGCCTGGAGCAGTTTGTCCGCCTGGCGTTTGCGCGCGCAGGCCGATGGCTGTCACCGCGGAAAAGAATGCCGTGACAAGTGCGATCTGGAGGATCCGTGAACCCCGAAGGCCGGGGATTGCCGTTGAGGCAAAACGATAATGGTCCATACCCTCACTATTTTAGCAATCCCGCTGATTCCCCGTGGAGGCCGCGGCGTCAGCGCATTCGACTGCCGCAAAGACGCAAGGCTTTGCCATCAGGCGGATTCCAGACGCGTGAGAAATGCAGTCAACTCCGCTGGCAACGGCGCTTCCAGTTGGAGTGGCCTGCCGGTGAGCGGGTGGGAGAATTCAAGATGGGCGGCATGGAGAAAGTTGCGGCCGAGACGCAGCGTTTCCGGTGCGGCTTTCCCCCCCGGCGACGAAGGCCTGTCGCTGGGGACTCTGGATTTCCGCCGCACGGCGCGCGAGGCTGCATGCATGGCGCGCTGGTCACACAACTGCGCGGCGCCGCCATAGAGCGTGTCGCCCGCCACGGGATGGCCGATGGAGGCCATGTGCACGCGGATCTGGTGGGTGCGGCCGGTCTCGATGCGTACGCTGACCAGCGTGAACTTGCCGAAGCGCGTCTCCATGCGGCGCAGCACCTGGTAGTGCGAGATCGCCGAACGCGCATGTTCGCTGGGCTGTGTGGTCATGCGCGTTCGCCGTACGGGGTCGCGGCTCACCGCGGCTGCAATGGTGCCCTTTTCGCGCGCCACCTCGCCCTCGACCAGCGCAAGATAGGTCTTGTGCACGCGCCGCGAGGCGAACATCGCGCTCAAGGCCGCGTGGGCGCGGTCGTTCTTTGCTACCACGATCAACCCGCTCGTTTGCTTGTCGAGGCGGTGCACGATGCCGGGACGCAGATCGCCGCTCACGGACGAAAGCGCCTGGAAGCGGTGCAGCAGCGCATTGACAAGCGTTCCGCGGCTGCGTGCGTCGTCGCTCGCGCCCGAACCGGCGTGCACCATCATTCCTGCGGGTTTGTTGACGACGGCGAAGTCTGCGTCTTCGTAAACTACGTCGAGCGGAATCGCCTCCGGCACGGCTTTGAGCGGCGCCGGATGCGGCTCGCCCGTGATGGTAATCTGCTCGCCGCCGCGCAGCTTGAAGGATGCCTTCTGCGACTGGCCGTCCACCTTCAGGTCGCCCTGGTCGATGAGCAGTTGCACGCGCGAGCGGCTTACGCCTTCGAGTTGCGTGGCCACAAAGTGGTCAACCCGCTTGCCTGCCGCTTCGGCGGGGACGGCGATCAGGCGTGGCGCATCTGTGGCGCTCATGCCGGGCCTCGATGCGCGGAGTTTTGAGGCGCGGTATTCGGAGGCCTGGGAATCGGCTCGTCCGCGGGGCCGTCGTGCCGTTCGTTCCTGCTCTCCCGCAGCAGCAGCGCCCCGGCAATCACAAACACAATGGCAGCGATCTGTGTCCCGGTGAGCGCTCCGTGGAGAAACGCGCCGCGGCCCTCGGGATCGCGCCAGAGTTCGGTGATGTAAATCGCCAGCCCCAGGCCCATCAGTCCCATCCCCGCCACGTCGCCCTTGCGGCGCTCGGCGGGCAACCAGACGAGAAGCAGCAGGGAAAGCGTGAGAAACGCCAGCGCCGCGTAGACCTGCACGGGATGCAGCGGAACTCCCAGCGGTGCGCCGCTCCAGATCATGGCCAGTGGATTGGTGTAGGTAACTGCCCAGGGCAGTCCGGGACCGGCATTCCGGCCGAAACCCGCCCCGGCAGCCAGAGCCCCCAGTTGTTCAAAGGCGAGGCCCAGCATGATCGCCGGGGCAAGAGCGTCTGCCGTGGCTCGCAGCGGGAGCTTGCTCCATCGCGCGTAAATGAGGGCGCTCACCACGCCGGCCGCCGCCCCGGCTGTTGCCAGCAGCGGATGATGGATCATCGCGAGCGCGAGCAGCCATGCGGGATCGAGGCGCAGTGCGCTCCAGTTGGCGGCCACCAGCAGCAACCGCGCCGCGACCAGCGCCGCAAACAGGCTAAGAATGGAGAGATTCCAGATCTTGCCCGCGTCCACGCCCGCAATGCGCGCCGTGCTCTGCACCAGCCCGAGGGCCGCGAGAACGCCCAACGCGGTTACCGCCCCGTAGGTCGGAATCAGGAGGCCGCCGATGTGGAAGAGAACGGGATGCACTTAAGGACAGGATAAGGGATGAGGCAGATGTGCGGAGAAATTACCGGTGCTCCACTGCGAGTCCCGGTGGGTCCGTTCTTTCACATCGGTGCGCATCGCCCATAGACAGAGATCATGCGGAGCGCAAGAAAAGGTAGAAATCCGGCCCACTGGGCCGTGGGCAATGCGCTGGTGAACCCGTCCTAAGACGGTGGAGCTCCCCGCGGTTCATTAGGCATTCCGGACTGGCGGACACTGCGCACAGAACCGATTGTCGAGTCGAGCCCCTGTTCGTTGAATGTAGGTTCAACCAGCGTTGACCACCCACCTGCTTTGCAGGCCGGCTTCTAATGCGGATAGTAGGGGCATACGCGGAGAATTGCAAGTCTTGTGCGAAGGCCGTGGGTTGTGGTAGATTCCCCCGCCATATATTCAGGGAGGTGTTTCCCGATTGTGACACCGAAGCATTTCTTTCTCATCTTCCGTTTCCGGGCGTTCGACTGGCTGGCGCCGACGCGGGTTCCGTCTTCTCGATTTTCATGGCGTGAGCGGTCGTCCTCTGCTGCTTGCGCTCGTGATTTCAGCCATCCACGCGCAGGTCTTTGAGCCCGCCACTGGTATCGAAGGCGCGGGACTGCTGAAAAATTGATCTCTTTTGAGGCAACCTCTTGCTGGCATCGGATTCTAAAGAAACAGCGTGCAATTCTCCGCTGGAATGGGAGGTGTGCTGCCAGGTGTTCCGAAAGCGCCCATTCATCGTCGCGTCCGGATCCGCGCCGCAGTCGGGTTTCTCCGCAAGAACGATGGAAAACCTCAGGCGCTTTGCCGGGCGGCAGTTGCTGCGGCCGTGTTCCCTGGCGCTCTTCGGGCTGGCGGTTGCGATTGCGCTGTGGGGATTCAGTTACAAGATCTCTCTTTATCATCGTCACCGCCTTTCGCCTATGCGGTCAGTGGTGGCAAAGCTTTGGTTTGAGCCGGTAAGCGACACGCTCGCCACGGCACAAAGGCTCCGGAGCCGATCGCATTACAAATCCGGCTCACATGCTTTGCGCGGTTTTTCTCAGCGGCTTCCCTTTCCTGCCAGTGCTCGAACAGCCCCTCAGCCCATGCTGAAGGGCGCTGTTCGGGGGCTCGATTTTCCTCTCTCCACGCGCGCTCCGCCCTCACGGCCTGTCTGTTTGTCATAACGGGCATAACGGTCTCGATGGAAGCAAGAGGCCGCGTCTTGGCTTGGCCTTGTGCCGAGCCTGGAATCTTTTCCCTTTTTCCCGTGGAGGATACACATGGCTTCCTTTGAATTTCTTCTGGCGCTTTCGGCGATTGCTCTTCTCAGTTTGCTGTTCTTCCAATCGCGATTGGCACAGTTCCGTGTGCGCCAGTATGTGAGCGCGAACGTTACCACCTTTCATCCATCACAGCGCATCCATTTGGCGCCGTTGCCGTCGAAGCGGGCGAAACGGCCCATGCGGTTCATCTCTCTCGATGAGTTTCGGAAGCTTCTCAAGGAAAACCCTGACGATCTCATCGTGCTCGATTTCAGAAACGATGCGCGGTCGGCTGGCTTTCCCGTCGAGGGCGCATGCGTTCTTCCGGTTCGGCCCGACGAGTTGCAGGAGATTCTGGCCTGGCTGCCTTCGAGCCAATCCATTGTGTTTTACGGCGTACGCACCCCTTGGATCTCTACCATCGAAAGAAGCCTGTCGATGGCGGGTTCTGCGCCGATCTACTTTCTCGATAGCGGCTTCAGCTATCCGGAGGCCGCGTGAAGAAGTTTGTGTGAGGATCGTGTCTGCGCCCCGCCGCCGCTGCTAAACAGCAGCTCCGGCGTCGTGAAAGACTGCGGCGCGAGAACGAGTGTGCGAAGTTGAAGGGACCGCGTCGCACACATCCATGAAACGGCCGCGCAACCACGCGGCCGAAACAACCGATCACAATTTCCTCCGCACCGGGATCGCAGTCCGCGATCCCGGCCGGAGCGTAAGCGGGAGCCCTCCCCCATGAGACCGGCTCCCCGTATTGCTCTTGCAGGTCGTGGCTCTGCGCAGCCGCAATGCTTTGCCGCATGCGCGGAACTCCACACAACACCAATCATGTGAGTCTTCACGGGGCTCACATCTCAACTGGAGGATCGGATGAAATCACGCTTTTTCCTGGCCTGTGCAGCAAGCGCGGCCATTCTGTGCTTCTCGGCCCTTGCATCGGCAGATTCGGTCAAGGTCGACTACAACCACCACAAAGATTTTGCAAGCTACCACACCTACACATGGAACACGATTCACGTCTCCGATCAATTCAATGCGGACCGGATTCGACACGCTGTCGACAAGCTCCTCAAAAAGGATGGGTGGAAGGAGGTTGCATCTGGCGGACAGGTCACCATCATGGCCACGGATAACATTCACAGCGAACAAGAAGCCGAAACGTACTATACCGGTATGGGCGGCGGCTGGGGTGGCGGCTGGGGCTGGGGTGGCTGGGGCTGGGGTTCGATGGGTGGAATCGACGATGAAGCCACCACCACAACAACCAACGTAAGGCTCGCTCATGTGGTCATCGACATGTTTGATTCGAGCTCAAAAGATCTGCTCTGGCGGGGTGTTTCGCGGGGAGAGCTGACGAGCAAATCCAATGTCAATCGCAAGCGGCTTTACGAGGACATCGATCACATGTTCAAGGACTTTCCTCCAAAGGCAAGTAACTGAGCCTGTGTCAGAGGCGCTCCGGCTGCCAGAGCCCGGTGCTCAGCAGGCTGTGGCCATCCCGGGTCCGGCGTTTCCACCGGCGAATCTTTGTCTGTCGGGCGAGGCTCCGGACCTTCGGATTTGCAGATTCAAGAGCGAACACTGGCGCCCGGTAACGGTCATGATCATTCCGGCAGTAAAGAAGAGGCGAAATTGGACGATACACATCAAGAAAGCCCATGGCGGAGATCAGGCAATTTCCGCGGCCGGAATTTCCTGCGACGCGGCAAAACGTGGCCCTCAAGAATGCGTCTGCGCAGATCGCGGCTGCGCACGGTCCGCGTTATTGTGTTTATAACCAGACCCGCGAGCATTTTGTCGCCACGGGCGTAGAAGCCGTTGATGCATCGGCCGGGGAACTGGAGGCGCATCTGCGGCGTCTCGATCCAGGCGGGCAAACGGGACTCTGGATTCTTCCTTGCCGAGAGATCTCGGCCACCTGCATCCGCTTCCCCCTGGATCTGGTCTACCTCGACAACGACGGAGTGGTTCTTGAGGCCATTGCGTCGTTCCCCCTTGCATCTCAAGCCGTCTCAAGCGGCAGGGCCGCGAGCGTGCTTGCCTTGCCGGCGAACGTCGCGGTCGAAGGGGAGATTCATGCCGACGACCGGCTGATTGTTTCCTTGCCTGAGGAGATGAAGCGGCATCTCAAGAACATGCAGGAAGCAAAGGCTCAGGCTCGCGAAGATCGAGCGCCTTTGGCAAGGCAATCCGAAATCTGCTGCGCCGGGCAGCCAACCGGCCCGGTAGCAGAGCCAGAAACCCGATCCGGTGCGTTCCGGGGAACGGCAAGCGCCGATCCTTACACCATAGAGCCTTCCCTCGCGCCGCAGATCAATACGCAGCCGTGGATACAGCAGGCGCCGACAAACTGGTTCAATCGCCTGCTACGGAAAGGCCCTGTCGACCCACGGAAGACAGCGCGGGAGTCCCTGCCTGGGTTGATTGCCTACTACTTTACGGGCGGTACGCCGATGGGCCATCCGGTTCGCAACATCAGCGCGAGAGGAATGTATATCGTCACCAGTGACCGCTGGTATGCTGGCACAGTCTTGCGCGTAACCCTGACGGATCAGCACGACCCAAGGGTCGAGCGATCGATCACAGTAAATGCAAAGGTTGTGCGCTCGGCAAGCGACGGGGTCGGCCTCGAGTTTGTCCTGGACGAGCCTGACCGTCACAGCCGCTTGACCCTGGAACAGATGGAGCGGGCCAACGGCATGGCCCCGGCGGAGATTGCAGAATTTCTGCGCATCTATAAGGGCTTGCCGAAGCAGAAATAGCTACTATACGTCGCCAGCCGGCCGTTACGGCTGACTGGCGTAGGCATGGCACCGATCGCCGTTCGCGGCGCGTACTACTTGCGCGCGCCGCGGACAGAAGTTGAGACCGGCGTGGTGGCGGCTGATGCGCGAGTCTTCGGCGGAGCTTCGGCATTCTCGCCCATAACGTGCAGGCGCATGAAGTTGGTGGAACCGGAACGGGTGCGCGTGCCGGCGACAATCGCAATGACCTCGCGCGGCCTTACGTATCCTCCTCTTTCCAGATGCTTCTCGGCTATGTCGATCATGGCTTCAGTGGTGTTCGCCTTGGCGCAGCGGATAGGCGTGGTGCCCCAGAGAAGATTAAGCCGGTTGACTGTGATGTCGATGGGGCTGAGCGCGAAGATGGGCGCCGATGGATGGTACTTCGAAAGCTGGCGCGCCGTGGCTCCCGACTCGGTGAACAGGGCGATGCCGCGCAGGTCGAGATCGTCGGCGGCGTGGGCTGTGGCTTCGCAGATGGTTTCGGCGATCGACAGATGACTGTGGCGCTCGATGGGATCTCTTTCGATGTTTTCCCGGATGTGACGCTCAGTCTCGGTGACGATCCGCAACATCATGGCGACGGACTCGACGGGGTATTTGCCTACGGCCGATTCGCCGGAGAGCATGACGGCGTCTGTGCCATCGTAGATGGCGTTGGCCACGTCGGAGACTTCGGCGCGCGTGGGTCGCGGGTTCTCAATCATGGATTCGAGCATCTGCGTAGCGGTGATGACGGGTTTGGCGTATGCCGCGGCGCGGCGGATGATGAGCTTCTGAATCGCGGGTACTTTCTCCGGTGGAACCTCTACGCCCAGATCGCCGCGAGCCACCATGATGCCGTCGGAGACCTGCAGAATGGCGTCGAGGTGCTCGACCGCCTGCGGTTTTTCGAGCTTGGCGATGATCCATGTGTGGCCGCCCAGCGCGATGACGCGGTTGCGCACCATGCTTACGTCCTCGGCCGTGCGCACAAAGGAGACGGCGATCGCATCGATGTCATGCTTGAGCGCGAAGTTGAGATCCTCCGAGTCCTTCTCGGTCAGCGAAGGCGTGCGCACCAGGACGCCGGGCAGGTTGATGCCCTTGTGCTCGCCCAGCAAGCCGCCGTTGACGATGTCGCAGACCACATCTTCGCCGTCGATCTGGTGAACGTGCAGCTCGATCAGGCCGTCGGAGAGGAGAATGCGCGCGCCTTGCTCAACGTTCTCGGCCAGCGTCTTGAAGGTGGTGCTTACAAGGGAGGCGGTGCCCGGCACGTCACGCGGCGTGATGGTGAGCCGCTGACCGGCCTTCAACAGCACCGGTTGATGGTCCTTGAGAACTCCGGTGCGAATCTTTGGGCCTTGCAGATCGCCCAGAATGCACAGGGGCTTGCGCTCTTCCTTGCTCAACTTCCGGATCTTCTGGATGACTGCAGCCTTACTTTCGTGGCTGCCGTGGGAAAAATTGAGACGGACGACGTCGACGCCGGCGCGGATCATGTCGCGAATCACAAGATCAGTGTTGGAAGCGGGTCCAAGTGTGGCGACAATCTTCGCGCGCCGCTGCAATGGGAAATTCGTCAGGTTCTGAGTGGAATAGGTCATCGAATGATGGCTCCAGAGGAGATTCAAGTTTGGCAGAGTTTTTGACTAGATAAAAAGGAGCAGTGGGGCGCTTTCAATCCCATTGTAAATGGAAAGGTTCATGCGCGAAAAAACAGCGGCAGCCAGAAGAAATGCTCTGTCGCCGAGGCAGACGACGGGATGGAATGATCGATGGCGAATTCTACAGGTTTCTTTGCTCCCTCAAATGTTTCCGGCTTTGCCCGAGCAGGAGGTTCGGTCCGTTTTGGACGAAGCCTTTTCGCTCGCCAACTCGTTCTGTCGTTCCCAATAGAGAACGCCGTTCAGCTCCGCACCGAGCAGGACGCTGAACGAGGTGATGTAGAGCCAGACCAGCGTGGCGATGCCGGCGGCAAAGGAACCGTAGATGCGCGAGTAGTTGCCGACGCGCGTGACATACCAGCCGTAAGCGAGTGTGGCAGGGAACCAGATGATCGTGGCGGCGACGGCACCGGGCAGCACCCAAAGCCAGTGTTCCGTGCGCCGGGTGCCGAAGTGGTAGAGCGCGGCGAGCACGGCCAGGATAGCGGCAAAGCTCGTCGTCCAGCGGACGACGCGCCCAGAGATGACCACCAGATGCCCCAGATCGTGGCTGGCGGAATCGACCATCCATACCTCGATCTGATGACCGAAGACGATGGCCAGCGATGCCAGCGATAGCGGAATCAAAACGATGAACACCAGCAGGATGCCCCGGGCGCGGAGACCCCAGAAAGTCCAGCTCTCGGGCGGGAGCCTGTAGGCGCGGCGAAAGCCCTCCATGAACGACAGCATCACGCCCAGACCGGCAAAAAAACTCAGGCTGGCGGCCGACAGGATGACCGCGTGTGAGTGGAGGCGGTGCGTGAGTATGGAGTTTTGCACAAGGTCGAGCGTGTCGGTGGGCAGAAACTGTTCCAGAAGGGCGCGCGTCTCGCCGACCATCGAGGGGCCTTCCTCCACCTGCGCCATGAGCGTGGTGATGACCAAGAGCGTTGGAAAAAACATCAACATGCCGGAATAGGCCGCAGCCTTGGCCGTATTCACAACGTCATGCGCGAAGGCATGTAAAAGCGCTTCGCGAATTCTGGTGAAGTATCGTGACATACGCGACAAAGCAAGAGTATTGCATTTTGGGGGACTGCGGAAGAAAAACAGGGAAAACCAGGAGCAAGGGAGATCCGGAGCATGGGGGATGGCGAACTGCCTGCGATGGGTTCGAGGGCGCCGATTGCCGTCGCAAAGAGAAGACGCGAAGACGGCTCACGAAATCTTCAGCGCGATGTCCTACAATGCCGCAGAGGGATCATTTGCGATGAAGCTGTCTTGGAAATCTTTCTGGTTGATCTTTGCACTCCCGGTGTTGATTGCGGGAGTATTGCTGACTTCGCTTCCTGCCTCGGCGCAACGCGGAGGCGCGGCGTATCTGGCCGCGGCCCAATTGCCGGCCCAGTCGCGGAGCGTGGTGCAGCGGCTGCTGAGCCTGTCGCAGTTGCCGGCAGGCGCGTGGAAGGTGCATGAGGGCGACCTGCCGCACGGAGAAGCCGCCGATCTCGATGATAGTGGCTGGCAAACCGCAAAGGTTGGCGTTCGCTATCCTACCAGCGCGATCTGGTTTCGCCGGACGATTGAGATTCCCGCGACCCTGAACGGCTACGACCTGACCGGCGCGCGCATCTGGTTCCAATTCCCAGCCAGCGCCAACGGGCCGATTCCCGAGATCATTTATTTCAACGGCCGCCGAGTGGCCATGGGAGAAGACATGGAGCCGGTGGTGCTGTTCGACAGCGCCCGGCCCGGTGACAAGGTCGTGGTCGCAGTCAAGCTTTTGCAGAGCGCCGATCAGAAGCCGTTTCGTGGCTCGATGATGCGTATCGATTTTCCCGAGAACAGGCCCAACCCGCAGGATCTGGCCGATGAGTTCCTCTCCTCCGCGCTGTTGCTGCCTTCGCTTGCGCCTGGAGATGCGAGTAAGACCGAAATCCTGAACCAGGCGATCGCCGCTGTGGACTTGAATGCCCTTGACGCGGCTGAAACGGGCAACGCAGAGACGCGCACTCATGCGCAGGAGAAGTTCGACGCCAGCCTGAAGGCGGCGCAGGAAAAGCTTGAAGTGCTGAGGCCGCTGATGCAGCAGGCTACCTTCCTGCTCGACGGCAACTCGCACATCGATGCGGCCTGGCTGTGGCCGTGGACGGAGACCGTCGATGTGGTGCATCGTACCTTCGGCACGGCGCTCCAGTTGATGAATGAGTACCCCGATTACGTCTATACGCAGTCGGCTGCGGCCTATAACCAGTGGATGGCGAACAAATACCCGTCGCTCAACGATGAGATCAAGAAGCGGATCAAAGAGGGCCGCTGGGAGATCGTTGGCGGCATGTGGGTCGAGCCGGACTTGAATATGCCTGACGGCGAATCGCTGGTGCGCCAGATTCTGGTAGGCAAGCGATGGTTCGAGCAGAACTATGGCGTCGATGTGCGCATTGGCTGGAATCCGGATTCGTTCGGGTACACGTGGCAACTGCCGCAGATCTACAAGAAGAGCGGCATTGACTACTTTGTGACGCAAAAGATGACCTGGAACGACACCAATCAACTGCCGTTCAAGTTGTTCTGGTGGGAGTCGCCGGATGGGTCGAAGATCCTCACGTACTTCCCGCGTGGCTATGGCAACCGCGACCTGGGGCCCGTCAGGCTTTCCAGGGATCTCGCTTCCGCCCGGAAGCTTTCGCCGGGAATGGATGAGATGATGGACCTCTACGGCATCGGCGATCACGGCGGAGGGCCGACGCGCGCCATGTTGGATGAGGGCTTCCGCTGGGCCACGCCTTCGGCGGCAACCGTGGCAGCCAATGGCGGCGAGCCTGTGACGCCGAAGTATCAGTTCGGCACCGCGCAGAGCTTCTTCTCCTCGGTCGAAAAGGAGATTGCGCCCCAGAGCCCTGTGTGGAACTACCAGTCGATCGCCAAGGGCTATGAGTCTCCAACGGCAGTGCCGGGCAAGGTTGCGATTCCCACGTGGGATTCGGATCTCTATCTCGAATATCACCGCGGCGTCTTCACCACGCAGGCCCAGCACAAGAAGAGCATGCGTGACTCCGAAGAGGAGGTGTTGAACGCAGAGAAGTGGTCGTCGCTGGCCTGGGTCCTGGCCGGCCGGGCGTACCCTTCGGACGAGATCACGGAAGATTGGAAAAAGGTGCTGTTCAACCAGTTCCACGATCTGGCGGCGGGCTCGGGCATCAGCGACATTTATAAAGATGCGCAGAAGGACTACGGCTGGGTGCGCATGTCGACGGATGAGATTTCTGCTCACGCGCTGCAATCGGTGGCTGAGCGTGCGAACACGGCCGGCAATGGAGTCCCGATCCTGATTTACAACCCGTTGGGTTGGGAGCGGTCTGGCGATGTGAGGGCCAAGGTGCAGCTACCTTCGGCGGGCGTGAAGGAAGTTGTGCTCGTCGATCCGTCGCAAAAAAGGATTGTTCCCATCCGGTCGGAGATCGATCCGAAGACGGGAGTGGCGCACTTGACCTTCCATGTTTCCGACGTTCCGCCGATGGGCTACGAGCTCGTCCGGGCTGTTCCGGCAGCCACGAAGGCAACGGTGGGCGCTTTAGCCAGGGATCTGGGCGATTCCATTGAATTGCACAGCGGGAATCTGCGTGTTGTGGTGAGCAAGGCGACCGGCTGTATCACGCAACTCGAAGAAGACAGTGTGGAGACGTTGGCGCCCGGCTCCTGCGGCAACCAACTGCAGCTCTTTAAGGACGACCCAAAGAATTACGATGCCTGGAACATCGATCCGGGAACGCTCGATGTGCCGCCCAGCACAATTGGCAGGGCGGACTCGGTAGAGCTGATGCATGGGGACACAGCGCGCCCGTCGATTCGCATCGTCTTCCATTGGGACGATTCGAAGTTCGTTCAAACCATCAGCATCCTTAACGATATGGTTGATGTCGGAAATTCCATCGACTGGCACGAGAAGCACATTTTGCTCAAGGCTGCCTTCCCGCTGGCCGTGAAGAGCGACTTTGCCACCTACGAGATTCCCTATGGCGAGATCGAGCGGCCGACCACACGCAACAACTCCTGGGAGAAGGCGCAGTTCGAAGTGCCGGCGATGCGCTGGGCCGATATTTCGGGCAAGGGCGCGGACGGCAAGGTCTACGGCCTGAGTCTGCTCAACCAGGATAAGTATGGCTACGACGCCGTGGGCAATGTGCTGCGGCTCTCGCTGCTGCGTTCGCCCAAATGGCCCGATCCCGACGCCGATATGGGCCATCAACACTTCCACTACGCGATCTATCCGCACGCGGGCACGTGGAAGGATGCGCTTACCGTGCGCCACGGCTGGGAGTACGACTATCCGCTTGAGGCTGTTGCGACCACGGCGCATCCGGGCGTGCTGCCCGCCGAACACTCCTTCGCTTCCGTCTCGCCCGACAACGTGGTGCTCACAGCCGTCAAAAAAGCCGAAGACGCGAATGGACTGATCTTGCGCGTCTACGAGTGGGCGGGCAAGTCGGCGACCGCGGAGTTCCACGTGCCGGCGGGCGCGGTAGACGCCACCATCACCAACCTGATGGAGCAGCCCCAGGGTGATCCGCTCAAGGTCGTGGGCGATGTGGTAAAGGTGCCGATCCATCCTTACGAAATTCTGACCATTCGGGTGGATTATCCGAAGGCAGGGACTAGGGACTAAGGAACAGGGAACAGGGAACAGGGAACAGGCTCTCAGCCGTCAGCCGGGGGCTTTGAAAGGGCCGAAAGATCAGTCTGCTCCCTGTTCCCTGAGACCAGGCCCCATCTTTAAGTTCTGCTAATCTGAAACCAGGAAGGAGCTTCGAGCTATGCACATCTCTTCCCCATTTTTCGTTGTGCCGGTGATTCTTGCCGTTTTTGTCGCGTCGATTCTCTTTGCGACGAGCAGCAAGGAAGACAAGCCCTCAGAACACTAATCCGCACCCCCTGAAGTTGTGCTCTGCTCAACCCTGCAACAGAGCTTTCTCCGATTTTCGGAACCATCGATTTTCGGAACTATCCTGGCCCCGCCGGCGTATAACGGGTCCAGAGGGCGATTGCCATGAAAACAAACTCGATTGCGGGCGGGGTCGGACTGCTGGCGTGTTTGGCTTTGGCGGCCGGAGTGGCTGGATGCAGGATCCAGACAGAGAAAGGCGCAAATGGTCAGGATAAGAACGTTCAGGTGGACACGCCCTTTGGCGGGGTCCATGTAAATACCGGGCAGACAACCGCGGCTGATTTGGGCTTGCCGGTTTATCCTGGCGCCAGGATTGCACCCGATAGCGACGACGATAAATCGGCCGATGTCCACATGGGTTTTGGCGACTGGGAGATGCGTGTCAAGATCGTGAACTACTCTGTAGCCGATAACCAGGACAAGGTTGCCGCATATTATAAAAAGGCGCTTGATCGTTATGGCGACGTGATCTCCTGTCAGGATGGCGCGCCGGTAGGGACGCCGGCGAAGACCTCAGAGGGCCTGGCCTGCGACAACAAGGGTCAGATGAGCGTCACCGTCGGCGACAAGGGTGTCAGCGCGGGTAATCAGTCTTCGAACGAGAAGGGCTATCAACTCAGGGCCGGGTCGGTGAGGCACCAGCACATTGTGGCGTTTGAAAGTTCGGCGCCCGGCCAGACCCGGTTTACTCTCATGGCGATCGATCTGCCCTCCTTTGCCGCCGGCGGTCCCAGGAAGAGCAACTAAATCTTGGGTTCGATCGATCTCGTTGGTTTGATACGCTTTGTGGGTGGTTCTCTACCCGCATTTTTGCTTTGCTGCGGTTCGTTTCGACGGCCCGATTCCTGCTCAGCTCCTGCCCACTTTTCGCGTCGATCCTGCAAATTCCGTGCATCGGGAGGCTCTAAAAACGGTGCTTGAAGGTAAACTGTGCAAATAATATCTATATAAGCATAAGTAGATTACAAAAATTAAAAATATCGATAGATTTGCCAACTATTCCATGGAAATCCGCCCTTAACGTGCAAGAGATAAGTGATAACCGTCACTGCAAGCCCCCTTTTTCGAGGCGCAGAATAACGCGGGTTTGAAGGAGTGCGATTCCCAACTCCGAGAGGCGCGGTATGTGAGGCGGATGCCGGCCCAGAGCGGTGAGTGATTTGGAGGCGGTTGAAGATGACCTGGAGCGAGGAATACCAGCGCAAGCGCATGAGCGCCGCGCAGGCGCTGGAAGCGGTAGAATCCGGTGCTCGCGTCTGGATTCAATCCGGCTGCGGGACTCCTTCTGTGCTTGTGGATGCACTGGTGGCGCGCGCACCCGAGCTGCGCAACGTCGAGATCATCCACATGAAGACGCTCGGCGCCGCCGACTATACGCGGCCCGAGTACGAAGGACACTTCCGGCATCGTGGTTTGTTCCTCGGCGACAACGTGCGGGATGCGGTGCGCAACGGCCGCGCCGACTACACGCCGATCTTTCTCAGCGAAATTGAGGGTCTCTTTGAGAGTGGGGCGCTGCAGCTCGATGTGGTGCTGATGCAGGTTTCGCCACCGGACGAGCACGGATACGTGAGCCTGGGCACCACGGTGGACTGCACGCAGGCGCTGTTGCACTGCGCGCCGATTGCGATTGCCGAGGTGAACCGGCAGATGCCGCGCACACACGGCGATACGGCGGTGCACATCAGCCGCATCTCGGCGATTGTGGAGACCGACCGTCCGCTGCTGGAGCTGGAGGCCGAGCCGGCAACGGAGGTGCACACGCGGGTGGCGCGGAATGTGGCCTCGCTGATTCCCGACGGCGCAACCTTGCAGACCGGCATTGGGGCCATCTCCGAGGCGGTTTTGCATTGCCTGACCGATAAGCGCGATCTGGGCATTCACACCGAGATGGTTCCCGATGGCGCGATCGATCTGATGGAGTCCGGGGTGATCAACGGCGCGCGCAAGACACTGCACCGCGGCAAGGCGGTGGCGGCGTTTGTGCTGGGCACGCGGCGGCTCTTCGATTACATCCACGAGAACCCGGCATTCGAATTCCGGCTGATCAGCTACACGAACGATCCGTTCGTGGTGGCGCAGAACGACCGCATGGTGGCCATCAACGGCGCCTTGCAGGTGGATATGACAGGCCAGGTGTGCGCCGATTCCATTGGCACGCGGCCTTACAGCGGGTTTGGCGGACAGGTGGATTTCATTCGCGGCGCGGCGCGGTCGAAGGGCGGAGTGCCGATTATTGCGCTGCCGTCCACGGCGCGGGGCGGGACGGTGTCGCGCATTGTTCCCATGCTGGAGCCGGGCGGTGGCGTGGTAACATCGCGCGCCGATGTGCACTACGTCGTGACCGAGCACGGCGTTGCCTATCTGCACGGGAAGACTCTGCGCGAGCGGGCAGAGGCGCTGATTGCGATTGCCGATCCGCGCTTCCAGGCAGAGCTTGAGGATTTTGCGGTGCGCGCGCACTATATGGAGCGAAAGACGGAGAACGCATTTGCCTAGGGGGAGCAAGCCGGTAAGTCAGCAAGCGGGTAAGCCGTGGAGGGATGAAGAAAATGACCGATGAGATGAAACAGGATCGGGGCATCCTGAAGATCGACGAAGCAGAGTGCAAGGGCTGCGGTCTTTGTATCGAGGCCTGTCCGCCGAAGGTGATTGCGATGAGCGAGCGGCTGAATCACTACGGCTACCGCACGGCGGTGTATATGGGTTCGGGATGCACAGGGTGCGGAATCTGTTTTATGGTGTGCCCGGAGCCTGGCGCGATTACGGTGCTGCGCCTGGCGGGCGGGGAGAAAAGCGGGGCAGGCAGGACCGCTGAGGGAGCGATCGCATGCGCAAGCAACTGATGAAAGGCAATGAAGCCATCGTCAAGAGCGCCATTTTGGCGGGATGCCGCGCGTTTTATGGATATCCCATCACGCCGGCCAGCGAGATCACCGAAACCGCGGCTCAGTACATGCCCAGGGTGGGCGGCGTTTACGTACAGGCCGAGAGTGAGGTGGCGGCCATCAACATGCTGTACGGGGGCGCGGCGGCCGGCGTGCGCGCCATGACGGCGTCGAGCGGGCCGGGCATCAGCCTGATGCAGGAGGGGATCAGCTACATGGCCGGCGCGGAGCTGCCCTGCGTGATCGCCGATATTACGCGCGGCGGGCCGGGGCTGGGCAACATCGCTGCCGAGCAGGGCGATTACCACCAGGTGGTGAAGGGCGGCGGCCACGGCAACTACCACACCATCGTGCTGGCGCCGCACTCCGTGCAGGAGATGGCGGATCTGACGGCGCTGGCCTTCGACCTGGCCGATCGCTATCGCAATCCAGTGGTGCTGATGGCCGATGGGTTTATCGGGCAGATGATGGAGCCGGTGGAGTTTCCGCAGTCGGCCAGGCCGCCGCAACTGCCCGCATGGGCTGTGGCTGGCACGGCGGCCTCGCGCGGCAATCTCGTCAACTCGCTGCATCTGGATCAGGACGAGCTTGAAAAGCACATTCTCGCGCTTGAGGCCAAGTACAAGCTGGCCGAGCAGCACGAAGCCCGCGCCGAAGAGTGGATGACAGCCGATGCCGAGATTGTGCTGGTGGGCTACGGCATTGTGGGCCGGATCTTGAAAGCCGTGACCGCCGAGGCGCGCGCTGCCGGACTCAAGGTGGGTGTTCTGCGGCCCATCACGCTTTATCCATTCCCGGCGGCGCACTTCCAGCGGCTGGCCTTCCGCGCGCGTCTCTTCGTCGTGGTGGAGATGAGCAACGGCCAGATGCTGGAAGATGTAAAGCTGGCGCTCAACGGTTCGCGGCCCGTGGAGTTCCTGAATCGCATGGGCGGCAATGTGCCGTCGCATGAAGCGGTGCTGAAGTTTGTGCAGGAGTTGGCGCGCCGCGAGGGCATCATGCCACAGACTCTCGACCGGCAGACTCCTGCGGGGGAGACTTCCGTTCGGCAAACTCTCGAAGAGGAGCGGATGGCCAATGTCTAATCAAGCGGTTGCGGAATATGTCGTTTCGCGCTCCAAGGCCAAGTCGTTCTACGATCGCTACGAGCGCAAGGAAGAGCTGCAGCATCAGACGCATTTTTGTCCAGGCTGCGGCCACGGAACCATTCACAAGATGGTCGCCGCGGCGATAGACGAGCTTGGCATTCAGGATCGCAGCATTGTGGTGGGTCCGGTCGGCTGCTCGGTCTTTACCTATTACTACTTCGACGTGGGCAACGTGCAGTCGGCACACGGCCGCGCGCCCGCCGTGGCCACGGCCATCCGGCGCGCCCGGCCCGAGAGCATCGTGATCGGCTACCAGGGCGATGGAGATCTGTCCGCTATCGGCGCGGCGGAGATTCTGCACGCGGCCAATCGCGGCGAGAACATCACCGTGATCTTCGTCAATAACGCGATCTATAGCATGACAGGTGGTCAGGCCGCGCCTACGACGCTGATTGGCCAGAAAAGCACGACTACGCCGAACGGCCGCAGTCCTGCTACGGAAGGCTATCCGATGCAGGTGAGCGAACTGCTGTCGACCTTGCGGGCGCCGGCTTACATCGAGCGAGTGGCTCTGGGCGACAACAAGCAGATCGCGCAGGCGGCGCGCGCTATCAAGCGCGGACTGGAGAACCAGGTCCGCGGCCTGGGCTTTTCGCTGATCGAAGTGCTTTCGCCCTGCCCGACCATCTGGAAGATGACGCCGGTCGATGCGCAGCACTGGGTGCGCGACGTGATGGAGAAGACCTTCCCGCTGGGCGTTTTCTGCGACCGGACAAAAGAACGGCAGGCCGCTCCGGCTGCCGAGCCCAGCCCCGCGCCGCCACTCGATGAGTTGCCGCGCATTCTGGGCGTGGCGGAAGAAGACCTGCCCGAAGGCAACGCTCATACGGTTCCGAGCGAACAGGCTATCGATCTCGGGGTGCGTATTGCGGGCTTTGGCGGGCAGGGCGTTTTGCTGCTTGGCGAGGTGCTGGCCGAGGCCGGTCTCGATGCGGGCCTGGAGGTTTCGTGGTTGCCGTCGTATGGGCCGGAGATGCGCTCCGGCACCTCGAACTGTCACGTGCGGCTTTCGCGCGAGACCATCGATTCGCCGCTGGTGACATCGCCCAACGTGCTGGTGGCGATGAACGAGCCATCGCTGCGCAAGTTCGACATGAGCGTGCCGCCCGGCGGCTGGGTGATCTACAACGGCGATGAGTTTCCGGCCGATTGCCGGCACGAGGGCGTGCATGTGCTGGCCCTGCCGTTTACGCAACTGGCCGACGAGATGGGCGACAAGCGCGCGGCCAATATGGTGATGCTGGGTGCGGTGCTGGAGATTGCCGGCATTCTGCCCGAGGCCAGCGTCGATGCGGCTCTGCGCCGCCTGCTCAAGAATCCGCGATGGGTGGAATTGGATGAGCGCGCCATCGCGCGGGGAAGGCAACTGTTCAAAGAAGCGCTTACGGAGGTGTGAGATGAAGGCCGATGTCGATCCCAATGTGATTGTCTATTTCAACGGGCAGTACATGCCCATGCACGATGCCCACATCGGAATCCTGACTCACGCCCTGCACTACGGCACGGGTGTCTTTGAGGGCATTCGCGCCTACTGGAACGCGGAGGAGCAGGAGATGTTTGTGGTGCGGCCCCGCGAGCACTATGTGCGCTGGAAGCAGAATGGCGGCATCCTGCGCATCGCTGTGCCGCAAACGGCGGACCAGCTTTGCGAGATCACGGCCGAACTTGCCCGGCGCAACGGATTCCGCAGCGATCTCTATATTCGCCCGCTGGCCTATAAGTCGGCCGAGCGCATCGGTGTGGCCATGGACGATCAGGACGCCTTTTTTATCGTGGCGCTGCCCTTCGGCGAGTATCTGCATAGCGAAAACGGACTGCGCGCGGGAGTGAGTTCGTGGCGGCGGATCGACGACAACGCGATTCCTCCGCGCGGCAAAATCTGTGGCGCCTATGTCAATAGCGCCCTGGCCAGCGACGAGGCGCGGCGCTCCGGATTCGATGAGGCCATTCTGATGAACGAGAGCGGCCACGTGACCGAAGGCGCCACCTGCAACCTCTTCATGTTGCGCAATGGGCGGCTGATTACGCCGTCGGTGAACGAGAACGTGCTGGAAGGCATTACGCGCGACTCCATCATGGAGCTGGTGCGGCGCGAGTTGGGGTTGGAGATTGTGGAGCGGCCCATTGACCGCAGCGAGCTCTACGTTTGCGACGAGCTGTTCCTGACGGGAACGGCAGTGGGCGTGGCCCCGGTGACGCACGTCGATCACCGCCCGGTGGGCGATGGCGCGATCGGCGCGGTGACGCGCAAGCTTCGGCAGTTATATGTGGACGCGACGCACGGACGTGTGCCCGCTTACCGCAAATGGCTGCTGCCGGTCTATGGAAAGAGCGCGCGGACCGAGCGCGATGAGACGCGGATGAAAGAGGCCAGTATGGCGTAGGTCCATGCCGGCGCAGCCTGTCTATTTTTGATCGCGGGTTCATCCTCGCGTGATTGAATGAGACAGAGGGTCCATTTTTATGTCTGCGAAGCTCCTGTCATTTGCATTTGCCTTGTCGGCATCTCTTTCCTCCGGACTGCTTTCCGCGCAGTCTCCAACGAAATCTACGCCGCCGATCGTGAATTTGCCGTCGAGCAAGCAACTGATCGGCGCAGCGCCTGGGTCGCCAGAGCGCATCAATGGCTTGCCCACCTCAATGGCGGTTTCGCCTGACGGCCGCTACCTGGTGACGGTCGATGCTGGCTACGGAACCTACGAGTCCGATTACGAACAGTCGTTTTCGGTTCTTGATACACAGACCGGCGCGCTTGCCGACTTCCCCGACGCGCGCACTGCGCCGCGATTGCAGCAGACGCTTTACTCCGGTCTCGCATTCAGCCGCGACGGCAGCCGCATCTACGCGAGCATGGCTTCGCTCTCCGATCCCAAAGGCGCCGATCCCGGCGACACGGGCAGCGCCGTAGCCGTCTACCGCTTCAAGGACGGCAAGATCGCGCCGGAGCGGTTGATTCCGCTGCCCGTGGCGGAGCTTCCCCGGGGGCGTAAGACGCGCCTGCCTGAGGGGAAAGACAGCGGCGAGGGCGTGCCTTATCCGGCGGCACTTGCCGTGCTGGGCGCGGCTGACCACGAAAAGCTGCTGGTCGCCGAAAATCTCTCAGACGATGCAGTGCTTCTGGACGCCGCGACAGGCGCTGTCGAAAAACGATTCGATCTCTCGGAGAGCGACGCTGTGCCGGGCGCCTATCCCATCGCGGTTGCGGTGACGCGCGACCAAAAGCGCGCGTTCGTGGCGCTGTGGAATGCGTCGGAGATTGTGGAACTCGATCTCAAGCGCGGCACGGTAAAGCGCAAGCTGGCCTTGCTCAAACCAGCGAGCCCCACTGCGCCTGGTACGCATCCCTGCGCCTTTGCATTCTCGTCCGATGGGAAGACGCTGTACGTTGCGCTTTCCAACCGCGACGCGGTTGCCGCCGTCAGCGTGGCCGCGGGCCAGTTGGCTGTGAAGGGCTACTTCGATACGCGCCTGCCGGGGCAGAGCCGCTTCGGCGCCGAACCGGTGGCTCTGGCTGTCAATGCAGACGGCAGCCGGCTCTACGCGGCCAACATGGGCACGGATTCCGTAGCCGTCTTCGACACACACAAGCTCACACCCAGGACCGCGAAGAAGGGGATGGTCCAGCCCGATGGCTTTATCCCTACTGAGTGGATGCCAATGTCGATGGCCTTTGTGCCATCAACCGGTGGCGGCAAGCTCTATGTGGCGACGGATAAAGGCAAGGGAACGGGACCGAACGACTTTCCACAGAGAATTGTGGAAGCGCAGACGAGGGGTCGCCAGGGCCGGAGCACCTACATTGCAACCCTGCTCTACGGTTCACTGGCGACGATCGACGAGAACGAGATCGCAAGCCACCTGGCCTCGTGGACTGAAACCGTGCTGGCCGAGAATCGCATCAAGGCCGCCAGCGAGAAGATCGTCTTTGCGGGCGGCGCGCAAGGCCGCATCAAGCACGTCATTTACATCATCAAGGAGAATCGCACCTACGATCAGATTTTTGGCGATCTTGAGCAGGACGGAAGGCGCGTGGGCAATGGCGAGCCGAAGTGGGCGATGTATGGCGAGGCCGTGACGCCCAACGAACACAAGCTGGCATTGCAGTTTGGGGTGCTCGATAACTTCTTCGATTCGGGCGAGGTATCAGGCGATGGGCACGTGTGGTCCACCGCGGGCATCGGCACCGACTATCTGGAAAAGACCTGGCCGCAGAACTACCGTGGCGGGCAGCGCACCTACGATTACGAGGGCGTGGTGGCCGATGGCTATCCGCTGCTCGAGAAGATCCCCGACGTAAACGAACCGGCCAGCGGCTATCTTTGGTCGAACCTGGCCGTGCATGGGAAAACGTATTACCACTTCGGCGAGTACATCTCGTCAACCTTCTGCGGCGAGCGTGCGGTGGCCGACCCCAGGCTGGGACCAATGCTGGCCGGGCCGAAGTGCGCGCGCAAGGCGATCGCTCCGGGCGAGCCGCTGCCTGCCGCGTGGGGCGGCGGCGTGAACAAGTGGCCGTGGCCGATTCCGGTTCTGGCCGCGAATATTGCCACCAAGCCAGAGCTGGTGGGACACTTCGAGCCTGATTCGCCGGACTTCAATCTTTATGTGCCCGACCAGATTCGCGTCGATATCTTCCTGCGCCACCTGAAGCAGTGGATCGCCGATCGCGAGCATGGCCACGACACCATGCCCGACTTCGTGCTGCTGCGCCTGCCCAACGATCACACAGCGGGAACGCGGCCCGGAGGCCCCAGCCCCAAATCCTCTGTCGCCGATAACGACCTGGCTGTGGGACGCGCCGTAGAGGCCATTTCGCACTCGGCCTACTGGGACGACACGGCTTTCTTCATTCTCGAAGACGACGCGCAGAATGGCGCCGACCACGTGGATGCGCATCGCAGCATCGCGCTGGTCGTCAGCAAGTATGCGCCGCTTGGCCCCGGCGGCGCGCCCTTTGTCGACAGCCGCTTTTACACGACCGTCAGCGTCATCCGCACCATGGAGTCGCTGCTCGGGCTACCGCCGATGAACAACAACGACGCGTTTGCATCGCTGATTTCGTCGCTCTTCACCGGCGCCGGCAATCGGCCGCCATACACGGCCGACTATGCCAACCGCGACAATGGCCTCATCTATAAGGCCAACGCCAAAAATGCGGTGGGCGCCAGGGCGAGCATGAAGATGGACTTCAGCCACGAGGACCGCGCGCCTACGGAAAAGCTGAATGTGATTCTGTGGAAGGATGCGATGGGCAACGCTCCGGCGCCGGCGATGCTGAAGGTGCACACGAAAAAGTCCGGCGGGGACGACGATTAGCGTCTGCGCGTCTCCCGCGGTTCTTCCGGCTTCAATGCTAAGATGGCTGGCAAGCGCGCACCCATTGCGCGGGAGCCAGTCACATGAAGAAGTCAAACGATTGTGTGCATGCATTTTTTCGCCTGTTTCTGCTGGCTATGATTTCAAGCTGCGCTCCCTGCGTAGTCTTGCTCAGTGCACAGCAGCCGTTGCCAGTCACTGTTCATTGGGATGAGGTGACCGCGGTCTCAAAGACCACGCCGACGTTGCAGGTGGTGGTGAATCCGCCGCTGCGGCCTGGCCAGCCGCTCAGCGCCGCCTCTTACAAAGCGTTGAAGGAACTTGGCGCCGACTATGTGCGCTATGTTCCCTGGCTGCCTTATCCTCGCCTGGCCGTGGCCGAACTGGAGCCTCACACGGCGCAAAAGACCTCGTGGGACTTCACGTTCATCGATCCCATGATGAAGGATTTTCTGGCATCGACCGAAGGCCATCCGGCGATTGTCAATTTCAGCACCATACCGGCGTGGCTCTTCAAGACTGACACGCCCGTGACCTATCCCGCCGATCCCAACCAGGTGGATTGGCACTATACGCAGGGCACGGAACTGCGCGACCCGAGCGGCAAGGAGCTTGGCGACTACTATGCGCGGCTGGTCAGTTGGTACGTTAACGGCGGTTTTACAGATGAACTCGGTGTGCGGCACACATCCGGCTATCACGACAAACTGGCATGGTGGGAGGTGCTGAACGAGGTCGATTTCGAGCACAACACCACGCCCGAGCAGTACACCGAGCGCTACGACGCGATCGTGAGCGCGATCCATCGGGTGTCGCCGGAGACAAAATTTGTAGGACTGGCGCTGGCCGCGCCGGGACGCGATGAGAGATATTTTGAATACTTCCTGAATCCCGCCAACCACAAGCCCGGCATTCCGCTCGATATGATTTCCTACCACTTCTATGCTTCGCCTGCGCCCGGCGAAACGCTGGATGACTGGCAGTATACGTTTTTCGATCAGGAAGCGGGCTTTTTGAACACGGTTCGCTACATTGAGGCCATCCGCAAGCGGCTTTCGCCCAGTACGAAGACCGATCTGGACGAGCTGGGAGTGATTCTGCCCACGGATAACACGCCGGGCGACAATGTGCCGCCGCCCGCCGCCTACTGGAATCTTGCAGGCGCGCTCTATGCCGATCTGTTCATCAATCTCTCACGGCTGCAGATCGATGTGGCGGGCGAGTCGCAACTGGTTGGCTATCCCACGCAATTCCCCAGCGTAAGCATGATGGACTGGACCGCGAACCAGCCGAATGCGCGCTTCTGGGTGCTCAAGCTTATCAAGGACTCATTTCACCCCAGCGACAAATTAGTGGAAACGGCTCTCAGTTCGGGGGACGTGAGCGCGCAGGCTTTTGTTACGCCAGCAGGGCGTAAGCTTTTGCTCGTGAATAAGCGCAATCGAGCGATTGCGGTATCTCTGCCCGATGCGGATGGAGCCACTGCGCTTGCCGTCGATGCGGAAACCGCCGACGGGCCGGCGCGCAAAGTATCTCTTGCAGGCAGTGCAATCGAACTTGAACCATTCGCTGTAGCCGTCGTGAGCTGGTGATTGGGGTTTCAAAAGGGAGCAAGCGTGATGGGCAGGAAGCATGTGGTTCGCGTGGGCTTGTGCGGGATCGGGCTCGAAGCCTACTGGAGCCAGTTCGCAGGCCTCGAAGAACGGTTGAAGGGCTATGTGGCGCATGTGGCGTCGCGGCTGATGCGACCCGGCGTGGAGGTGGTCAATCTCGGTCTGATCGATACTCCCGAGCGCTCGCAAGCGGCCGGACACGCGTGCCGCCGCGAAGACATCGACGTGCTGTTCCTCTATGTCACCACCTACGCGCTCTCGAACACGGTTCTGCCGCTCGCGCGGCGCGCAGGCGTGCCGGTGGTGGTTCTTAACCTTCAGCCCGAGGCCGCGATCGACTATGCCTCGTTCAACAAGCTCGTTGACCGCACCACCATGACGGGCGAGTGGCTGGCGTTCTGCTCCGCCTGTTCCGTGCCGGAGATCGCCAATCTGTTCACCCGCGCCGCGATTCCCTTTCACCAGGTGACGGGCGTGCTGGACGACGGTGAAACGTGGCGCGAGATTGAGGAGTGGCTGGCTGCCGCGCGTGTGCGCGCTGCGCTCGCGGAGACGCGGCTGGGGCTGATGGGTCACTACTACGGCGGAATGCTCGACATCATGACCGATGTCACGCTGCTGTCGATCGCCTTCGGCGTTCATGCGGAACTGCTTGAGGTGGACGAGTTGAGCGCGCTTTCGGCCGAGGTGAGCGACGCCGATGCCGAGCGGCGCACCGGAGAATTTCACGATGCGTTCGATGTGCAGCCCGATTGCCCTCACGATGAAATGCATCGGGCCGCGCGCACCTCCGTTGCGCTCGACGCATTTTTCGCGCGCCACAACCTCGACGCCATGGCGTACTACTACAAAGGCTCGGGAAACGCCGCTAATGAAGACACCATGAGATCGATCATTCTTGGAACCTCGCTGCTGACGGCGCGGCACATTCCCGTGGCCGGCGAGTACGAAGTGAAGAACGCCATTGCCATGAAAATCATGGATCTGCTCGGGGCAGGCGGCTCATTTACCGAGTTCTATGCGGCCGACTTCAACGACGATCTGGTGCTGATGGGACACGACGGCCCGGGGCACCTTGGCATTGCGCAGGGCAAGACCAAAGTGCGCCCGCTCAAGGTCTACCACGGCAAGGTCGGCCGCGGATTGTCGGTGGAGATGAGCGTCAGGCACGGTCCCGTTACGCTGCTCTCCGTCGTCGAAGATCCGCTGGCGCGCTTCAAGCTGGTCGTGGCCGAGGGCGAGTCAGTGGCGGGAGCGATTCTCGAAATCGGCAACACGAACAGCCGGTACCGCTTTCCGCCGGGGGCGCGCGGGTTTATCGAGGCATGGAACGCGCAGGGCCCGGCACACCATTGCGCCGTCGGCGTTGGGCGCCTGGCAGCTACCTTGCGAAAGACTGCGGCTCTGATGGGGCTCGGCTTCCACCAGGTCTGCTGAGCAGGCCGCATTTTACGGTCTTTGTGCGGTCTTTGCATCGAACGGTTCACAGAGTGGGATGAATCGTGGAAAAGTGGGTCTGAATGGATAAAAACGACTTTATGCCTGTCGCCAAAACCAAGCCGAAGCTGATACCTTAAATGTAAAAGGTTGTCTTAGCAGCAATGTCTTCAAGTCCTTATTTTTCTTTAGCCGTTTTATTTGTGGCGGCGCTTGCATTTGGATTGGGTCCGCTGGGGCTGGCTTGGCTCTGGGCTCGGTTCTATTCGCCGCGCAAGCCAAACCAGACCAAGAATTCGATTTACGAGTGCGGCCTTGTCTCGAAGGGCGACGCATGGGTACGTTTCCGCCCAGCCTACTACCTCTACGCCATTATTTTTCTCATCTTTGACGTAGAAGCCGTCTTTCTGCTGCCTTTTGCAGTGGCATTTTCAGGGCTGAGCGCGGCAGCATGTATTGCCATGCTGGTGTTTGTGCTGCTTCTCGTGGAGGGATTAGCCTGGGCTTGGGCAAAGGGCATCTTGACATGGGCGTAATGGCAGCCTGCCAAGGACGGACTGGGCACGATGAAGCTAGCAGCTAGAAGCTGCGAAGCGGAGTGAAGAATGGATGAGAATCTCAAGTTCGAGCTTGGCAAGCAGGGTATCGTCGTTACGACCCTCCAGGAGCTTTATAACTGGGGCCGGCGCAGCTCGGTGTGGCCCATGAACTTCGGCCTGGCCTGCTGCGCCATCGAAATGATCGCCACCACGATGGCGCGCTACGATTTGGCCCGCTTTGGCGCCGAGGTGTTTCGGCCTTCGCCGCGTCAGGCCGATCTGATGATCATCTCCGGGACTGTGACCAAAAAAATGGCCCCGCAAGTTGTCAGGCTCTACAACCAGATGGCCGAGCCGCGCTATGTGATTGCCATGGGCGCCTGCGCCATCTCGGGCGGGCCGTTCAAGCAGGGTTACAACGTGCTCAAGGGGATCGACCGCTATATTCCTGTCGATGTGCATATTCCCGGCTGCCCGCCGCGGCCCGAGGCGTTGCTGCAGGCTTTCATCACATTGCAGAAGAAGATCGACGGCCAGCATCTGACCGGCGAGGATCGTCCGCGGTTTCTTGACGCAGAGGCGCAGGGCGAGTTTCCCGTGCCCGAGCAGGGCGAGCACGATCTGGTGCCCACGTCGAACAAAGGTGTGTGGCCGATAAAGATACAGGGACTAGGGACTAGGAAGTAGGAAGCAAGCTTTCAGCCGCCAGCTTTCAGTTCAATGCGGACCGCGGAAGCTAAGAGCTTAAGGCTGGGAGTTGAAAGTGCCAGGAGTGGATCTTGAAGACGGTCGAAGAAATCAAGGCGGCGATTGAAGCGGCGGTGCCCGGCGCGGGAGTAGAGATTGTGCTGAATCCCGGCCCGGCCGCGCAGCACTCGCTGCGCCTTGCGCCCGAGAGCGCGCTGGCGGTGGCAACCTTTCTGCGCGACGATGCGGATCTGGCTCTGGACCATCTTTCGAACGTGACCGGCGTCGACTGGCCGGACAAAGAGATTGCCGAAAAGGTAAAGGTGACGCGCACGGTCGCGAAAACCGTCGACGGTGTTGAGCAGCAGGTCGAAGAGACCGTGGAGGAGACGCGCAAGCGCGTGGAGCCTGGTTGTCTGGAGGTCGTTTACCATCTTTTCTCGGTTGCGAAGAAGCATGGGCCGGTAGTGCTGCGCATGCGCACGGAGAACCGATCCGACAGGGTCGAGTTGCCGTCCATGACGCACATTTGGCGGTCGGCGGAGTTTCAGGAGCGCGAGATCTTCGATCTTTACGGTGTGGTGTTCAAGGGGCATCCGGACCTGCGCCGGCTTCTGATGTGGGACGAGTTCAAGGATCATCCCATGCGCAAGGACTACGTGGAGCCGGACGACTACGAGTACGAGCCCACGCCGCACGATCATGTGCTGGCTCGCGCGCAGGAGCATCAGAAGAAAATAGAGGCAGAGGGAAACAAGGGGTAGTGAGCAGGGGCAGGGACGAGGGAATACGAATCAAGATTCGCGTGTTGTAAATCACAGTCAATGACCCGGCGGAACGATTCAATGAATGTAGTGGATACAAAATCGGAGAAGCACGAAGGCTGGAATCGGCCGCCGGTGGTCGCGCCTGATGGCGAAGGCGAGCTGCTTGAAGTCTCCATGGGGCCTCACCATCCCTCGACGCACGGCGTCTTTCGCATGGACGTGACGCTCGATGGAGAGCGCGTGGTTCGTCTCAAGCCTGTCTTTGGCTATCTGCATCGCAACCATGAAAAGCTTGCCGAAGGGCAGGCTTATCTGGCGTCGATACCCTATACCGACCGGCTGGATTATATCTGCTCGTTGACCAACAACTGGGCCTACGCGCTGGCGGTGGAGAAGCTGGCTGGCCAGGAGGTTCCGGAGCGCGCCGAGTATGTGCGCGTGATTCTGGGCGAGCTGACGCGTGTGCAAAATCACGCGCTGGCGGTCGGCTTCCTGCTGCAGGACATGGGCGCCAGCGGTACGCCGCTGATGTACGGCTTCCGCGAGCGCGAGGAGATTCTGGACCTCTTTGAGACCCTCACGGGCTCGCGCATGATGTGCAATTACATGCGCTTTGGCGGCTGCCGCGTGGATCCCACGGCGGAGTGGCTGGAGAGGGCGCGCAAAATAGTGGCCAGGATGCCCAAGTTCGTGGATGAGTTTGAGGCCCTGCTGATCAGTAATGAGATTCTCATCGCGCGCACTCAGGGAACCGGCATTCTGCCGCCCGATCTGGCCGTCAATGCCGGCGTTACCGGTCCTGTGCTGCGGGCTTCGGGCGTGAACTACGACCTGCGCAAGGTGGATCGCTACAGTATCTACGACCGCTTTGACTTTAAGGTGCCGCTGGGCGAGCACGGGGACGTGTACGACCGGTTCATGATCCGGCTGCTGGAACTGCGCCAGTCGCTCCGCATTCTGGAGGCTGCGCTCAAGGACATTCCCGGTGGGCCGGTGATGGACCCCAAGGCAAAAATTCGCAACTTCCGGCCTAAGCCGGGCGAGGCCTACGGCCGCATCGAAGCGCCCAAGGGTGAACTGGGCTTTTACCTGATCAGCGACGGCGGCCCGAATCCGTATCGCTATCGCGTGCGCCCGCCGAGCCTGATCAATTTGACGATTCTTGAAGACATGTGTCTGGGACAAAACGTGGCCGATGTGGTGTTGATTCTGGGCAGCGTGGATATTGTGCTGGGCGAGGTGGATCGATGAAGCGGCTAGAAGCTGACAGTAAACAGCAAACAGTTCACAGCTCACGGCTGGCACAGGGACGGCGCGTACTGTCTGCTGTCGGTTGTAGGCTGTCTGCTTTCGGAGGTTCCGTTGTTCGGTGAAGGCATTCTGAAGGGGCTGGCGGAGACGGCGAAGAATTTCTTCGGCAGTTACGTCTCCAAGGAACGGCTGACGACGGTCCAGTATCCGGAGGAGCGGATACCGACGGTCGAAAACGCGCGCGTCTTTCCCTTCCTCGTTTACGATGGCCCGGATTGGGAAGCCGGTCTGCGCTGCGTCTCCTGCCAGATCTGCGAAAAAGAGTGTCCCCCGAAGTGCATTTTTATTGAGAAGAGTAAGGATAAAAAGCCGGACTTTGTGGGCAAGACGCAGTTTTATCCGGTGCGCTTTGAGATTGATACCTCGGTTTGCATGAGCTGTCAGATTTGCGTGGAGGTTTGTCCGTTCGACGCCATCAGGATGAACACCGCGTTTGAACTGGCCACCAGCGATCGCTTCGGCGGTCTGCTTCTTGATCGCAAGCATCTGGCGCATTCGAACGAGTACTATCGCTCGATTCACCCCACCGAGGCCGCTGCAGTGGATGAACGCAGGGCCGAGGAAAAGGCTGCTGCCGAAGCCAAGGCCAAAGCCGCGGCTGAAGCTGCCGCCGCCAAGGCTGCTGCCGCCCCGGCCGCAACGCCTGCTCCAGCCAAACAGCCCGCCGAAGGAGGAAGCTAGCTCATGGCCACGACCCCCTTCTCCACGCAACTCGATCAGATTTTTGTCCTCCTACGCGACTGGCTTGTCGGCTATTTGCCTGCCGCGTATCGCCCTGCCGCCGGCGCTGTGCTGGGCGTGCTCGGCATTATCAGCGTTTTTCCCACGCTCTTCGCGCTCACCACGGTTTTCGAGCGCAAGGGCCTGGGCCGCATGCAGAACCGCTTTGGCCCCAATCGCGTGGGCCCCTACGGCTTCCTTCAGCCTGTTGCCGACGGCATCAAGGCGCTGATCAAGGAAGATGTGATTCCGTTCCGTGCTGACGGCGTGGTGCACTTTGTGGCTCCGATCGTACTGCTGGTGACGGTCTTCATGGGCTTCGCGGTGCTGCCCGTGGGACGCAACATGGTGCTGGCCGATATGGACTCGGGCCTGCTGTTCTTCTTTGCCATGGGAGCGGCTACGGAGCTTTCCATTTTCATGGCCGGCTGGTCGAGCCGCAACAAGTACTCGCTGCTCGGAGCCATGCGCGGCATCGCGCAGATGATCAGCTACGAGATTGTGCTGCTGCTTTCGGCGGTCTCGATCGTCATGATCGGCGGCTCGCTTTCGCTCTCGAAGATTGTCGAAGCGCAGAACAGTTACACGGGCATCTTTCCGCACTGGTATGTCTTTACGCCATGGGGACTGGCCGGCTTTCTGATGTTCGGCGTTGCCGCTACGGCGGAGACCAATCGTTGTCCTTTCGACTTGCCGGAAGGCGAATCGGAGATCGTAGCCGGCTATTTCACCGAGTATTCAGGCTTTAAGTTCGCCATCTTCTTCATCGGCGAGTATCTGGCCATGTTTTCTCTATCGGGTATGGCGACTACGCTTTTCCTCGGCGGATGGTCGGCGCCGCTTTCGATTCTCAACTTCATCCCCTCCTGGATCTGGTTCTTCGGGAAGGTGATGATCTTCATCTTCGTCTTCATCTGGGTGCGCGGCACGTTGCCTCGCCTGCGCCAGGATCAGCTGATGAACTTTGCGTGGAAGTTTGTGCTGCCGCTCTCGCTCGTCAACCTGATCGTGACCGCACTCTGGCGGTTTATGGGTGAAGGCTGGCCGCGCTGGGTGGTCTCGACGGCGATTCTCACCGCCTTCTACGTGCTGATGGGGCGCGCGAGCTTCCGCCGCAAGAACATTGGCCTGAGGAGTTACCGCTATGCCGAATAGGAGCTATCGATGACTGTTGTCTTCTATCTGCTTGCGGCCATGACCATCGCGGGTGGACTTGCAGCCGTGCTGCTCAAGCAGTTGGTCCACGCTGCGCTCGCTGTTACGGTGGCCTTTGCGGGGCTGGCGCTGCTCTATCTCGATCTCGATGCGCAGTTCGCCGGCTTTGCGCAGATTCTTGTTTATATCGGCGCCGTCGCCATCCTGATCGTCTTCGCCATTCTGCTTACGCGCAGTTCCGATCCGCCCAGGGAAGGCGTCTTCAGCGGCACCTGGGCTTTGGGCCTGGTGATTGCAGCGGGCGTCTTTGCGGTTCTCGGATGGGCGGTGCTGGCGAGCGTGCGTGTGGCGCCGCAGCAATCGCCTGCCCCCGCCGTTACCGTGCAGGACATCGGGAATGCGCTCGTCGGCCGCTACGCGCTGCCGCTTGAGATCGTGGGTCTTCTGCTGACCGCGGCGACCGTCGGCGCGGTGATTGTTGCGATGCACGAGAAAGAGAGGCCAAAGGGATGACAACGCCTCTTGCGTGCTATCTGCTGGTTGCGGCGCTGTTGTTTGCCATCGGACTTGGCGGCGCATTGGTGCGGCGCAACGCCATCATGGTGCTCATCGGGATTGAGCTGATGCTGAACGCCGCCAACCTCAACCTGATCGCTTTTTGGCGCTTCGAGCCGCATCCGGAAGCGCTCACCGGAATGATGTTCGCTATCTTCTCGATTGCCGTGGCCGCGGCAGAAGCCGCCGTCGGCCTGGGCCTTGTGATTTCCATCTATCGGCATGCCAACACGTCCGACCTCGACAAGATGAACAGGATGAAGGGGTGAAGGCTTGATGCAGGAATCCGTAGCATTCACTCCACAATTCGCTGCCTCGACGATCGCGGGCCTTCTTTGGTTGATTCCCGCCTTGCCTATCGTCGCCTCGGGTGCGATCGCGCTGCTCAAACAGCCTCGGCGCAAGCCGGCCGCTGCGCTTGCCATCGGAGCGCTTTCAATCTCGCTCGTCCTTTCACTGATTGCGTTCGTTCACGTGGTCGCGGGATGGGCGCATGGACTGGCTGTCCGCGAGTTCGTCAACTTCACCTGGATGCGCTTCGGCGCTTCGAATGTCGACCTGGGATGGGTTCTCGATCCGCTGGCCGCAATCATGCTGGTGATGGTCTCGCTGGTCGGCCTGCTGATCTTCATCTACTCCGTGGGTTATATGGCCCACGACGAAAATTTCACGCGCTTTTTCTGCTTCCTCTCGCTGTTTGCCGGGGCGATGCTGGGTGTGGTGATCTCGAACAGCCTGTTACTGCTGTTCATGTGCTGGGAGATTGTCGGTCTCACATCCTATCTGCTCATCGGATTCTGGTACCACAAGCCCTCGGCCGCGGCTGCCGCGAAGAAGGCATTCGTCACCACGCGCATCGGCGACATTTTCTTCCTGCTTGGTATTGTGTGGCTGTTTTCGCAGACCGGCACGCTGCTCTTCTATAACCACGGCGTGGGCTCGCTCGAAGGGCTTGCGCTGGCCCATCTGCTCACGCAGCATGCAGGCCTGGGGCTCACAGCGGCAGGCGCCATCGGCCTGCTGATCTTTGCCGGAGCCGTAGGCAAGAGCGGCCAGCTTCCGCTGCACGTCTGGCTGCCAGACGCAATGGAAGGCCCCACTCCGGTTTCCGCGCTGATTCACGCGGCTACCATGGTCGCTGCCGGCGTCTATCTGGTTGCGCGCGTATATCCACTTATGCAGGCAGGTGCGGGCGCCAATGGCTCGACGGCGGCGCTCACGGTTGTTGCCTGGGTCGGCGCGGCCACCGCGGTCTTTGCTGCACTGATCGCCATTGCGCAGAACGACATCAAGCGCATCCTTGCCTATTCGACGGTCTCGCAACTCGGATACATGATGGCAGGTCTCGGGCTGGGCGGCGTTGCGGTGGGCATGTTTCACCTAATTACGCACGCATTCTTCAAGGCCCTGCTCTTCATGGGTGCGGGTTCGGTCATTCACGGCTGCCACGAGGAGCAGGATGTAAGGCGCATGGGCGGGTTGCGGAGCCAGATGCCCCTCACCTTTGCTACCTACGCCATCGGTATGCTGGCGCTCTGCGGATTCCCGCTCTTCTTCTCCGGCTTCTGGTCGAAAGACGGCATTCTTGAAGCCGCGCACCACTGGAGCTTCTCCAAGGGCCCGTACTATTTGCTTGTCTTCGGTGCTCTACTCACGGCCTTCTATATGACGCGCCAGGTCAGCTATGTCTTCTTTGGCAAATGGCGCGGCCACGGTCATGCGCACGAGAGCCCGAAGGTGATGACGCTGCCGCTCGCGATCCTGGCTTTCTTCGCCATCGCGCTCGGCATCATCGGCACGCCGGCTTGGCCGTGGTTCCATGCCTTTCTTCAGAACCGCGCCATCGCGTTCGACATGCATGGATTCAACGAACCTGGCCTGGGTTTGCTGATGCTGACCTCGTCTCTCGTGGTCTTCCTTGGCCTCGGTCTCGGCTGGTCGCTCTACGGCAACAAGTCGCCCGACGCCAAAGCGCCGGATGCGCTGGAACGCTCGGCCCCGTGGCTGTGGAAGCCGCTGCACAATCGCATGTATGTTGATGAACTCTATGGCGCTACCGTGATCGCCTTCTATGAGTGGTGGGCGCGCGTCTCCGACTGGCTCGATCGCCGCGTCTGGGGAGGCATCGTCTCTCTGATCGCGTGGATCTTCAGCCTGTGGGCTGCCCTCAATCGCTTCCTCGACACGAACTTTGTCGACGGCGGCTTCGATAAAACCTGCGAGGAGATCTCCTCGGGAGGCGGTTTGCTGTCGCGCGTCGAAAGCGGACGCGTGCAGAATTACCTGCGCATTCTCGCCGCGGCCATGATCGCACTCGCAGCAATCCTTTTCTGGAGCAGCCGGCCATGAACAACGTTGCGACCGGATTTCCGATTTTGACGCTCCTTACCGTGCTGCCGCTCGTGGGCGCCGCGATTGCGCTGTTTACGGGCCGCCATGCGCGCATCGTTGCGATCTTCACCACGCTGGTTTGCCTGGTTCTTTCGCTGTTCATCTGGAGCCACCTGCCCGCCGATGGAGGCTACGGTTTTGTGGAGCGCGTTGCCTGGGCGCCTTCGCTCGGCGTCGAGTATCACCTGGGCGTCGACGGTCTCGGCGGCCTGATGCTGGTGCTCTCCTCGATCGTCACGCTGATGTCGATCGATGCCTCGCATCGCGTGCATCACATGCCGGGCCTGTTCTTCAGCCTGGTGCTCATGTTGGAAGCGGGCCTGTTCGGCTCCTTTACCGCGCTCAACTTCTTCCACTGGTTCCTGTTCTGGGAGCTGAGCCTGATCCCCGCATTCTTCCTCATTAAATTGTGGGGTGGCCCCAAGCGCGGTCCTGCGGCGACACAGTTCTTCGTCTACACCATGGCCGGATCGGTGGCGCTGCTGCTCTCGTTCCTCGCCATCTTCCTTTCGACGACGGGCAAGGACACGCCCGGCACTATGGACTTCGTGAACCTCACGGCCATGGCGGCTTCGGGCCAACTGACGCAGATGGTCACCGCCCATCTCGGGCCGGTGATGCCGTGGCTTGCGATCGGCGTGCTTGCGGGCTTCGCGGTCAAGGTGCCGTTGATGCCTTTCCACACGTGGCTGCCTAATGCGTATGCCGAGGCGCCATCGCCGGTGACCATGCTGCTGACGGGCGGCATGTCGAAGATGGGAGTCTATGGCCTTTTGCGCATCGCCATTCCACTCTTCGGCGTCGAGATCGCCGCCATGCGCACGCCGCTGCTGGTGCTTGCCACGGCCACTGTCGTCATGGGCGCGTGGGCCGCGGCCGCGCAGACCGATCTGAAGCGCGTCTTCGCCTACTCCTCTGTCAATCACCTGGGATATTGCCTGCTCGGCATCTTTGCGTTGGCCATTCCGGCCTCGGGTGCGGCGCAGCAGGCCAGTCAGGCTGCGGCGCTGAACGGCGTCATCCTGCAGATGTTCAACCACGGCCTCACCGCCGCTGCAGTCTTCTGGTTCATCTCCATGATCCAGCTCCGCTCGGGCGGGCTGCGCGGCATCGCGGACTTCGGCGGTTTGCGCAAGCCCGCGCCGGTTCTCGCGGGCCTGATGGGTATCGCCCTCTTCAGTTCGCTTGGCTTGCCCGGGCTCAACGGCTTTGCCGGCGAGTTCCTCATCTTCCGCGGCGTCTTCCCGTTGTCGTGGGTTAGCGCAACGGTATCGGTACTTGGATTGCTGGTAACCGCTATCGTGATTCTCACTGTGATTCAGAAGGTCTTTAGCGGACCGGTTTCGGATCGCTGGGCTGCTTTCCCTGACCTGCATCAGGGCGAGACGATGGCTCTGGCGCCCGTCATTGGGCTGATGTTCCTCGTCGGCCTTGTGCCCCAGCTCATCCTGAACACCGTCAATCCTACGGTCCAGAACCTGCTGGCGCACTGGAGATTTTAAAGAATGGCTTGGACCATCTACATTTCGTTCGCAGGCGCGCTGCTGGCGGCGCTGTGCCCCAAGGACAAACCGGTCCTTGCGCGCTGGCTTGCGCTCACCGTGGCCGTGACTGGACTGGCAATTGCCGTGGCTGGTTATGCCGCGGGCTTTGGCCAGGCGCGCCAGGTCTTTGTTGACGCCCCGTGGATTCCCGCGATGGGCATTCACTACCTGCTGGTTGCCGATGGCATCAGCCGCGTGCTGGTGCTGCTGACTGGCATCGCCGCCGTGGCCGGCGTGCTCTTCAGTTGGAATATCGAACTGCGCACCAATCAGTTCTTTGCCTTCTTTCTCGCGCTGATCGGCGGCGTTTACGGTGTTTTCCTGAGCGGCGATGTTTTCCTGCTGTTTTTCTTCTACGAGATCGCCATCGTCCCGAAGTACTTCCTCATCGCCATCTGGGGCTCGACGCGCCGCGAGTACGGGGCCATGAAGCTGGCGCTCTATTCCTTCGTCGGCTCGGCCATGGTGCTGATCGGCGTACTTGCCGCCTACACAACCGCGGGCTCGCACTCCACGGCGCTTGCCGATCTGGCGCACGCAGGCTTGCCCGTGAGCTTCCAGATGTGGTGCTTCCCGCTGGTCTTCATCGGCTTCGGGATTCTAGCCGGCATGTGGCCTTTCCACACCTGGGCGCCGACCGGCCACGTCGCCGCGCCAACCGCCGCATCCATGGTTCTGGCCGGCGTCATCATGAAGCTCGGCGCTTATGGCTGCCTTCGCGTCGGTATCGGCCTGTTCCCGCAAGGTATGGCCCCCTGGGGTTTTACGATTCTCGGCCTCGCCTCCTGGCGCGACGTCTTCGCCTGGCTCGCTGTGATCGGCATTGTTTACGGCGCGCTGGTGGCTCTGGCGCAAACCGACTTCAAGTTTGTTATCGGCTACTCGAGCGTCAGCCACATGGGCTTTGTGCTGCTGGGCCTGATGACGCTGAACCAGATCGGCATGGATGGCGCGGTCTTGCAGATGTTCTCGCACGGCATCATCGCCGGACTGCTCTTCGCGATTGTGGGCCGGGTGGTCTACGAGCGAACGCACACACGCCAGTTGGCCGAGCTTGAAACCATGCACCTCTCGCGCAGGTTGCCCTTTGCCGCGTGGGCCTTTGTCGTGGCAGGCATCGCCTCCATGGGCTTGCCGGGGTTCTCGGGATTCGTTGCGGAACTCCAGGTAATGGTCGGCGCGTGGCGCGCGAATCCATGGTGGACCGCGGCCTCGGGCATCGGCATTATCGTTGGTGTGGCCTACATCTGGCGCGCCCTGCAGAAGGCGTTCTTCTCGGACGCCTTGCCTACGGCGCACGAGCTTGAGATGGAGCAGACGCACAAGTTCGCGGCCATCACCTGGCCCGAGATTGCCGGTGTCTCGCTGCTCGTTACCTGCACGCTGATCGTCGGCCTCTATCCACGCGTTCTATTGGCCCAAATCGAACCGGCCGTCAAGGCGCTGCTCGCGGGAGGGATGCAATGAACTACACCGCACTCTTCCACTCGATGCTGCCTGAAACCGTTCTGGAAATTGCCGCGCTGCTCGTGCTGGTGGTCGATCTCGGTGCTCTGCGCAAGTCAACCATCAAGGCACGCGCCGCTATTGCCGCTCTGTTCGGTATTCTAGGTTGCGCCGTGGCGCTCTGGGCTGTTTATGCCGCGGGATGGACCGGTTTCAGCGTCGGCCGCGATCTTCTCCTGGCCGCGGGCGGCACGGCTGCCGTCGCGCAGGTTGCCATTCTTGTTCTCACCGCGCTCACACTGCTGCTTCTCGTCGATTCCGAGTTTACGCGCCACCCCGGCGAGTACGTTGCCGTGGTGCTGATGGCGGCTGCCGGCGGCATGATCATCGCCGCGGCGCAGGATCTGCTCGTGATCTTCGTCGGTTTGGAGCTGCTCTCGCTCGGGCTTTACATCCTCACCGCCTTCGCCAAGAAATCCGGACGGAGCGCCGAAGCCGCCATGAAGTATTACCTCTTCGGCGGCATGAGCGCGGCGTTCCTGCTCTTCGGCTTCAGCTATCTCTACGGACTGAGCGGCTCGACCGGCCTCGATACAGTCGTTCGTTACGCCTATTTCCAGAGCGTCTCAGGCGGGCGTCCGCTCCTCGTGATCGCGCTGGTCATGATTGCCGTGGGCCTGGGCTTCAAAGTTGCGGCTGTGCCGTTCCATCTGTGGGCGCCCGATGCGTATGAAGGCGCACCTGCCCCCGCGGCTGCGTTCATCGCTTCGGTCTCAAAGGTTGCCAGCTTCGCATTGCTCATCTCCATTGGTTCGGCAATGCTTCACGTCTCCGGTCAATACTTGATCGGAAATTACATCGTCTATGTGACGGAGTACTCCGCGAAGCATTTTGGAATGGAAGGTTCGTGGTGGCTGCTCCTGGCGCTGCTCTCGGCCGCATCCATGATCTTCGGCAACCTGGCTGCGCTCGCGCAGACCAGCGTTCGCCGTCTGCTGGCCTACTCCGCGATTGCGCACGCCGGCTATGTTCTGCTTGGTGTTGCGTTCTTGTCGGGCACGAACGCCCTTCCCCAGGCAATTCTTTTCTACATTGTTACCTACGGCCTCACCACTATCGGAGCCTTTGGCGTGGTCGGCGTGGTGGAGCGTGTTTCCGGTTCCGACAAGCTCGACGCCTTCCTCGGCCTGCAAAAGCGAAATCCCCTGCTTGCAGCCGTGCTGCTTGTGCTCTTCCTCTCGCTGGCGGGAATCCCGTCGCTAGTCGGCTTCTGGGCCAAGTTCAATCTGTTTGCTGCGGTTCTTGCTGTTGGCGCGGGGCGGGTAGGATTTGCACTGGTTGCGCTGGCCATCGCCATGAGCGCGGTCTCGCTCTACTACTATTTGCAGGTTCTCAAGCGTGCCTACGTCATGCCTGCGGCTGACGAAACGCCCATCAAGGCGCATCCCGTTACCATCGCCGTCCTGGCGCTCATTGCTGTCGCCGTGATCGTTCTCGGCTGCTTCCCGGCGCTGCTGCAAGGCTGGATCGCAGGCTTCTACGTGTAACGCCAATTCCCGTCCCAAAAGAAAAGCCGTCTGGAGCACCTGCTCCAGGCGGCTTTTTGCTGGCTCGTTGCGCTTTCAGTACTTCACGATCGCTGAAAACGACTCCGGCTTGAGGCTTGCGCCGCCCACCAGGGCGCCATCGATGTCTTCCTGGGCCATCAGCGCCGTCACGTTGTCCGGCTTCACGCTGCCGCCGTAGAGAATGCGCATGGACGAGGCAACATTTGCCCCTAGCAGCTTCGCCACCTCGGCGCGAATCGTCTTGTGGGCGTCTTCGGCAATCTCAGGCGTTGCCGTTTTGCCCGTGCCAATGGCCCACACCGGCTCGTAGGCAATCACGACGGGCCCGGCGGCCTCTGGTGTGATTCCCGCGAAGGCGCCCGTGACCTGGGTCTTGAGCACGTCGGCCGTCTTGCCGGCTTCGCGCTCTGCCAGAACTTCGCCGATGCAGACCACGGGAACCATGCCGGCCTTGAGCGCGGCGTGCAACTTCTTGTTCACGATCTCGTCGGTCTCGCAAAAGTACTGCCGGCGCTCGGAGTGGCCGATGAGCACATGCGTGCCGCCCAGGGCCTTCAGTTGGGCGATGGACGTTTCACCGGTGTAGGCGCCCTCGTCGGCAAAGTGAATGTTCTGCGCGCCGACGGCGACGTTCGAGCCCTTGCAGGCTGGAATGACGGTGGGCAGAAGCACGGGCGACGGAAACAGCGCGATCTCGTCGCGCGTGTGCCCGGCAACCAGCGGCAAAAAGGCATCGATAAACGCCTTGGCCTCGGCGGGCGTCTTGTACATCTTCCAATTGGCGGCAATGAGAGCTTTACGTGACATGTTCAGGTTTCCTCAGGCGGCAAAGTATGCTCAATTCAATTTTAGGGGATCGATTTCGCTGCCCCGGGTGATGCCGGGCACAGAAGGCGAGCGATTCGTCGGTCCCGGGAAGTGAGCTACGCGCCTGTCCAACTCCAGGTAGATCGGTACGGATCGGCAACCACTGAAGCCATGCCATTTCAGATCTGGACCTTCGCCGCGGTCTGTCACGGGATGTATAGATCCACATACTCGTTTACGGGCATGGATTCGAGATGCGCACGGTCAAGCGAGGCGGCAAGGATGCGTTCCTGCTGCGCTTCATTGAAACGGCGGCGCAGGTTGGTCTTGAATTTTTCGACCAGCAGGGGCAGGCCCTCGTCGCGACGGCGGCGATGGCCGATGGGGTACTCGACGGTTTCCTCGAGAACGTCGCCGCCGGCGAGTTCCACGCGGAGGGCGTTGGCGATGGATCGCTTGTCGGGATCGTGGTAATCGCTCGTGAACCGCGGTTCTTCCACGCATTCGATCTTCGCGCGCAGTTCGTCGATACGCGGGCCAAGAATCGGATCGGCGGCCACGGAATCCTCGTAGTCGGCGGCGGTGAGGCGGCCGAAGATCAGCGGGATGGAGACCATGTATTGCACGCAATGATCGCGGTCGGCGGGGTTCGCGAGCGGACCCTTTTTGTCGATGATGCGCAGGCATGCCTCATGCGTACGGATGGTGATCTTCTCGATGTTTGCAGAGGACTGGTGCACCGCATCGAGTCGCGCGCGGATCTTCATCGCGGCTTCAACCGCGGTTTGCGCATGGAATTCGGCGGGGTAGCTGATTTTGAAGAGGACGTTCTCCATGACGTACGCGCCGTAAGGTCGCTGGAATTTGAACGGCTGCCCGCGGAAGGAGACATCGTAGAAGCCCCAGGTTTTGGCGCTGAGCGCCGATGGGTAGCCCATCTCGCCGGCGCGAGCCATGAGCGCCAGGCGCACGGCGCGGCTGGTGGCGTCGCCCGCGGCCCAGCTTTTGCGCGAGCCGGTGTTGGGCGCGTGACGATACGTGCGCAGGCTCTGCCCGTCGATCCAGGCGTTGGAGACGGCGTTGATGGTCTGGTCGCGCGTGAGACCGAGTAACTGGCATACGACGGCGGTAGAGGCGACTTTAACGAGAACGACGTGATCGAGTCCGACCTTGTTGAAGGAGTTTTCCAGTGCGATGCATCCCTGAATCTCGTGCGCCTTGATCATTGCCGTCAGTACATCGCGCATCGTGAGCGGCCGCCTGCCTTCAGCGAGCGCCGTGCGCGAAAGCCAGTCAGCCGTGGCCAGAATGCCGCCCAGATTGTCCGATGGATGGCCCCACTCGGCGGCAAGCCAGGTGTCGTTGAAGTCGAGCCAGCGGATGATGGCGCCGATGTTGAATGCCGCATGCACGGGATCGAGGACGTAATTTGTGCCGGGAACACGCGCGCCATTGGGGACGACGGTGCCGGGCACAATCGGGCCGAGGAGCTTGGTGCAGGCCGGGTATTCGAGGGCTTCGAGGCCGCAGCCGAGTGTGTCGATGAGGCAGTGCTGCGCGGTGGTATAGGCAAGATCGCTTGTGATCGTGTAGTTCAGCGCGTAGTCGGCGATGTCAACGAGAACCTGATCGGGCGCGGGGCGGTTGTTGCTGATGGACGAGGACAAATGCACTCCTTGAATCGAACCGGCGGCATGCAGCCGGAAGATGAATCATGCCGGCCACAAGCCGCAGGCCACGGGCTGTTCAGCTTCGTTGAGCGATTGGCACGAACTCTAAATTTTCCGGCCCGGTATAGTTGGCCGAGGGGCGGATAATCTTGCCGTCCTGGCGCTGTTCGATGATGTGTGCGGCCCATCCGGCGGTTCGCGCCATCACGAAGATGGGCGTGAAGAGATCGACGGGAATGCCCATCAGGTGATAGGCCACTGCCGAAAACCAGTCGAGGTTGGGAAACATGCGCTTGACTTCGTGCATGGTGCTTTCGATGCGCTCGGCGACGGAGTAAAGAAGCTGACCCTCGCTGTCGACCGCGAGCCTCCGCGCCTGCTCCTTGATGATTTCGTTGCGTGGGTCGGCGATGGTGTAAACGGGGTGGCCGAAGCCGATGATGACTTCTTTGTTTTCGACGCGGCGGCGGATGTCGGCCTCAGCTTCCTCAGCGGACTGGTAACGCTGCTGAATGGCAAGGGCTACCTCGTTGGCGCCGCCGTGCTTCGGGCCCTTAAGCGCTCCAATGGCGCCGCAGATGCAGGAGTACATGTCGGATCCGGTGCCGGCGATGACGCGCGCGGTGAAGGTCGAGGCGTTGAACTCGTGTTCGGCGTAGAGCGTGAGCGAGACCTGCATGGCGTGGGCCCACTCCGCGCTGGGCGGCTTGCCGTGGAGCAGATGCAGGAAGTGTTCTCCGATGGGGTCGTTTCCTGCTTCAATCTCAACGCGTTTACCGTTGCGCGCGTAGTGGTGCCAGTAAAGCAGCATGGAGGGCAGCGAAGCGAGGAGTCTGTCAGCGATTTCGCGCGCTCCGGCTTCGTTATGGTCCTCGGCCTCGGGCAGCGCGCAGCCAAGCACCGAGACGCCGGTGCGCAGCACGTCCATGGGATGCGCGTGGGCGGGGAGCAGTTCAAGCGCGAGCTTCACCTGCTCGGGCAGAGAGCGCAGGCCAAGCAGCCGCTTCTTGTAGGCGGCCAGTTCCGCTGAGGTGGGCAGCTTGCCATGCACGAGCAGATGCGCCACTTCCGCAAATTCGCAGCGGGCGGCCAGATCGGCAATGTCGTAGCCGCGATAGTGCAGGTCGTTGCCGCTCTGGCCCACGGTGCAAATCGCGGTGTTGCCCGCAGCGGTGCCCGACAGAGCCACGGATTTTTTAGGTTTGAAGGCGGAGGTTGCGGGGCTTGTGGGGCTTGCTTCTTGAAGGCTCATTTTTAAACTCCGGAGAGCGTTAAATTCGCAGATAAGAGCAGAAACATTCTACTCAGATTTCCTGCTCCTGGCGAACAGCTCATCGAGCTTCTGCTCGTAGGCGTGGTAATCGAGGAATTTGTAGAGTTCTTCGCGCGTCTGCATCTGTGGCAGAAGGCCTTTCTGCGTACCTTCGGCGCGGATGGCCTCATAGACTCTGAGCGCGGCGGCATTCATGGCCCGGTAGGCTGCGCAGCAATACAAAATGATGTCGACCCCAGCGGCTGCGAGTTCTTCGCGCGTGAAGAGCGGGGTCTTGCCGAATTCGGTGATGTTGGCCAGGATGGGTACGCCGAGGGCCTTGCGGAATGCGGTGTACATCGAAGCTTCGGTGACGGCTTCTGCAAAGATCATGTCGGCGCCGGCGGCCACATAGGCCTGGGCGCGTTCGATGGCGCGTGCGAGGCCCTCGCTGGCGAGCGCATCGGTGCGGGCCATGATGACGAATTGCGGGTCTGTGCGCGCGTCGACCGTTGCCTTGATGCGGTCGGCCATCTCTTCGGCCGGAACCAGTTCCTTGCCTGGCCGGTGGCCGCAGCGCTTGGCGCTTACCTGGTCCTCGATGTGTACGGCGGCGGCGCCAGCCTTGATCATCTGGCGGATGGTGCGCGCGATGTTGAAGGCTCCGCCCCAGCCGGTGTCGATATCGACGAGCAGAGGCAGCGGGCAGGCGTCGGTAATGCGGCGGACATCAGTGAGCACGTCTTCCATGCTGCTGATGCCGAGATCGGGAATCCCGAGCGAGTTCGCGGCCACGCCGCCGCCGGAGAGATAGATAGCACGAAAGCCGGCAGCCTGCGCGAGCCGCGCCGCATAGGCGTGAATGGCGCCCACGATCTGCAAAGGTTTTTCTGAGGTGAGCGCCGCGCGGAAACGCGCACCAGGCGAATTGTGCGTAGGGTTGTCCACCATATCGATTCCTTGGGCGCATCATAGCAGGGAGACCGCAGTGGCGGCTTTCGCAAATGGGGCGCGTGGTGCGACAATCGTCCCGTCGGGGCCACCTCTGGAAGTAACGGCTCTGCATGAAGGAGAAGCATCGCGATGAAACGAGTTTTGCTTTGCACTGGCTTGCTCTTTGCTGCAACTACAATCTTTGCTCAGATGAGTCCGCATTCCGGCCCGCCCAAGAGTCCGCCGGCCAAAGCTTCGGCGACCATCGGCGGCAAGGCCATCACCATTACGTATAGCTCGCCCCGTGTGCGTGGCCGGGAGGGCAGGATCTTCACAAAGGACGGACTCATCAGCCACGATCCGCACTATCCGGTTTGGCGTGCGGGCGCGAACGCTGCCACCACGCTCAAGACCAGCGGCGATATCATGCTTGGCGATCTGAAAGTCCCCGCGGGCACTTATACCTTGTTTGTCGACATCTCCGACCCGGCGCATTGGGCGCTGATTGTGAGCAAGGCGACAGGCGAGTGGGGACTGTCCTACGATCCCACGAAGGATCTGGGCAGAACCCCGATGGAGATGTCGAAGCCCTCGTCGATGGTGGAAGATCTGACGTACACGCTGACCAGCGACGGCGGCAAGGGCATGTTGACGCTCGAGTGGGAAAACGTGAAGGCGTCTGTAAAGATCGGGGCCCACTGAGCGCAGGATCGTTTTTGCAGCCTCCAACATCCAAAGAGAAGGCGGTGACTGCTGAAAAGTTGCCGCCTTCTCGCTAGAATTGGAGAAGTGGAAGATTCCACTGGAGAGGTAACGACCCTTGCCTTTATATCCCTATCGCTGCGCTCAATGCGGTCATCATTTTGAGAAAATTCAGAAATTTGGCGCCAAACCCGAGAAGCTCTGCCCCAAGTGCGGCGGCGCATTGGAGCGGCTGCTGACCGCGCCAGGCCTCAAGTTCAAGGGTTCGGGCTGGTATGTGAACGACTACGCAGCCAAGAGTGGTTCGTCCGCTCCGGCTACCGCCGGAGACGCGCCGTCTGAAAAGAAGGCTGCAACGGAGACCAAACCGAAGACGAAGGCCGCCAGTGGCGGCGAGCCCGCTTCAACAAGCGCCACGACAGCCACCTCCGCTGCCGCTACCGGCACAGCCGCCAGCTGATCGACCGCTGTGCCCCGCCATAGGATAATGGAGTCCTTACACCGCAAGGCTCCGGCATGACCTCCAAACTTCCGCAAGAAACTGCCAGCGATTCCAGCCAGGCAGAACATCTCCGCAAGGTTTCCCGCGCGTTGCGCGCTCTCACGGCAGTGGCGCTGGTGTTTTACGCAGCGGGTGTCATCGCTGTTCTGTTTCACCTCTCTCTGGAGGCGGCTGCCTTTCTTCGCTGGGTGGGCCTCGTGTGTTTTGTTCCCGCCGCTGTTCGCTGGCGCTCGCTGCTGGTGTGGACGTTTCTTGCCATGCTTGCCGGGGCCGAGCTCGGCGTCGACGCGCCGCACTTCGCGGAGCAAACCCGGTTCCTCGGCGATATTTTTCTGCGGCTGATCCGCATGATCGTGGCCCCGCTGATCTTTGGCGGCCTGGTGACGGGAATCGCCGGTCACGGCGAGTTGCGCGGTGTGGGCCGCGTTGCGCTCAAAGCCGTCATCTTCTTTGAAGTGGTGACGACGCTGGGGATTTTTCTGGGCGCGATCGCCATCAATCTCTCGGGAGCCGGCTGGGGCGTGGCCTTGCCTCCTGCGGCGCCGTCAACTTCGGCGGTGACTCACGTGCAGGTGGGATGGCAGAATGTCCTCCTCAACGCCTTTCCTGAAAATATTGCCCAGGCTGTGGCGCAGAACCAGGTGCTGCAGGTAGCGGTGTTCGCGCTGCTGTTTGGCGTAGCGCTTGCTCTGCTGCCGGAGTCGCGCCGCAAACCGCTCGTTACCGTGTTGCAGTCGCTCACCGACGTGATGTTTCGCATGACGAAGATCGTGATGTTGATGGCGCCCGTGGCTGCGGGGGCGGCGCTGGCCTATGCGGTCGGCAGCATGGGGCTGATGACGCTGGTGCCACTGGCAAAACTGGCGGGGACGTACTACGTGACGCTGGCGATCTTTGTGCTGCTGGTGCTGGCGCCCATCCTGCTGCTGGCGCGCGTGCCGTTGGGCCGATTTTTGGCCGCGGTCGGCGAGCCGGCGGCAATTGGATTTGCCACCACCACCTCGGAGGCCGCATTGCCTTTGGCCATGGAGCGCATGGAAGAGTTCGGCGTGCCGCGCTGGATTGTTTCGTTCGTGATTCCCACGGGATACAGCTTCAATATGACGGGATCGAGCCTCTACCTCTCGATGGCCGCGATCTTTGCCGCGCAGGCAGCGGGCATGCACCTGACCGTAAGCGAGCAGCTCGTCATGGTCTTCACGCTCATGCTTACCAGCAAGGGCGTGGCCGGCGTGCCGCGCTCTGTGCTGGTGATCTTGATGGGCACCGCGGCGTCGTTTCACATCCCCACCACGGCGATCATGCTCCTGCTCGGGATTGACACGCTGCTCGACATGGGCCGTACCGCCATGAACGTCATTGGCAACTGCATGGCAGCCGCGGTGGTGGCGCGATGGGAAGAAGGCTGGGGCTAAGGAACAGGGAACAGGGAACAGAAAGGCTCTGACCGCAGGAATCATGCGCCGAATGGGCTGTGCCCTGAGACGCTACCATAGTTTCTGACCATGCTTATCGATCCCATTCCATCTCCGGTGGAACACGCTGACGTTGCCGCTCTCGAGTGGGAGCCTTTAGTTGCGCTGGTCGCTTCGTACGCCGCTTCGCCGGTGGGCCGCGAGGCGATTCTCGCGCTTCACCCCTCAACCGATGAGAAGTGGATCGCCCGCGAGCACCGGCTCGTGAGCGAGGTGCGCCTGCTTGTCGAAGAGCAGGTGTCGATTCCGCTCGGTGGCCTCGTCGATCCCATGCAGATGGCTGCCAAGGCGCAGATTGACGGTGCGGCCTTGGATGCCTCGGAACTGCAGAGCGTGGCGCGTCTCGCCAACGATGTGGCCGCGTGGCAGGCGCTCTTGCGCGAGCCGCCCTTACGCCTGTTGGGCAAACTGCCGGGGCTTTCGGATCTGTCGGCTGCGCTTGTTACCAGTCTTCGCCCGCTTGCCGAGTCGATTGAGCGCAAGATTCAGCCTGACGGGTCACTCGCAGACGACGCCTCGCCGGAGTTGAATCGCATCCGTCGCGAGCAGGAGCGCCAGCAACGATTGATTGAAGAGAGCTTGCGCTCGGCGCTGCGCAGGCTTACTGGCGAGGGATCGACGCAGGAAGATCTGATTACGATTCGCGGCGAGCGTTTTGTGATTCCCGTGCGCGCGGAGCTGAAACGGCGCGTGACAGGTGTGATTCACGGGGCGAGCTCGTCGGGGCAGACCGTTTACGTGGAACCTCTCGAAACCATTGAGCAGAACAACGAGCTGGTGCGGCTGATCGAGGAGGAACAGGAAGAGATTCACCGTATCTTTGTTGCGCTCACGCGGCAGGTGGCCGGCTACGCGCACACTCTGGTCGAGGGGGCGCGGGTGCTGGCGCTGGTGGATAGCCTGCTGGCGCGGGCGCGGTTTGCACGAGGCTTCGATTGCGTGGCGCCGGCTTTCAGCGCCGATCGGTTGCGGATGGAGGGCGCGCGGCATCCATTGCTTGAAAAGCGTTTGCGCGCGACTGGCGGTCAGGTCGTCCCACTGATGACGGAACTGACGGCCGAAGCGCGGCAGCTCATCATCAGCGGTCCGAACACAGGTGGCAAGACTGTGGCTCTGAAGACCGTGGCGCTGCTGGCAATGATGGCGCAGGCAGGGATTCCGGTGCCGGCCGCGACGGCAAGCCTACCTGTGTTTACGGCGTTCCTGGCCGATATTGGCGATGCGCAGTCGATCGAGGCCGCGCTCTCGACCTTCTCCGCGCACATTACGAATCTCGACCGGTTGTCGCGGTTGGCGGGCCCTCGCTCGCTCGTGTTGCTCGACGAATTGGGCTCGGCCACCGATCCCGAGGAGGGAGCGGCGCTCGCCGTAGCTGTGGCGGCGCATTTTCTGGCGGCCGGCGCGTGGACGCTGATCTCAACGCACCACACCTCGCTCAAAGTCTATGCAGCGAATACTCCAGGCGTGCGCAACGCGGCCGCCGGGGTCGACGAAAAGACGTTGGCGCCGAACTACCAGTTCCATCTCGGCGTGCCCGGCGCGTCGGCGGGAATCCAGACGGCTGAGCGGCTTGGCTTGAATGCCGCAATTATCACGGCGGCTCGAGAGCGGCTCGGTTCGCAACAGGCCGACATCGCACGCTTCCTCGACAAACTGCACAACGAACTCGCGCAACTGGAGGTCGAGCGCAAGGCCGTTCGCGAGCAGCAGTACGCGCTCAACCAGGAGCGGAAGAAACTAGAGCGCGAGGGCGACGCCGAGATGCGCAATCGCGTGCGCGATCTCGAAGCTAAGCTGGCATCGCTGATGAAGGACTTTGAATTTCAGATGCGCGAAAACGTGCGCGCCATTGAGGATCGCGCGGCGCAGCAGAAGCTTTCGAAAGAGGCCGAGCGGCGCATCCAGCGGCTGCGGCGCGAGTTTCAGGAGAGCTTCAATCAGACCGTCGTTGCGCATCGCACCGGCGCCGACCAGGGCGACCTGAATGCGCAGCCGCACTTGCTGCGGCACATCGCGGCGGGCGATCGCGTGCTCATCAAGTCGATGAGCAAGGTCGGCGTGGTGCAGCGCGAGGTCGAGAAGGATCTCTTCGAGGTGGCGCTGGGACCGATCAAGATGCGCGCCAGGAGAGATGACCTCACCGAAGCCTCGGGCGCGGCGGCGGTAAAGTTCGATCCTCTCGGCGCGGCTCGGCAACAGAAAGGCGTGCACGTCTCGGTGACGAGCGCCAACACTGACGATATGCGCGCGGAGATCAACCTGATCGGCCGCACCGTGGATGAGGCGACCGACGAGCTGGAAAAGTATCTCGACCGCGCCTTCCTTGCCGGGTTGCTGCGTGTGCGTGTGATCCACGGCCACGGAGCCGGCATCCTGCGCCGTGGTGTGCGCGCGTACCTCAAGAACCATCCGCACGTGGCTGGAATCGAAGAGGCCCCGCAGAATGAAGGCGGGCAGGGCGCGACGCTGGTGGAGCTGCGGCAGTAGAAGAGAGTGAGAGTTGACAAATAGCTACGATGTAGCTACGATCATGCGTGATAGTGAGCTTCGGACTTTCGCATTCCACATGCCTCGGAAACAGCGAGATTCAGTCGGATCGAAAGCTACCGGAAACCTGGATCGCAGAGATTCCCGACATCTCCTCCTTGAGGAGAATCATCAAGGCCTCGACAACAAGATAGTGGTTAGCAAAAACGCTGACTTGTCAATAACTGTTGGAGAGACCATGGACAATCTGAATTTCGACTGGGACGATGCAAACATTCTCCATTTGTCTGAGCACGGCGTAACCCCGGAAGAGGCTGAAGAGATCCTGCTCGACGACCCGATTGATCTCGGGTTAGAGGTTGTCGACGGCGAGGATCGCTGGAGCTATGTTGGTGAAACAAGCGAGGGGCGAATTCTTCGGGTGGTGATAGCCCTTCGCGGCGAGCGCATGAGAGTTGTCACAGCGTTTGAGCCGGAAAGGCATTGGAAGGTGTTTTACATCGAGCAGAAGGCGGGGCTGGCATGACAGAGGCGAGCATCTACAAGAGCGACCTGAAGATTCCAAAGTTCGCCACAGAAGCGGAAGAAGCAAAATGGTGGTTTGAGAACGACGGCAAGGTCTTTGAGGAATTCAAGAAAGCTGCGATGGAGGGTCGCTTGGGCCGTGGCGGCGTCAGGCGTCTGTTTGCCGAGAAGGGCATCCCCTTCAAGGAGCCGACACCTACGCCAACGACCACGATTCGCCTCGATCCAGACGACATTGCGGAGGCGCGTGTACAAGCAGCGAAGCGCGGACTGCGCTACCAGACCTATCTCAAAATGATTATCCACGAAGCTCTCGAGACAGCGAAGGCGGCGCGTAAGAAAGCGGCTCTGTAAATCAGCACCCCCGGTGTACGAGACCAGACCGCATGATCGAAACCTGCCTCGGAGACTGTCTCGATCCGCTACGGCAATTTGCGCTTTCTTTCTCGCCATCCTGCGCAGGCGCCATGTGCTGCGCAGAATGATCGAGCTGAACCGTGCAGGCGCTGAAGATCTAAAACTGATTGGCCAGCACGGCGCGGTAGCGGACTTTACCCTTCTTGACTTTTTCGATCGCCTCATTGGCCTTGGCCATGAGGAATAGTTCGGTTGTGGCCTTGATGCCATGACGAGCGGCAACGTCGAGCATCTCGCGGATGCGAGAGGGGCTGCCGACAGGGCTGCCGCCAACACTGCGCAGGCCGGAGACGAGCGGGAAGCCTTGTACCGAGACGGGCGAGGGCGGTACGCCGACAAACCAGAGAGTCCCGGTTGGCCGCAGGCATTGCAGATAAGCGCCCCAGTCCTGATCGGCATTGACAGTGGTGAGGATGAAGTCCAGAGAGCCAGTCACTTCCTTGACGGCCTTGGATTCGAGGCTGTTGACGAATCGCTTGGCGCCGAGTGCGCGAGCCTCCTTTTCCTTGGCCGGGGAAGTGGAGAACGCCGTAACTTCAGCGCCGAAGATGCGGGCGAACTGGATGGCGAGATGGCCGAGGCCACCGATGCCGACGACACCGACGCGGGACGACGGATTGATGCCATTGATGCGCAGCGGATTGTAGACGGTAATACCGGCGCAGAGCAGCGGCGCAGCCTGCTCGCTGGGCAGCGGGTCAGGAATGGGAATCACGAAACGGGAGTTGGCCCGGACCCTGTCGGCAAAACCGCCATGGCGGTGCACACAGGTGGCCTCCGCCGAGGGGCAGAGGTTTTCCTGGCCCTTCATGCACCATTCGCAGTGGCCACAGGAGTTGGACTGCCAGCCCAGGCCGACGCGCTGGCCGATATCGAGGAATCTGACCGCGGAGCCGACAGCCTGGACCGTCCCGATGATTTCGTGGCCAGGGATAAAAGGGTACTGACTGATCCCCCAGTCGTTGGAGATCAGGTGAAGATCACTGTGGCAGATGCCGCAGTGTGTGATGGCGATCTCCACCTCATACGCTCCAAGGCTGCCGGGATCGTAATGAAAGGGTAGGAGTTCGGCTCCCGCTGCGTGAACTGCGAGTCCTTTAATTGGAGACATTTTTTTACCCCGAAACACTCGCTCCATCGTGATCGGACAGGCAGTAACCCCAGAGAGCCCGCCCGAACTGGTGGGGATTGAAGTTCGATGTATCTAGTTTAAACCGCCGCCCGGTTCGATGTAGAGATTTAGAACTTGAAAGCCGGAGAGAACACCGCCGGCAGGGGCCTCGGCGGCAAGTTCGGCCGATTCGCCGTTCAGGCTGGCATCCTGCGCGTCATGCAGCGGTTCGAGGGCATTTGCCATCGAAAGCGGGAGACTGGTAAGGGTTTGGCCTTCGATCTCGCCCTGGGCTTCAGGTGCGAGAAGGCTGACATAGATGCGGTCGGCTGGGTGTTGATTGCGGGCTTCGGCCAGAACCGTGGCGAAATCGGGTGCGGGAGCATTCATTCGAGGCTGCAAGAGGGTGCGGTCGAGCGTGGCGCCGTCGGAGATGAGCAGGCGCAGATTGCCGGCGGCGAGTCGCGCAGGTAGTTTGAAGGCGATGCGAACATTTCGCGCTGGCTGTTGCCAGGGTTGGAGCGTGGCCTCGACTTCTACGGTGTCGCCAGCGTGGATGATGTCGCTGGAGACGATGTGCGCCTGCTCGAGCGTGACCAGAACGCGGTGGGGAACGGCCTGAATGTGAAGGTCGATCCCGCGCACCACACCCTGGCGGGCGCCATTTGCGTAAAGTTGCGTGAACTCCTGTCCGGCAAAGAAAACTGCCTGCATCGAAGCAGGCATGCCGGAGGAGGCCGGGGCCCAGAGGTTCAGCGGCAAGGCCGGATAGCCGGCAAGATCGATGTTACCGGTAATGTGGTAGCTGAGAGCCTCGCTGCTTGCGTTCGATTGGGTGAGGGAATCCAGCAAAACAACCTGCATGGCGAGCGGGGTAAGTGAAGGCTGGTCGAGAATCTCAACGTTGACGGCGCGGCTGCCGGTCGGAGCGTCGACGGAGATGTGCATGGGAATCATGCGCGCCCGGACGCCGAAGACGCCATGAATCGCCGATTCGCGGTCCTCGGTGAAAGCGCCGATGGGTGCGCCGGTGTTGACGATCTTGAAGGCGTCGAGCGGTGAGGCCACGGTGGCAATCACATCGGTCGTGGTCATGGGCAAAGAGACAGGACCGACGCCGAGAACGGGATGGCCGCAGGCCAGAAGCTGTGTGGGATCGATCCACGTTACGGTACATGTGGCGGCCACGTCCAGATCGCCGCGAACAAGCTGCATACTCACCGAGGAGCCGGGTTCAAGCGTAGCAGGCCGCGAGAGCATGGCAGGCGCGGAGGCACTGCCCAAACCGGGAGACGCGCCACCGGCTGCGATGGATTGAAGCGGGGTTCCTTTGGTCTGCTGCTGCCAGAAGCGAATGGCCGCGGGGGTGAATCCGCTCAGGATGAGCGGGGTTTCCATAGGCTGAAAGGTGCTGCTGGAGGCGGGGATCACGGCGTTGCTGCCTCCCGCCGCTTCCGCGGAGCCAGTTGCGCTGCCTGCCGGAAAAGACAGAGCGCCAGGAGTGGCTGCGGATGAGGCGCGAAGTTCCCGATCCGAGAGGTTGCGTACCTCGATCATCTGTTCGATGGGCGTGATGCCTGCGATCGGCTCCTTGGTAAATTGGCCGATGCGGTAGGAGAGCGCGCCCAGGAGTCTGTCGCCAATGTAGACGGGGCTGCCGCTCATGCCGGCAACTACGCCTGTATACTCGGGCTTGGCGCCGCGGAGCCGGGCGATGATAAGGTCCTGACCCGGGCCGCGAGCGTTGCGAAGCACGCCCAGGATCTCCACCTGCATCGGTTCGGGTTTCGTTCCCTGAAAGACGGTCCAGGCAGTGGCCGCCATGCCGGCGCGGACCTGGTTCAGAGGAAAGAATGCTGGATTGCGCGGCGGGCCGGAAGCTTGTGAAATGGTTGAGGTTGGCTGCGCGAAAAGAAGAAACGAACAGGGCGCCGCCAGCGCCAGAGCCGGAAATAAGGCACAGGCAAAAAGCGTCCGCATGAATGCGTTTGGGCGAGTCTTCACGTCTATTAGAGTACAGCGAGGCGCATAAAAAGCGCTTGATTCTTAGACCTCGCAAATTCAAAATTGTTCATCGCTATTTTTCCTGGGTCCGAGAATCGGCCTCGGGGCGCCCAGGGTTCGTGCAAGGTCAAACCGTCAGAGTACGTGGTGCGATGTTTTGATTCGAATCGCGTATGCTGGTGAGCACAAGAGGTTGTTATGACCAAACGGGGCCCAAACCGTTCCCTTTTGCATCGTTTTTCCCTTGAGTTGCTGCTGATGACGTTCGTGCTGCTGTTCTGCGTGCCTCTCGCGCCGGCGGAGGGACAGTACGTGCCGGATGACCAGCAGAACCAGCCGCCCGCGGCGCAAAAGCAGCAGCCCAACGAGACCGCACCCGCGGCCGGTGGTCCGAGTGGGGACACCGGCGTGATCGCCGTGCCAAAGAAGAATCCCAACGAGGCGCCTCCGCCGCCGCCCGCGCCGGCGCGTCCCCCATTCACGAATCCCGAGGGCGCCGGCAACTTCACCCTCCATGTGAATGTGCCGGAGGTGACGCTCGACGTGGGCGTACTGCTTGAGAAAACGCACCAGTTTGTGCCGGGATTGAAACCCTCGAACTTCCGCGTATTCGAGAATGGCGTGGAGCAGAAAGTGATTGGCTTCAAGCGCACCGAGGCGCCGATCACGGCCCTCATCCTGATGGAGTATGCGCAGCGCGGGTGGTGGTTCAGAATACAGGCGTTGGATACGGCCTGGGAGTTCGCCCAGCAATTGCGGCCACAGGACTACGTGGCCATGATGACCTTCGATATGAACACACACATCGTGAGCGATTTTACGCAAAACAAGCAGCAGATCCAGGAGGGCATCAACATCCTCGGCAATGAGGTCTGGATGCCGGCGGCATTTTCCGAGACCAACATCTTCGATGCGTTGAACGAATCGCTGGACAGGCTGTCGCGCATCCAGGGCCAGAAGTACCTCATTTTGATCGCCACTGGCATCGATTCGATGTCGAAGCTGACGCTCGATCAGATCCTGAGGCGGGTTAAAGAGTCGCGCGACATCACCATCTTTACCATCTCGACCGACGGGCTGTTCGAAGCCTATACCCAGGGAACGGGTGGCCTGAGGGGCGGTATGCGGGATATTACGTATCTGCAGGCCGACAACCAGATGAGAACCTTCAGCCAGATGACCGGCGGGATGTACTTTGCGCCGCGCTTTACCGGAGAGCTGCCCGACGATGTGCGGATGATCAATGAGAACATTCGCTCCAAGTACGAGCTGGTCTATCGCCCAACGGACACAAAGCTGGATGGAACCTGGCGCAAGATTCGTGTGGAACTCGTCGACGATGAGGGCCGTCCCTTGCGCATGGAGGATCAAAAGCACAAGCCGCTCAAATACGACGTCATCGCGCGGGACGGATATCGCGCCCTGCAGCAAGTGGAATAGGTCTGAACGCGATTGAATTTGCGGATGAGCATTCCGGGGTCCGGCAGGACCACCGGGCGATCAACTGCGCTTTCCCGGCGCTTTGGGAGCCGACGGGAAAGGATGAGCAACATTGGCACGGGATCGGCGATCTTCCCGCGTGGAACTACTTCCTCAGTTGAGGATGTTCAACTGCACCAAGATGTCGCGGATGTAATAGACAACCACGATCGCCGACATGGCGATGACCAACCAGCGGAAAACGCGAATCAAAGGCTCGATCTTGTTGACTCGGGCGACGATGACCGCCTGCTGGTTTTTTTCCTGTTCGAAGGAGTCGTCGAGGAAGACCTGGTCTTCCTCATCGCGGGTGAGGCCGGAACGATAGATGTACAGTGCTGCCAGAAAGACCACGAATACAGCCCATACGCTCCACATCACCATCGAGGCAACCGTCATACTACACCTCCCAACGAGTTTGAGCCCTTGGGCGGCAGCGGGGTCGTAGGGAATTGCGCTCTCGCGGCCCTGGGGCCGTCCGGTTGTCAATGATAGCTCCAATTCAGTGCAATTGGGAACTCGTTTGAGAGATTTTCATTGGCGGGCGGGATGCGGGTGGCGGTTCTGTCCGTTGGCAGGCCGGTCAGTTGCCAGGTCTGGGAGCGGAAAAACTGCTGGCGCGCTCTCGCCGTGTCGACTTAAAGAATTGAAAGAAAAAGATTTGATGGTTTGCGACTAATGCGTTGCCGGGTGCATCTATTAGACAGGAACGGAGTCCGGCTTGTGCGAGGCTTCGCGGACGGGTAGAGTGATAGTAAGGAACGCGCACCCCAAAAAATGGAGGAATCATGGCCACTACCACTGTTGAACCAATGCAGGAAACCACTCAGAAGAAACCGCCGCTTGTGCTGACCCCTACGGCCATTGCCAAGGTACGCGAAATTATGGCAACCCAGAATCCGCTGCCTGCCGGGTTGCGGATTGGCGTAGTGGGTGGTGGCTGCTCCGGATTCCAATATTCCATGGCCTTCGAGAACCAGGCCGGAATGATGGATAAGGTCTTCAGCTTCGACGATCTGAAGGTCTTCGTCGACTCTACGTCGCTGATGTACCTCAACGGCTGCACGGTCGACTACGTGGAGACGCTGGAGGCGGCAGGGTTCAAGTTCGACAATCCCCAGGTGAAAACGACCTGCGGGTGCGGCTCGTCTTTCAGCGTGTAAACGCAAGACTCAAAGACTTAGGATCGAACGATAGACGCAAAGGCTCGCCCATGGGGGTGGGCTTTTTGTGTTGTGAGTCTCAGCAGTAGAGTGGTATTCTGGGCTGTCCGAGGAAACCTCGGATGAGCTTAAGAATCTTCTTCACAGCGATGTCATTGCTGGCTTGGTGCGGATCTGCGCAAATCCATGCAAACAACCTCATCGTCAATGGCAACTTTGAATTGCCAAATGTAGACGGCGGCTACGCGCTTTTCACGAACGGCCAAGTGCCTGGCTGGAACAACACCGCGGGCGATGGCGAAATCGAGATCGACGCCAGTGGAATTTTGGGCGGGCCAGCGTACCAGAGCACCCAGAGCATGGAAGTGAATGCCACCACCTTCGATACGGTCTCCCAGGTCGTTTCAGGGCTGGTTGTTGGAGACAATTACGTTCTCTCTTGGGCCTATGGCGATCGCCCCGGTTCCGGGCCGCAGGAGATGAATGTTCTGTTTGGCGGAAACCTGGTGACCACGAATGTGGACACCTTCGCGGGCAGCAATCAGACGCTCGTGTGGAATTTGAACTCCTTTCTTGTCACCGCTGCCGCGACGACCGAGACGCTGAGCTTCCAGTCGATTCTCACGACCGGCCTGCCGAGTTATGGCAATGAAATCGATGCGGTCTCGCTCGTGGCCACTCCAGATCTGCCCCCGATACTTCTGCTCCTCACCGGGCTTGGATTGCTGGGATCTCTCTGGCGCAAACAGGCCCTGAAGGCGTAAGCGATCATCGCAACAGAGGATTGACGCAAAGGCTCACCGGCGAGGTGGGCCTTTCGCGCTTCGTGCAGAGTCGCGTTCCTGGGTGCAAAAGACGGAGCAGCAACAGGCGAACCCAGGTTATGGTTGAGGCGAGCTACGGTTGAGGCGTGGGTGTGGTCGAGGTGGTGCCTGCGCCGGGACTCGTAGTGGTTGAAGAGGGGCTGCCAAAGGTCGAGGAGCCAAAGGATGAAGACCCAAAGGAAGAAGAGCCGAATGCCGAAGAACCAGCCGGTGTCGTCGTGCTGCTGGCCGGCTGACCAATCGCTCCAGCATTGCCGCCGCCCATCGTCTGCATGTCGGAGATGGGGTCGTACGTGAACTCCCACTCATTGTAGTGCTGCTTTTTCTTGTAGATCAGAATGGACTGCTTTGGGCTGGCCGGTTCGAAGCCGATAATGCCTGCTCCACCAAAGGTTTGGCCACTCTGCCCAGATTGATCGGATCCCCCGGCGCCGGAGCCGGTGGCTCCTGAAGCCGTGGCGCCCGTTGAGCTTGTGCCGGCCGCTCCGGTGGCGCCCGTGCTCGACGGAGTGCTGGTTGTGCTGCTGCCGGAGCTGCCGCCGAAGATATCGCTGATTCCCCCCGGCAGTATGCCTCCGCCGGAGCCGCCGCTGGAAAGATTGCCTCCGCTGGGACCGGTGCCGGCGATGGTTGTGGCCCCGCCGGCCAGCGGCTGGCCAAAGAAGCCCATCGCAGTCGGAGTTTTGTTCTGACCGAAGAGAATCGGTTTCCAGTCGACTTTGCCGCTGATGGGATCAATGTATTTCTTGCGCAGGAAACGGACGTTGTTGGTCGCGACAAGCGCGTCGAGGTTCGGCGGATAGGCGTGGAACTGGCGGTAGTAGAGCTGGATAGCCCGGCGGTATTGCATGCCGCGATGGAAGGTTTCAAGGTCGCGGTCGCGCTGGATGGATTTGATGACGTCCGGCACGGCGAGGGCCAGCGAGATCGTGAGCAACGCCATGAGGAAAATGGCGAAGAGCATGATGTAGCCCTGTTCGCCGGCATCGATGCGTGGTCGAGTTGAATGGGTTGACTGCATGTGGCTCTCCGTTCTCAGAATGTCGAGAGCGCCAGGGTCTGCGTGTTGTTGTATGCGAGATCGGTCACGATAACTTTGAGGGGTTGAATGATGTCAACCTTGTAGCGATGATCGACGATATCTCCGGCGCGGGCGATGAAGATGTCGTCGCCGTGGATGAAAAACGCGCGGATGTTCTTGTCCTTGTCTTCCTCGTAGCCGAAAAACTTGAGGTCGATGGCAGGCGGCTGAGGCACGGCGGGCGCGATTGGAGCAGCGGGGCCGGTGGGCGTGTTGCGCGCGCTCTTGAGGGGGGTGGGGATGGCAACCGGAGCCGAATCGGCGGAGAAGATGTTGCGTCCCGTGCCCTCGTAGCGCACATCTTCGCTTGCGGCGAGTTTCTCAAAATGGAGCGAGGGATCGATCCCGGCATTGGTCAGCTTTTGCGCAGAGGGACCGGCATCGGAGGCGCTGCTGGATGCAGTTGTGGCCGCGGCCCCGGTTCGCGCCGCAGCGGGCTGCGCAGGCGTGGATGGACCCGAGAACGTGGAGTAGACCTGGTAGCCAGCGTAGCCAAGAATGCCTGTGAAGAGCACGATCACAAGGGCAACGTTGCGCTTGTTTTCAAGACCGAGAGCGAGGGCCATGTTATTCGCCCTCCTTGCCGGCGGCCGAAGTAGTTCGAGCGGCTGGAGCCGTTGGAGCGGCGGTAGTCTTGTCCGGCGCGGCGTCTTCCGGTGGCGTAGGGGGCAATCCGCTGGCGGCCGCGTCGGCCGGGCGGAGCCAGGTCGAGACACGGAGCCGCAGGTTGACCAGGCCGCCCTGCTGGCCGGTGAGAGCCATCGCGCGAACAATAAAGAACATGGGATCGCGCTCGATGCTGTTGATGAAACGCATGATGGAGGGATAGTCGCCGCTGATACCGGCGTCCATGGTGATTTCCGTCAGGCCGGGACCGGGTTTGCCTTGCGTGTATTGCACGCGCGTGAGACGCACCCCCGAGGCAATCTGCAACTCGGCGATGCGCGCGTCAATGGAGGAGTAGTTGGGCGGGATGCGCTTCTGGTAGAAGTCGGCGAGCTGCTTACGGGCCTTCGCCACGCGCTGGTCGAGGCCGCGGAGGGGAGCCGTCTGGACTTCAAGCGCACGCAACTGGACCTGCTTGTCGGCGAAAACTTCGTTTGCATGGCTGTCCATGACGGACCAGTCGAGACCGAGACGGATAGAAAGGCCGACGGCGAGCAGGAGAAGCAGAACAAAGCCCGCGGCGTGCCAAGTGAGCGGCGAGGCGAGGCGCTCGCGCCACTGCGAGGAGGTTACTTTCACGGCCGTCCTCCTCTCTGGGCGGGACTTGGCTTTTTCAGAGCTGGACTTGGTTTTTGCGGCAACTGCGCGGGGCCGGTATAGGGCTTGCGGTTGCGTGGGAGTGCGGGCAGAGCCCCGGAATGCCGCGGCCGCGCCGTAGCAGCCGGTGCAGCGTTTTTGGCGGATTTTGCGGCTGAGGACGGCGGATTGAGCGCCGCGCGCTCCTCCGGCGTAGGCGGATTGTAGTCGGCAGAGATCTCGATCTCGAAGCGGTTGGAGACGCTGACCGGTTCGAGCCGCTGGTTGGGACCACTGTTGCTGCTCTCTGCGCTCTCGCTCTCGATGCGCGGCGCCAGGAATCTACGCGAGTGCTCCAGGTTGCGCATGAGATCGACGGACTTGTCGTGAGGACCGATGACGCGGAGCTGCACGGTGATGTGTCCGTCCTTGGCGCGCTGCGGCTCGATCGATGTGACCTGTACACCGCCGGGCAGGACGGTTTCCATCGCTTCCATGGCCAGGGTCCAGGAGAACGATTTTTCGTCGAAGCGCTCGTTGAGAAATTCGGTCTGCTTGAGGAGCTGCGCGTTGTAAGGCTCCTGCATGAACGCCTGGGCGCTTTGGCGTTCAGTATCGATGCTGGCGATCGCGCCGTCGAGCGAGTGCTCGCGGGCGCGCGCCGCCTTGGCCTGGCTGTCAAAGAGGTGCAGACCGAGTAGAAAGAGCAGCGAAAGCGCGACGAGAACACCCATGCCAATGCGCAGGCGCTTGAGCGCCGGGCCGAGATCGGTAAACGGGCGGGTTGCGAGATTGAGTGTGACTCTCATCGTTCAGCTCGCTCCCGCCAGCGCGCCCTGGACGCCGGCAAAGCTGGTTTGAGGCAGTGCGGTGAGCGCGCCTTCTTCAGGCCGCGCGGCCCATTCGACGATGGGAAGCGAGAGATTGCCAATGGATGCGGCGAACTCCACCGGGGACTGTGTTCCCGCGTAGTGCAGGTGCTCGGGAGGCGCGCCGAGCTTGTCCTCAAAATAGGCTGAGGCGACGGCGATGGAGCGGGCGATTTCCGCGGCGCGCGCTTTGGGATCTGGCGGCAAATCGAGCGTGCGATAGAGCAGCAGATCATTGCCGCTCGCGACCGTAGTGGTAATTGACCGGGCGCCGAGGCTGGCGGCCAGCACGCCGTGGGTGGAGTCGGCAACTTCGAGCGCGGCGAGGGTGGATGAAAGAACCGCGCCAGGTTCGTAGCCAGCGTTGCGTACGGCTGATTCGTACTCTGCAAGAATGGGGCCGGGAATCACGGCGGCCAGAACCTTGTATTCGGATTCACCCTGCGATAGAACCTGGTAGCTGACGCCGGCAGGTTCCACGTCGAAGGGAACCATCTTGCGCAGGCGGAAGCGCACCACGGAGACGACTTCGGTGGCTTTGGCGGGAAGGGAATCGAAGTCGAGAACGAAGACGCGGATGAGCGTATCTGGCAGGATCAATGTGACCGCGCGGGTGCGCGGGGCAACTTCGCCGAGCGCGGAGCGAATGGCGGAGACGACGGCGTCGGGGGCGTGGAAGTTGGGCGCGTCGATGGCGGGAACAAGCGCGCCCTCCGGTAACGGCGCGAAGGCGTAGGCGCGGGCCGAATCGGCGCCGTGGCGGGAGCGCGCGCCAGCCAGAGCCGCGGCGAGCACGCCTTCCTGTGAAATCTCGACCGCGGCGGGCGGACGGCCGCCGGATTTCACGGTGAATCTCGTTCTCTTTAAGATCGATCGCAAGTGCGAATTTCCCTTTCGGTTTGCGCGGCGCTGGCGTTTTTCAATTTCCTTAGCCCCTTAGCCCCTGTTTTATCTCGACGCTTCAATGAACGTCACCTTGTTGATCTCCTTGAGCGTTGTCACGCCGCGGCGGACGCGATCGAGCGCCGATTCGCGCAGAAAGGTCATGCCTTCCTTCTGTGCCTCGCGGCGAATCTCCGACGTGGGCTTCTTGGCGAGAATGATCTCGCGAATGCTGTCGGTGAGGTCGAGCAATTCGTGAATCGCGGTGCGGCCGCGGTAGCCGGTGCCGCCGCACTCCATGCAGCCGGCTCCTTCGCGGAACTCGAAGTCGCGCCACTCGGCGGGGTCCAGACCGCTGGTGATAAGCAACTCGTCGCTGTGACGCACGGTGTGGGCGCAGTACTCGCAGATGGTGCGCACCAGGCGCTGCGCCAGAATGCAGTTGAGCGCGGAGACGAAGTTGTAGGCCTCGACGCCCATATTGAGAAAGCGGCCCAGCACATCGACCACGTTGTTGGCGTGGACGGTGGTGAAGACCAGGTGGCCGGTCAGCGCGGAGTTGATGGCAATCTGCGCCGTTTCCTGGTCGCGAATCTCGCCCACGAGGATCTTGTCGGGGTCGTGGCGCAGGATCGAACGCAGGCCGCGCGCGAAGGTAAGGCCCTTTTTCTCGTTCACGGGAATCTGCGTGATCCCGCGAATCTGGTACTCCACCGGGTCTTCGATGGTGATGATCTTGTCCTCGTCGCTTTTGATCTCGTTGAGCGCTGCGTAAAGGGTGGTGGTTTTGCCGGAGCCGGTGGGCCCGGTAACAAGCACCATGCCGTAAGGCTCGCGAATGTAGCGCCGGAAGCGGCTCAGATCTTCTTCGGCGAAGCCCACTACGTCGAGCGTGAGGTTGGTGAACTTCTCGCTCATGGACTCCTTGTCGAGGACGCGGAGCACGGCGTTTTCACCGTGAACGGTGGGCATGATGGAGACGCGGAAGTCGATCAAACGGCTCTTGTAACGCACGCGGAAGCGTCCGTCCTGCGGCACGCGCTTTTCGGCGATGTCGAGCTCGCTCATAATCTTGATGCGGCCAAGAATGGTCCCGTGGTGCTCGCGGGCGATGGGCGCCATGGCTTCCTGGAGCACTCCGTCAATGCGGTATTTCACGTGCACCGAGTCGTCGTAGCTCTCGATGTGAATATCGGAGGCGCGGCGTTCGAGAGCGGTGAAGATCGTGGTGTCAACGAGGCGGATGATGGGGCTGATGTCTTCAGCCTCGCTGGTGAGCTTCTCGATGGAGATGTTTTCGTCGGGGTTCTCGTCGCCGGTGACCACGTCGAAGGTCAGGCCCTCGCTGGCCTCGTCGAGGACGCGCTGCGACTGCTCGGTCTTCTTGAGCAGGTCGGTGATTTGCGAGAGAGTTGCCACGCGGGCAACAATGCGCGCGCCGAGCAGGCCGGCGATTTCGTCCAGCACCATCAGGCGCGAAGGATCGCTGACGGCAATCGCCAGCGAGTCGGCGGTCTGCTCGATGGGGACGAAGTTGTAGCGGAACATCAGCTCCACCGGCACGGTGCGCAGCAGTTCGTGCTGAATCTTGAAGTTTTTGAGGTCGACAAATTCGGCATGGTAGCGGCGGGCCATGGCTTCGGCCTGCGCGCGTTCGTCGCCGGCTGCGGGCGCTGGCATGGGCAGTACGTTGGTTTCGGCCATTCGACTTGCCTCCTACATTGCCCCTCCCTGCCCGAGCGAGAAGATGGGCAGGTAGAGCGAGATCAGGATGAAGACAACGACGACGCCCATGACGATGAGGATCGCGGGTTCGATGAGCGCGAGCGCGGCGGCCAGCGCCGTGGCCACATCGTTCTCGAAAAATTCGGCCATGGAGTTGAGCATCTGCGGCAAGGCGCCGGTCTGTTCCCCGACGGTGATCATCTCCGTGGCGAGCGACGGGAAAACGCCGGTCCGCGCGAGAGATTCGGCCAGACTCTTGCCCTCGCGGACGGTGCTGATTGAAGTCTGCACGGCGCGCGAGACGCGGCGCGACGAGATGGAGCGCGCGGCGGTATCGAGCGACGGCACCAGCGGTAAACCGCCGGTAAGCAGCGTCGAGAGCGTGCGCGCAAAGAGCGCAACCTGGTATTTGAGCCAGATTTTGCCAAGAATGGGCAGATGCACGCGCACACTGTCGGCAAAGTCCTTGCCGCGCTCGGTGATCGAGAACCGGTAGAGCGCGAAACCGGCGGTTGCGGTGACGATCACCTGCCAGAGGATGGTGTGCTGCATCCACTTGCCGAAGCTGAGCAGGGCGAGTGTGAGCGCGGGGAGCTTGTTGCCGAGCTGGTCGTAGAGCTGCGCGAACTGCGGTACGACAACCGTAAACATGAAGATGAGCAGGGCGCCGACCAGAGTCAGCAGCACCGCGGGATAAATGAGTGAGCCGATCAGCTTCTTGCGCAGGGCAAGCGCCACCTTCTGGAAGCCCACATAGCGATCGAGAACCTCGGGCAGGTTGCCGGAGCGCTCGCCGGCAAGCAGTGTCGTCGTGTACATCACCGGAAAGCCGCTCTGTGTCTCGAAGGCGGACGAAAGCTCCTGTCCCGTTTTGACGCGCGCGGCCACGTCTTCGAGCTGGCTGGCAAAGGCAGGGTGTCTCTGGATTTTGGCCAGCATCTCAAGCGAGCCGAGGATGGGCAGGCCGGCGCGGATGAGAGTAAGGAACTGCTGGTTAAAAATAAGAAAAGGCTCGAGCTTGACCTTGCGCCGGCTGCGGACGACAGCGCCGCGAGCGCGCACAGAAAAAACGTGGTAGCCCGCGTGCGTGAAGCGGGCGCGCAGCTCCTCGGCCGTGGCCGCGGTCTGCACCTGCTCCTGTACGCGGCCGCGCTCATCGGCCAGCTTGATGACGAACTCTGCCATGCCCATTTCTCGCCGGACGCGCGGCCCATGCGCGCCGGAAAGCTCTCAAAAAGATGTCCCTGCTCAAGGGTAACAGTCTAGACTCACCAGATAGACGATGCTGAGGGCCAGGACGTTCGGAGAATCTTCCCCCCAGGCAGTCGGTTGAGAGGGCCGAAATATTACGGGATTCCTCGTCGTCGACCTCAAATGTAGATTTCTTGCAAGGCGATGCGTGCGGAGAGCCGCTGGGTGAGGTGAGCAGAGACAGTGCGGATGCAAAGAAGTGAAGGCGCTAAGCGGCCTCCGTCCACGGCAGTGGGCGCGGTGATGGGCCTGGCCATGATTCCCGTGCTCTTTGTGGGCGCCTGCCTGGCGATTCCGTACACGGTGGGAGCGCGCTGGCTGCGAATCAATCGCGAACACAAACTGCGGTTGCGGATGAAGGCGTGCGGTCGGCTGATCTCATGGCCGGAGTTTGTCCGCGGAATGCGCGAGCAAGGCGGCACCTGCATCGAAGAGAAGTTTTCGTCCAAGGGGCCGGTACGCTTCTGGTGGACGCCAGAGGACGTGCACCGGGAATCGACGCACGAGATCATTGACTGGTTCACGATGCGCAAGGGCCAGCAGCATGAGCCCTTCGTCCTCTGGTGCCGCGCGCGGTATACGAGCGCGGAGACGGGCAGCGCAGTACTGGTGGATACGCCGCTCGTGCCGCGCCGCGAGATTTACAGCCTGTGGTCGGAGTGTCGGTCGGAGGTGGCGAGGGCGCAGTGGATCGAAGTGGCCCCGCCGGAGATTTTGCCGCATAAGCCCGGAGAGTGAAGCCGGCTGCGAATCGGCAAATCGTCAGGTCGGCGAATCTGCAGGTCAGTGCGCTTGCCCAGCACCCCGCGAGCGCTCCGGGCCGAGCGCCCGATCCCTATTGCCTGTTGCCTGTTGCCTATTGCCTATTGCCTGCTGCCTGCTGCCTGCTGCCTGTTGCCTGTTGCCTGTTGCCTGTTGCCTGTTGCCTATTGCCTATTGCCTATTGCCTATTGCCTGCCTTTCAATACCCGTTTGCCACAAGCCAGGCCTCGGTGAGGTCAAACTCCGTTTTCCTGGCCGTCTGCATCTGCATGGCGGCGAGTTTCACCAGCACGTCGGCTTCAATGTTGACCGGAGCGCCCACGGCGAGCGTGTGCAGGTTGGTGCGCCAGTAGGTGAGCGGAAGGATGGCGATGGTAATCTCTTCGCCGTCGAAGGCGGCGATAGTCAGGCTGATGCCTTCGACGGCGACGGATCCCTTCTGCACCATCCACTGGCGGACGTTTTCGGGAACGCGGACCTTGAGGGTCCAGTCGGTGGTCTGCCGGTCGAAGCCGGGGCTGCTCTCAGGGACGACGGGGGCGAGCGCAGTCAGTGTGCCTGTGCCGTCGACATGGCCTTGCACCACATGGCCACCCAAAGGGCTGCCGGCAGCCGTGGGCAACTCCAGATTCACGCGCGCGCCGGGCGCCAGCGAACCGAGTGAAGTTCGGTCAAGGGTCTCCTGCGCGAGATCGGCGTGGAAGTAGGTGGGGTCGACGTCGAGCGCGGTCAGGCAGACGCCTGAAACGCCAAGCGAGTCGCCTTCGCGCAGGCGTGAGGCGATGCCGGAGGCTTCGACGGTGATGCGACGGACGCCGCCCCGATCGGTGAGACTGACGAGGGTTCCGGTCTGCTCAATAATGCCGGTGAACATGGTTTGATTCTAGGGAACAAGGGAGCAGGGGAACAAGGGAACATGTGGTGGGACAATTCGAATCTGTTTTGAAAGGGCACGGATTCACAGGCTGCTGAAAAACTTGCAGGAAGAACGATTTGTAACAAGGGCACGACTTTAGTCGGGCCGCTAAGTCGCTGATAAGAAAGCTCATGGCTTTAGCCCCTGCTTCGCTCCATGCGCGATTCAAGCCGATTTATCGAGTTTTTCCGCAGCCTGTTCAGCCGTGCCGCAAGGCGCATGAAATGATCGGGGCTTCAGCCCCCGAGGGATTGCTTCTTTTTGAAACTGGCCACCGCCAAAAGCTGAGAGTTGACAGATCCGCTCACTCGACGGGGGCTTGTTCAGCCGAAGGCGCTGCGGCCAGTGCGGGGCTGGCGATGAGGTTGCGATAGGCGCGCACCAGCTTCCAGCGCCAGCGCAGAATCATGCCGAAGGCCAGCAGGTAAAAGATGGCGCCAGTCTGCTCCAGCGAGAGGAATCTGTCAAAGTAGTCGCGGGCAGCCCAGCGCACAAGCGCGAGCACGATGATGACGGCAAAAAAAGCGCTCGACCGCTTCATGCGGATCTCGCCGCCGTGCCAGTGCAGGTCGGAGGTCAGCAGCAGCGGGTAGGCGAAGACGATGGCGCCAATAAGAAAGGCGCCGAGCCCCCACAGGATGGGCACACGGCAGGGCGGATAGAAGAACATGCAGAAACCGGTAGCCATGCCGAGGGGAGGCATCACGATCTTCTTCAGCGTCACCGCCGTAAGGCCTTCACGCACGCGCCAGGTGAGCACACCGGCTAGACCAGCGAGGGAGACGACTGCCGTCAGGACGGGAGTAGATACCATGAGTGTTGCCTTTCCGTTGTCGCAGCGGGCAAGTGACGGCTCCGAGGCACGGCTACGGTTGCGCCGGAGCTACCCATCTATTGTAATTGGATGGTGGAAGTCCTAAAAGGGGTGCAGGGATTCTCTTCACTGTCCACTCTTCTTCGGCCATGGGTCGTTCAGCAGCCAACGCAGGGCCAGATCGGCGCCGCAGTGCGCAACTTCGGCTTCGTTCATGCGCACAAGCTGGCTTATGCCTCCGAATGCCGGGATGGCGTCCGAGCCTATAATCTGCGGCGCAACGAATAGCTGCATCCGGTCGACTAGACCGGCGGAAACCAGCGCCGTGTTAAGGCGCGTGCCGCCTTCGGTGAGCAGCGTGAGCACGCTCTCTTCGCCGAGTTTCAGAAGCACTTTGTCGATTGGGACGCGGCCGGCCTCCGCCGCAAGAACTTCGACGCGGATACCGCGGCTGCGCAGTTCGGTGGCGCGGGCTTCGTCCCGCGAGATGGTGAAGACGAGGACATCCTTTTGCGCGGTTTGGACGAGCTTCGAGTCGAGGGGGATGCGCAGTGCGGAGTCGAGAACCACACGCAGCAGCGGGCGGCGGCGGCGCTGGCCGCTGCGGTCAGTCAGCAATGGGTCGTCGGCGAGCACGGTGCCCACACCGGTCAGGATAGCGTCGCAGGCGCCGCGCAGACGCTGTACAGCCTCGCGCGCAGCCTCGCCCGTGACCCAGTAGGGTGCGTGCCCGGTGCGGAGCTCCGGCGGCGGCGCGATGCGCGCGTCGAGCGTCATGGCGACCTTCATCAGCACGAAAGGGCGGCGATGCTGAATCCAGCACGCAAAGCCCTCATTGAGCCGGCGGGCTTCGTCCTGACAGACCCCAACACTGGTCCGAATGTTCGCCGCGCGAAGCGCATTGAGGCCGCCGCCGGCAACGGCCGGGTTGGGATCGATCGTGGCAGCGACGACGCGGGCGATGCCGGCCTCGATGAGCGCGTTGGTGCAGGGCGGCGTGCGGCCGGTGATCGAGCAGGGCTCGAGCGTGACGTAGGCCGTACCGCCGCGCGGGTCTCTGCCGGCGGCGCGTGCGGCTTTGAGGGCCATGATCTCGGCGTGGTCGCGCAGGTCGTACTCGTGCCAGCCCTCGCCGGCAAGCTGGCCTCCGCGATCGAGCAGCGCGCATCCCACGGCGGGGTTGGGCGAGGTGACGCCGATGCCGCGGCGCGCCAGTTCAAGCGCGCGGCGCATCCAGTGAAGATCGAGATCGGCAATGGGATCGGAGACGGTCATCGCGGCGATTGCTGGAACAGTCAAGTGTAAATCGAGTGGGCGGGAACAGATCTGGGGATTTGCTGGGATAAGGTGACGAAATCTGTCTTTCGGCGCGACGCCGGTTTGCGGCCACTCCCGGCGACGCCCCAGTCTTGACGATTGTATACTGTGCCGATACGATATACGCATGATCAAGAGCTTCCGGCATGCGGGGCTGGAGCACTACTACCATACCGACAGCAAGGCGGGGATCCATCCGGAGCACGCTACGAAGCTTCGCAGGCAACTGACCTTGCTGGACACCAGCACGTCGCCGAAGGATATGAATGTGCCAGGCTGGCATTTGCATGCACTCAAAGGAAAGCTGAGAGGCCATTGGTCGGTCCGCGTGAGGGGCAACTGGCGTATGACGTTCCGATTCGAAGATGAAGATGCGGTTTTGGTTGACTACCAGGATTATCACTGAAGGAGAAAACCTTATGATGCGTCACCCCGCACATCCGGGAGAGATCGTTCAGGAATACATGGAAGGCCTCGGCTTGACCGTTTCCGCCCTGGCCGCGCACCTGAAGATCACGCGGGCCAATCTGTCGCGAATGATCCACGGCAGGACTGGCGTATCGGCCGAGATGGCCTTGCGCCTCTCCGAAGCATTCGGCAACTCTCCCGAAGTGTGGATCAGGCTGCAAGCCAATTACGATCTGGCCAGGGCCGTGCGCGGCCGGCGGGTGAAAATTGCGCGGCTGGCGGCGTGAAAAGGGCGTTACTTGAAAATCTGGGCCTGCATCGGGGGAGTTTTCAGACTGGGACGAGACGCCATGCTCTTCGCCCGGAAAGCCTTCATTCAACTCCGCATTTGCAGCCTCCGATCGTCGTTTGCATCGCGAAGAACGAACCGCGGACGGCTCTATTCAAGCAGCGAATCCACAAAAGCGGCGGGCGAAAACTCGAGCAGATCTTCCATCTTTTCGCCTACTCCCGCGTAACGTACCGGCAGATTCAGTTCGCGGGCGATGGCGACCGCGATGCCGCCCTTGGCGGTTCCATCCAATTTTGTCAGCACGATGCCGGTGACGCCCGCCGACTGCGTGAACTGGCGCGCCTGCTGCAAGCCGTTCTGGCCGGTCGTCGCATCCATCACCAGCAGCACCTCGTGCGGCGCGCCGGGAACCAATCGCGAAGCAGTCCGGCGCATCTTATCGAGTTCGTCCATCAACCCGGACTTGGTGTGCAGGCGGCCGGCGGTGTCCACGTAGAGGTCGTCGATCCGGCGCGCCTTGGCGGCCGAGATGGCGTCGAACAAAACCGCGGATGGGTCGCCACCCTGTTTGGTCTTGATCATCTCCACGCCGGAGCGCGCGGCCCAAACCTCCAACTGTTCAATGGCTGCGGCGCGGAAGGTGTCGGCGGCGCAGAGAAGCACGGAGCGCCCTTGTGCCCGCGACCAGGCGGCGAGCTTGCCGCTGGACGTGGTCTTTCCCGTGCCGTTGACGCCGACGAGGAAGGTGACTTTGGGCGGCTCTGCCGGCGTGGGCACTTCGTGCTGCGGGCTTTCAAGGATTGAGCGGATCTGGGCCTTCAGCAGATCGCGCAGTTCGGCGCCGCCCTCGATGGCCTGATGGCGCGCGTGGTCGCGCAGCGCGTCGAGAATGGCGCTGGTGGTCTGGACGCCGAGATCGCTCGTAAGCAGCGCGGCTTCGAGATCCTCGAGCGCGCTCTCATCGACGGTGCGCGTGAGCGCGGCCAGATCGGCGATCTTCTGCGAAAAGCTCTCGCGGGTGCGCGAGACCGCCTGTTTCATGCGGTCGAAAAGGCTCTTTCCAGGTTCTGGGCCGTCTGCCTGCTCGGGTTTGCTGCCAAATAGCTTTCGGATCATTGCTTATTTTAGTGTAGCGGAGCTCTAACGGAGACGAGTCTGCGAGTCGGCAGCAGGGTAACCGCGTGAACGGAATGAACCAGCTTCGGCAACGGTTTTGAAAGGGCACGACTTCAGTCGTGCCCTTTCAAAGCGCGATCAGACAATCATTTTCGGGCTCTTCGGCAGAATTTGTGGGTAAGGCGAGGGGTAGAAGTTGATATGGAGGCGGCTTCGCCGCGTCTTGTTCGATGAGTTTACT
>JBMFHB010000002.1:0-121120 GCA_049977045.1 Occallatibacter sp.
CCGTTCAGCTAACACTTCCCCTTGCCGGGTGTGTAGGGGACTTGCACCCCCAAGTGAGTGCGCCCTGCCGGGCGCACAAAACTCCAGGCCCAGGCATCTCTGGATGCCTGGGCGCTTGAATGCCGTGATGGGCGCGAAGCCGGATGATTCGTCCGGCTCCGCGCGCCGGCGCTACTCCGACTTCAGCGATGCCATGTCGATCGAGAAGCGATACTTTACATCAGACTTGAGCAGCCGTTCGTAAGCCTCGTTCAGCTTCTGGATCGGAATCACCTCGACATCCGCGACGATCTTGTGCTGGGAGCAGAAGTCCAGCATCTCCTGGGTTTCGGCGATACCGCCGATCAGCGAGCCTGAAAAACTGCGCCGACGGAAGAGCAAGCCGAAGACACTGACAGGCAGCGGTTGCTCGGGAGCGCCGACCATGGTGATGTTGCCGTCGCGGGCCAGCATGTTGATGTAAGCGTTGATATCGTGTGGCGCGGCCACGGCATCGAGGATGAAGTCGAAGCTGCCGGCGTGCTTCGCCATCTCGTTGGCGTCCTTTGAAAGGACCACCTCATCGGCGCCGAGCCGCAGCGCATCCTCTTTTTTGCTGGGCGAGGTGGTGAACACGACAACGTGCGCGCCCAGCGCATGGGCAAGCTTCACGCCCATGTGGCCGAGTCCGCCGAGGCCGACCACACCCACTTTCTTGCCCTTGGTCACGCCCCAGCGGCGTAACGGTGAATAAGTGGTGATGCCCGCGCAGAGCAGCGGCGCCGTGCCGGCCAGGTTGAGATTGGACGGAACGCGCAGCACAAAGCGTTCCTTGACCACAATACTGTCGGAGTAACCACCGTAGGTGACGCCGCCCAGGTGCTTGTCGGGGAAGTTGTAAGTGAGCGTGAAGTTGGGGCAGAACTGTTCGAGGCCGGCCTGGCACTCGGGGCAGGTTCCGTCGGAGTCGACCATGCAGCCCACTGCCGCCAGGTCGCCCACCTTGAACTTCGTCACCGAAGGACCGACTCGGGTCACGCGGCCTACAATCTCATGGCCCGGAACGCACGGGTAGACGGTCGGCATCATGCCGCTCCACTCATTGCGCGCCTGGTGCAGGTCGGAGTGACAGATGCCGCAGTAGAGAATCTCGATCTGCACATCGTCCGCGATGGGGTCTCGCCGCTCGATCGTCGTGGGGACAAACGGCGACGTTGCGCTCGAAACGGAATACGCTTTTGCTTTGAACATGAAAAAATCACCTCTGGATTTTCTTCTGGTGTCTATAAGATGCAAAACACACCGTGGAGGAATCGGGTTTTTTGTCAGACAGGCCCGCACGCAGCGCCATCATGCGCGCGATGCTAATCTCCCGTATCGACGACGGTCCAGGCGCCTTTCGTATAGAAACGATAGGTCGTCTTCCGGTCGATCACGGAATCGGCCAGAGCGTCGTGATCGAGGCGCGGCGGCGGATTGCTCATGCCGAATTGCGCCTCGTGTACATCTTCTGGCGAGGCAGGATCGAGACCCCAGTTAAAGCCAAGCACATGGCTCGAACCGTGAGCCTGCAAGCGATCGGTCTCGGACGCCGTGACCAGAACCATGGGCTCGGCTCGATCCGCGAAAAACACAAGCAGCGAGACTTTGCCGTCAACCGAGCAAAGCACAGCCCAGTCCGACGAACCGGGCCTCTCCAGGCTGGCGTGGACCACATTCTCCGGCCAGTGCGCCTCATAGGTCTGCGGAATCAGGCACCCGCGGCCGAGGAGTTCGTTCTGAACGCCAAGCGGCAACTGCGGAAAGGCATTCACCGGCAGATGGCGAACGATGTAGGGAGTGGCCTGGCCGTGGACCATGACTTCCCCGGTGCGATCAAGGGGGTTTGCGTCCGAGTCCTGCGGTTGGACCCGGGCAACAAGGCAGGCAAAAAGTAAAAATGTAAGGAACCATTTGCTTATAGAGTCGGCTTGAACCATCACACACTCTCACGAGCACTCTAAGCTGGGCGGAGCAGGATCGCAACTCCAACTCTCCACCGCGCACGAGACGCACGATCGCGCCTCCGCTGCCGAATCGGAGGCCGTTGCCGTGGCAGCAGTACTCATGCGATGCCTCCTTAGTATTCGATCTTGTTGGGCGCGGCAATCCAGGCGGCAAAGCTGGCCCACGCCTCGTCACTGAGCATTTGAATGGACCGGAGTTTGCGTTCGGCTGCGTCCTTCCTCAACTCGGCGTAAAGAAACGCGTCGTCGAAGCCGGCGCGCGCCGCATCGGCTGCGCTAGCGCCGTAGTAGACGGTATCAATCCGCGCCCAGTAGGCGGCTGCAAGGCACATGGGGCAAGGCTCACAACTGGTGTAGAGTTCGCAGCCGGTGAGTGTGAAGCTTCCCAGCGCCCTGGCGGCGGCGCGAATGGCATTCACTTCGGCGTGAGCCGTCGGATCGCAGCCGGCGGTCACGGAGTTGACGCCCTCGGCGACAAGCTTGCCGTCGCGCACGACGACCGCGCCAAACGGTCCTCCCGCGCCGACCGTCACGTTGCCCCTAGCCAACGCAATAGCGCGGCGCAAAAACTCCGGGTTGGCTTGGACAGACACTTCCCTCGTTCCCTGTACAGTGTGAATTGGAAAGACAGCTTCAGTATGGCACACGAAATGCGCAGTCTGCTGACTCGAAAATGAGTCGTCGGCCGCAAGCGCCAATACCTCGCATTCCAAACCGAAGTAAAATCTCCTCATGGCCGCACCCTCAACCCTTCAGGCATTGAACGCGCGCATCGTCGATTGCGAACTCTGTCCGCGTCTGCGCGTGTATTGCGCTGAAGTTGCGCACAAGCGCCGCCGCGCCTATGCCGGTTGGGAATACTGGGGCCGTCCCGTACCGTCGTTCGGCGACCCACGGGCGCGCGTGCTTGCTTTGGGCCTGGCGCCCGGCGCGCACGGCTCGAATCGCACCGGCAGACCCTTCACCGGCGACGGCTCCGGCGACTTTTTGTATCCGGTTCTGCACGCGGCCGGGTTTGCCTCGCAGCCCGCGGCAACCTCGCGCGACGACGGCATGAAGCTTAACGGCCTCTGGATTACTTCCGTAGGACGCTGCGCTCCACCAGGCAACAAACCCACGCCCGAAGAACTGCGCAACTGCGCGCCCTGGCTCGATCTGGAGATGAAGCTGCTCGCCAGTCTGCGCGTGGTGGTGTGTCTTGGGCGCATCGCCTTTGACGGCCTTCTGGCGCACGAGTCGCGGCTGGGGCAATCGCTCAAACGCTCCGAGTATGTCTTCGCGCACGGAGCCGAGCACAAACTGCCCGGGGGATTGATCGCCATCGCCAGCTATCATCCCTCGCTGCAGAACACAAACACGGGCAAGCTCACGCGGGCGATGCTGCTCAACGTCTTCAAGCGCGCACGCAAGCTGGCGGGACTTTGAAGCACACACACAGATCAAAAAGAGGAAGCGAATGGAGCGGATAGAAAAGACAATCCTGCAAGACATCTCACTGGACGACGTTGGACCGGCGCCGCAAAAGCCCAGGAGCCCCGTGGATCACTGGTCGCCGGCGGTGCTGCTGGAGCGGGCCGCGTATCTGCGCAAGATGGCGAAGCTCGGCGACGGCTCGGCTTCGGAGACGCTCAAAGAGTATCCGCAGCACGCAGCCATGCTCTCCTTCCGCAGCCGCAGCGGCGAGGCGGAGGTGCATGAATGGTTTGCCGATCTGTTTGTGGTGCTTTCCGGAGCAGCCACTCTTGTAACCGGCGGAAGCGTCGCCGGCGCGCGCATCGTCGCGCCGGGGGAGACGCGCGGCGCAGCGATCGAAGGCGGCGCACCCAGGAATCTGCGGCAGGGCGACGTGGCGCATGTCCCCGCAGGCACTCCGCATCAGATGCTTCTCCAAGGCGAAAACACCATTGCCTGCCTGGTCATCAAGGTGCGGGAATCCGCCTGATGCCGCGAGATTTCTTCACGCAGCGATGGTCTCCCGATGGGCGGTAATGCGGGTCTCCCGATTTGCGCCGGCTCCCGATTCGGTGGCCAAAACATGCGGTCGAAAGATCGGCGGCAAGCAGACAACACATCGTCTCCGCGGGCGCGATACCGGCATTGTCACCGCGGAACTTGCCGCGCAACCTGAACCGATCTACCGCGAAGCTCCGCCGGCGTCGGTACTGCGCGCGACCCAGGCGGCCCACACGTTCGGGTCAGCCAGCATCTTCATATACACACCGCCGACAACGGAGCGCGCCTGGAAGCCAACCTGGCGCGCCGTGATGGTGTCATACCAGTCCGTCATGGGGACGCGATCGGGTGTGTCGTTCAGAAAGCGGTAAGCTGCTCCGGCGATGCGCTGAAAGTCGGCTGGATTCGTCGCCAGCGTCGCAGTCCAGAGTTCCCAATCCAGCTTGGTATAGGTTGCGCGGTTGTCGAGCGGCAGACCGTACTGATTCATTTTGGTCTGATAGAAGGCAGACTCGCGCGCGGCCACTGACGGCGGGAAGAGGTGAAGATCAAGGACGGTATCCCAGACGAGATTGTACTTCTGGCTCCAGGTGCCGGGCTTATCGAAGGCCAGGCGGTAGTGGTCTCCGTCGTCAGCCATCGCAACCCATCTCGTCGCCATGGTCTGCGCCGCGGTTCTATATTTCTCCGCCACCTGCGGATGATGCAGATCTTCCGCCATCTGAGCATAAGCGCCGAGCGCTTCAATCGCCTTGATCGAAAGGTTGGCATTGTGAGCGAGGTGCCCGGCAAAATCGTCAGTGCAGAGCTGGTTTTCAGGATCGAGGCCGTGCACGAGCAGATAGTTTGCCCATTTGCTGAGGAGATCCCAATAGCGGCCCGCATACGCCGGGCTTTTCTCCGCGTGGGCCACGGCCGCGGCCAGCAGAATCATGTCCCCCGATTCTTCCACCGGCATCTGGTTGACTTCGCTGAGTTCGCCTCCACCATATTGCTGCCCATTCGCCAGCGGATAAACGCCGAGATCGTGAGGAGCAAAGTCGAACTTCCACGCAGGCATCGCCGCATAGCGGAAGACTGGATCCAGTTGCGCCTCGACGAGCTTGGGATTCAACAGCAGAAACATGGGGGCAGAGGGATAAATCACATCGACGGTCGAAATGGACCCGTTGCTGAAATCCTCCTTGGGCATGAAGAATGGCTGGCCGTCTGGACCTTCAACAAGTTTCTGGGCGGCAATGGCTTGGGAATAGGCCAGAGTCGCGATCTGGGCATACTGCTCACCGCCGGCTTTCGCGAGATCCGATTCCAGCTCACTGTCAAAGCGCCGCGACCTCTCTTCAAGAGCCGGGTACTCCTTATCCGCGGCTTCGAGCATCTCCGCAAATCCCGAATACCTGGTGCGCCAGTAAGGCCGGAGCTTTGCATGCATGTATTCGACCGACCAGATGTCGTCGTAGGCAAGAAGGATGTGCCGTTCGACGGGCGCCGATCCGACGCTGCCGAACGGAACCGCCAGGTTCAGAGTGAGCGCGGGCGGATAGTGAATCTGCGGAGGACGGGCGTCGCCGATGTCGTCCACTTCGGGCAGATCGCCAGTAAGCAGAAACCGTTCGCGATCGCTCTGATTGCCGGCGGCGGAACTGGCGCCTTCGCTCTGGGGAACCGCAAGATAGAACCAGCCCCAGTCGATGCGGACATTATCCCCAAAGCGATCGAGCGCGGATTGCCTCTTTGTTCCAATGCGCAGCAGATCGAGTCCCTGAATCCTGGCCCGGGAAGCTACCACTGGCTGACCGGGATCGTTTGTGGCCAGAGTGCCGCTGGCTTCAAAATAGACCGTTACCTTGTGCTCTCGGTGATCGCGCGACTTGACGTTCCAGATGAGATAGGTGACGGGACGGGATAACAGCGCGAGATCGTCAGGAAGCAGAGGATTCATGAATTCCATATCGAGCTCGATTTCCGGGCTCGTCAGAACCACGGTTGTGCGCGTGGGAGTAACCGAGACGCTAACCTGCTGCAGGGGTGGCACGCCATTACCGCGGCGCGGTATCACTCCCAGAAAGCGGTAGTTCTTATCGTCGACACGGATGATTCCAGTGAGTCCCTGTGGGGCGCCTGTCCAGTGTTTCGTCGGCTCCGCTGTTACTCTATTGGCCATCGACCAGATGCTGAAATACGGATCGTGAGCTACGAGCGGTATGGCGGGCGGACGGAAATTCGCGCTGTCGCTGGACACCTGAGCGCGCGACTTCGTTCCAGACAGCAAGATCGCTGCCACGGCCGCTACTACACATATAGAACCAACTCGCCGGGTAGTTAGGCGCATTGAACCGAATCCTCTCTTCGACCATTTGTATCTTGTTGTCTTGCGATCTTCTAACGAACTTCCCCGTATCTCCTGCCGCCATCGGCGACGCAGAGGACTCCGGGCACTGAATCAGTGGTGACGGGCCAATCCTATGCAGTGAAGGCCGTCCGGGTCAATGGTATGAGCCACGCATTTTGAGATAGTCCCAGAGGACTACATCAGGCATGATGGAAAGAATGGAATATTTATTCGGAACTGCCATTCTGGTTGGATTCTTCCTCGTCGGATCGCTGTTGCACCGCTTAGGGGTTCCGATTCCCGGCGGTGTGCTGGGCATGCTGCTCTTCTATCTGGCGCTCTCGTCAAGGCTGCTCAAACCGGCGTGGGTGGAGCGCGCTTCCACGTTGCTTCTGCGGCATATGGTTTTGCTGTTCGTGCCGCTGACCGTCGGACTGATGGACATGGGCAAATTGCTCTCGCGGCAATGGCTGGCGATTGCGGCGAGTTTGCTGGTCAGCTTTCTGGCCGTTCTGCTTACCACGGGACTTCTCGGCCACTGGCTGCTGTCTGCCGAACCGGATGCGCCGGACCCGCAAAACCGCAATACGGTGCAGGGAGCCGGATTATGAGAGCCTTCTCGTGGACCGGAAATCCGGTTTTCAGCATTGCGGTCACCATACTGGCCTATGCCGCTGCGCTCGCGCTGCACCGGCGGTGGAAATGGTCCCCGCCGATCGTAGCAGCGTGCCTGCCCATCGTCGCTGTGCTGCTGTTGCTGCGGGAGCCCTATTCCATCTACAACCGCGGCGGCGGCTTTCTTACCTGGTGGCTCGGTCCGGCCACGGTTGCTCTGGGCTTCCCCATGCATCGGCACGGCGTGGCATTGCGCCGCTCGCTGCCGAAGCTGGCGCTGGTGGTGTTTGCAGGCTCGGTCGTGGGCATGACGACCGCTGGACTTACGGCCTGGCTTCTTCATGCACCCTTGCCTGTCGTGATGTCGGCTGTGCCGAAGTCGGTGACCACGCCGATTGCGATCGAAGTGTGCCGCGAGCTGAATGGCATTCCGCAGATCACGATCGCAATGGTGATTCTGGCCGGCGTGCTGGGCGCAACCCTCGGCGTGCCGATCCTGCGCCTGGCGCGCCTGCGCGACGACCGCGTCATCGGGGCCGCAATCGGCACGGCGTCGCACGGCATCGGCACGGCGAGCCTGGTGCGCCGCTCGGAGATGCAGGCCACGGTCTCCTCGTGGGCAATGGCCGCCGCGGGCGTCTTTACTTCGCTGCTTGCCGCTGCGCTCGCGATGCTGATGCGCTGGTGAGTCTCAACCCCGATGACAGCAAATACAAGCCGGGCGCGAACCCCGCGCCGCGCGGTTCAGCGATTCACGGCGTACTTGACGGTTAGCCTTGCCGCCGCTGATGCCGCTCAGTGCTTTGGCCGATTGGACATTCAACTGTGTCAGAACCCGCAGGCGAGCCATCGTCTCCGGCGCATTGCTTTTCACAAAATCGATGCTTTTTGTTCGACAACGTTTTGACTTACTGGACGGTTCCCTGTGGCCGCATGCGCCGCAGGTCCAGTGCGCATTGCACGGCGTTTTGCGCGCTGAGGCGCAGGTTGTCGGCTGCCGCCCAGAGCCAGAGCCGCGTTGCCAGATTGGCGTTGCGGGTCTGCAACTCGGGACGCAGCCGCACCAGAACCTCGTTTTGTCCTGTAACCGCCAGGTTCGATGGGGAATCTGTGTCTTCGACCACCATCTCGATGTGCTCGCCTGCAAGCGCCTCTTCGAGGGCCACAACTTCCACCGGCCGCTCGAGCTCGACCGCAATGGAGAAGGTGAGGCCGTGGAAGACCGGCGCGTGGACAACCTGCACGGCGAGCGCGGGACCGCGGCCGCCAGTGACCGCTTCGTAGTGGCAGCGGATGCGGTCTTCCACGCGAGAGAGGCTGGCCTGAGCCTCGTCGCCCATGCCGCAGAGCAGATTGAACGCCGCCTGCGCGTCATAAACGGCGCGGGGCAATGACTGGAAGTTGAGCAGATTGATCGTCTGCTGATGGAGTTCGTCCATGGCGGCGCGGCCGAACTCGCTGGAGGGCTCGATGACGGTGGCAGCAGCAAAGCGAATGGGCGCTGCCTGCTGCAGCCGCCGAAGCAGCAGGGCAAGGGTGATGACTGCCGGGTGAGCCGGAACGACGGCAGGAGTGAGCAGATCGACAACTGCGGCCTCGGCGCCAAGCCAGGGAGCGCGGATGAGAACGCCCGTCTCCTGATCGAGGGTGCCGGAGAGGTCGAGAACGGTAGATCCGGCGCGAAGGGCCTGTTGCCAATAGCGGCGGGTGAGGTTCTCCGAGCCGCAGAAGAACGTGAAGTCGGCGCCGGCAAAAGCATCGGAGCTAATGGCCTGAATAAAGGTGACCTCGTCACCTACCTGCTCCAACTGTCCCCGCGTTTCTTCCTCATCGAGCAGGGCGAAGTTTGAGGCGGCAAGCGGAGACTCGGAGAGAACGTCCTTCAACTCCCGGCTGAGCAAGCTTGAAGCACCGGCAATGGCAATCTTGTACACGGCAGTCCTTAAGAGTGAGTTAGCATGTCAGCGAGTCAACTCGGCGTAGTTCGTGCTGGAATCGTGACTCAATGTACGTCAAGATCTAGCCGGAAATGCGAGGCCCGAGCGATTCCGGTTCCACGGGCGGGCCGATCCCCGAATCGGCAGCAGATCTTTTGCGATGGCGCCGCCGCCAGCCATAGGCGGTACGCGCCCAGATCCCCGAGAACATATAGGATAGCGCTACCAAAAACATGGACACATTCGAGTACCGGAAGAGGACGTAGGCGACCAAAGCCAGCAGGATGAGCAACTGGAAGGGATGGCTGCGGGAGAGATTGATCTCTTTGCCTGACCAGAAGCGCCAGGTACTGACCATCACGTAAGCAGCAAGCCCGACCAGGATGAGCCAGGGAATGGCAATGTACCAGTAGACGTTGGGGATCCCATAGCAAAGATGCACGCTGGCGGCGAGCAGTCCGGCTGCTGCGGGAATCGGCATCCCGACAAAATACTTGCGATCCGGCCGGCCGGGATTGCGGGGCTGCGCGTCGTGGCTGATGTTGAAGCGCGCCAGCCGCGAGGCTCCGGCGAGAAGAAAGAGAAAGCAAATGAAGGCTCCGGCCTGCATCAGGTGCAGCCGCAAGGCCTGGTTGATCGAGTTGGGGAGAAAATAAAATCCCCAGACGAAGGCCAGAATGCTGGGCGCTACGCCAAATGCGACCACATCGGCCAGCGAATCGAGTTCTTTGCCGAATTCGCTCGTCGTGTTCGTCATGCGCGCGATACGTCCGTCGAGCGCGTCGAACGGGATCGCAAACAGAATGGCGATGGCGGCCCAATCGAGATGTGTCTGCGCATTGCCGCTGATGGCGGCGATCGCCTGTGTGATGGAAAAGTAGCCCGCGGCAAGGTTGCCGGCCGTGAACAATGAAGGCAACAGATACATGCCTCGGCGCACGGGCAGGTGCGGCTCGGGCTTGGTCCGCGGCCGGTCGATATAGTTCATCGGCGCTCTCCCGTTGGAGCAACGGCCAACACCGTAGCGCCACCCTTCACCCGATCTCCCACCTTGACCCGCAGCTCGGCGCTGGCCGGCAGCAAAACGTCGACTCTTGAGCCAAACTTGATCAATCCCACGCGCTCCCCGCGCTCGACCGATTGACCCTCCGCGCAGCGGCAAACCACGCGCCGCGCCAGAAGTCCCGCGATCTGTTTGAAGGTGACTTCGAGGCCGGCGTCCGCCCCCGTGCCGCGCAGCGTGACAATACTTTGCTCGTTGCGCTCGGCCGAGGCCGGGTTCATGGCGTTCAGGTACTGGCCCTTCTGGTAGTGAACACTGCTCACTGTGCCGCTGATGGGCGCGCGGTTCACATGCACATTAAAGACGCTCAGAAAGATGCTGATCCGCTGGCGCGGGCCTTCAGGAGTGGAGATGGACGCGGTTTCAGTCACCAGGCCGTCGCCCGGTGAAACAATCACGCCGTTGCCGGCGGGGATCGCACGATAGGGATCGCGGAAAAACCAGAGGAAAAATGCTGCCAGCAAAAGCGGAAGGCTGGCCCAGGCCCAGGCGCCTGTGAACCTGACGAGAACTGCGGCCACGGCCAAAAGGCTGACTGCGTAAATGTAACCGTCGCGAACCATTGTCCCCAACGATTATACGGTGCTTCAGGGGCAACGGTTGCGCCCGCCCATGCACAGAAAGAGCACACACCGCACACCGAAGCGCCAAAGAGGCGTTCCGATGGGCCGTTGCCTGTCAAAAGCCCTTCAAATTGCGACCTGCCAAGCGAACTAAGCTAGGCGACGGCCGGCAAGCGCCGTTCGATCGCGCAGATCAGATCTTTGGCGTGCAGCTTGAGCTTCTTGAGTCGCACTTCCTCGAGTTGTTCGTCTTCGGTGAGGTAGGGCTTTTGCAGCAACTCTTCCAAACGCTGAGCGTAGCGGCGATGTTCGGTATGAAGGCGATCAAGCTCGTCGCTCAGCGCTGAAACCTCTACTTCGTCCATCAGGCACCCCCATTCGGTGGTCGATTTGACATTCTTTGAGACACCGAAGTTAGCAGAACATTAACATATATCGCCCCTGGAGCAGGGTCGGCAAGCGGCAAAATCCTGAAAGTGCCGGATGCCTGTGGATTTCAGGAGGCGAAAACAGCGGATCTGGCGAAGTTGACTGAGGCGCAGAGCCAGGCCAAAGCGAACAGGATCATGCGGATTTCTCCGTGAGCGGGAGACGCATCAGGACCGCATCTTCAACAGGATCAAGATAATAGCTGGGACGCAGGCCGCACGGGACAAAGCCCAGCGCATGGTAAAGGGCAATCGCCGCAAGGTTTGAGGATCGCACTTCGAGCAGAAGCTCGTGAACGCCCGCGGCTTTGAGTTCATCCATAAGGGCGGTCAGGATTTGCCGCCCGATGCCTCGCCGCTGACATTCCGGGGCGACAGCAATGGTCTCCAGTTCGGCCTCAGGCAGGAGGATACTCGCAACGGCGACAGCGAGAATCGAGCCCGATTGACGGTCGGCGGCGACGAGCGCGATGCGGCGTGGCGCGGCATCGGGATCGATGGCGGAGAGGTAAGCCGAAGGCTGCCAATGGGGCGCTTCGGCGAGTCTTGCAGCAATGGCCTGGGTTTGCGCGAGGTCGGCAGCGGTCATGCGCCGGATCGCGACGGCTTCGGCGCCGGAGTTCACGCGCCCTTCGCTTCCGCCGCGGCCGCCTGGGCAGCGACATCGTTGCCGAAGATCTCGGCATCCGAGCGGCGCAGGTAGTGGCCGTCGAGCAGCGCCAGATCGACCGCAGCACCGGCCGCGAGCCTGGCCTCGCCGGGGCGGATCGCGTCGGAAGCAAGCGGCGGCGGCGTGTGAATGAGCCGCGTTTGCGGCCAGGCGCGGGCAAGCACGGCCGCGGCGCCTTCGTCGCAGACGGCGATCAGAGCAGGGACAGGATCGATGGCGGCGAGTTCTTCGGGACCGGCCAGCATCTCAACCGGGGCTGAACCCGCGGTTTCCAAGCGCAGATAGATCTCCCCGCGATGCGCGTCGAGCGCGGCAGAGACGACACCGGCTTTGCGGGCAAGAACCTCAAGCCGCGAGAGCGCGACGACGGGAATGTCCGCGCCCTGGGCAAGTCCTTTTGCGGCGCTCACGCCCACGCGCACGCCGGTGAAGCTTCCCGGCCCATTCACGATGACGATGCCATCGAGGTTTGAGAGTTCATGGCCGGCCGAGCGCAGCAGATCGGCAATGGCGGAGATCAGCGTGGCCGAGTAGGTGCGGCCGGCCAGCTCCGTTCGACCCAGAATCTCCAGGTCGCGGCCGGGAATCCGCCCCAGCGCCACGGAACCCGAAGGTCCGCAGGTATCTATGGCAAGCAGCAGCGGAAAGTCACGCATGATGGCGCTCACACCGCCGCAAGCGCCTGTTCGAGGTCGGCGATCAGGTCTTCCTTATCCTCAATGCCGATCGAGAGGCGGATGCGGCCCTCGTTGATTCCCATCTTCTGGCGCACTTCCTCGCTGACCGAACCGTGCGTCGTCGTGGCCGAGTGCGAGGCGAGCGACTCGACTCCGCCCAGCGATTCGGCATTCAGGAAGATTTTGATCGCCTTCAGGAAGCGTTCGGCTTCGGCGCGCGACTTCAGCTCGAAGCTCATCATGGAGCCGAAGCCCTTCTGCTGACGGCAGGCCAGATCGTACTGCGGATGGCTCTTGAGGCCGGGATAGGCGAGTTTGCCGACCTTGGGATGCGCGGCGAGGAACTCGGCCACCGCGCGGCCGTTCTCTTCGTGCTGCCGGATGCGCAGGGGCAGAGTCTTGATGCCGCGCAGCACCAGGTAGCACTCGAAGGGCGACATCACGCCTCCCGCAGCCTTCTGGACAAGCAGAAAGCGGTCCTTGTGCTCGGGCTTTGAGCCGATCAGCGCGCCGCCAAGACCGTCGGAGTGGCCGTTCAGATATTTTGTGGTCGAGTGCATCACGATGTCGGCGCCCAGGGCGAGCGGACTCTGCAGCACCGGCGACATGAACGTGTTGTCGACGCTCACCTCGGCGCCATGCGCGTGGGCGATCCTGGCCACGGCGGAGATATCGGTGAGCACCATGAGCGGATTGCTCGGCGTCTCGATGTGCACGAGCCGGGTGTTCGGCTTCATGGCCGCTTCAACAGCCTTCAGGTCGCTTGTATCGACGTACTCGATCTCGATGCCATAGCCCGAGACGATCTGGTCGAAGAGGCGGACGGTCCCAGCATACACATCGCGCGAGCAGAGGACGTGGTCGCCCGCGCGCAACATGGCGACGAGCGCGGAGATGGCAGCCATTCCAGTGGTAAACGCATGACCGCTGGTCCCGCCTTCGAGCGCGGCCAGCGCTGCTTCGAGCCGGTCGCGGGTGGGATTTCCCGCGCGCGAGTAGTCCCAGCCGCGGTCCGCGCCGATGCCGGTGAGTTCGAAGGTTGAGGACAGGTAAACGGGCACGTTGACGGCGCCCGTCAGCGGGTCAGGGTGCTGCCCGGCGTGGACGGCAAGAGTGGAGTACTTGTATGGGGACATGGGTTCGTCAGCCACCAACTGTTGGCCTCTGACTACTAGCTTATCGTGGCAGGGGCGCCATGTGGCGCGCGGAAGAACAAATGCATATCCTTCGACTCGACCGCCTGGCGGCCTCGCCCGGGCCAACAGTTCGCCGCCGCCCGCGGCCACCACCCAGTATGCCAAAATGAGTGTCGACGCTGTAGACTGCGAACACGGCCCACAGAACGCGCGTATGCCTACAAGTCGAAAGAAAACCGAGCTTTTCAACGGCCGGGACTACTCCTGGATGCAGTTCAACCGGCGTGTACTGGAAGAGGCGGAGGATGCGACCAATCCGCTGCTGGAGCGCGTAAAGTTTCTGGCTATCACCGCCTCGAACCTCGACGAGTATGTGGAGATTCGCCAGGCCGGTCTGATGCAGCGCATCGAGGACGGCTACCGCGAGCCCGGCTACGACGGGCTGCGCCCCGCAGAATCGCTCGCCGTGCTCACCGCCGAGATTCACAGGTTTGTGGCCAGCCAGTACAAGTGCTGGAGCAATCAACTGCTGCCCGAGCTGCGCCGGCAAGGCATCCGGCTGCTCACCTGGAACGAGTTGAGCGAAGAGGCAGCCGAGTTTGCGCGCGGCTACTTCCAGCGCGAAGTGGACCCGCTGCTGACGCCGATCTCAATCGACCCCGCGCATCCGTTTCCTCGCGTAATCAACAAGGCGCTCTGCCTGGCACTGCTGCTCAGGCCCAAACGGCGCAGCTCGGGACCGCGGGTGCTGGGCGTGGTGACGGTGCCGCGCGCCTTGCCGCGCTTTGTCCGCCTGCCAGCGAGCAACGGCCACGACGACTACCTGCTCCTGCAGAACCTGATCGAGCAGCACCTGGGCGGTATGTACCGCGGCTATGCCGTGCTGGCCTCGACGTCGTTCCGCGTCACACGCAACTCCAATCTCTATGTCGAAGAGGAAGAGGCGCGCTCGCTGCTTGAAACCATCCGCGTGGAACTGCACAACCGGCGCAAGGGCGACGCGGTGCGGCTGGAGATTGAAAGCGATGCCGATGCGGAGATTGTGGAGCGGCTGCGGGTGAACTTCGAGCTCGACGAGAACCAGATCTTTCGCGGCGAGGGGCTGGTGAATCTGTCGCGGCTCTTGTTCCTCTACAACGACATTCACCGGCCCGGCCTCAAGTTTCAGCCCTTCACGCCCAGACCGCTCGTGTTAAGCCGCAACTCGGCCGGTATCTTCGACGAGCTGCGCCGCCGCGACATTCTGCTGCATCACCCTTACGACTCCTACGATCCAGTGGTCGAGTTTGTGCAGCAGGGCGCGCGGGATCCGGCTGTCGTCACCATCAAGCAAACGCTCTACCGCACCAGCCACGACTCACCGATGTTTCAGGCGATGACCGAAGCCGGCGCGAGCAAGGAAGCGACCGTGGTGGTGGAGCTGATGGCGCGCTTCGACGAAGCCTCGAATATTCGCTGGGCGCGCAGCATGGAGGACGCCGGCGTGCAGGTCTTTCACGGCGTGGTGGGATTGAAGACGCACTGCAAGCTGGCCCTGCTGGTGCGCCACGACGAAGACGGCGTAACGCGCCGCTACTGCCACCTCGGCACCGGCAACTACAATCCTGAAACCGCGCGTTTCTACACCGACCTGAGCCTGCTCACCAGCGATCCGCAGATCGCCGAGCGCGTGCATATGGTGTTCAACTACCTGACCGCGCACGCCGAGCTCGACGACTACTCTCCGCTGCTGGTAGCCCCGCTGACCATGGCGGAGAACTTCCTGCGCCTCATCCGCCGCGAGCAGGAACACGCGCTGGCTGGGCGGCCGGCGCATATCGTCGCAAAGATGAACTCGCTGCTGGAGCCATCGATCATTCAGGCGCTCTACCAGGCCTCGCGGGCCGGCGTCGAAATCGACCTGATCGTGCGCGGGCTTTCGACATTGCGGCCGGGCGTGAAGGGACTGTCGGAGCGCATCCGTGTGCGCTCGATTGTCGGGCGGCTCCTCGAGCACTCGCGCATCTTCCATTTTGCCAACGGCGGCAACGACGAGATTTATCTCGGCTCGGCGGACTGGATGCCGCGCAACCTCTTCGAGCGCAGCGAAGTGGTCTTCCCCGTGCGCGACCCCGCGGCGATGGCGCGCATCCACAACGAGATTCTGCCTGCCTATCTGGCCGACACCGTGAAAGCAAGGATTCAGCAGCCAGACGGCAACTACATCCGCGCCAGCAAGCTGAGGAAGAACGCACCGCCGTTTTGCGCGCAGGATTTTCTCATTCGGCTGGCGGAAGGCAAGACCGACCTGAACGCGATTCCCGCGCAGGCTGGCGAACAGGCCGGCAAGTCGCCGCGAAGGAGAACCGCGCGCTGAACTGGCCCTTCGCGCCTCGATGGATTGCGCCGCGGATTTCCCGCAATTTCACGCATTGCCAGCCGTGGAGCAGGAGCAGATGGATCAGGCCCTCTCCGGACCGCAAGTCGGCAAGCCTTGGAATCCCTTTGACCAGCCAGCCCATGAACATGCCGAGGGCAGGCCTCATAAGGCGAAGATTCTGCGATGTGATGCAGCTCACTGCCAGGTGTGACGGTCTGTGAGATAAAAGGTATGAGGATTCTTTGCGCCGAGGCACTTCCGCGCGCATGTCCCGTTCCTTCCCAGAGAGCGATACAACATGACCTCATTGGCTGCCGCAGGCTCCTTCGTCGATTTGCAAACAAGCTGGTCCGAGCTCGATTTGCCAGCCCATGCGCGCGAGGTATTGGGCGCAGCGCGGCTGGTGCAAATCCCGGAGACCCGTCTGCAACTGCTGGACTGGGCGCTGGGCCGGGCTTCGGGCGAAACTGACTGGAGGCTGGGCAATCGCGACGATCACAGCCAGTACGAGGTCGTCTTTCAGACAGCGGCCAAAGGGCGAATCACCGAGGCGATGATTACCAAGGCACGCAACGGCCTGGCGGTCAACTATCCCGATCCAGCCATGCGCCGGCGCGATCCGGACGCGATGGTCATCGGCGACGATCTGCCCACCGACAAGCCCCGCTACGAGGAGCGATTCAAAGAGCCCTTCGCCGCCATGCGCCAGCGGACGCTGGACTGGCTGAAGACGCAGGAACTAGTGGTCATGCCGTTCTATGCCGGCACGGACGAGCTGGGCTACGGCTCGCTGCTGATCGTGTCGCGGCAGGCGGCCTTTTTTGCCGCAATGCTGGCCGACCTGCAGGGCATGATTCCGCGCAGCCGGGTTCCGGCGGATTTCCGTATCACCGGCGGCGTTCTGTTCGTCGCGCCTCCCTTCCGGCACACGCACTTTGGCGGGCGTCAGGTGGTGGTGCACGACCGGCAGACCACGCACCAGGAGATCTTCGCCTACAACCTCTATCCGGGACCGAGCGCCAAGAAGGGCGTTTATTCGGTGCTGCTGGACCGAGGCGAACACGAAGGCTGGACCACCAATCACTGCTCCGCGGTCGCAGCGGTCACACCCTACGACAATCAGTTAATCCTGATGCACGAGGGCGCTTCGGGCGGCGGCAAAAGCGAGATGACCGAACATATCCACCGCATGGAGGACGGCCGTCTGCTGCTGGGGCGCAACGTGGTCACACAGGAGGAGCGCACGCTGGTGCTGCCCGAAGCCTGCCATCTGCGGCCCATCGCCGACGATATGGGATGCGCCCATCCGAAGTACCAGGGCAGCAGCAAGCGGCTGACCATCGCCGATGCGGAAAACGGCTGGTTTGTGCGCGTGGACCACATCCACAATTACGGTACCGCTCCGGCGCTGGAGCGGCTGTGCATTGAGCCGCCCGAACCGCTGATCTTCCTGAACCACTACATTGTGCCCGGCGGCAACTGCCTGACCTGGGAGCATGTGGAAGACGCACCGGGCAAGCCCTGCCCCAACCCGCGCGTCATCCTGCCGCGACGGATGCTGGAAGACGTTCTCGAAGGACCGCAGCGGGTGGATGTGCGCAGCTTCGGTGTCCGCTGCCCGCCCACGCACAAGGACAGCCGCCTTTACGGCATCCTGGCCATGCTCCACGTACTGAGTCCGGCGCTGGCCTGGCTGTGGCGGCTGGCCGCTCCGCGCGGACACGCCAACCCCAGCATTCAGGCATCAAAGCACAGCGGCATGCAGTCGGAGGGCGTCGGCTCCTACTGGGCCTTTGCCACCGGCCGCCGCGTGGATCAGGCGAATCTGCTGCTGCATCAGATTCTGGATACGCCCGAGACGCGCTACGTGCTGATTCCCAACCAGCACGTCGGCGCCTGGAAGGTAGGCTTCATGGCCGAGTGGGTTGCCCGCGAGTACCTGGCCCGGCGCGGCAGCGCCAAGTTTGCGCGCGACCAGGTCAGTGAGGCGATCTGCCCGCTGCTTGGCTACATCCCCAACCAGTTGAAGATCGAGGGATCGATCATCGCGCGCGTCTTTCTGCATGTCGAAGAGCAGTTGCAGGGCGGCATGGACGTGTACGAGGAGGGCGCGCGGCAGTGGCGCGAGTTCTTCGCCCAGGAGCTCAAGCCCTTCCTTGTGCCGGAGCTCGACCCGCTGGGCAAAAAAATCATCGAGGCATGTCTGGACGGCGCGCACCAGGAAGACTACCGCCGCCTGATTCCTCACCCCATGTTCCGCGAGGATGGAGCGTAACGGCAGGTGGCCGAGCCCCCTTTATCTCAGAAGGATGGTTCAAAGGTACAGTGGGCGCCCTCATTGGGATGGCCCCCGGGGATCGCGAGGCCACGTCCCCTTTCTTAGACCCCGTTCAATTCAGCCCGCGCCGCACTATTTTCCCGCGTCATCCATCTTTATCTCCATGTCTCACATCAATAAGATCAGGGTTCTGAGCTAAACTTCTGCCCAGCCAGCCGCGTGCGCAGCAGGGGTTACAATGCAGACGTGTCTTTTTGCGAGGAGGAATGACTCATGAAGAAGCGCTGGGTAAAAGCGGTTGTCGCGGCTGCCGTTCTGGTGGTCGTCATTCTGGTTCTGGTCCCATTCTTCGTCAATGCCGATACCTTCCGCCCCACGATTCAGAGCGAACTGTCGAGCGCGCTGGGGCGCAAAGTCACGCTCGGCCACATCGGTCTTTCGCTCCTGACGGGCAGTCTGGTTGCCAAAGACATCTCCATCGCCGATGATCCATCCTTTTCCGCGTCGCCCTTTCTCAGAGCCAGCGAGCTGCGGATCGGCGTCAAGCTTGGCCAGCTCCTCTTTCATCACTCGCTCCAGATCACAGACTTCACGGTCGACTCGCCGTCGATTCAACTGATTCACGCGGCTAACGGCACGTGGAACTTCTCATCGCTGGGCAGCTCCGCCTCTAAATCTCAGACGCAGGCGCAGCAGGCGGGCGCACTGCCGGCGCTCACCGTCAACGAGCTGAAGATCGAGAATGGCAGCGCCGAACTTTCTTCGCTGCCCGCGGCGGGCAATCCATTCAAATGCAGCAATGTGAACCTCACCGTCAATCAGTTTTCGCTTGGCAGTCAGTTTCCGTTTGAGCTTTCGCTCGATGTAGCGGGTGGCGGCACGCTGAACGTGAAGGGCACGGCGGGACCGCTTGCGCAAAACGATACATCGCTCACGCCGTTCGATGCGGCAATCCAGATCAAGCACTTCGACCCGGTGGCCGCCGGAGCCATACAGCCCAGCGATGGCATTTCCATGGTCGCCGACTTCGATGCCCAGGTCACTTCGAAAGACGGCAATATGACCACCATGGGAAAGGCCGTCGCCTCGCAGCTCAAGTTGATGCCCAAGGGAACGCCAACGCCAAGGCCGGTCAATATCAACTTCAACCTCTCTGACAATCTCTCCTCGCGCACTGGCCTGGTCAACGACCTTGCCATTGCCACTGGCGGAGTCGCAGCGCACATCGCAGGCAGCTTCCGGCACGACAGCACGGAGCCGGTCCTGAACCTGCATCTTTCCGCGCCGAATCTGCCGGTCGACCAGGTGGAGGACCTGCTGCCCGCCGCCGGAGTCACACTGCCCAGCGGCTCGCGCCTGCAGGGCGGCACGATCAACGCCAACCTTGCGATTACCGGCCCGGTCAACGCCCTCACCATCGCTGGTCCAATCGAACTCGACAACAGCCAGCTTGCGGGTTTCGACCTTGGCGGAAAGATTCAGGGAATTACTCCGATCAGTGGCACATCCGGCGGCACCGAGATTCAAAAGCTGTACGCCGAGGTGAATCACACGCCGCAGGGTACGAGCTTCAGCAATATCGACGCCGAGGTTCCCCGGATCGGCAGCGCCACGGGCAGCGGCACGATTTCCCCCGCGGATGAACTGAACTTTCAACTGAACGCCAAGATCGCCGCTTTGTCGGCATTGGGCGGGGCCCTCGGCAGCGGCACCAGCTCCATTGGAGGGCTGCTCGGGATCGGCTCCAATTCCACTTCCACCTCCAATGCGCAGTCCAACAGCGGCGGCATCCCACTCACTGTGACGGGAACCGCATCGAGTCCGTCGATCCACGCCAATGTGGGAAAGATCCTGAAGAATGCTGTCAACGGAATCGTTGGCAATCCGCAGAATCAACAAAACCCGATGAGGGCATTGAAAGGGTTGTTCGGCAGATAGGACTGGAGCGGGCGGAGGTCGCCGAGCCAGGGCTTCGGCCGCGATGCGGCCACCGGAATTTCCGCTCTAAAATCGAGATTGTGCCGCTTCCCCTCGTTTTGACACCGGCGCCAGAGCGCATCTCGGGCAGTACCAAGACAGTGCAACAGATCTACGATGCTCCAAGAGCCATCGGCTTCTGGCATCTGGCCAGCCTCGACGCGCCCACCGTGGCCGTCGTGTGGTCGCTGGCTTTTGCCTGGGCCGGGCGCGTGCATCTGCCGCCGTGGATGCCGCTGCTGCTGGCGCTTGCCTCGTGGTCGGTGTATGTCGCAGATCGCCTGCTCGACGCCCGCGCGGGATTGCATGGGCATGCGCGGCGCGCCCTGCGCGAACGCCACCGGTTTCATTGGCGCCACCGGCGAGTGCTTTTGCCGATAGCGATTGTGGCGGCATGTGCGGCAGCGGGCATCATTCTGGCGCTGATGCCGCCGATGGCGCGAGAGAGAGACTCGGTGCTGGCAGCCGCGGCGCTCGCGTATTTTTCCGGAGTACACTCGGAGCGCAAGGCCCACCAACCGCCAATCCGCTGGCCGCGCCCATTCCCCGCCAAGGAGCTTCTGGTTGGAGTGCTCTTTGCCGCGGGATGCGCGCTGCCTGCCTGGCATCTGCCGCAAGCATTCGCATGGCCTGGCTCCGGAGTCTGGGTATTCTGGATTCCGGCAAGCTATTTTGCCGCGCTGGCATGGCTCAACTGCAGTGCAATCGCGCATTGGGAGGCGACAGTCAGGCGCCCTGCAACCGGGTTTGCGCACCCTCAGCAGCAACGCCGCAATCGGAAGCCTGAGCCATCGGCGATCTTCTTTATGGGCGCATTGCTTGCCGGCGGAGGGTTGGCGATTTCCGTTGCGGGCGCTTCGATGCATCCGCGCGCTGCCGCGCTGCTGGCATGCGGATCCGTGAGCGCGCTGCTGCTGGCGCTATTGGACCGATCGCGCCCGCAATTCACCGCGATCGCCTTGCGCGCTGCCGCCGATCTTGTGCTGCTCACGCCGCTCCTGCTGCTCCCGTTTGCATGGGCTTTGCGATGACGGCCTCGCGCTCTTCCCTGCCCTCGCCACAATCACGTGAGCGCAGAGCACCGCCGGATTTCGATCGCCTGGCGCGTCTTTACCGCTGGATGGAACTCGTCACCTTCGGCCCCTGGCTTGAACGCTGCCGCTTTTCGTTTCTTGGCGATCTTGCCTCATGCCGGCGCGCTCTGGCGATGGGTGACGGCGACGGCCGCTTCACGGCGCGACTCACCAGTCTGAATTCCCTGATCGAAGTCGATGCGGTTGACACAAGCTCCGCGATGCTGCGCGAGCTTCTTCGCCGAGCGGGCTCATGCGCGGCGCGGGTTCAAGTGCATTGCGCCGATGCGCGCCTATGGCAGCCTGCAAACCCGCCCTACGACCTGGTCGCAACGCATTTTTTCCTTGATTGCCTTACCGGGGACGAAGCGCGCTTCCTCGCGGAAAAAGTGCGCAGCGTCATGTTGCCCTCCGCGCTCTGGGTGGTTTCTGAGTTCGCTACTCCCGAGGGAGCTTTCGGCCGATGGGTGGCGCGGCCCGTAGTCTGGCTGCTCTATCGTGCCTTTGGATTGCTGACCGGGCTCTCCATCCGCACTTTGCCCGACCACTCCTCTGCGCTTCGCGCAGCAGGTTTCACCCTGCGGGAGCGGCGCGCATTTCTCCGCGGCTTGCTTGCCGCGGAGATCTGGGCAGCCCTTTGAAACATTCTTGTGCCGTTGGATTCGGAACGGTGACGTCACAAGTTCGGCGTCATTGGTTCTCGTCCGCGCAGCCCTTTCGGCAACATTCCCACGTGCGGAGAGGGATTCATCCGCTCGGTAATCGATGCGGCAATTTTCCGGTTCCGGTATCATCACTGCTGTCGAACAAAGGAGCTGCGTTGTTGCATTCACTGCCATTTCAATTTGCTCGCCGGCGATTTCTGAAGAGTTTGAGCGCCGCCAGCCTGGGCGCATCGCTTCCATTGAGCCGATTACTCGCCTCCTCCGCAAATCCGGCAGTTGAAGCCGCGCCGGTGACGGGAAACGCGAGACAGGCTGGAGAAGATCGCAGCGGCCTTGCGCAGGAGGCGTTTCAGCTCCTGCCGCTTGGCTCCGTACGGCCTCGCGGCTGGCTTGCAGACCAGCTCCGCATCCAGGCCGATGGCTTGAGCGGCCATCTGGATGAGACCTGGCCTGACGTTGGACCGAATAGCGGATGGCTGGGCGGCAATGGCGAGTCGTGGGAACGCGGACCGTATTATCTCGACGGTCTTGTACCGCTGGCCTATCTGCTCGACGACAGCCATTTGAAGGCAAAGGCGCAGCGCTACCTCGACTGGACTCTCGATCATCCCGCGCCAAACGGAATGTTCGGCCCCGCGGCCAACGACGACTGGTGGCCGCGCATCGTCATGCTGAAGGCGCTGACGCAATACCAGGAAGTCTCGGGCGACGCCCGCGTGATTCCGCTCATGGACCGCTACTTCCGGTATCAACTGAGCGCCTTACCGTCGCGTCCGCTGCGAGACTGGGGGCGATTCCGCTGGCAGGACGAGATCCTAAGCGTCATCTGGCTCTATCGCCGCAGCGGCGATGCTTACCTGCCGCAACTTGCGCAACTGCTGCGCAAACAGGGCTACGACTGGATGGCTGAGTTCGCGAATTTCCCTTACCACGACCGCATCAGCCGCGATTACCTCAAGGCCAACCAAGGCGGTGGACTGAAGGATTTGGGACTGGCTACGCACGGAGTGAACAACGCCCAGGCCGTAAAGGCCGGCGCGGTATGGTCGCTGGTCAGCGGCGCTGAAGCCGATCGCCAGAGCTCCCTGAAGATGATCGCGGATCTCGAAAAGTATCATGGGTTGCCCAACGGCATGTTTTCTTGCGACGAGCACCTGGCGGGTCTGAACCCATCGCAGGGCTCTGAGCTATGCTCCGTCGTGGAGTACATGTTCTCGCTGGAGCACTGTCTCGCCGTTACTGGAGATCCGCGGCTTGGCGATCGTCTGGAGAAACTGGCGTTCAATGCGCTTCCCGGAACATTGACCGACGACATGTGGGCCCACCAGTACAACCAGGAACCCAACCAGGTGGAGTGCAGCTTGCACCATAAACCCTGGACCACCGACGGTCCCGAATCGAACCTGTATGGGTTGGAGCCAAACTTCGGTTGCTGTACCGCGAATTACCACCAGGGCTGGCCGAAATTCACAGCCGCCTTGTTTATGGCGGCCAATGACGAGCAGACCGGCAAGGTCTCCGGGCTGGCCGCGGCCGCGTATGCGCCCTGCGAAGTTCACGCCTCGATTCGCGGAACGGCTGTTCAGGTCGTCGAGGAAACTGAATACCCATTCCGAGGCCATGTGCGGTTCACCGTGAATCCGGAATCGGCCACGCAATTTCCGCTTCACCTGCGTATTCCGGCGTGGGCGGAGGGATCTACGGTGCAGGTGAATGGAGAGGCGCAACCCGCCGTGTCAGCCGGTTCCTTCGCGCGCATTGAACGGGTGTGGAAGCGCGGCGATATCGTCGAGATTGAATTCCCCATGCACCCGCGGGTGTCGCGATGGTTTAACCGCTCGATTGCTGTCGAACGCGGGCCGCTGGTGTTTTCTTACGGAATCGACGAAAGCTGGGTCAAGCTGCGGAATCGCGGCATGACTGCCGACTGGCAGGTCTTCCCGGGCAATCAGTGGAATTACGCGCTGAGGGTAGATGAAGAGACTGCGCGCGAAATTCAGGTTGCGGAATTTGAAATGGGTGAAAAGCCTTTCTCGCGGCAGCGCGCGCCCGTCGCGCTGGACGTGAAGGCGCACAGGCTCGACGCATGGCGCGCAGTCGATGGAGTTGCCGATCCGGCGCCGCAAAGCCCGGTTGCCAGCGATGCTGTCGAAGAGCAGATTCGCCTCATCCCCTATGCCGCCGCAAAGCTGCGCATTACCGCGTTTCCGCAAACGAAGGTCTAACGGAGAACGTCGAATCGCGGGCCGGGACGGCAAGTTCCCGCGGATTGGCTCTCCGGAACCATGCAGAAACCGGATCGACATCGATTCGCGGCCTGGAGATAGGACACCTGAATCGACCTATGAGAGTGGATCTCAAAAGGCTGCCACCTGGATTTTGGATCATCGACCATCTGCTTCCCTGCAAGTTGATTGGCCAGCTTCGGCGGTCGGTAATCTCCCGATCCTATCGGGCGATCAGGCCTTTCACGCCTTTTCTGAAATCAGTCCATAGAAAATGTAACCTCTCCGGTCGCTGTGGAATCTTGTATAAGGAACAGGGAGACGCGTGGAATGGAACGTAAACGCTGGATCAGAACTGGTTTGGAATGGACGGCGCTGGCTTTGCTTGCAGCACTGGTTCTGCATCGATTTCTGCCCGGCAAGGCCGCCGCGCCGACAACAGCCAATGCCAAGGTCTTCACGCTGACAGGTATTGACGGAAACCCCATCCCTGCAAGTACCTATCAGGGCAAAGCCATCTTGCTCAACTTTTGGGCGCCATGGTGTCCTCCCTGCAGAATGGAAATTCCCTGGCTCCAGAAACTGCAGAACGAGGAGCGCGGGAAACTCGTAGTTGTAGGAGTTGTGGCCGATCCAAGTAAGTATCCCTATGCGGCTGCCATGATGAGGGAAAGAGGAATCACCTACCTCCTCGCGCGGGACTCCGAATCTGTGGAGAAGGCTTTTGGCGATCCTCCCGCGCTGCCCACAAGTCTCTACATCTCACCGTCCTCTCATGTTGTGCACATGGTCACGGGTGTCGTGCCGGAGTATGTCATGCGCCGCTATGCGGCCGATGCCATCAATCAAAAGTGACTTGAACTCTCCTTGCCGGACATCATGGCAGATGGCCCGCCCATGAATCCGGCAAGTACGTTCTGCGCCTGCCCCCACCCCTACCGTGTTTTGCCGCAGTATCAATGGAAACTGTATCCCGGCTTCAGTTCGCACCGAAATATCGTTGCATTCTCATCATTCTGGCTGGTGCGCTCCGTGCAGGTGGCCCAGCTTAGATAGAGGTCGGGACCGAGCGGAAAGACCATGGGTTGTCCGTCAACTTCCGCCTCAATACTGACGCCTTCCTCAGTCGGGGGAAGGGTGAAGTTGAGGTTGCGTTCAAACACCACCGGATACAGGTGACGCACGCTGGAACTGATCGCAGTATGAAAGACCTCAGCTTCCAGGAGAAACGTCGCCGTATCGGACCAGTCCAAAGCCGAAGCGGTTACGATACGGCTGCCCTGCCTGAAAGCGCTTGAATTGATCCGCGTGAATGGGCACGGTCCCGCAATGCACGAGGCGCGCACATTACGAAATTCATTGCCTGCGCCCGCGTCCAGCGTAACGAACCCGGTTACCGCCTTCCACCGCCCATCCGGAGAACAGGGCAGTTGGCCACCACAGGGCACGTTTCCCTCATTGACGGCCTGAAAGATCTTCAGCGCGCTGCCAATATTCTCCTCTGTCTTTACATTCTCGGTGTATCGCACGCGGATATTCGAGATGAGGGATTGCGGCCGGGCTGTCTTTGTGCTTGCCGGCTGCTGCGCCGGTGCCATCGCTACGACATACAGTTTTTCTCCAGCGGAGCGAAGGCCGGCCTGCAATTCGAGATCGACCGGCTGGAAATCCGGATGGCGAAAACTCAAATTCACGACTTCTCTCGGCCATACGCCTGCCCTGATGACCAGCCTGAAGTATCCCGAAGCGTCGGATTGTGTGCTTGCGCTCATTGCCCTGTCTGAGGCAGTCACGGCAGCATTCGCAATCGGCAGTTCCTTTCGTGTGTCGCTGTCGCGCCGAAGAACTACGCCTTGAATTGTGATGGATCTCGGCCTCCATTGGCGCACCTGCGGCACAAGAATCGTGAAAACCGCGAATCCGGCCAGGCCAACGCAGATCGCGAACGCTGATTTTCTCCAGTTCATGAACGATCCAACCGCCTACACCCTATTTTGACGCGCATCACCTCGGGATTGGTGTTTGGCGCCTGTATACTTTCGATTGATTTTCGCATCCAATAGAGTGCCGCTGAAATTCTCTTCCATCATATCCAGGCCCGTTATAGTCTGGAGTGGCGCGGTAATGCTCGAAGTTGAATGCCTATGCATAACACTACCGAAGTTGACGGCCGGGCGTCATCGCGCCGGGATTTACTCAGCCAGATAGCGCGTCTCTCACTCTGTCTTCCACTGGCGAAGGCCATGGCGCTTTCCCCTCATGCCGGACCGGGGGCCTTGCACGGCGCAGACCAGCAACACGCGGAGCCGGCGCCGGCGCCGGTTCCGGGGTCGCTGTCCGAGCAGGACGATCAATTCCTCGACGAACTGGAGCACAAGAATTTTCTTTTCTTCTGGGAGCAAACCGATCCGCATACGGGACTGACGAAAGACCGCTGCAATGTTCGCGTCCGCGACACGACGACGGTCGCCAGCGTTGCATCGACCGGCTTCGCACTGACTGCGGTCTGCATCGCCGAGAAACGTGGCTTTATCGGCCATCGCGAGGCGCGCTTGCGCGTGCTGGCGGCGCTGTCATTTCTGTGGCATAAACTGCCCACCCATCGCGGCTTTTTCTTTCACTTCGCCGACATCAACACGGGCGAGCGCGTCTGGGATTCAGAAGTTTCCTCCGTCGATACTGCCATCCTGCTGTGCGGCGTTCTCACCTGCCATCAGCATTTTCACGATAAGGATATCCAGCAACTGGCGCACGCCATCTTCGATCGCGTCGATTGGACATGGCTCTCCGAAGACACTGCGCTGCTCTCACACGGATGGAAACCGGAACTCGGCTTCATCTCTTCCCGCTGGGATTTCTACAGCGAGCTGATGATGTTGTATTTGCTGGGCATGGGCTCCAGCTCGCATCCGTTGCCCAGCGATGCCTGGTACGCGTGGAAACGAACTATCTTCGAATACGACGGCCTGCGCTACATTGGCTCCTTCGCTCCGCTTTTTGTCCACCAGTACTCGCAGGCATGGTTCGACTTCAGAAACAAGCGGGATCGATACGCCGACTACTTTAGGAACTCGGTCATCGCTACCGACGTGCATCGCCGCTTCTGTCTGGAGCTGAACAAGCAGTTTCCCGATTACAGCGCTGCGCTCTGGGGCATCACTGCGTCGGATTCTATCAATGGCTACGTCGCCTGGGGTGGTCCGCCCGCCATGGGCCCCATCGATGGGACCGTCGTCCCCGCGGCTGCCGGCGGCTCTCTGCCTTTTCTTCCCGACGCAACCATGCGCGTGCTCCGCACCATCCACGACCACTATCCCAAGGCAAAATGCCGCTACGGCTTTGTGGACGCATTCAATCCCCTGACCGGCTGGTACGACAGCGACGTCATTGGCATCGATATTGGGATCACAATGCTCATGGCGGAAAATGCGCGCACAGGATTTGTCTGGGAGACTTTCATGAAGAATCCCGAGGCAAAACGAGGTATGGAGAGAGCCGGTTTTCAGCCGGATGGCACCCCGTCCGGATAGCCCACTCTCATCGCCGGAATGGCGATTGTTCCTGCGATTTCATGCATCCATCTGCGCTTTCAATGCATTACACTGGAAGCACAAAGAGAAACGCTAATATTATCAGAGCGTTCCCACAGCCTTGGTTTATGAATTTATTGCACCAGGATACCCCCGGCGCTCGATGCTGTCTGGCGGGTAGAGGGAACGATGCAACCCAAAGTCCCAGATGAGCAGGCTGTTGGTGAACCCGTTGCAGGCGCTCCGGAGCAACCGGGCAAGAAAACAAGCGCATGGGCCGACCGCGTGCGCGCCCTCAGGAATATCCCCCCGGTTCTGCACTTCGTCTGGGAATCAGGCCCCGCGGTAGTCTTCTGGAACATCACCATCCGCATTGTTGCGGCGTTTCTGCCCGTAGGCATCGGCATTATCGGTCGATTTATCATCGACGGCGTCAACCGCATTCGCCTGCATCAGCCTCTGCCGGTTCACTTCTGGTGGCTCGTCGGATCGGAGATGGCTCTTGCCGTCGTAATCGGCGTCCTCTCGCGCGCAGTCGATTACTTCGACAATCTGCTTGCCGACCGGTATACCTATCACGTCAGCGTCGAGGTCATGCGAAAAGCGGCGAGCCTCGATGTCACGGCTTACGAGGATCCCGTTTTCTACGATCGCCTGGAGCGCGCCCGCGTTCAGGCCACCGATCGTCTTGTCATGATCCAGCAGATGGGCAGCCTGATCCAGCAGACCGTCACGGCCATCGCTTTTTCCGCCGTGCTTATCCGCTATTCCCCGTTTCTTCTTCTGCTGCTGGTTTGCGGAATCATTCCTGCCTTTCTCGGCGAAAGCCACTTTGCGTTTCTCACCTACGCCAAGAACTTCCGGCAGACACCGATGCGCCGCCAGATGGATTATCTGCGCCAGGTTGGCGGCAGCAAAGAGGCGGCAAAAGAACTCAAGCTCTTCAATCTCAGCAACTATCTCACCGAGCGTTTCACCGCGCTCTCGCGCGGAATCTACGAAGAGAATGTCGCCCTCAACCGACGCCGTCTTTTCTGGGGCGGCATGTTGTCCATTCTCGGCCAACTCGGTTACTACGCTGCCTACGCCTTCAGTATTTACGACACCATCATAGGCCGCTACAGCATTGGCGATCTTACGCTCATCACCACCGCCATCGTGCAGGCCATGGGCAATATTCAACAGGCTTTCTCGACCGCTTCGGGCGTGGCCGACCAGGCTCTTTTTCTGACCGACCTGCTCGCGTTCTTCCAGATGAAGCCGATTGTCGAATCCAGGCCAGGCGGTTTGCCGACACCGCATCCCATCGAACGCGGCTTCGAATTCCGCAATGTTTCTTTCGCTTATCCGGGCACAACCCGCCGCGTCCTCCGTAACTTCAACTTCACGCTCAGGCCCGGCGAGAGCGTGGCTCTCATCGGGGAAAACGGCCAGGGCAAGACAACCATCGTCAAGCTGATTACGCGCCTTTACGACCCCACCGAAGGCGAAATCCTTCTCGATGGCGTCGATCTGCGCGAGTACGACCTGGCCGGCCTGCACGCCGAGATCGGCGTTATTTTCCAGGACTTCATGCGCTACGAGATGACGGCGAGAGAGAATATCGCGGTGGGCCGCGTTGAAGTGCCTCACACAACGGAGGAGATTGAATCGGCGGCCGAGAAAAGCCTTGCCGCCGGCGTGATCGACAAACTGGAGCACCACTACGATCAGATGCTTGGCCGGCGCTTCGAAGGGGGCGTGGATCTGTCAGGAGGCGAGTGGCAAAAGCTCGCGCTCGCCCGCGCTTATCTACGCGACGCGCAATTGCTCATTCTCGACGAACCGACTGCCGCGCTCGACGCCCGCAGCGAATACGAGGTCTTCGAGCGATTCGCCGAACTGACATTCGGCAAGATGGCGCTCCTTATCTCGCACCGTTTCTCCACGGTGCGCATGGCTGACCGCATTGTTGTCCTCGAAGGCGGATCTCTGGTAGAGGAAGGCAGCCACGACCAACTGATCGCTCTCGGCGGCCGTTACGCCGCCATGTTCGAGATGCAAGCCGCCAGTTATCGTTGAGAGATCTTATGACGAATGCCGTATCCAGCTCCGGTTCTCGGCAGATTGACGCCGGTGATGTTCCTCAAGCCTTTCTCGACGCGGCGCGCGCGGCCGCCTCATGGGATGTTGTGTACCGTCCGACGACACGCAGCGATTTTCAGTCGCGCGTTCACGAAGCGGCACAGAAACTGCGCCTGCTGGAACCGCAACTCGCTTTGCTGCAAACTTTTTCTCCCGGTCCGGACGCCCCACCCCATCTTCGTGCGCTCCATGAATTGCGCGCCAGCGCCCGCCTGCTACGATCCACCATCGTCGCGGTATCCGGAAAATCCCGAGCAAAAGAGATCGACAGGCTTCCGCGCGTTGTCTCCGCAGGGCTGCTGGTTGAACCGCGCATCGCCGCAGCGTCCAGGCTTTATCTCGATGCAACCGGCGGCGAGTTTGCAGCGTCTACGTTTCAGATCTTCATCGACGCCCTGCAGGCCAGCGAACCGTTTAACGTGCTCGAGATATGGAACAGCGCAGCCTTTCTGGGATTTGTCCTGCTCGAACAGTTGTTAGCGGATGCCCATAGCCTATTGCTTTCTACCACAGCGGAAGCAGCGCAAAGGCTCTTGCTCCGGCTCAAGAGCTTACGAACAATGGGTGGAATCGATTGGGAACGGGCCGTTGAGCCCTTGATCGTCATCGACACTACGCTCAATCAAGACCCGGCAGAAACTTACAGCATCATGGATTCAGAAAGCCGCACGCTCTACCGCGAACGGATCGCTTTCGCGGCTCATTACTCCGATTACTCCGAACGGCGGGTAGCGCTCACCGCACTCGAACTGGCCCAGCAATGCCAGCCTGTTCCGGGCGAGGATCCGCGGATGTGGCGGCGCCGCATCCACGTTGGCTACTACCTCATCGACAAGGGCTTCCCCCTGCTGGCACAGCGCATCGGCTTTCACGCGCCACTCATCGATCGCGTTCGCGCATTTGTCCGCTCTTATGCTGAGGACTTCTATATCACCGGCATCCAGATCCTTGCGATTCTCCTTGCTGCCGCGGTGATCTTTCCACTTTTGCCGCGCTCCTTTAGCCTTTTTGCTCTTGTGCTGGCGCTGCTTGTCGTCTTGTTGCCCGCCACGCAGGATGCCGTTGATCTGGTGAATCACGCGGTCACCACACTCTTCGATCCCACACGGCTGCCCAGGCTCGATTTCAGCGGCGGCATTCCGCCCGATCACTCTACTCTCGTGGCCGTGCCAACTCTGCTGCTCAATGAAAAGCAGGTTCACAAGCTTGTCACCGATCTCGAGGTCCGCTACCTTGCCAACCGCGATCCTAACCTGCACTTCGCCCTGATTACCGATCTGCCCGACTCGGTCAGCAAGCCGCACTTGAACGACTATGACCCTCTCGTCGCTCTTACGGTTCAGCTCATCGAGAAACTCAATGCAAAACACGATCCGTCCGGAAACGGCAGCTTTCTTCTTCTCCATCGTTATCGCGTCTTCAACCGGCGCCAGGGCGTATGGATGGGTTGGGAGCGCAAACGCGGCAAGCTGCTCGATCTGAATCGCCTTCTTGCAGGCCAATACGATGCTTTCGCGATTAAGGCCGGAAGAACCGAGATCCTCCGCAACGTCCGCTACGTTCTTACCCTTGACTCCGATACGCAGCTTCCGCGCGGTAGCGCCGCCCAGTTGGTCGGAGTCATGGCTCATCCCCTGCACCAGCCTGTCGTTGACCCCAGGCTGCGCATTGTCACCGAAGGATACGGCATTTTGCAGCCACGCATCGGCGTTACGGTGCATTCGGCCAACCGTTCAAGGCTGGCAGCGATTTACTCGGGCCAGACAGGCTTCGACATTTACACACGCGCCGTTTCCGATGCATATCAGGATCTTTTCGGCGAAGGCATCTTTACCGGCAAGGGCCTCTATGAAGTTGCAACACTGCACGCCGTTCTCGATCATCGCTTCCCGCGGAATGTCCTCCTCAGTCACGATCTGATCGAAGGCACATACGCGCGCGCCGGTCTTGTCACCGACGTGGAGCTGATCGACGACTATCCGTCGCACTATAGCGCCTACAGCCGTCGCAAACATCGTTGGATGCGGGGTGACTGGCAGATTGCGCAATGGATGTTCTCCCGCGTCCCGAACGAAGCCGGGGGCCGCGCGCCAAACCCGATCTCGACGGTTTCGCGCTGGAAGATCTTTGACAATCTGCGCCGTTCGCTGGTTGACCCCTTTCTCTTTCTTCTCTTTATCGCCGGGTGGCTCGTTCTTCCAGGCGGGCCGCTCTACTGGACATCAGCATCCCTTCTCCTGCTCATCTTTCCCGAAGTGGTTAAGCTTGGATTTGGCATAGGCCGGACCTATGTCAACGGCCGTAGTGGGGGCGTCGCCGACGCGCTTCGCGGATTCGTCCAGTCCGCTGAAGTGATACTGCTGACCCTCGTCTTTCTGCCGCATCAGACGATCCTGGCGCTCGACGCCATCCTCCGCGTGTCGACACGGCGTTTCATTACCGGCGAACGGCTGCTTGAATGGGAAACCGCGGCACAAGCTGAGGTGGCATCTGCGCGCCGTGCGACATTTGACCGTTATCTTATGTGGATGCCGGTTGCCGCGGTGCTTCTCGCGTCGCTCATTTACTTCCGCGCTCCCAATCACAACGCCATTCTCTGCGCCGCCCCCATTCTTACGCTCTGGGCATTCGCCGGCCTGATCACTGAATGGCTCAACAGACCTCCGCGCGAGCAGCGGCGAAGCCTTGCGTCCGCCGACGAGACCTTCCTCAAGGTTCACGCCCTGCGCATCTGGCGCTACTTTCACCAGTTCGGATCGGAGAGCCACAACTTTCTCGTTCCCGACAATGTGGAAGAAGAAGGCCTCCGCGAGGCAGCCCGCGTTTCGCCCACCAACCTTGGCCTCCTGCTCAATGCCCGTCAGGCCGCGTGCGAGCTGGGTTTTCTCACGTTACCCGAGTTCGTCTCTCTCACGCGAAGCAGTCTGGCGACCGTCGGCCGCATGGAGAAGTACCGCGGCCACCTTTACAACTGGTATGACACGCACACACTTGCGGCTCTCGACGCATCGCCTTTTGTCTCTACCGTCGATAGCGGAAACTTTGTCGCTTCTCTCTACACGCTCCGCGCCGGTGCGCTTGACCTTTTACGCCAGCCTCTGCTTTCGCGCCGGATCTTCGAGGGTCTGCGCACGCATTGGGATCTGATGCGCACGGAGAAAGTTCTTCCTGTTCCGCTCGCCCGCATGGCGCTTCCCGCTCCTGCCGCGTCTGTCACCGATTGGATCGTCTGGCTCTCCGCCGCCTCTGAAGCATTCTCGCCGCTTGCTGCCGATCCGCTACTCCAAAATGGATGGTGGATTGCCGAGACGCAGCGGCGTGTCGAAGCCATCCTCGCCTTCCTGCACGATTACATGCCGTGGATGTTGCCCGAGTTCGCCACTCTGCGCGCGCTGCCTCAATCTGGATTCGAGGATGAAACCACCACGCTTTCCATCGAGGATTCCGCCGCGTTTGCTGAGGCTCTTGAGGCTAACCTTGCACGCTTCCCGGATGCATCCACCAGTGACTTTCCCGCCTATGCTCCGGCGGGGCAGCTTCGCGCAGCCCTGCCCGCCGCACGCCAAAACCTGCTCACGCTCGCCGCGCATATCCGCGCCATCGCGCAGGATGCCGAGCGGTTTGCCGATGAAACGGAGTTTGCCTTTCTCACCCACCCTGAACGCCACCTGCTTTCCATTGGCTATAACAGGGGAGACCATGCGCCGCACGATGCCTGTTACGACGCGCTCGCGTCGGAGGCCCGCATCGCGGCCTTTCTCGCCGTGGCTCGCGGCGATCTTCCACAGAAAAGCTGGTTCAGGCTAAGCCGGGAATTCGCGTGCGTCCGCGGTTGCTACGTGCTCCTCTCCTGGAGCGGAACCATGTTCGAGTACCTCATGCCGTCGCTCTGGATGCGTACTTATCCGCAAACGCTGCTTGCGCGCGCGCAAACTGCCTGCGTCAAAGTACAGCGGATTTTCGCCGGTTCGCTGGGCATTCCGTGGGGCATCTCGGAATCCGGCGCGTCCCGCAAAAATGCCGATGGTCATTACCATTACCAGGCTTATGGCCTGCCTCAAACCGCTCTCTCAATCGAGACCGATGCCGGCCCTGTCGTCTCACCCTACTCGACCTTCCTTGCGCTGGGAGTGGACCCGCAAGAGGCTCTGCGCAACCTGCGCCGCATGGACGCCGCCGGTTGGACCGGCGCGTTTGGTTTCTATGAGGCTGTCGATTACTCCGGCTCGCTTCGCCAGGGCGAACTGGTCCGTGAGTGGATGGCGCATCATCAGGGAATGTCGCTGCTTGCCATTGTCAATCTTCTATGCGGCAATGTCGTGCAAAAGTGGTTTCACGCCAATCCGATGGTTCAGTCGGAGGAGTACGTGCTCCACGAGATGCCTCCAAGCAACGGCGTCCTTCGCGCGCTGGTGAAGAACTCTTAGCGATCCTGGTGCAACGCTACGGCCGGGAAGGATCGCTCCCAACTCATGCTCCGACCAGTCCCGGCACATCATCAAGCACCATGAAAAATTGCGCTGGCGCGGGAAAAGCGACTTCCGTCATCCCCGCACTACGCAAGGGTGATACGCATTCCCGAACTCCTCGCCACAGTCACGATCGTCCTGCCGCCCTTCACTTCTACCGGCTTTGTTTCCATGGCAATGCGCGCCTCGCGACTGGAAAGCGCATCGGAGCTGAGCTTCTCTACGGTGGCCGCGGCCGCCTTCTCTTCGCCGAAGTCGATGGTCACAGTGACGTCGCGGTCCGCGTCCTTGTTCAGCACAATCACTGAAAGTTCGCCATTCGGCATCCGCGCCGCAAAGCCTGTGGCATCCACACCCGATGCCTGGAGCGCTGCATTCAGGTCGGTCTTGAGCAGCGTTGCGCCGCTGAACAAACCTGCAAACTTCAATCCGTATGCCACCGGCTGCAGCTTGTACTCCGTACCGAAGGTAGCGATTGGCGTATAGAAAGGATGCGGATGGGAGGCGATCTCGGCGTCTGTCGCGCCCTGCTCCTTCAGCAGCACATCGCCCGGCAAGAATCCTCCCACTGAATTGGCCACACTCTTGCCCGTGCCGCCGTGCAGGTTGACGCCGGAATAGTTATTCGCAGCCAGCAGCAGCGAGTAGTTGGCCGACCACAGCGCGGAGGCAAACACATCGCTCAAACCCGGCTTACCGCCGCGGTAGCAGGTGTTGCCTTCAGTCATGCGCACCCGCACGCCCATCTTTTCGGCCGCGGCGGTCGCGATGTCCGCCGTGTGCTGCACCTTCTGCATCGTCTCAGGCTTGAGAAGATTGGGAATGTTCACCGCAGGGTTCGTCGCTGGACCGCCGAAATAGTAGTGATGAGTAAGGGTTGTAACGTGGGGAGGATTCTCGACCGCCGGCCAAAGATCTGCTATCTGCGGCAACCAGCCTACATTGGCGGCCACATCGGGCAGGCCGAAGCGCGCGCCCGGAACTCGAGCCTGCACGGCGCGAGCCATTGCCAGCCACTCCTCCAGGTAAACCTTCGACGACCAAGTTTTGGGATCGCGCAGATGGCGATCGAACATGTCCACCTCGTTGCCGATCTGGAAGTATTGCAGGCTAGCGCCGAGCGCCCTGGCCACATACTCGGCCTCATCGGCGGCGCGCTCCGGGGTATTCGTGCCCATGCCGATACCGTAAAGACAACTCCATCCGGTAGCCTTCAGAAAGCCTGCCAGATTGCGGATGGCTTCCGGCGTGATCGGGTAGAACTGGGGTCTGGGCTCGCCAGCTACCGTGCGGATCTCCGGATGCTTGGGCTCGGGTGCATCCGGCGAGGCCTTCCAGTAGCCGAACTCGCTCGTGTTGCCGCCCAGCCGCAGCACACCGTGAGTGGAGATCTCGCGGAATGCCCGCACCAGGCCGGTGTTGGCAGGCGAAAAGAAGCTGGGATCCGTCAGTTGCTGGACCTCGTAGCTGAGTCCCACAAAGTCGGTCGGCATCTGCGCCCCCTCGGCAGCACCCCGGAGGAGCAGCGTAGCCTGTGCCTTCGACCCACGCTGGGCGTGCAGGCGAGCAGCAGCGGCGGCCAGCGCGGCCGTCGCGAGAAAGGTGCGCCGTGATTGTGTGGTCATATATGAGTGCTTCCTTTCGAGCTTTGCGCGTTTGAGTATTCCTGCCAGGGTCCGCTCCTGGCCCGTCCGATATTAGATACCAGGGTGAGCGATCATCAATGGTGGGCCCGGAGGGATTTGAACCCCCAACCAAGGGATTATGAGTCCCCTGCTCTAACCGTTGAGCTACAGGCCCTTCAATGACTTACGGCAACCGCTCCCGCCAGTGTAGCGGATGCTGTAGCGGGTGGCAGTCGTTTCGGCTGGCTTTCGGCAGATTCGCCAGACAGTTGCAGCTCGAAAGCCCGCTCATCTGCCTCCGGGATTGGATGGACAATCTGCTGCGAGACCACGATGCTGCCATGTCCCGCAATCCGCATGATGGTGAAAGCGTCCACTCCCGATTCCCCAAGCCTTGTAAGCATTGTATGGCGCAGAGAGTGGAGAGCGAAACCGGCAGGGAAGATCGACCGACGCTTGCCGTTGGCTCTCGGACCGCAAGCGTCCCGGTGCAAGTGATGGATAGACCCTTCCAAGGTACGGTTGGCCGTCCCGGTTGGCAAAGACAGCGGCGCGATGTCTCTCATCGCACCTGCTACCCTATTAAGTCCGGCTGTGCTGGATAAGGAGTGCAAGCGTGGCGGAAATTGCGCCGTTTGGCATCAGGCCAGAGATCTCACCGCGTCCATGGGGCTTTCGCGACCTGCGTCCGTGGTACGATCTCATGGCTGAGGGCGATCCCATCGGTGAGGTGTGGCTCACGGGCGACGATTGCCGGGTTTCGACAGGTCCTCATGCCGGCAAGCGGCTGGCTGCGCTGTTTGCCGAAGAGCACGAGGCGCTGCTCGGCGCCGGCGCGCCCTCGCCAGATTCACCGCTGCTGATCAAGACCATCTTCGCGCGGGAAAAACTGAGTGTGCAGGTGCATCCCGACGATAGAATGGCGCAAAAATACGGCGATCCGCGCGGCAAGACCGAGTGCTGGTACGCCCTCGCCGCCGAGCCCGGCGCGGAACTGGCTCTGGGCGTCAAGCCCGGCACAACAGTTGCCCAGATCGAGCAGGAGATTCATGACGGCACTCTCGAAGCGAGCCTGAACGCCGTGCCGGTTGCAGCCGGCGATATGATCTTTGTCGACGCGGGCACCATTCACGCCATCTGGCCGGGATCGATCCTGATGGAGACGCAGCAGAACTGCGACCTGACCTATCGCATGTTCGACTACGGCCGTCCACGCGAGTTGCACATCGCAAAATCGATCGAGGCCACCAAACTCACGACGCGCGCCGGGAAGGTGGCGCCTAAAGTGCAGGCCGACCGCACCGTACTGATCGACGTCGAGTACTTCCGCGTGGAGCGGATTCCCGTGGAGGGCCGCAGGACGAGCGCGAGTCTGCGCGGAGATCGGCAGCCGGGCCTTGCTTACCTGTTCGCCGCCACCGGATCGGCGCGGCTCGTGGGACCAGGCTTTGAGCCGCTGGAACTGCCGTCGCGCGGCGTTGTCGCCGTGCCCGCGGCGTCACCTGAATTTGTGCTGGAAGATGCAAGCCAGCCGGGCGAAAAGCTGGATCTGATCCGCATCACTCCCAACTGGCCGGAGTAAGCGGAAAGAGCGGCGTCCGCGGAGCCAGAGGATTGTCTCTTCCTCGCATTCGGCTGGCGGATGTGGCGGGGAGCCTCTCTGGCGGAGCGAGGGCCAGCGGCGGTAATTGAAGGTGTACACCTTAAATTACCGCAAACTTCTCATAATTTTTGCTATGGGGCCCATCCCCTGAGCGAGAATCTATAGGTATGAACTTTCGCCTGACGATTCCTGCTGACCTTCGCGGAGCTGTGGACGCGGCCTCCGCCGACTGGCAATCCAACAACAAGATTGAGCGATTCTGGAAGAAGGACGCTTCGCTCTGGACCAACGATGGCGAGGAGCAGTGGCTGGGCTGGATCGACATTGTCGAGCGCCAGCAAAAAAAACTGGCCGAGCTGGCCGAACTGGGCGGCGATGTGGCGAGCGCCGGTTTTAATTCGGCTCTGCTGCTCGGCATGGGCGGTTCAAGCCTTTGCCCCGAGGTGCTGGCCAAGACCTTCGGGGCACAGCCGGGCTTCCCCGAATTGCACATCGTCGACTCGACCGACCCAGCGCAGGTGCTAGCCGCCTGTGAGAGTGTGAACCTGGGCGAGACGCTGGTCATCGTCGCCAGCAAATCCGGCTCCACGCTGGAGCCCAATATTCTGAAGCAGTTTTTCTTCGAGCAGGTGCGCCGCGCGGTGGGAGCAGAGAACGTTGGCGGCCATTTTGTGGCCATCACCGATCCGGGCTCGAAGATGGAGCAAGTGGCCAAGGCTGACGGCTTCCGGGCCATCTACCATGGCGACCCGCAGATCGGCGGGCGCTACTCGGCGCTCTCGAACTTCGGCCTGGTCGCCGCCACCGTGGCGGGCCTTGACGTGGGCAAGTTGCTGGACGAAGCCGCCAGGGCCGTGGCCCAGGCAAAGCAGCCGGTCGGGAGCAATCCCGGCGTGCAGTTGGGCCTGCTGCTGGGCTCGGCAGCCAACGCCGGGCGCGACAAGATCACCATCTTCACTTCGCCAGAGATCTACGACCTGGGTGCATGGCTGGAGCAGTTAATCGCCGAATCGACCGGCAAAGAGGGCAAGGGCATTACGCCGGTCGACCGCGAGGCCATCGGCGACCCCGAGGTCTACGGCAACGACCGCGTCTTTGCCTACGTGCGCCTGAAGAGCACGGCCGATGCGAGTCAGGACGCCAAGGTTGCGGCGCTTGAGGCCGCCGGTCACCCGGTCGTCTGGATCGAGATCGAGGACCGCTATGAGATCTTCGGCCAGTTCTTCACCTGGGAGATTGCCACCGCGGTCGCCGGCTCGGTGATGGGCATCAACCCCTTCAACCAGCCCGACGTGGAATCGGCAAAGATCGAGACGCGCGCCCTGACGACGGAGTACGAAAAGACCGGCAAGCTGCCGGAGCGCGATCCGGTGCTCAAGGAGGCCGGAATTGAGCTTTACGCAACCGACTCCTATGCGGCAAAGCTTCGCGCCGCGGCGGTCAACAATTCGCTCACCTGCCTCCTGCGCGCGCACCTGAATCAGTTGCATGCGGGCGACTACTTTGCCGTGCTGGCCTTTCTGCCGATGTTCGCTGAGCACGAAGCGGCGATCCAGACGCTGCGGCACAAGGTGCGCGACAGCAAGCGCGTGGCCACCTGCATGGGCTTCGGTCCGCGCTTCCTGCACTCCACCGGGCAGGATTACAAAGGCGGTCCGAATACCGGCGTGTTTTTGCAGATCACGGGCCAACATGCCGCGGATGCCGAGATTCCGGGTCAGTCCTACACCTTCGGCGTTGTAATCGACGCTCAGGCGGCCGGCGACCTGGCAGTGCTGGAGTCGCGCGGGCGGCGCGCCCTGCGGGTACACCTGGGAACCAATATCACCGCGGGCCTGAATGCGCTGAACGCGGCGTTCGACGCAGTCCTGGGATAGACCTCCGCTCAGGGGCGCCCACTGACCCGACGAATTTGCGCTCTGGCGCCCGGATTCCCCGCTTCCGAAATGCGGGAGATTCGGGCCTCCGGGACAGGATAAGCCGAGGGGAATAGGGCAACTTTTTCTCTGAAGCCGGGTCTGACGGGATGACGGGCTTGTGGCCGGGGTCGTCTAACGGTATGGGGCGCTGGGGAAAAGCTCCAAATGCCGTCCTCCCCGTGAAGTTTCTCCGGAGACTGAAGGGCCTCGGCAAGGAGAGAACGAAATGAAACATCGCTTGCTGAAAAACGCGATTAGGCCGCTCGCAGCGTGCGCTGGGGTTGTTGCGCTGTGCGCCGCAGTCGCGTTTGCGCAGGGCACAGGCGTCCCAGCGAGCCAATCGCAGAGCACGACGCAGGTTCAACCAACCGCGCAACAGGGGCAGCGCACCGATGGACAGATTGAAATGGACGTGGTGCGCGCGCTCGATGCCTCGGCGGCCCTCAAGAATGACTTGATTACGGCAGCGACCATCCAGGGCGAAGTAACGCTCTCAGGAACCGTGTCGAGCGAGGCGTCGAAGAAGCTTGCCGGAACCATCGCCTCGGACATCAGTGGCGTAACCAAGGTAAACAACAACTTGAAGGTCGGCAATCCAAACGCCAACACCGGGAGCCTGCAGCCCGCCCCGGACACCGAGCAGATGCCCGACTCCGGCCAGCCGCAGACAGAGCAAGGCGCCGCGGGTTTGCCGCCCTCTGAACAGGCTCCTTATTCGGGCGCCAACCAGCCCCAGAGCGAAAGCCAGCCCCCTGCGGCTACGCCTTATCCGCAGCAGGGTGGTTATCCGCCTTATCCGCAGCAGAGGCCGCAGTACCAGAATCCCCAGTATTCGCAGCAATACGGCCAGCAGTATGGATCTGGCCCAGCAGAGCCACAGTACACGCCGGCAAGCGGCCCGGTGACTTTGCCTGCGGGAACATTGATGCAGCTTCGCACCAGCGAGCCTGTGGATAGCAGGCAGGCCCAGCCGGGGCAGCCGGTGCAGTTCGTAGTGATTCAGGACGTAACCATGGGCGGCGTACTGGCGATTCCGCGCGGAGCTGTGGTGCACGGCGTGGTCACCGATAGCCAAAACGCAGGCTCCGGCAAGATGGCGGGCAGTTCCTCGCTGGCCCTCACTCTCACCTCTCTCGATCTGGGCGGGCGCAATTATCCGCTGTACACGGACCAGTTCAGAGTGAAAGGCCCAAATAAGGCCGGTCAGACAGTGGGTGGCGCCCTGACTGGCGGCTTGATCGGCACCATGATCGGCTGTATCGTGGGCCGCGGCGTAGGTTGCGCCATCGGCGCGGGCGCGGGCGCGGCGGCGGGCACGGCGGCCGGTACCGCAGCACCCGGAGCCAGGGCCTGGATTCCCTCCGAGGCGCTTGTCACCTTCCATCTGGCAGAGCCGCTTACGGTGCAGCCGGTAAGCCCGCAGGAGGCTCAGAGACTGGCACAGGGTCTTGATCCCGGCGGACCCACGCTCTATCGCCGCCACAACCCCTATTACGCATCGCCCTATGTCGGCTACGGATACGGCCCCGCGTATTATGGATATCCCGCGCCTTTCTACCGGCCCTATTACATGATGGGTGGAATGTATTTCTGGCGGTAGAAAAGACTGGGAATCGCGAGCAGGAGATGGGCATTCGCCTTCGCGGATGCCCAGTTCTGTTTGGGGGGATCAATCCGGAATTTCGCTATAGTTCGCTATAGTAGGTAATATCACTACCTTTTCCAAAGGAGCAACGGGTGGAGAAAACAGTATCGGCGGCAGATGCAAACCGCAAATTTTCCGAGATCCTGCATGGAGTTCGCCGCGGAGGCACTTACGTTGTGACAAGCCATGGCAAGCCAATTGCAAAATTATCTCCTTACGAAGAGGCCAGCGAGGCCGCCGCTGGGGCGCACGCTCATTTGCTGGACCGATTGCGCAGACAAGCGGCTACAAAGATTGGCCGCTGGACGCGCGACGAGCTCTACGAGGACGCACGTTGAAAATCGCGCTCGACACCAATGTTCTGGCCTACGCCGAAGGCGTCAATGGCCTCGCGATGAAAAGAGCGGCGCTCGAAGTGGTGGAAAATCTGCCCCAGCATTCTGTCGTGATTCCCGTGCAGGTGCTGGGCGAACTCTTCCAACTGCTTGTCAGGAAGGCTGGCCGTTCACAGGCAGAAGCGCGGCGCGCGGTCCTTGGCTGGCGTAACGCCTTCACGCTGGTTGAAACCTCACCCGCGGTATTCCTCGCGGCCGTGGACCTGACAACCCGCCAATTTGGCATCTGGGATGCGGTCATTCTTTCGGCGGCGGCGGAAGCCGACTCCCGCCTGCTGCTCTCCGAAGATATGCAGGATGGTTTTGTCTGGAAGGGAGTTACAGTCGTGAACCCTTTTGGGAAGGCAAAGCATCCCCTGCTCGCGGCCGCCTTGGGATCCAATCGGTGAGCCGCGCGCACGGAACGCGGCTCCCTGTCGTCTATAATGACAGAGTCGAAACTAGCAAAAACTGCGCATCGCACGGCCGTGGAAATCGAGCGATTCTGGCGCCGGCCGCCACTGAGGACGCCGTGAGTGCGCGTAGAGAGTTGAAGGTCCCGATCCACCCATGATTCGTTTTCTGCAATCGGACAATCGCATCACCAAGGCATTGTTTGTCGTCGTGATTGGCGCCGCATCGGTAGCCATGGTGGTTTACCTCATCCCCGGACTGGCCGGCGCCGGCGCATCCGCGCCCGACACCTACGCAGTGGTCTACCCCCACTGGTACAGCCGCATCCTGTCCTCCGGCGACACCATCAGTCAGGCGCGCGTGGAGCAGCTTACGCAGAACGAGCTGAGCCAGCGCGGTCCCCAATATGCCGGGAACCCGATGATCGTGCAGTACTTTGAGCAGCAGGTGGGCCAGCAGCTCGTGCAGCAGGCGGTGCTCTTGCAGGAGGCGCACCGACTCGGCATCTACGCCACGAGCGAGGACGTGCTCCGTTATCTGCATACCGGCCCCACCGGCCAGGTTCTCTATCCCGACGGCAAGTTCATCGGCGAAGAGGCGTATCGACAACTGATCGACGACCGTCTGCACGAGTCGGTCGACCAGTTTGAAAGCCAGATCAAGGACCAGATCGCGATTCAGCGCCTGCAGGCATTCGTCACCGCGGGGGTTACGGTAAGCGACCAGGAGGTCCGCCAGATCTATCGCAATGCCAACATCAAGATCAAGTTTGACTACGCGGTAATCTCGGCCGACGATCTGCGCAAGACGATCAATCCCTCCGACAGCGATCTCGAAGCGTTCTTTAAGAAAAACGCCTCGCGCTATGCCCAGGCAGTGCCGGAGATGCGCAAGATCACCTACTTTGCCTTCACGCAGGATCAGGTTCCCGGTGGCGTACCCCAGCCCACACAGGCGCAGATCCAGCAGTATTACAACGACCACTTGAGCGACTACTCGGTTCCCGAGCAGGCCCGGTCGCGGCACATTCTCATCAGCGTTCCCGCAGGCGCCGACGCCAAGACCGACGCGGCGGCCAAGGCTAAAGCAGAGAGCGTGCTGAAGCAGCTCAAGGCCGGCGGAAGCTGGACCGAGCTGGCCAAGAAGTACTCAGACGACCCGGGCAGCAAGGACCAGGGCGGCGAACTAGGGTTTGCGCAGCGCGGCAAGATGGTGCCCGCCTTCGACAACGCCATCTTCACGCAGAAGATTGGCGACATCGACATTGTGAGGACCAGCTTCGGCTATCACATCGTGCAGGTGGAGGAGCGGCAGTCCGCGCACACAAAGCAGTTGAGCGAAGTGCAGCAGGACATCGTCGCCTCGCTCACGCGCGAAGCCGCGGCGCAGGCGGCCTCACGCTACGCGCAGCAGTTGACCGCCGAGGCAAACAAGGATGGACTCGCGAAGACTGCGGAGGCTCATCATCTTCAGCTCACGACCTCCGATCCAGTCGCGCACGATGGCGTAATCGCCGCATTGGCTGACAGCTCGGAGCTTCTCTCCAAGGCATTTAATGCCAAGCAGGGCGATCCGCCGCAGGCCGCGCCCACCGGCGAGGGCTATGCCATCTTCCAGGTATCAAGCATCGTTCCAGCGCACGCGCCTTCGTTTGCCGACTGGAAGTCGCACGTTCTGGACGACTATCGCGAAGAGCAGTTGCCGGCCCTGCTGCACCAAAAGACCAACGATCTTGCCGCCAAAGCCAAGTCGATGAACGATCTTGCCAAGGCAGCCAAGGCTGTGGGCGCAACGATGAAGACCAGCGACCTGGTGGGCGAGAATGGCCAGGTGCCGGACTTCGGCGAAGTCGGCCAGGTGGCGCCGCAGCTCTTCCAGATGAGCGTGGGCGCCGTCAGCGGACCCATCGACGCGGGCCGCACCGGCGTTGTGGCGAAGATTCTTGACCACCAGGAACCCACCGGCGACGAGATCGCGAAGAACTTCGATCAGACGCGGGAAGAGGTTCTCTCACAAAAGCGCAACAACGCCTTCAACGTCTTCTTCAGCGGCGTCTGGAACAATTACAAGAGGCGCAACCTGATCCGCATGAACCCCAAAGCGATGCAAACGCCGGGGATGTAGGGCAGCAGGGTATTACCGCAACCCCTCCGTCGCAAAGGGCAGTCCAGTCGTGGGCCAGTGATCCGGTTGCGCTTCGACGTTCGGCGCTACGCTCACACGGCCAGACTTCGCCGGCGCCACCGTCACATTCCAGCCATCGACGGCGATGAGCGGGTTCTCGCCCTGGAAGTCCTCGCCGGCAGCTTCGATCGTGATGGTCCTGGTTTCATCCGGAAGCAGCGTGACATAGTTGTCGCTATAAAAAACCGGCAGAACCCGCTCGCCCGATTTGCGGCGCAGTTGCACGTGCGCCATCAGGGCGAAGTTGTGCGTGGGATTGTGCAGCGTGATCGCAATCTGGCGCCGGCCGTCGATTGTTCCCTCAAGCTCCTCCGCCTTTGCCGTGAGCGTGACCATTGGCAGTTGGTTGAGCGCCGTCAGATCGTCGGGATGATCCGGCGCGCCCTGCCAGTAGAGGTTCGTCGAGAGCGTCTTTCCGGCGGCGTCGCGCAGCTCCAGCCGGACGAAATGCACAGGCGAAAGCTGCGCCGGGAAATCAATGGTCCCGAGATTCGTGGCCGCGTCGGGAGCGGCAGTGACCTTGATTTCGTGCTCGTAGGCGAGCGAGCCGTCGAGGTTATAGACGCTCACGCGCGCTACGGCGCCTGCGACCGGTTCGGGCTTGTTGTTGATGACCTGCACCTGCCCGTTGGCCTCGTTCAGCTGGATGTGCACCATCTCGGCGGCGTGCATCACGGCGAACAGTGAGGACATCGGCTCCAGATCGTAGTGGTAGAGCTGCCATACGAAACTCGGCTGCGCGGGATCGCTCATCCACGTGATGACGGCCGTGGTGGGATGAAAGAGCTGCGCGTTGCGGCCTTCGTACATGGCACGGAAGGCCTCGTAGTTCATCAGTTGCGCCTTGCGCACAAAGTCTGCCAGGTTGGCGATCTTGCCATAGCGCGCGGCCACGATGCCGGGATAGAGATTGCCCTGCTGCGCGCCCTTGGCGAAGTCGTGCATGGCCCAGTCGTCGTCGATCGTCTCCCAGTCCTTCCTGGGCATCATGCCCTGGATGGACTCGAGTGTGGGCACGCTCATGCTGCCGGTTTCCGTCTTGAAGTAGTCGTCGGTGACCTTGTAAAACTCGCGCGGGGTGCGCCAGTGATAGGGGCCGTACGAGCGCACACCACCGCCGTCGGTCGAGCTGGGCTGGTAGCGCCGCGTAGGTTCAAGCTCGGCCAGCACCTTGCGCAGCGCCGCGTCGATTGCCGGCGGAGGGTAGCCCTCGTTACGCGCGCACCACAAAGCAATGGAAGGGTGATTGCGGTAGCGCAGCACTTTGTCGCGCACGTTGGCCACGTAGGTGTCGAGATCGGTGGGGTTCGGCCCATCGGCGGGATTGGGTTGGAAGAACTCGTCCCACACCAGGATGCCGTACTTGTCGCACAGCTCATAAAAATCCTCACCCGTGCTCTGGCCCACCCAGTTGCGGATCAGATTCATGTGCGCGAGCTGGTGCATGTGAATCTCGGCATCGAGCCGCTCGCGCGGAATGCGCTTCATGGCTTCATCGAGGCCCCAGTCGCCGCCGCGAATGAAGATCGGCACGCCATTCACTGAGATCGTCAGCGTATCGGTTCCCGGCACCGCATAGGTGATCTTGCGAACGCCAAAATCCACATCCTGCGTGTCGCTCGTGGAGCGGCGAATCCTGAATGCAAGATGCAGCCGGTACATCTCCTGCGCGCCGTAGCCGTTCGGCCACCAAAGGCGTGGATGCTCGATGTGCAGGGCCGGTGTGGTCTTGCTGTCAAAATCGATTTGCTGCGTGCTGTGTGGGGCCAGCTCCACCGGCCGCTCGAAGACGATGTTCTCGATCGTCCCCTGTACGACGCCGGTCTGCGTTTGGTCGCTCACGTTTTTGAGCGTCACGTGGACGGCAACATCGGTCGAGTCCGTCCGCGGCAGCGGCAGATCGGTCGTCACCAGCGGGTTCTTGAGCACCACGGGGCCTGTCGCGGAAAGATACACCTTTTGCCAGATGCCCGTATCGCGGTCGTGCACGGCGTTTAGCCAGTCCCAGCCAATGGTGGAAAGGAACGTCGGCCCGTCAATCGCCGTGATACCGCCGTTCTTGCCCACGCCGTTGCGCAGCGTGTGCTCGTGCGGCACGCCGGGATGCGGCTGCGGCGACACCAGCACCGCGACCACCGCCTGCTTGCCCGGTTTGACCTGCGCCGTGATGTCAAAAATGCCGCGGATGAACGCGCCGCGGATCGATCCGACCTTCGCGCCGTTCACCCACACCTCTGCTGCGTAGTTAATTCCGTCAAAGTTCAGCCAAACATGATGCTTGCGGTAGGCGCGCGGGACGCGAATGACGGTGCGGTACCAATAGGAGGTGTGGCACAGGCTCTCGGGAATGATCTCGGGCCGATCGTTCTCGCCGTAGAGCGGTTCGGGATAGACGCGATCGTTCACCAGCGAGGTGAGCACCGTGCCCGGCACGGTGGCCGTGTACCAGCCGCGCGTATCGAAATCCTTCGTCGAAATCTCCGCGCCGGGTTGCGGCGCCTTCACCACATCCTGCAACTGCCAGCCGCCTTCCAGCGTGACGGATTGCGGAACGTTGGCGGCCGATGCAAATGAAGGGACAAAAACTGCCAGGACAGAAGCCTGAACGAAAGTGCGGAAGAAGGAAGTGCGGTGACGGAAGTTCAACGGAGTGCTCCCTAAGTTTTCGATTGATTCAAAACCGCGCGGAGGGGCGCGCCTACCAGTTTCTCAGATTGGACCGCGACGTGCCGGCCGGCTCATCCGTAATAATGAAATCATGCAATTTCAGCGATCTTCCGGCGTCCTTCTGCACGCCACTTCCCTGCCCTCACCCGGCGGTATCGGCGATCTTGGCCGGGCTGCTCACGAATTCCTGGGCTTTCTCGCGCGCGCCAAACAGCACATCTGGCAGGTTCTGCCTCTCGGACCTACGGGATACGGCAACTCGCCCTACGCCGGAACATCGGCCTTTGCCGGCAATCCCGCACTCATCAGCCTGGAGACGCTGCGCGACTGGGGCTGGATCGATGGCGACCGCTGCGCCTCGCTTCCCGCCGGCTCCGGCTCCATCGATTTCGATCTTGTTGAGCGGGAGAAATTTCCACTGCTCCGCGAAGCTGCTGGAAATTTTCTCGACCGCGCCCTTGACGATCCCGCGCTTGCCGGCCAGAAAGCCGGCGAACAGTGGGAGGACTTCGAATGGTTTTGCCGCGATCGAGCCTCATGGCTCGAAGACTACGCACTCTACGCAGTCCTGCGCCGCGTCTACTCGACCGGCGCGTGGAACCAATGGCCCGAACCGCTGCGCAACCGCGATCCGCAGGCGCTCGCCGAAGCATCGGCACAGCACGCGCGCGAGTGCGCGATCGAGAAGGCTCTGCAGTTCGCTTTTGCCCGGCAGTGGGCCGCTCTGCAAACGGCTGCCCGTGAGAGCGGCATACGCATCCTGGGCGATGTGGCGATCTTCGTCAACATGGACTCGGCCGACGTGTGGGTTCACCCGGAACTCTTCGAACTCGGCGAGGATCTGAAGCCGATCCGCGTGGCCGGCGTGCCGCCTGACTACTTTTCCGAGACTGGCCAGCGTTGGGGCAATCCGCTCTATCGCTGGGATGTGCTCGACGCAAGCGGCTTTCAATGGTGGATCGAGCGTATGCGCCGCTCCGTCGAACTCTACGACATCGTGCGCCTGGACCACTTCCGCGGCTTCGATGCTTACTGGGCGATTCCTGCCGCGGAAGAGACCGCCGTGAAAGGCGAGTGGATCAAAGCGCCGGGTCTCGAACTGTTTCGCGCGCTCGAATCAGCGCTCGGACCTTTGCCTCTGGTTGCGGAAGATCTGGGGCTCATCACGCCGGAGGTCGAGGCGCTGCGCCTCGACCTGGATCTGCCCGGCATGAAGGTACTGCAATTCGGTTTCAGTTCGAAAGGCGCGCACACTCACCTGCCACACCAGTTTGCGCCCGCCACCGTGGCCTACACCGGCACGCACGACAACGACACGACACTGGGATGGTGGCGCGCGGCGAGCAGAACGGAACGAGCGGCCGTGGAAGCCCTGAGCGGTCCGGTTCACGATCGGCCCACATGGCCGCTGATCCGCGCGGCGCAGGCGAGCGTGGCCCAAATCGCCATTGCGCCCGCGCAGGATCTGCTCGAACTTGGCTCCGAGGCGCGCATGAATACTCCGGCTGTCGCGTACGGCAACTGGAACTGGCGCGCGCCGCAAGGCTGCTGGACGGATGAGTTGTCCACGCGGCTGGCCGCCCTGGCGGAAGTGACAGACCGCGACAACGACCCGCTGGGAACGGCCGCGTCAGGGTAGTCTACAAAGAGAACGATATGGCCACGCTCATCCCGCTCGGAGATGTATCGCGGCGCACACGGCGCTTTGCACTGATCACGCTGCTGATCGTGCTCGCCAACGTGTATGTATTTTTCCGCGAACTGGTTGAGGGCAACCGCTTCGTGCGCCATTGGGCAGTCATTCCCATCCGCATCGAGCACGGCCAGCATTGGATCACGCTTGTCACCGGAACGTTTCTGCACGCGGGGTGGCTGCACATCGCGGGAAACATGGTCTTCCTCTGGGCGTTCGGTCCCGTCATCGAAGAGGCCATGGGCAAGACGCGATATCTCGCGTTCTACCTGACAGGCGGCGTAGTGGCGATGCTGGCGCAGGTGGCAGGCAGCCCGAGTTCGCGCATTCCCTGCCTGGGCGCCAGCGGAGCCATCGCTGCGGTCATGGGCGCCTTCATCGTGCTCTTCCCGCACGACCGCATCCGCTCGCTGGTCTGGATCCTGATTATTATTCGCGTCGCCTACATTCCCGCCGCGCTTCTGATCGGCGTCTGGTTCCTGTTTCAACTCCTGAATGTGGTGGGTTCGGTAGCGACCGTGCAAAGCGGAGGCGTGGCCTATCTCGCGCACGTGGGCGGCTTTCTGTTCGGCGCGGCCACGGCTCACTGGTGGGCGCAGGCGCGGCCGTGGTCCGGTTGAGAACTGCCTCGCCGCGTTACCTTCCGCGCCGCTTTCGCCGCGCCGCGCGCCGCGCCTCTTCGCTGCGCCGGTCCACCTGCTCGAAGAGGTTGCTCATCACGCCAACGAGCGCCGAAGCCAGCGCCGCCAGCAAAAGGATCAGCGCGACCGTGCGCCACAAGGTGCCGTTGGCCGGCAAACCGGGCTGAAAGGTTGAAGGCACCAGCGCCATGCCGCCGGAGACCATGGCAAAAAAACCAAGCGTGGCAGCAAGAATGTAAAAGTTGCGGGACATTGTTTTGCTCGCCGGCGATTCGGCCTGTTGCGATTCTACGCGGAATCGCGAAGCTGGATCACACCTTAAGCGCCGCTAAATCACGTGCGGCGCGCGCGGTAATGTTAACGAGATAAGCCACGCGCCGACTCGAACTCGCGGAAGAACTCACGTGCCGGATGCGTTCTTCCGCCTCTTGCGTCTTCCAATCCCTGACGCACGCCTTCCCTGGCATCGGCACGCGCCGCCACGTCGAGCAACCGCTGATAGGCTTCAGCATCCTGAACCACGGCCGCAGCCTTGCCGTTCAACGTAAGCACCAGGGGACGCTTGCTCTTCCTCAGTTGTCTGATCATACGCGCGGAGCCGCGACGAAACTCAGTCAACGATTGAATGTCCGTGACGATATTCAGCACGATTCCTCCCGTCAAGCACCGAATTAGGTGCTTTCAGTGTAATCGAGTCTTGCCTCATCCGGAAAGCTCCGAGGTGTCGATCAGGGCGACTCCCGCCTCGGCGAACCGTGCTTCCATGGCCGCCGCGGAGCCATTGAGATCGATGGCGCGGCAGGCATCGCGCAAAACCACTGCCGGAAAGTTCAATCGCCGCGCGTCGAGCGCCGAGTAGCCCACGCAGTAGTCGTAGGCAAGCCCCACCAGAAACACGCGACGGAGATTCCGCTCGCGCAGGTAGGCAGCGAGGCCGGTCGGCGTGGTGTGGTCGTTCTCAAAGAATGCGGAATAGGAATCGATCTCTGCCCGGAACCCTTTGCGCAGGATCAGTTCGGCCTGCGGCAGCTTGAGCGCGGGATGAAAATCCGCTCCAACTGTTCCCTGCACGCAATGCAGCGGCCAAAGCGTCTGCGGGCCGCAGGGAAGCTCGATGGTCTCGAACGGTTTCCGGCCTGGATGCGATGCCGCAAACGACGTGTGGCGGGCCGGGTGCCAGTCCTGCGTGAGAACAATGTGCTGAAAGCGCGGCGTAATGCGAAGGATGGGCGCGATGACCTCGTCTCCGCGCGGCACAGCCAGCGATCCGCCGGGGCAAAAGTCATTCTGCACATCGGTGACGATCAGAACATCGTTCGCATCGATTCGCATGGGATCTCCGGGCCTGGCGCCCAACGACAGATCATGGCCGCCGGCGTGCAAGACTGCTCCGATTATGCCAGAAGCACTTCAATCCCATTTTTGCGTAGCATGGCAACGTATTCCGGCGCGAGTTGCGCGTCGGAGACGACAAGATGCGCGGCGGTGAGCGGAGCCACGGGAATCATGCCGCCGCGTCCGAACTTGGTGTGGTCGGTCACGATGATCACGCGGCTCGCCACCTCGATCATCTTCTGCTCCGAACCCACGACGAGCGTATTGTTGTTGCTCAATCCAGCTTCGGTAACGCCGCCAATTCCCATGATGACGGTATCGGCGCGAATGGCGCCGAGCATCTGCTCGCAGAAGGGACCGAGCATGACGCGCGAGCGCGGGTCTAGATAGCCGCCGGTCAGCGTCAATTCGATATTGCGCAAAGACTCGAGCCCCTCGGCAATGGGCAGCGAGTTGGTGACGATATGCAGCGACTTCGAGGTCAGTTCGCGCGCCACCGCGGCCACGGTCGAGCCGCCATCGAGAATCACGGTCTGGCCGTCTTCGATGAGGCCCGCCGTGAGCTTGCCGATGCGGCCTTTCTCGTCGCTCAGGCGCACGCTCTCCACCGCGTAATCCGAGGCGTGATTCGGCGAGACCTGCACACTCACCGCGCCGCCGTAGACGCGCTTGAGCAGGCCTTCCTGTTCCAGGATGTCGAGATCGCGGCGGACACTCGATTCCGATGCGTCGAGTTCGCGGCAAAGAGTCTCCGAGTCGATGAAGTCCCGGGTCTCAAGCATCTGGCGAATTCGCAGTTGCCGCTCTGCAGCCTTCATCGTCTATCCGTGTTACGCCTGATTTTTCGCTCCCGCAGTTCCGCAGTCCCTGCCCTATCGCATCGCTTCCATCACCGCATCCGTCACCGACTTGACCAGCGATTCAAGATCGCTGTCCGAAGCCGCGGCAGCTCTTGACGTGGGCCCGTCACAGGGCGTAGGTTCGACCGCGATCGAGCCTGGCACCTCGAGGTCGGACAACTGGCACTCCTTCATGCGCGAAGTGTCAAAACGAATATCCGGCAGGCCCAGCTTCTTTTTGATGGCCAGCAGATCGGTGCCATGCTCATCGGAGATGCGTGAGATAGGCGCGCCAAGCTGTGAGGCGATCAACAGCGTCCAGCAGTAAGTCTCCAGCACTTCGGCATACCACTCGGCGTGTGTCACCGTGTCGGCCCAGCACACAATTCCATGATTCGAGAGCAGGACGGTGTTGTGTTGCTTCACATAAGGCAGCACAGTTTCAGCGAAGGCCTTCGTGCCCGGCGTCTCGTAAGGGGAAACCGCAACCTTGCCGACAAAAACCTCGAACTCCGGAATGATGAGATTGGGCGGCACGCGGCCCGTGATGGCGTAGGCCGTGGCATGCGGCGGATGGCAGTGAACCACCGCCTTGGCTTCCGGCACCGCCTTGTAAATCTCCAGATGCAGCAGCAACTCGCTCGTCCGGGGCTTAGAGCCGGCAATCTGAACGCCGTCCATGTCTGTCATCCCGATCACCTCGGGCGTCAAATCGTATTTGCTCACCAGAGTTGGCGTGCAGAGCACTTCATTGGGTCCGATGCGGTAGGAGATGTTTCCGCCGTTGCCGTCGACGAACTGGCGCATCCAGAGCTTGCGGCCCACCGAGCAGATCTCTTTCTTGACGGCCTCGGCTTCAGGCGAGGTGAAAAGACGGCGATTGACAGCGGAAGCGGCGGGCGCGGCGGGCGCTAAAGCCGGGGTCGGCTGTGCGGCGGGCGCAGAGACCGCTGCCGCGCCTTCCACCACAAGCTCGATGCCGTGCTGCTGCAAAAAATCGCGCGCCGAAGGCGTGACGATGCTGTTGGCCGCGACCACAATGCTGCCGGCTCCCGCTGACAATGCGTCCTGCACATCGCGCATTGCAATCAGCTTGCGCCCGCCAAGATCGATGCTTTTTTCTCCGCTTTTCACTTCTCCACCTCGAACAAACTCTCTATTGCCCCACGTCTACCGCGTCCACAATCAGCGCCAGGTATGCATCTACCGGCACCTGTGCGGGCCAAAAAGGATTCGCGGCCTCGCGGCCTTCCGTAAACGCCACCAACTGGCCCATTGCCGCACCCAGTTCGTCGACCGCAATCAGCGCCTTGCCGCCGCCCTGCTCATTCTTCGCGCGGAGGTTTTCCATCGTCACCGGCTCCACAATCTTGAGCGTGCGCCCCTGAAATGACGCGACGGCATGCGCGAGGGTCACTTGACCGCGGACGATGCCGAGCCTCATGCGGCGCCTCCTGCGAAGGGTTGCTGCACCGCATCCACCAGGCCCGCGACCACCAGGCGCGCCGGCGTGTTGTTGCCCAACCTCTGGCGCGAAATATCGCCGTCGGTCGAAACCATGACTGTCTCACCCTGCGCAGCGCCCATCCAGTCCACGACGACGATCGGTTCTTCCGCCGCGGTTCCATCTGCCTCCAGCCGCTGCGCAACAAGAAACCTGCATCCGTTCAATGAGGGATGCTTTGCCGTTGCCACGACCGTGCCTGCAATCCGCACCAGAAACATTGCTAGATAATCCTCAGTGCATTCCCGACCACAATCTGCCGTTCGCGCGTAAAGGTGAGCGGCGTCGTGATTCCTTCGCCCGTCGGCGTGGCGATGGTGTGGCTGAAGTAGCCCGGGCCGCCCACACCCAGCGACGCCGGCGAGGCCGCGTTGTGAATGAACAACGTGGTGTTCACTGCCTTCGCCATGCGCGTCGCCGTCTCCAGATTGTTGGTGTGAATGACGGCGGTGTGCCCGTAGCCGTGTTCCGCGCGGACCGCGGCGGCAATCGCCTCATCCACGTTCTTCACCCGCACGACGGGCACGAACGGCATCATCTGTTCTTCCTGAACAAATGCATGCTCCTCGACGGTCTCGCCGAAGAGCAGATCGGTTCCGGCAGGCGCCTGCACACCGGCTGCTTTTGCCAGCACGGCCACATCCTTGCCCACCAGATCCTTTTTCACATGCGCGCGGGCGCAGCCGCCGCCGTCGCCTTCAAACGTAAACGCAGCCTTGGTGAGCCGGTCGATCGCCGCCGCATCCAGTTGATAAGCTCCCGCGCGCTTCATGGCCGCGATAAACGCATCGGCTACCGATGCCACCACGAAGACTTCCTTTTCGCCGATGCACAGCAGATTGTTGTCGAAGGCCGCGCCATCGATGATGCAGCGCGCCGCGCGATCGAGATCCGCGGTTTCATCCACTACCACCGGCGGATTTCCCGGCCCGCCTGCGATGACGCGCTTGCCCGACATGGCCGCGGCCCTGGCCACCGCCGCGCCACCCGTGCAGCAGAGCAGCGCCACCTTGGGGTGATGGAAGATCTGCTCGGCAGCTTCGATCGTCGGCTCCACGGTGGTTGTGAAAACATTGGCCACGCCCAGTTCGCGCTCAATCTCGCGATTCCACAACTGCAACGCATACTGCGCCACGCGCTTGCCCGAAGGATGCGGCCCGAAGACCGCCGTATTTCCCGCGGCAACAACATTAATGGCGTTCGAGGCCATGGTTGGCACCGAATGTGTGACCGGCAGCATCATGCCGACGACGCCCCAGGGCGCGTGCTCGATGATGCAGACGCCAGTGGTGCTGCTGCGCGCCTCGGTGTGCAACGCCTCCACGCCAAGCACAAAGCGCATGTTCTGCAGCTTCAGAATCTTGTGGTCGAGGCGGCCGACCTTGGTCTCTTCCAGCTCCATGCGGCCCAGTTCTTCACGCCGGTCGTTGCAGATGCCACGCACGATGTCCACAATGCGCATACGGTCTTCGAGCGGCATCGCCGCTACTTTCTTCTGCGCCTCGAATGCCGCGTTCACCGCCTCGTCCACGGTGGCAAAGATGCCATCGCGCGCAGACGATTTTGGCGCGGGAACGGGCGCTGCCGGCGCCGTCTGCATCTGCATGCGCAGCCGCGCAACCACTTCCTTTGCGATCTCTTGAATCATCTGCGGCGAAACTTGCTGTTCGGTCTGCATAGAAAAACTCCCCGAATCCCGTCTACGGTTTCGCGACGGCCACGCCGTTCACCTCGATCATGTCCACGATGCCCACAATCACTGCATCGACGGGCGCGTCCTTGGTTGCGGGCGTCAGGCGCGCCGAACTGCCCTGCGTAAACAGCACGCACTCACCGACGCCAGCGCCCACGCCGTCCACCGCGACAACGGAGCTGCCCGAGATCTGCAGCTTGCCTTCCTTGTTGATGTAAGGCTGAACCAGGAGCAGCTTCATGCCGCGGAACTTCGCGATCTTCTGCGTGGAGACCACGTTGCCGATGACTTTCGCGATGAACATTGCGAACCTCTTTAAAGGGCCGCGCGCGCAGAGGCTAAAGCCCCCGTTCGTGTTGGGCCGACTCTTGCGGCACGGCCAAGGCCGCGCCCTTTCAAAGCCGACGACCGCCGCAGGCCGTGGAAATCCGCGCCTGCCTGCCGTACCGTTTCACAACGCCTCGCCTGAAACACGAACCGGCGAGGCGGAATCCCGCTTCGCTATTTCGGCAGGACGGTGCCCAGCGAATCGTGCGGACGCGCGATCACATGCACGCTCTGCACCTCGCCGGCCGCGCGAGCCGCTGCCGCGCCCGCATCGACCGCGGCGCGCACCGAACCCACGTCGCCCGTGACATACACAGAGCAGAGGCCGCTGCCCGCCTTGTTCCAACCCATATACCTGACGCTCGCCGCCTTCAGCATGGCGTCCGTCGCCTGCACCAGAGCCACCAGGCCCTTGGTTTCGATCATCCCGATTGCTTCACTCGCCATTGCGATCTCCCTCTTCTGATGCCTACTTCAACAAGTTCTCGACCAGCGCATCGTGGGGCCGCGGAATCACGTGCGACGACACCAGTTCGCCGACCACCTTGGCCGCGGCTGCGCCTGCATCTACCGCCGCGCGCACGCTGCCTACGTCGCCACGCACGATCACGGTGACATAGCCGCCGCCGATCGGCACCGTCTTTACCAGCTCCACGCTGGCAGCCTTCACCATGGCGTCGCTCGCTTCCACGATTCCCACCATGCCCCTGGTTTCAATCAATCCGATTGCCTGACTCATCGCTTCTCCTCGAAGTGCAGCTTCTAGCTGCCAGCTTCTAGCTTGTTCGTGCTGTGTCTACCGGGCTGTCATTTGAGCTTGCGTCCCGGAATATCCACGAAAGCTCGTTCTCCCGCCTCCAAGCTAGCCGCTAGAAGCTGGGAGCTTGCCTTTACGCCTTCTTCGCCGCCGCTTTGCTCTGCTGAACGAAAGACGGCAGCTCGTCGTGAGGCCGTGAGATCACTTGCACGCTCACCACCTCGCCGATTCTCGATGCCGCTTCCGCGCCCGCATCGGTAGCAGCTTTAACGGCCGCCACGTCGCCTTCGACGAAGGCGGTCACCAGACCCGAACCTACGGTCTGCCAGCCGGCGAACGACACGTTTGCCGATTTGAGCATGGCGTCGGTCGCTTCAAACAGCGCGACCAAACCCTTTGTCTCAACCATTCCCAGCGCTTGTTTCATCGCTTCCTCTCTTGTTGCTTGGCGTTACTTCCCTGTTGCGACTTACTTGAAAATCTCCAATTCCCTGGTCAAATGCAGACCGCAGGCATTGGCTTCGTCCGTATCCATGTGCACGTTGAGCCGCGACGAAGGGTCGATGCGCACATGCACGTTATTAAACGTCACGCTCGAAGGGCCGCCCACACGCAGCTTCATCCTGTCGCCCTTCTTGACACCGAAATAGGCGGCCTCCTGCGGATTCATGTGCACGTGGATGGCGGCGCGGATCACACCCTCTTTCAGTTCCACCACACCCTTGGGCCCGACAATCACCGCGCCCGGCGTGCCCTCGATGTCGCCCGAGAGCCGCACCGGCAGGTCGTTGAAGCCCAGCATAATGGCGTCGGTAAAGGCCAGCTCCACCTGCGACTGCTTGCGCATCGGTCCCAGAATGCGCAGGTTGGAGATGATGCGGCTGCGCGGCCCGACAATCGTCACCATTTCCCTGGCCGCGAAGTTGCCTTCCTGAAAAAGCGGACGGTCGAAGGTCAGCTCCGAGCCGGGGCCAAACAGCACATCCATATCTTCACGGCACACATGCATGTGGCGCGACGAGGCCTGCACCACCAGCTCCGGCGCCTTGCCGTTGGGGGCCCCGGATTTCCCGCGCCCCAGATACTCGAGCGCCACCTGGCGCACAATACGTTCCACCGTCGCCCTGTCGATCACCGGATTTCCTGTGCTTGCCATCATCAGTCCTTAGCAGAGTTAGCGGAGTTAGCCGGACAAGCTGCTGCCGTGCTATCCCCTCAGTCCCTTAGTCCCTTAGTCCCTGCCTTTTCACCACTGCCACCGTCTCCCGCGCCACAATCGACTCCTCGTTGGCGGGGATGACGAGAACTTTTACCTTGGAGTGCGGCGTCGAAATCTCACCTTCGCCGCCGATCCTCTGGTTGGCCATCTCGTCGAGATCCATGCCGAAGGCCGCTGTCCCTTTGAGCACTCCAGCGCGAATCGCAGCGCTGTTTTCGCCAATCCCGCCCGAAAACGTGATCACGTCCAGGCCGCCCAGTTCCAGCATGAACGCGCCCAGGTAGTGCCGGATGGCGTGGACAAAAACATCGAGCGCGAGCTGCGCCCGGGCGCTTCCCCTGGCCGCTGCCTCTTCGAGGTCGCGCAGATCGCCACTGGCGCCGCTGATCCCAGCCAGGCCCGACTGGCTGCCGAGCAATTTGGCCATCGCATCCGGCCCCATGCCGAGCTTTTTCATCATGTGCAGCACGGCGAATACATCGATATCGCCCACACGGTTGTTCTGCGGCAGGCCCGACTGCGGCGAGGCACCCATGCTTACGTCCACCGCAACGCCGTTGCGAAAGGCGGCTACACTCGAACTGCCACCCAGATGGCAGGAGATGTGGCGCAAATCCTTGCGCGAGAGAAACGCCTGCGTGCGTTCGCTGGCCGAGCGGTGACTGGCGCCGTGAAATCCATAACGCCGGATTCCATGCTCCGTTCGCCACTCGTAGGGAACGGCATAGGTCGTCGACGCTTCGTCCATGAACCGGTAGGGAAACGGCTCCATCACCGCGACCAGCGGCACGCCCGGCAACTCCTGCCGGAAACCCTTCATGGCGGCGATATACGGCGGATTGTGCGCCGGAGCCAGGAAGATAAACTCCTCCATGGCGGCAAGAAACCTGTCATCGACGATCTGCGGTGTATTGAGTGGCCCCGCGTGCACAGCCTTGAAGCCAACAGCCGCAATTTCGCCAAGGCTCTTGAGCGGCTTGCCCGCTCCGGCAATCTCACTGAGACATTTTCTGATCGCGGCGGGGTAATCGGCGCACTCGCCGCCCGGCTGGCCGATGCGCTCCACGCGGCCCTGCGCCAGCACGGTTTCTCCCGGAGCCGACGCACCCGAAGCGTCGATTTCCGAGAGTTCAAGTAACCGGTACTTGAACGAGGTGCTGCCGATATTGGGGATCAAGACCTTCATTTTTGACTGTTCTTGATTGAAAATGAATGATACGATAATTTAGTCGCCAGAGTCAATCACTAAATTTGGCGGTTTTTGAGGGATAATCCGAGGTATGACTCCACAAACGAGCATTACCGGACCAACTTCTGCCAGGCTTACCTCCTCGCTCGACCGCATCGAGGAGCTGGGGATTATCGGCGCCGGCGGCGGCGGCTTTCCCACGGCAGTCAAGTTCAAGGCCCAGGCGCCTCTATTGATTGCCAACGCCGCCGAGTGCGAACCACTGCTGCACAAAGACAAGGAACTGCTCCACCACCATGCCGAGCCATTCCTGCGCGGCATGACGATGGCGATGCAACTGGTAGGCGCACGTGAGGGCGTCATCGGCATCAAGGAAAAGTATTTGGAGATCATTGCCGCGCTCGAGGCGAAGGTTCCAGAGAACATTCGCGTTGCGCCGCTGCCCGACTGCTACCCAGCCGGCGACGAGTTCATCCTGGTGCACATGGTCACGGGTCGAGTGATACCGCCTGGCGGCCTGCCGAAAGACGTCGGCGCAACCGTCTCCAACGTGGAAACGCTAATGAACATCGGCCTGGACCGGCCGGTGACGCACAAGTATCTAACCGTCGCGGGCGCGGTTGCCCATCCCGTGACGCTGCGCGTACCCGTAGGCATCACGATCGGCGAAGTGATTGAGGCCGCGGGCGGCGCGACCGTTCCCGACTTCGGCGTCCTTCTGGGCGGCGTGATGATGGCCCGGCCCGCCGCCAATCTCGACGTACCTGTCACGAAGACCACGGGCGGCATCATCGTGTTGCCCGCCGAGCACGCGCTCATCCGCCGGCACAATGCGCCGTGGATGCACATCGCCAGGATTGGCCGGTCGGCATGCGATCAATGCCGCTTCTGTACCGAGTTCTGCCCGCGCTATCTGCTCGGCCATCCCATCGAGCCGCACATGGCGATGCGCTCGCTGGGTTTCTCCGAGCCGGGGGATCTTACTGTAGCCACGCTCTATTGCTGCGAGTGCAACCTGTGCACCATGTTCGCGTGCCCCGAGGATCTGGACCCGAAGAACGTTTGCGTGCAGGGCAAGCCGATTGCGCGCGAGCGCGGACTGACGTGGAAAGGCACACCGGATTCGATCCAGCCGCATCCGATGGCGGAGTTCCGCCGCGTGCCCATGCGCCGGCTTATCGCCAAACTCGGTCTGGGCGAGTTTGTGAACGAAGGGCCGCTTACCGAATACAATTTTGCTCCGCGCAAGGTGACGATTCCGCTCAAGCAACATGCTGGCGCGCCCGCAGCTGCAGTGGTAAAGTGCGGCGACCGCGTGCGCGTGGGCGATCTGCTGGCCGCGCCCGAGCCGGGGCAGCTCGGCGCGCGCATTCACTCGAGCATTGACGGCCACGTCACGGTGGGCAAGGATGCCGTGGTGATTGAAGCAGTTTGAAGAGATTGCCACTGTTCACTGACCACTGACCACTGTTGAAAAGGAGCCAAACGTGGCGACAGAAATTAACTCCATTGGACTGATCGAGCTTTCGAGCGTAGCAACCGGATTCGTCGTCGAGGACCAGATGCTGAAGGCGGGATCTGTGCAACTGCTGCTGGCGCGCAGCATCTGCTCGGGCAAGTTCCTGATCGTGGTTTCGGGCGACGTCACCAGCGTGCAATCGGCGCTCCTCGCCGGGGCTGCCGCCGCCGGAGCCTCATTGATTGAGCGCCGCCAGATTGCGCGCGTGCATCCGCAGGTGCTGCAGGCCATTTCGCAGAGCGTAGACATTCCGCCAAGCCAGCTAAAGTCGATCGGCGTGATTGAAACTTTTTCGGCGGCCAGCATCATTGAAGTGGCAGACACCGCCGTCAAATCCGCAGCCGTCACGTTGATGAAGGTTCATCTGGCCATGGCGCTGGGCGGCAAGGGCTTCGTGGTCATGGCCGGCGACGTGGCCAGCGTGCAGGCCGCCGTCGCTGCTGGCTCAAAGGCGGCAGCCGACGACGGCATGTTGGTGGGCAGAGGCGTGATTGCAGCTCCGTCGCCGGAGTTGTTCAAGGAATATATCTAAAAGACAGAGAACAGCGGATGCGCCGACGCGGCGATTTGCATCTCCGGCAACGATCGGAATTTTCTTCTGTTCCCTATCCGCACTCACTTCAGCGGAGTCCGCGAATTCGCTAACTTGCCAGGTCGAAGCGATCCAGGTTCATCACCTTCGTCCACGCGGCGGCAAAATCCTTCACGAACTTCCGTTCGCCGTCCCTTGCGGCGTAGACCTCGGCAACCGCGCGGAGCTGGGAGTTGGAACCGAAGATGAGATCGACGACCGTCGCAGTCCACTTGAGCTGGCCGGTCTTGCGGTCACGGCCTTCGAAAACGCCCGCCGCTGACGATCTCTGCCACTCCGTGCCCATATCGAGCAGGTTCACGAAGAAGTCGCTGGTGAGCGTTCCCGGCCGCTCGGTGAAGACGCCGTTCTTCGAGCCGCCGAAGTTCGCGCCCAACATGCGCAGGCCGCCAACAAGCACGGTCATCTCCGGCGCGGTGAGCGTGAGCAACTGCGCCTTGTCGAGCAGCATCTCGGCCTGGCAGCTCTCCATTCCCGCGCAGACGTAGTTGCGGAAGCCATCGGCTTTGGGCTCGAGCACCGCGAACGACTGCACGTCGGTTTGCCGCTGGGAAGCATCCATGCGGCCAGGCGCGAATGCCACCTTGGCGTTGTAGCCGGCCTTGTTGGCTGCGGCTTCGACGGCTGCCGTTCCGGCAAGCACGATCAGGTCGGCGAGCGAGATACGCTTGCCGCCCGGCGACTTTCGATCGCCTTTGGCTTGGGAGGCGTTGAACTGCTTCTGGATGGCTTCAAGTTTCGTCAGCACCTTCTTGAGTTCCGCTGGCTGATTCACCTCCCAGTTCTTCTGCGGAGCGAGGCGAATGCGGGCGCCGTTGGCGCCGCCGCGCTTATCGCTGCCACGGAAGCTGGCCGCCGCCGCCCAGGCCGTGGTGACAAGCTGGCCGATCGACAGCCCCGAAGCAAGCACCCTGGCCTTCAGCGTCTCAACGTCCTTCTCGCTGATCAATTGATGATCCACCGCCGGAATCGGATCCTGCCAGATCAGATCTTCCTTTGGCGCCAGCTTGCCCAGGTAGCGCGAGCGCGGACCCATGTCGCGATGCGTGAGCTTGAACCAGGCGCGCGCAAAAGCCTTCTCGAACTCCTTTGGCTTCTCAAGAAAACGCCGCGAGATCTTCTCGTAAACGGGATCGAAGCGCAGCGAGAGGTCGGTGGTGAGCATCGTGGGAGTGTGACTCTTGTCTGGGTTGTGCGCATCGGGAATCAAACCTGCGCCCGCCTTGTTCTTGGGCTTCCACTGGTGGCAGCCCGCGGGGCTCTTGGTCAGTTCCCACTCGAAGCCGAAGAGATTCTCAAAGAAGAAGTTGCTCCACCTGGTTGGGGTTTGGGTCCAGATGACTTCAAGCCCCGAGCCGATGGCGTCTCCGCCTTTGCCCGTGCCGAAGTTGCTCTTCCAGCCGAGGCCCATCTCTTCAACGGGCGCGGCCTCGGGCTCAGGTCCGACGTGGCTGGCAGGGGCGGCTCCGTGGGTTTTGCCGAAGGTGTGGCCACCGGCGATCAGGGCTACGGTCTCTTCGTCGTTCATGGCCATGCGGGCGAAGGTCTCGCGGATGTCGCGCGCGGCGGCGACGGGGTCGGGATTGCCGTTGGGGCCTTCGGGGTTCACGTAGATCAGGCCCATCTGCACCGCGGCGAGAGGGTTGGCCAACTCGCGATCGCCGCTGTAACGCTCGTCGCCGAGCCAGGTGGCCTCGGGCCCCCAAGCGGTATCGATCTGCGGCTCCCAGATGTCTTCGCGTCCGCCGCCGAAGCCGAAGGTCTTGAAACCCATTGACTCGAGGGCCACGTTGCCGGCGAGAATGATCAGATCGGCCCAGGAGAGCTTGCGTCCGAACTTCTGTTTGATGGGCCAGAGGAGACGGCGCGCCTTGTCGAGGTTGACGTTGTCGGGCCAGCTATTGATGGGCGCGAAGCGCTGCGCGCCGTGGCCCGCACCGCCGCGGCCGTCGGCAATGCGATAGGTGCCGGCCGAGTGCCAGGCCATACGAATGAACAACGGCCCGTAGTGGCCAAAATCTGCTGGCCACCACTCCCGCGAGTCGGTCATGAGGGAGCGCAGATCCTTCATGACGGCGTCGAGGTCGAGGGTCTTGAACTCCTTCGAGTAGTTGTAGGCTTTGTCCATGGGATTGGACAGGGAAGATTGCTGATGCAGGATGGCGAGGTTGAGCTGATTAGGCCACCAGTCGCCAGTACTCTTGGCTCCTGACCTTGTGTGCTCCAACATGCCGCTCGTAAACGGGCATTTTGTTCCGTTTGACATATTGATCTCCTCTGGCCGAGTGCAAGCGGCCGGTTCCCCCAGTATAGGAGCGTTTTGGCGCGCCGTCAGCGGGATTTCAGTTGTCAGTGGAGAGTGGTCAGTGGCCGGTGATGGGGGAAATACGCAGCAACAGGTGGACAGGGGCAGGCTTGTTGGCGGTTGAAAGGGCGTAAAAAAAGACGGCAAGCTGGCGTCGCTTGCGCGACATCGCGAGTTGGCAGGTTGGCGGTATCATGCGCGGCGCGTTGGGGATTCCGGTGAGGACGCAGAAGCGATGGCTACGGGTGATTTCCTGGTTCCCGTTTGTCCGTGAAGAACGTCTCGACATCCACGATGTTCTGCGTCATGCGGTAGGGCGGAAGAGACTGGAGGAAGATCTGGCCATAGCGCTGGGTGCGAACGCGCGGGTCGAGGAGCACCAGCAGGCCGCGATCTTCGAGCGAGCGGATAAGGCGGCCGAATCCCTGCTTGAGGGTGAGCACGGCCTCGGGAACCTGGTAGTCGAAGAAGGGACGGCCGCCGGATTCCTCGATGGCCTTCATACGCGCCTGGACGACGGGATCGGACGGCACGGCGAAGGGCAGACGGTCGATGATGACGCAACTGAGCGCCTCACCCTGCACGTCGACGCCCTGCCAGAAGCTGGACGTGCCGAAGAGGACGGCGTTGGGCGTAGAGCGGAACTCTTCGAGGAGGGCTTTGCGCGGGGCCGTGCCGTGGAGGAGGACGGGGTAGTCGAGTACAGGCAGCAGCCGCTCGTAAAGCGCCCGCATCTGGCTGTAGCTGGTGAAGAGGCAGAAGGCGCGGCCGCGGGTGATGCCGAGGATGCGCTCGATGGTTTTGGCGGCAGCCTCGGGGAATTCAGCGGCGCGCGGGTCGGGCATCTGCGGAGGCAGGTAGAGCAGCGCCTGGCGGTCGTAACGGAAGTGCGAGGGGACGACAAGCTCGCGCGTATCCTTGAGGCCGAGACGGCGGCGCAGGTGCTCAAAACCGCCCTGCACAGTGAGCGTGGCCGAGGTGAGCACCACTGTGGGCGTCTGCTCCCAGACGAGTTCGTTCAGGATGGTGGAGACATCGATGGGTGTGGCTTGAAGGAATGTGGTTCTCATGCCGCCGCGCGTGGCCGTTCTTCGGTCTGGATTCGTTGGCGCTCCGCGACGTTCCAGCCAGAAGACCATGTTGTCCGCTTTGGCTTCGAGCAGGAAGGAGAGGTCTGTGCGGAGGGCGGCCGCGCGGGCCTCGAGACCGGAGGCTTCGTCGATTTCGCCGAGGTGGTCGAGTTCCGCTTCAAGGAGCTTGAGCGTCGTGTTGACGCCGAGATAGAGATCGCCGGAGGACTCGAGGAACTCCTCGCGATTGGCGAAAGGATGACGGCCGTCGCCCCCCTGCGGTAGAGCCGCGAAGAAGAGCCGCGCACGCTCGCGCAACTGTTGCGTGAGGATGTACACCTGCGAGGAGTCCTGCTTGCCGCGCAAAAGCACGTCGGCATCGCGGGCAAAGTCCTCAAAGCGCACGTTCGAAAGCGAACGGCCAAAATAATTTGACGCCACCTCTTCGAGTTCGTGCGCCTCATCAAAGACAACGGCCGAGGCCTCGGGCAGGATGCCGGCATCGGGCGCGGCTACGGCTGCCGCGCGCACGGCAGCGTCGGCAAAGAAGAGGTGGTGGTTGACGATGATCAGGTCCGATTCCATGGCGCGGCGGCGCATCTCGGTGATGAAGCAGCGGCGGTAATCGGGGCAGGATGAGCCGAGACAGGCTTCGGACCTCGCGTCGAGCTTGTGCCAGAGGGCGCTCGATTCAGGCAGGCCGGAGAGTTCGGCGCGATCGCCGGTCTCCGTTATCTTCTCCCACTCGGCGACCTGCCGGTATTCGTCAATCTCTTCAAGGCCGGTAAGGATGGGCTGGTCGCGCAACGCATGGAGCTTGTGGCGGCAGAGGTAGTTGGCGCGGCCTTTCATGTAGCAGACGCGCAACTCGCCCAGAAGCGCCTCGAGAAATGGCACATCGCGGAAGAAGAGCTGATCCTGCAGGGCCTTGGTTCCGGTGGAGACGATGACGCGCTGGCCGGTACGCAGCGCGGGCAGCAGGTAGGCGAGGGTTTTGCCGGTGCCTGTACCGGCTTCGACGATGAGATGGCGGCGCTCGGCGAGCGCGCGCTCGACGGACTTGGCCATCTCGTACTGGCCGGGACGGTACTCGTAAGGGAGTGGCGAGCGGGCGAGGATGCCACCGGGCGCGAAGAACTCGTGGAGGGTGGGCAGGGCGCGGGTTGGAGCGTTCGAGGAGGGCATGGAGGGCGCTGCATCCATGATAGAGAAGCGGGGAGCACGGGAACGAGGGGACAGGGAAACGGGAGGGTGAAATGTGCGTCTTTTGTTTGACTTTGCCAAGTGGACTAAGGATACTTAGTCCATGGCGTACACCGTCCATCAGGCGAAGACAAACTTCTCGCGGATTCTCAAAGAGGTTGAGGCGGGCGAAGAGGTGATCGTGATGCGCGGAAAAAAGCCGGTGGCGAAGGTCGTGCCGATTGCCGCTCCGGCATTCTCGCGGAGTGCGCTCGCCGGTTCGTATCGCGGAAAGTTGCGTTGGACGGAGGACGCCTTTGATCCCCTCACCGATGCGGAGCTTCGTGAAATGGGCATGGACTATCTGGCCGACGCCCCGTTGGAGCCACCGAACGAAAAACGATGAACTTTCTGCTCGACACTCACACGTTCATCTGGTTCCTTCAGGAACCGGAGCGGTTGCCGCGTGAGGTTCACGCAGTTGTCGTAGGCTCCGATCAGCCATTGGCATTGTCCATTGCGACGCCATGGGAGATGGCGATCAAAGCCGGCGCGGGAAAGCTGAAGACCCCGGAGATTCTCGATAATTTCGAACTCCTCGCAAGAAAATGCGGTTGCATCATTCTGCCGTTAACAGTAAGACATGTCATTGCTTCAGGACTACTGCCGTTACACCACAAGGATCCCTTCGACCGGTTGCTGATTGCGCAGGCGCTCGATCTCAACCTGCCGATTCTCAGTTGCGACGAGATCTTCGATCGGTACGACGTCAAGCGGATCTGGAATTAAGTTCGCCGTAACGGAAAGCAAGGCAGATCCAACGGCGTTCTGGAGCTTTGCCGGGAGGTTTGATTGCCGACATATCGCAGATCGGTTGTGCCCGTGAGGGCGGACGCTGCGCAGTTGCCGCTTGTGGCGATTGTGGGCCGCCCCAACGTGGGAAAAAGTACGCTCTTCAACCGGCTCACCGGAAGCCGCCGCTCGATTGTGGGCGACGAACCGGGAATCACGCGCGACCGTATCTATGGCGAGTACGAGTGGGCAGGACGGCGCTATCGGCTGGTCGACACGGGCGGCATTGTGCCCGACGATCCTGAACTTATCGCCGCGGAGATCTTTCGCCAGGCCAAGGTGGCGCTCGAAGAGGCGGACGCGCTGGTGATGGTGGTGGATGCACGCACGGAGCTGGCGCGGCCGGACTACGACCTGGCGCAGCTTCTCCGGCGCGGCGGCAAGCCTCTGTTTCTGGCAGTCAACAAAGTTGAGAGCGATGCGCTGGCCAGCGAGGCCGAGAACTTTCGGCGGCTGGGCATCGGCAACGTGTTTCCCGTGAGTTCGGAGCACGGACAGGGCGTTGGCGAATTGCTGGATGCGATTGGCGAGCAAGTCAGCGAGCCAGCCAGTGAGCAGGCCGGCATCGAGGACGATCGCACGCAAGACGGCGAAAAGCGCGAGACGCGAATCCGGACCCACGGCGAGTTCGAGCAGCATGAGACTTCTGTGGCGATTATCGGGCGGCCAAATGTTGGCAAGTCGACGCTGCTGAACGCGCTCACCGGGACTTCGCGTGCGATTGTCTCGCCGATCGCCGGCACCACGCGCGACGCGGTGGACGAAGTGGTTGAGTTCGAGGGGCAGACGCTGCGCTTTGTCGATACCGCCGGCATTCGCCGCAAAGGCAAGACGAAGCTGATGGCGGAAAAATTGAGCGTGGTCATGGCGCGGCGGCATCTGGAGGCCGCCGACGTGGCGCTCCTGGTGATTGACGCGGTCGAAGGCGTGACAGCGAGCGATGCGACCATCGGCGGCTACGCGCACGAGAGCGGGCGCAGCGTGATCGTCGTCGTGAACAAGTGGGACGCGGTGACTACGGGCCGCACCGACGGCAAACCCCCGGCGGATCGCGAGATCTTCGAGCAGCAGTTGCGCAGAGCACTCAAATACCTCGATTACGCGCCGGTGGTTTTTCTTTCCGCTCTTGAAGCGGCGGAACTGAATCGCGAAAACGCGCGGAAAGCCATGGCGCGCGTGCTGCACGAGGTGATTTTCGTGGCCCAGGAGCGGCGCAAGCGCGTTACAACGGGGCAAATGAATCGATTCCTGGAGCGAATCGATTTTCAGCGCGCTCCCGTGCCGATAGCCAGGCGTGTGCGGATCTTCTATATGACGCAGGCGGCCGTGGCCCCGCCGACCTTCGTTCTCTTTACCGACCGCAGCGTGAAACTGCACTTCGCCTTCGTGCGATTCCTTGAAAACCAGATTCGCGCGGCGTTCGGATTCAAGGGGACGCCGATCTGGTTCAAAGTGAGAGAACGGCAGGAAACTGGAAGTAGAAGGTAGAGAGCTTTTGCGTGCTCATGCGGGTCGGATCATGGCGCGCAAGTCTTGTAGCAAGCTGGGTTCCCAAAAAGCAACCGCAGTCACGCATGGCCCTGTTGGGCCACCCGGAGAACATGAGAATCCGGCCAGGAAGAACCGCAGATCCCTCGTCGCAGCGCTCCTCGGGATGACAGAGTCAGGCAGGCGGCGAATTTTCAGGGCAGATCCATTTGTTCGCTACGCTCACTCAGGATGACAAATCTGAGGTCGACGCAACGCGGCGGTATCCACGCGGTTGAAGCCGCGCATTTATCGCTGCGCGGGCTCGGTAGGTGGCGGCAAGGCGCTATCCGCGCCGTCGAGACGCCGAATGTGCACGCTGGCCTCAGTTTCGGGAACCGTACCATTGTTGGCCTGAACTTCAGTGGGACGGCCCTGGATAAGAATGTGCTGCGCGATCGAGCCGCGCGCGGGAACGAGGATGCGCTGGGTCACCGAAGTGTCGGCGTTGCGCACGATGACAGGAATTTCGGCAGTTGCGTAGCCGGAGTTGGAGAGGCTTACGGTAACGAGCCATCCGTTGGCGATGGCAGTCTCGTCATCAGTATTAGTCGAGCTCGATGTGTGCGCGGGCCGCTCCACGGAGGTAAAAAAGACGTTATTGATGGCGATGTCGGGAAGTCCTTTGTCGGCGTCGATCCAATCGGCGAAGAACCACGATAAATCGCGGCGCAGACCGGCCTGTTCGAGGAGCTTTTCGAACGATCCCGATCCCGACGCGGGCCCAAGACCACGCGCTGCGTCCTGCGCGGGATCGTAGGCTCGCAGCGCGGCGGAGAGCGCGGCATCGCCGACCAGATCGCGCAGCATCCAGAAGACATAAGCGGCTTTGGTGCGGTAGTAGATGGGCGAGATGGCCTGGGCGAGCGGCTGGCCGGCGCTCTCGCCGGGGCTGGAAGGCTCGATCAGCGCCAGCGCGGCGCGGCCCGATGCCAGCGATTCGAGCGCCTTTTCGCGGCCCAACTGTTTTTCAAGCCATAACGTTCCCATGAAGTGCGCGACACCTTCGCTCAACCAGGCGCGAGGCGACGACATCCACGCGTGGGTCAGCGCATGAGCCATGGCTCCCGTGAGGCGATCGCTCGGAAGCTGCCTGATGGGAATGACCAGCAGCGCGCCGGTTTCGAAGGGCGCGTCCTGGGGATCTGGAGGATCGAGAACCGTGAGCTGCGAACGCGGCGCATGGCCAAGCCAGCCGGCGAGGAAGGGCGTGACCGTGGAAATCGCAGAGGACCATGCGGGAACGGCTGCGTCGTCGGCCGGCAACGTCCAGAGAGTGGTGTTGGTGGCGTGGCTCTGGTTGCGCACGGCGACGAAGAGGCTGGGGGCCTCAAAGCCGAGCGTCGCGCTCTCCAGCGTGGCCGTGGCGATGCCGGGGATCTCGCCGCCTCCGTTCTGGGGCTCGGTGATGGCGAGCGGTACGGAATGTCCGTTGATGAGAGCGACTGTGGGCTTGTGATCGTGAGGAAACTCGACGGTGAGGTGCAGGAAGAAATGCGCGCCGGCCATGCGCAGCTTGTGCTCGCCCATCTCGTCGAAGACGCGCGAACCATCGCCAAGAATCACCGGGACGGAGGAGGCAGGATACCAGACCACATTGCCGAAGCCGCGCAGGCCGGTAAAGTCGGTATCGATCTCGTCCCAGTCGGAGTGCAGAGCCATGTCTTCGGGAGTTCCAAGAGCGATGAGCCGTTGCGCCGACTGCAGAATCGTGCCGGAATACGTGACATCGAGTTGCATCGAAGCGCCGGGCGCGAGCGGCGTGGAGAGCTTGACAGCGGCCTCATGAAGCTGGCCAGTGTGGTCTGTGTCGGAGTTGAGCGTGGCGACGGTATAGAGAGCGTCCCGGCCAGCAACGCGGATGCGCTCCCAGCGGAGCGACGAAGAGAGCTGGAGCGGGATGTACGCGAGCGGCCCTTTGCCGTCGTTGCGCACGGTAATGAGGGCGCGGACGGCAATCTCGTGCGTGGCGGGGCGGAGATGCACATCCATATTGAATTCCGTGAAGGTGACAGCCTCGCGCTCTGCGTCGCTGGCGGTCGGCGCCTGGACAGCTTCGCCGCCGGGGTTCTTCACTTGCACGCCGGGACCGACGGTGGTCGTGGTCACGCCGTTCTTGTCGGTTGAGCGCGAGAAGATGACCTGGCCGTGATGAGGCTGCTCCTGCGAAGCCGCAGGCGTGCTTTGCGCTGCTCCGGGAAGCGCGACGAAGAGCAAAACGCTCGCGAGAATGAGATGGATTGTGCGCGAGAACTCCCAGCTTTTCGCAAGGAACGCGAAAGGTTGGGGCACGGGGCTGGTTGCAACATCGAAAGATTGATTTCTCATGAGCCGAGGCCTTTCGCACTGCCACTGCGTGGAGCAGACTTTGGGACGGGTGTCGTGGAGATTCCGGCGGCAGCGCGGCGCTGGCGGGCGGCCTCGTAAAGAACCACGGCCCCCGCGGCGGAGACATTGAGCGAGTTGACGCCGCCGGCCATGGGAATGCGCAGCAGGTGGTCGCAGGTGCGGCGAACGAGGTCGTGCAAGCCGGCGCCTTCGCGGCCCAGCACAACCACAAGATTGCCGGTAAGGTCGAAACGGTCGTAGTCGGTCTGTCCGCGTTCGTCGAGCCCGACAACCCAGAGATTCCGCCGCTTGAGATCTTCAAGCGCGCGGACCAGATTGACGACGCGCGCGATGCGCAGGTGCTCGGCCGCGCCAGCGCTGGCCTTGACGGCCACGGGACTCAAGGGTGCGGAGCGGCGCTCGGTGAGGACGACGCCGTCAACACCGGCGCCATCGGCCACGCGCAGCAACGCGCCCAGATTCTGCGGATCCTCGACGCCGTCTAGCGCAAGGATGAGGCGCGCGGCGGAAGGGTTTCCGGTTGCCGGCTCGAAGAGATCTTCAAGGGCGAGAAACTCCTGCGCGCGGACGAGCGCGACGACGCCCTGGTGCGCGGGCGTACTGGCGGCGAGCGTCAACTGCTCGCGCGGCTGCTCAAGCACGCGGACGTGAGCCTGACGGCACTGCGCGACAAGGCGATCGAGACGCGCGTCGCGGCGCTCACGCGCCACGAGGACATGATCGAAGCGGCGCTTTCCGGCTTTGAGAGCCTCCTCCACCGGATGCAGGCCGTAGAGAACTTCCATAAAGTTAGTTTAGTTGGCGGAGGCTATGCAGAGAGCTTGGCGCTGGCGAGGCGATTGAGACTCACTCCCTGTTCCGCCGCTGCGATAGACAACGAGCGATGCACTGCAGGGGGGATACGAACGCGAAATTGGCCGCTGTAGTGTTTCGTTGCCAATGGAACAGGGACCGGCTCTCCTGCCGATTCCATATCTTTGACCGCTGCATTCACGACCTTGCGAATTCCAATGAGCGCGTCTTCCGGAGTTCGCGCCAGCCACGAAAGCGAAGGCAACTCTGCGCAAAGGCCGACATATTCCCGATCTTCCGCCGACCAGGTGACTCGATAGGTGAAGAAATCAATCTTTGGATTTCTCTTTTGGTTTTGCTTCATGGTTAAGTCCTTTTCAACTTATCGATCGCCGCCAAAACCTGTCGCACTTGATAAGCCTTAGCCTTCCCTTTCTCACTCTGGATATTCACGCGCGGATCGCCTGGCCACGGGGTCTTGAAGACAGCGTGACTTGTACCGTGCTGGCGGGGTTTGCCAAAATGCTCTACGCATAGCCGAAAAAGGTCTCCAAACCGTACATTTGCCGGCGCGCGGCGCATTGCTTCTACAATTTCCCTCGAAGTAGCCATGCCCTTTTCTATGGTATCACTATTGGAACCATCTATCGAGCACAGATCTCCCGCGCCCCACTTTGAACGACACGAAGTGCGCCGGATTGCAGCGCCCATCTATTTCGATAAACGAATTGCCCGCTGCACAAAGCGGCCACCGAATCGGCTTCGGCCAGTGACCGAGCGGCTAGCTGCCTACACTGTGCGAGAGGAGAAGAAGACCGTAAGATCGGTCAGCTCCCGAAGATCGCCATTCGCGAGAGGATGGTTGAACTACGCGTCGCCGTGGTGTTTCGAGTCAACCTGGAGGGTGAGCTTCTGTTGTTTCTTATCGCGCAGAATCGTCACCTGCACGGGCTTGTCCCGATTGGAGCGCAGGGCGCGAGCCCAGTCAGCCGAGGTCGCCATGGAGTCGGCGCCCACCTTGAGAATCACGTCGAAGGCCCGCAGTCCGGCGGCGGCGGCCTCGCTCTTTTGGGCAACCTGCTTCACCATCAGGCCACTCTTGACACCCAGGTACTCGGCCATCTGCGAGGTGAGCGGCTCAACCAGAGCGCCTACGTCGAGCGTACTCGCAAAGAAAGGGACGTGAAATCTGCTCGATGGAACAGCGGTGTTGTCGCCGCTCATCATGTCCATCGCCGGAGTCGAGCCCGCGGAACCGCCCAGCCGCGACGGCACGATGCTCTCGACATCCGCGCCAATCTTCGACCAGATGCTCTTTTCCATGGCTCTGCGGTCGGCCAGTTGCACTTCCATTGTTTGCACGCTGCCATCGCGGCTGATCTCGAGATTGATCTTGCGGCCCGGAGGAATCTGCCGCAACATGCGGCGCAACTGCTCGGCGTCGCCCACGCTCTGGCCGTCAATAGCCAGCACCACATCATTCACCTTGAGTCCGGCCTGGCCGGCGGGCGCATCGTGATCGATCAGAGTAATGAGAGCGCCGTGCGGTTCCTTCAATTTGAGCGACTGCGCCTTGCCGGCGTCGATGTCGGTGACATCGACGCCCAGATAACCGGCCGGGCTGGCATGTGCGATGACGGGATGGGAATTCGCAAGGAGAGGCGTGAGCGACTGCGCCTGGGAATGCGCCGTGCGTGGCGCCAGGAGGAGGCAGATTGCCGAAACCAGCGAGGCGCAACCAAGGAAAGAATTGAACGTGCGGTAAGGCCTCAAAAAGTACCTCATCGGTATCTCCCGTCGCAGTTGATCGTCCGGTCTGCGCTCATCGAGACGGCGCAGTGGCCGGAAAGGTTAGCAAGCCTACTGAATCTCCGGCACCCGGCTCAAAACCTGCCGGGAAACATTTCTGATCCGCGGGTTGTCGTCGGAGTTGGAGACGGAGTAAAGCACCTGGCGAACGCTCATATCGGCATCGACCGGCTCCAACAGACCAATGGCAGCCGTGCGGATCGACGGATCATTGTCGTTCAGTACAGCTTCAAGCACCGCATCGCGCACGCGGATGTCGTCAGCTACGTAAGGCTCCAGGCCTTCGAGCGCCTTTTGGCGCACCTTGGCGCTGTGGTCGTAGCGCAACGCCACCATAAGCGCCTCGCGGACGCCGGTCGACTTGCAACTGCGGTCTGCGCGGCACTCGGCCGCGAGCAGGGCCACGGAGTCCCCGCGCACGCCCGCCGGGGCATTCTGCGCGGCCAGCATGAGCAGTTGACGGATCTGCGGATCGTCGAGCGATCCCTCCACATGGCGCGGCACAATCTGGTTGTAGCTCACATCCACAAGGTCGCTGTTGGGCTCCCGTGCAATGCCGGAGATGCTGGCCACATTGGCCAGTGCGGGCAGCGCGGCCGCAGGCTGCGTCTTGAAGGCCGCGGGAGCTGCAATCTGCGCAGCCGCCGCGTGGGCCGCGCGGTTTAGCGCGTATTCGTACCCGCCGAGAACCCCGGCTCCCGCGCCTGCCACCAATAAAAGCAGCGCCGCAACCGGCGCGGCCTGCAGGCTCGAGAAGTTGCCCAGGATGCGCTCGCCGAGGCGCTCATACCAGCGCTTGGGCGGCAGCGCATCGAGCGATTCGTCCAGGCGCAGGCGCGCGCGAGCAACAAGATTCGGTCCCGGCTCCACAACAGGATAGGCGCCGGCAAGCGTCTTGAGCGCCAGCACATGCTCGCGCTCCTTCCGGCACTCCGCGCAGGCAGCCACGTGCCGCTCCAGTTCGTGGGTCAGTTCGTCGGACAACTCTCCGTAAGCAGAGGTTACAATCCGTTCGTGTGCAAGTTGGCAATTCATGGTGTCACGTCCTCTAAGCCTCAAAAAGCAGCAGTCAGCTTTCAGCTACCAGTTCTCAGTTCATCGTCCGCAGTTCGAGCTTGTCGTATTCTCTGCGGATCTTCGCGCTCAGTTGCCGAAATCTGTCTCTCTCCTCAAAAAACTGATAGCCGACGGCTGACAGCTAACGGTCATCTCAACTCCGCCAGTTGCGCGCGCAACTTTTTCGTTGCGCGGAAGAGGGTGTTCTTGGCGGTCTCTTCCGTGGTGTTCAGCATCTCGCCGATGGTACGGAGCCTGAGGCCCTGATAGTGCTTCAGCTCGAAGACCATCCGCTCGCGCGGCGTCAACTTTCCCAGCGCCGCCTGAATTTTTTCTCCCAGCAGCTTGCGATCGAGTTCACGCGCCGGGTTGGAAAACGATCGATTATCGGAGACCGAGGCCAGCAGGTCGATCTCGTCGCCGGCGCGGTCCACCAGCACCGCGTGGTCCTCGCGGCGGGTCTTGCGGCGCCGCAACTGGTCCAGGCACAGGTTGGTGACGATGCGGTAAATCCATGTGTAGAACGAGCACTCGAAGCGGAAGTTTCCCAGGTAGCGGTAGGCCTTTAAGAATGCCTCCTGGTAGATGTCCTCCGCATCCTGCTCCGAACCGGTCAGGTGCAAGGCCAGACGCAGCACCTGATGCTCGTACTGCCGCACCAAGGCATCGAAGGCTGCGCGCGACCCCGCCTGCGCCTCGCGGATCAGGTCCATTTCCAGCGCACGACTGTAGGCGTGCTCGTCTAGCTGAGCCGCGTCGCGCCCGCTCTCGTCCTTTGGGCTCGCACTCTCCCGGTTCGTGCCGTCCATTGCCCTTGTCGCAGCCATGCCTGGAAAGGATTGTACGCCCCGCCCGGTTAACGGGGCGAAAACAGCTGCGCTCTGAAACCGGGCAAATGGAACGCTGACCACATCTCCATCCATCAGATGCTCTCCGGCAAGGTCAAGCTTGTACGCATAAAAATAGACGTGGATGGAAGGATTTGGAAAGCAGGGGCGGGGCAAGCCAGTAGCCGGCAGCTTGCAGCTTGTGATTGCCGGCTGCTGACTGCCTCCTGGTTCCGTGTCCCTCTTATCTGCCTATACACTTAAGAAGCGATGACTGGAAATCTTTTTGGAAACGAGGCCATTGGCGCCAGGCAGCCGGCCGAAGGGTGGTTTACGGCGCATTGTGACGGCGGATCGCGGGGAAACCCTGGGCCGGCTGGTTTTGGCGCGGTGATTGAGGACTCCGAGGGGCAGGTGACGGCTCGGCTCAGCGAGTATCTGGGCCGCCAGACCAACAATTACGCCGAGTATAAGGGGCTGCTGTCCGTGCTCGCCTGGGCGCTTGCCAACGGCGTGCGGCGGCTGCGGGTGGTCTCCGACTCCGAGCTGATGGTGCGGCAGATGAAGGGCATCTACAAGGTGAAGAATCCGGGCCTGCGGCCGCTTTGGGAGGAGGCGCAGCAGATGGCGCGGCGGCTGGACAGCTTTGAGATGCGGCACACCCTGCGCGAGGGAAATAAAGAAGCGGACCGGCTTGCCAATGCCGCGATGGACAGTGGACAGGCCAAAGCAGCCAAAGCCGAGCGGCGGTAAGAAGCATCGGAGCCTGATGGCACGGACTTTTTATGCCGCCGTGACTGGCGCCGACAATAATCGTCTTTTCAATGCTTTGCGAGCGCATAATCTTACACATTCGTGCTATTACTTTAGATTTTTAGCCGAATACAACCATCAATTGAAACTATGTATCCTATAAATGGTTGAAGTGCCTTGGTTCTTCTTCCTTGCCTGAGATATCTTCCAGGAGGAGATGCAATGAGGAAAGAAAAAACGCAGGATCAGGCGCCAGACATACGTCTGTGGGTTTCTATTACTTTTGTGTGTCTGCTGGCTGTGGCTCTCTTTGTGGCCTCATGTAGCAGCGGCACGCAATCCTCGTCCAGTTCAGGAATGGGCACCGCGAACGTGATGTTGAGCGATCCTGCCACCTGCGCGGGACCCGGCGGCCCGTTTTCCCACGTCTACGTCACCATCACGGACGTACAGGCCAACGTAAGTTCAACCGCGTCAGCCAATGACAGCGGATGGGTCGATCTCACCCCCAATTTGTCCAGCGCGCCCAAGCAGGTCGATCTCCTCGGTCAGGCCAACAACCAGTGCTTTCTGGCTACGCTTGGTGCCACACAGCAGCTTCAGGCGGGCACGTACCAGCAGATTCGGCTGATCCTGGCCAGCAACAGCGCCACTGGCATCTCGGGCAACGCATGCGGCAACGCAAACTCAAACAACTGCGTGGTGCTGTCCTCCGACTCAAGCGTTCACCCACTCCTGCTTTCGAGCGAATCACAGACCGGTATCAAGATTCCTTCGGGCCAGATTGCCTCGGGAGGATTCACGATCGCAGCAGGACAAACCAAGGATCTGGACATCGATTTCAGTACCTGCGAGTCGATCATCGAAGAGGGCAACGGGCAATACCGCCTGAAGCCCGTTCTGCACGCGGGCGAGGTAAGCACGACCTCGACTTCGATCAACGGCACGGTACTGGATGCGGCAACGGGCAATGCAGTGAAGGGCAGCGTGCTTATCTCGGTGGAACAGAAGGACTCGGCCGGAGTAGACCGAGTCCAGAGGTCCACGCTGACAGACGCTGACGGCTCGTTCGTCTTTTGCCCGCTTCCCGCTGGAACCTACGACCTAGTGATCGTTGGCACGCGGTCGGATGGTGTGCTTTACCTGCCGTCCATCGTGACGGGAGTATCGGTGGGCTCGACGGTAGGCAACGTGAAACTGTATCTCCCGGCGGCTACCGCGACAAGCATGGCAAGCCTGACGGGGACCGTGACCTCACAGAACACCTCAATGACGGGAACGGTAGCTGATATTCAGTTGAGCGTGCTGGAGACCGTCAATTCCAACACCTATACCATTCCGCTGCCCCCGACGTCGTCGCAATCCTCGGCCACGCTCGCCCTGGAGACGGCCGCGACAAGCAACACACCACCGAGTTGCCCTCTGGGCACGGACTGTGCAAACTACTCGCTGACGGTTCCCTCCGGCGGAGTTTATGCCGGCGCATGGACTTCGGGCGGAGTCAGTCTGACGGCGGGCGCGATGTGGGCAAGCTACGCAGTGGATGCAAATGCGTCTGTCCCAAGTTCGGGCGGGACATCGGATTGCAGCCCATCGGAGATGACGTCGCAGGCCACCACCCTTACGGCGGCTGGACCATTTACCGTTCCCGTGAAGACACTTGCGTTTTTGCAGTGCCAGTAAAGCGAATCAACCCCAACAAAAGGCCGTAGCTTCCATGGAAGCTACGGCCTTTTTCTCGTGCGCCGCCCGTAGCGCCGCCCGCAGCGCCATGGTCCCATTCAAGAATCCACCGGTCTCCGGGCAGCAGCTTGCACATTTCAGGCGTCAAAGCCCTGGGCTTCCATTACAGCCAAAAGAGTCTTTCCTCGCAGTGCGAAATACTGGCGTACGCTACTTCCGTCCCAGGTCGTTGCGCCAGGCGTAGCCGTCGCGTTCCAGCAGGTGATCGGCGCACTCGGGGCCCCAGGAACCGGCGAAGTAGTTCGGGAAGACTTCAGGCTTTTTGGCCGCCCAGGCTTCGAGGATGGGTGTGTAGAGAGCCCAGTTGGTTTCAACGCCGGCGCGGTGCGAGAAGAGGGTCTGGTCGCCCAGCATGGCGTCAAGCAGCAGGCGCTCGTAACCGTTGGCGCTCGATTTACCAAAGGCGGACTCGTAGTCGAAGTCCATATTGACCGGGCAGACAGCCATCTGCGAGCTGGTGGGCACCTTGGCGCCAAAACGCAGGGCGATGCCCTCATCGGGCTGGATGCGGATGGTAAGCAGATTCGGCTGAATTCCGTTGTACGGGAGGGCCGCGCTCATGCGGTTGAAGATCAACAGCGGGGGCTGCTTGAAGAAGATGGAGATCTCAGTGGCGCGCTTCTTGAGCCGCTTGCCGGCACGCAGAAAAAACGGGACGCCTGCCCAGCGCCAGTTGTCGATGGCCAGGCGCAGCGCGGCAAAGGTCTCCGTGCTTGACTCGGGATCGACGCGTTCCTCATCGCGGTAGCCGATCACGTGCTGCCCAGCGACAATGCCGGGACCGTATTGGCCGCGAATCGTGTTGGTGATCGGGATGGGCGGAATGGCCTGCCATACCTTGAGTTTTTCGCGGCGCACGCTCTTGGCCTCAAAGCTCGATGGCGGCTCGAGGGCAACAAAGGCAAGCAGCTCCATCATGTGGTTCTGGACCACATCGCGCAGGGCGCCTGCCTTCTCGTAGAACGGGCCGCGGCCCTCTACGCCGATGGTCTCGGCCGCGGTGATCTGCACGTGATCGATAAAGTTGCGGTTCCAGACAGGCTCGAAGATGCCGTTGGCGAAGCGAAAAACCAGCAGGTTCTGAACGGTCTCTTTACCGAGGTAGTGGTCGATGCGGAAGACCTGGGTTTCGCTGAAGACGGCGTTGACCTGCTGGTTGAGCTTGCACGCCGAATCAAGATCGTGGCCGAATGGCTTCTCAATGATGACGGCCGCGCGGCCTTTCTCGGGCTGCGCCAAACCCTGCGCGCCCAGATTTTCCACGATGCCGGCAAAAAACTCTGGCGCGGTGGCGAGGTAGTAGAGGCGGTCGGGGCCAATCTGCTTTTCCTCGGCGAGGCGGTCGAGTTCGCTCTTCAGGTCGGCGTAGTGCGCGGGGTCGTCAAAGTGGAGCGGAAAATAGCTCACGTGGCTGATGAAGCCGTCGAGTTTAGGATCGGAGGTGTCGATGCCGCCAAACTCGACAATACCGGCGCGCATGTCGGCGGCAAACTCGTCGCCGAGCGGACGGCGCGCTACGCCAACGATGGCGAACTGCTGCGGCAGGAGGTTCGCCTGGTAGAGATGAAAAAGAGCGGGAAGCAGTTTGCGCTTGGTAAGGTCGCCAGAGGCGCCAAAGATGACGAGGATGGCCGGGGCGGGGATGCGCTCGGCGCCCTTCGGCATTTGCGAAAGATCTTCAGGGCGCACACTCATTTGGATGGTAGCCATGGGGAAAGTCTCCAAAACACAGCTTTCTGCCGTCAGCTCTCAGCTTTCAGCTTTTCGTCGCCGCGCCGCCGCGGCGCGTACTGGCGTAATGCACTGAAGGCTGAGAACTGACCGTTAAAGCTGCCTGCTTGTCTTGAGTTACCGCGACTTCGCTTTGGCGAAGCGATTGTTGACCTCGGCCCAGTTGACGACGTTCCACCAGGCGGCGAGGTATTCGGGGCGGCGGTTCTGATACTTGAGGTAGTAGGCATGCTCCCACACGTCATTGCCCAGGATGGGATAAAGCCCCTGCGAGAGCGGCGAGTCCTGGTTGGCGGTGGTCATGATCTTGAGCTTGCCGCCGGTGAAGACCAGCCAGCCCCAGCCTGAGCCAAACTGCTTGGCTGTAGCCTCGTTGAATGCCTTCTTGAAGGCATCAAAATCGCTGAAGTCGGCAGAGATCTGCTTGGCGATCTCGCCCGAGGGGTGGCCGCCAATGCCGGGGGAGTTGGCCGGACCCATGATGTTCCAGAACATGGTGTGGTTGGAGTGGCCGCCACCGTTGTTGCGGACGGTAGCGCGAATGTCTTCGGGGACCGCATTCAGGTCGCTGATGAGGTCGTCAACGGTCTTGGCTGCAAGCGCCGGAAGGTTGGCCAGGGCCGCATTCACGTTGTTGATGTAGGCTTGGTGGTGCTTGTCATGATGCAGGTGCATGGTTTCGGTGTCGATGAACGGCTCCAGCGCGTTGTAGTCGTAAGGAAGCGGGGCGAGTTCGTATGCCATCGGGGAATTTCTCCTTGGTTGGGATTGTACTGGGTCAAGCCTGATCTCAGGCCACAATTCGGCTCCGTGTCTATAAGGATGGATGCGGAATCCGGCATTGAGGGTGCGAAGAAAGTTCACAGATTGAGATAAATAGGGCGTCAGGAGGGGTTTGCGGGACGATCAGAACCAGTCGGCCCCATCGGTCTGGGCCGAAACGGGAAACCTGACCGGGGATTCCAGGTTGAGACGCGCCGGCGAACCAAGGGGCGGGCGCGCTTCGAAGGCTTCGAAAGCGCCTGCGGCGGTGGCTTCCACCGCAAGAGCGATGCGATGCCCTGCGTGATCGAACTGGCGGAATCGCCAGCGGGCGGGATTGTCGTCGACCTCCGGGGCGGCTGCAAAGCGGAGCGCCTTCGGGCCATCGAAGAGAAACGAAATCTCACGCAAAGAGAGCGAAAGACCCATGCCGCGCGCCTTGATGTAGGCTTCCTTGAGAGTCCAGAGCGAGAGCGCACGATCGGGGCGTGCGGCGGCGGACAGGACGTCTAACTGCGCGCGCTCTGCCTCGGAGAAGACGCGGGCAGCCAGAGGCGGGATCTCTCCGGCGCGGGCGAAGGACTCAACATCGACGCCGACCTCCACGGCGTTCGCGCCGTTCTTCACGCCGGGGCGGGCATCGCATTTTGAAACCAGGCAAACCGCCAGCTCCACGCTGTTCGACTGATTGAAGCGCAGGCCGCACTCTGGAACCGGCGACGGCTTGCCATACTTGTTGACCGAAAAACGCCAGGATTGCGGAGGCAATGGATGCGCGTGCGAGAGAGCAACTCGCGCCAGCGCGTGCGTGGCCAGGAATTCGCGCCGGTGGCGATCGAAGCGGAAGCGGCCGGCGCGGGCGCGCTCGGCATCGTCGAGAATCGCGGTGCACGCCTCTTCGACCGCCGGATCGGCAAGATCACCCGGGAACGCGAACCAAAGATCGAGCGAGGAGCTGTTCATCGCGCTGTTGTCGGCTAAGCAGTTCACATGATTCCATGAGCGGCGTGCGCAGGCAAAAAGCCGGGGCTCCTGTCCAAATGCGATTGCCCTGTCCTGTTCCCTGTTCCCTGTTGACGATTCCCTGCCTCTTTATTCCGGCGGCGGATAAAACGGCAGCTTCCCGTTCGTCGCGTTGGCGCGGCGCACCGTGGCGTCGTCGAACAGCAGCGCCGGCGCGATCACGGTTGTTGGCACGTCGCCATAGTAATTGGCCACGAACAAGTCTTTTCCCGCAGCTTCAATGCTGGAGCGCAGGGCGCGCTCGTCGATATCGTCGAGGATGGCGCCGCGCACCAGTTCGCGCTTGCCGTCCTGGCTCAGACGGTAGAGCATGCGCGGCGTGCGCGGACCGCCCATGGTCTCTACACAATACACGCTCTTGAGTCCGCTCTCCTTGGCCATTCGAAGCAGCTTCTGGTTAAGCTCGCTCTCGCTCAGGCCGTTTTGCGCGTCGATCATGAGAACGCCGATGGAGGGATGCGCGGGACCGTAGACGCCTGCGCGGCCGTGGCCGTTCGATTGCGGAAAATCGCGTACCGGCTGTCGGCCGATGAGATAGTTGACCAGCCGCCCGGCATCGACCAACTTCACCGCCTGCGCGGGCACGCCTTCGTCATCCACGTCGTAGGCGCCAATGAGTCCCTTGCCTTCGTAGGTCTTCTGGCCTGGATCGTCAACCACATTCATGAAATCGGGCAGCACGCGGGTATGAAGGCTGGAGGCAAAAGGCCCGTTGGTGCGCGTCTCCGTGCCGAGCGGTGGACGCGTGGCGATGACGGCCGTGGAGAGCAGCGAGCGCAGAACGTCGGTCGCGGCGTCGGAGGTCATCAGCAGCGGTCCGTGATACTCGTCTTCGACGAGCGGCGCCTTCCGCAACGCAGAGAGCGAAGCGATCTCATCGACGGCGTGCTTGTTAAAGACGGGCTCCGTTTCGAGGCCGGCGGCTGAGGTTCCCGTGGAAGCATACGAGCGGTCGATACTCATGCCGTCCGGGGCCTGCGTGCCCGCGGAAAATGCCTCCTGATATTCAGCCGAGGATTTACGCACGAGGGTTCCTTCGCTGTTGACCAGCCACGTGGTGATAGCGCGGGCGCGGAAGGCGCCCTGCGAATATTGGATATCGCGCTGGGTTGCGCTGACCGCCGGGTCCGAGCGGTAAAGGCCGCTCAACCGCGCCACACGGGCCGTCCACGCGCTCTCATCGAATGCGAGCGCGGCGGGGCTGGCGAGCGAGACGACAGGCTTCTCGTGGCTGAAGTCGTCGGCCTGCGGCGGCGTCTGGACCTCTTTGAGCGCAGCCTGCTTTCGCGCGTAGGCGTCGAGCGCGCTCTTGTAGGCGCGGTCTGTTGCCTGCCACAGCGCGGAGCGGATGGCAATGGGGTCATCGTCAAGGGCGGCGAGATCGATTGAGCCCTCGCCGCGTCCACCGGAACTGTCAGTCTTGTAGCTGCCCACGCGCACCGTCACGCTCGCCACGCGCTGCCGCATGCGTTCGGCTCCTTCGCTTGCGCCGAACTCCGCCCTGGTATCGAAGGTATCCACTTCCTCGATGCGGTACTGGATGAAGAACGGTCTGGCAAAACCGGGGAGCTGAAGCTGGCTCATGCTGCGATCGAGCTCGGTGAGCATGGCATTGAACACAGGGTCTTTCTCGGCGTCGCCGCGGGTGGGTTGCGCTTGAACCGCGTGCGTCATGAAAGCAGCGCAGAGCAGGGGCAGAGCTTGCCGTCCCGCCCTCTCGCAAAGAACGCGAAAGGATTGGGCACGGGAAACCTGGCCCCTGTTGGAGAAGGTGAAGAGGGAACGAAGCCTGTTCATTTGGCATCCTTCATTGCATCGGCTCCAGGGATCGCCAGGATCGGCGGTCTTGCGGTGCCTTGCGCTTCGCGCTGCGTCTCGATCTCGCTTAACAGCATGGCGGGAGCCACCGCGCTGACGGGAATCGATCCTGACTCGGCGCCGCAGATGCCGTCGAATACCTCGCTCCTGTTGCCGGTGACGAGAATTTTCTTCATGGCCGCCAGCGGCGTGCCCACAATGCTCACGCCGCGCACCAGTTCATCGGGCCGGCCGTCGGTATACACACGCCACACGACCAGCGGAATCACCTGAAACGCCTGCGGCGACCTGCGCAGCGTCACAGCGAAGCCCGAAGAGATGTCCTCAAAGTAGAGTCCGTAAGGTTTGCCCTGACGCTTCGCTTCCGCGATCAGATCTTTACGCAGTTCGGCGTCGGAGACGGTCTTGGTCGAAGTCACGATCAGGTTGCCCTGCCGGCCGGTGGGCATAAAGCCGTTTTGCGCGCGGCCGTGACCGTTTGAGTCCCTGAAACTGGCAATCGGCAGGCGCGACATGAGGAAGTTCTTGAGTACCCCGTCCTGGATCAGCTCGACACGTTCGGCTTTCTCGCCCTCGCTATCGTACTCGTAGTGACCGGCGAGCGAGATTCCATCGAAGCGCGCAAGCGTGGGGTCGTCGGCAACCGAGAGAAACGGCGGCAGAATCTCCTTGCCCAGATCCTTGGTAAAGGTCTCGCCCTCCTGATCGCCGCGCTGGCGCTGGCCCTCGAGCCGGTGGCCCAGCACTTCGTGAAAAAAAACGGCGGCGGCGCGTCCGGAGAGAATAGCCGGCCCATCGAACGGCGCGGCCACGGGCGCCTTGCGCAGAGCTTCGAGCCGCGCGCCCATTTCGCGCACTGCTCTTTCAAGATCGGCCTGTGCGGGCAATCCCGCGGGTGTATCGGCTTCAAACGTGCGCGCGAGGAACAGGTCCATGCCATCGTCGGCTCGTGTGGTGGCGACGATGAACAATTCCGCGGTCAATGAGGGCGTAACGATCTTTGCGCCCTCCGAAGAAACAAAATAGCGAGTCGAGGTTTGCGCCGAGAATCCCACCTCGTTCTCATAAACATTCGGGTACTGGCGGAAGATGCGCGAAAGCGCCCGGACGCGATTCTCCCACTCCGTCTTGCGTACCATCAGGGGCGGCGCGGGCTTTCCCAGATGCACCATGGGCGTCTCTTCGCTGAAATCGGGCGAGGTGTCTTCCTCTTTGGCGCGCACCTGGGCCTCGGTCTCCACGCGCAGGTAGTTATCGAGGGCATTGCCGTAGCCCCTGTTGGTGGCAAACCAGAGAGCGCGCTCAATGGCCTCGCGCTCGTCTCCGAGCGGAAGGGCCATGCTTTCGATCGCCGAGTTGCGGTGGTCACCGTGCGTGTTGTCGAGCTTGGGGGCGCCCACGCGCACTTGCACATCGACAGAACGCTGATGCGAAGCGGTGTTCGTAGTCAGCGCGCCGTACTGCGCGGCGATGGTGACCATGTCGGTATCGTGCGCCGAGTAACTGATGAAGTAGGGCGGCGGCTGTTTCGCGTCCGGCGCGGATGGAGGGTTTGCCTTCCCGCCCTGGGTGTTCACTGTTGCGGGCGGGGCAACCGAGCCCGGCCTGCCGAGCAAGGTTAATGCACGGTGCAGCTCGGCGCTCATGGCATCCAGAAGAGCTGGCGCGTTGGCCGGCGATTGCGACCCAGCCCGCTTTTGCGCGAGAGCCGCGATCGGCAAGCCAGCGAGCGCAACCGCCGCAAGCGCAGTCGCAATGCGGGAGATCGAGACGGTCCGAAGCTTGGCGGCGGCCAAAGTTCGGTGTTGCGTAACGTCAAGTGTTTCAGGTAGAAGCATGTGTATGCTCGATTGTCTCAAACCAGCCTGACCCAAAGAGGGTTTCCATGAAGATTGGACGCAAAAGTCTGCTGGCAATGTTGCCGTTCGCACTTCTGGCCGGATTGGCCTCTCTGCCCCTGAAGGCGCAAACCGCCGCATCGGCCGCGAATCCGGCGCAAACCACGGCTGCCGCTCCGGCGCAGACGGCTCCGCAACCCGCGTATTCGCTGCCACCTGACAAGCTGGCGAAGGCCATCGCGATCAGCCGCATTCGCAACATTCTCAATATTGCCGGATCGCTTTGGAGCATCGTGTTCCTGTGGTTATTGCTTGCCGTGGGCGCCCTCGCCGGAGTCGATCACTGGACGCAGGGAGTCGCAAAGCGCCGCTGGGTGCAGGGACTGATCTTTTTCGCCGCATTTATCGTAATCACCACGCTGGCCGGCCTGCCGTTCGATTGGCTCGGCCAGCACTACGAGCGCAGCTACGGCATCAGCGTGCAGGGTTGGGGCAGTTGGCTGGGCGATGAGGGGAAGAGTCTGGGACTGGCGCTGGTCTTCGGCGTGCCGATCCTGCTGCTCTTCAACTGGGTTGTCAAACGGTGGCCGAGGCGCTACTGGCTCGGCATCTGGGTGCTCACGCTGCCCATTCTGGTGCTGACCGTCTTCGTCGAGCCGCTCCTGGTTCCGCTCTTCTACAAGCAGGAGCCGCTCCAGAAACACCACGCCGCGCTAGTTGCCAGAATGGAGACGGTGGTCGCGCGCACCGGGATCAATATCCCGCCCGATCGAATGTATCTCATTCAGGCAAGCGCAAAATCCAAAGGGATTAACGCCTTCGTGGCCGGAATCGGCGCGACCAAGCGGTACGTCATGTGGGACACGGCGACGGACCAGATGCCGGACGACGAGATTCTGTTCGTCTTCGGCCACGAAAGCGGGCACTATGTGCTGCACCACATCCCCAAGATCCTTGTCGGCTCGGCCCTCGGAATGTTCTTCATTTACTGGGCCTGCGCCGCGCTTGCCGCGTGGCTGATCGCACGATACGGAGATCGATGGGGAGCCGACGGTCTGGCCTCGCGCACGGGCTTCGTGGTGCTGCTATTTGCAATTTCGCTCGCCGGCTTTGTCACCGAACCTGCCTCCAATGCCTTCAGCCGCTACTTCGAGCACCAGGCCGATGTCTATGGGCAGGAGGCGATCCACGGCATTGTGGCCGATCCACAAAAGACCGCCGTGGCCGCGTTCAACAAGCTCGGCGAGTCGTGGCTTGAAGATCCGAATCCGAATCCGATCATCGAGTTCTGGCTCTTCAACCACCCCAGCGTCGAACATCGCGCCGAGTTCGCCGAGCACTACAATCCCTGGGCGAATGGCGGGCATGGGGAGTTTTTCAAGAACTAACTCTCCGGGCGCATGAAGAAGAACCTTCCGTACCCTTTCCGCGTTCTTTGCGGAAAGGATGGGATAGCACGAAAGCCATCATGTAACATTCACCCGCTCCCGGAACCAGCTCTCTGAAAGCATGAGTCTGAAATGATCCCGGTCCCGCACCGGCTGACGCTGGCTCGCTCACCTGCCGGCCTGCTACCGGGCATTCAGGTCGATCAGCCCCTCGGGCAGCGCCATCTCCATTCGCCGGCCTTCGAGATCGATCCGGCGCAGGTAGCTCTTTGCAAAGGGAACCAGCACCTCGCCGCGCGCGCCACGCACCACGAGAAGCGGGACGGGACCGGCCGAACGGTCCACGTCCTCGATCTCGCCTACTCGAATCGGTTCCGGCCCGGCCACGTCGACCAGAATGCAGCCGATGAGGTCGCCGATGTAGGCTTCACCTTCGGAGAGCGGCGCCCGATCGGCGCGGGGAATGGCGACGATGAGACCTTGCAACTCTTCGGCATCTGAGATGGAGTCGACGCCGGCGAAATGCAGCACGATGCCGCCTTTGTGCAGCCAGTGGTTGGCTAATTCGACAGGGCGAGCTTGAGGAAAAGCAGCCTTGGTCTCCCGGGCGTCCAAATGCGAGGGAGCGGAGGCGCCCAGAAGGAACAGGTGCTTGCGTTCCGCAAATTTTTCAGGGAAATCTGTGAGAATCTCCGCGAAGACCTCGCCTTTACGGCCTTGCGGACTGCGAATGCGCGCCAGCCAGACCCAGTTCTCCGGCGCTGAAGTCACATCTCCCTCCGCCTCCGGAAGATGCGGCAGGTGCGAGGGACAGAGGGCCCTACGCTTGCTCGTCCTCTTCCAGAATATCGAGCGTGTAACGGTGGTGCAGTTTCATGCTGACCGCGCCAAGGATGGTGCGGATCGACCGCGCGGTACGCCCCTGCTTGCCAATCACCTTGCCCACGTCCTGCGCCGCCACGCGAAGCCGCAGCACCGTGCTCTCATCCCGGTTCACAGATTCCACTGCAACAGCTTCCGATTCATCCACCAAAGCCCGCGCGATTTCGCGGACCAATTCGTCGACTTGCACCATTTCAGCTTGGGCCATGATCTTGCCTCTGACCATCTACTACAGTACGAAGATTGAAGCCTCTTGGACCGTGCGCGAATGGTAACACGTATGCCTAGCTGGCGCAACGAGCCACTGCTGCCCGCGGCCCTTGATGCTGCGGGTAGCCGTCGCGGCGGCAGATCAGGCTGCCGCGGGGTCCGGAACCACAGGCGTTGACGCAGTGTCAGTAACCACCGGCGCTGACGCCGGGTTCTTTTCGATCAGCTTTGCCATGGTGGGCGAAAGCTGGGCGCCCTTGCCGCGCCAGTAGGCAATCCGCTCGTGCTGCAGATTGACGGTCGCAGGGTTGGTACGTGGATTGTAGGTGCCCACCACCTCAATGGAGCGGCCGTTGCGGGCGCGGTCCTTCTCGATGACGACAACACGGTAATAGGGCTGCTTGCGGGCGCCAACGCGCGCCAAACGAATCATGACCACAGTGGCTATCGTTCCTTTCCGGTTTACGAGCTTCTCGTGCGCTTCCGAGGAGAATTTTGCGCCGGATCTGCGCCCACTTACAGACTTGCACGCGAGCGGCGGCCGATCTCCTGCGCAAGAACGGCCGGGACAAATGCGCCCGGCCGCACAGATCGCAATACCTAAGTATCGCCGAAATCGGGCCTGCGTGGCAAATCCGCTTTCGCTCGCGCGGAGCCTTATTTTCAGAGATCAGCTTTGCTCGCTTATGATGACAGATTACCCCCTCGCTTTTGCGCGGGAGCGAACCATACTGTACGCTGTTGGATTTGCACCATGAACCGGGAATATCACGAATGGCAATCGGAGCGGCTTGACCGCTCGATGGAGCTGCTTGTCTTTGGCCGTGGAGGCCTGCCCGTCCTGGTCTTTCCCACCTCCGGCGGGCGCTTCTTCGACATGGAAGACCGAGGCATGGTGGCTGCGCTCAACGACCCGGTCGAAGGCGGGCGGATGCAGCTCTTTTGCGTCGATTCGATCGACCGCGAAAGCTGGTACAACCTCCAGATCGCGCCCGACCGGCGCGTCGCGCGGCACATGCAGTACGAGGCTTACCTACTCGACGAGGTCGTGCCGCTCATTCGCCGGATGAACCCAGACCCGCGCCTGATGGCTCTCGGCCTGAGCTTCGGCGGCTATCACGCGGCGAACATTGCCCTGCGTCATCCGGATCTTTTCAGCGGATTGGTCTCACTCTCCGGCGTCTTCGATCTCACGCTCTTTCTCGATGGTTACTACGACCAGAACTGCTACTTTCACCTGCCGACGCACTACCTGCCCGGGCTCGAAGACAGTTGGTATCTGGAGCGCATGCGCGCCAGCCAGTACGTACTGGCCAGCGGGTGGGACGACCCATGCCTCACCCACAACCAGCAGCTCGATCGCATTCTGACGGAGAAAGGAATCCCGCACCAGTTGCACGTGTGGGATGCGCCGAACTCGCACGACTGGCCAACATGGCGGCGCATGGCGGCCGCTCTGTTGACCTGCTGACTCGCCAGGGCCTGCTGGCGGTTCGCTCGCTCGTCGTACACTGTTGGCGTGCGAAGTGTGGCGATTCAACCATGCCGCCGCGCACGGAGGACCGGCGCATGAAGAAGATCGGCATTCTGTTCGGCGTGGAGAACAGTTTTCCGAGCGCCTTCGTCGAGCGTGTCAATGCACGCAATCCCGCGGGCATTCGCGCCGAGTTCGTGCTTACTGGCGCCGTTGAGATCGGCCAGGCCCAGCGCTACGCGGTGATTCTCGATCGCATCTCGCACGATGTGCCGTTTTACCGCGCGTATCTCAAATATGCGATTCTCAACGGCACGGCTGTCATCAACGATCCTTTCCGGGCCGCGGCCGACGACAAGTTTTATAACTATGCGCTCGCCGCGCGGCTCGGCGTGGCTGTTCCGCCCACGGTGCTTTTGCCGCACAAGCAATTGCCTAACGGAACTTCGGACAAGTCGATGCGCAACCTGGAGTTCCCGCTCGACTGGGATGCCGTGTTTGCCGCCGTGGGCGAGCATGGATTCCTGAAGCCCATCGACGGCGGCGGCTGGCGCGATGTGCACGAGGTGCGGGGGCGCGAAGAGTTCTTCAGCGCCTTCGACCAGTCGCGCGATCTGTGCATGGTCTTTCAAAAGGCGGTCGACTACAGCGAGTACTTTCGGTGTTTTGTGGTGGGGCAGAAGAAGGTGCGCGTCATGCCGTACGATCCGCGCCGGCCCTTTGCTGAACGCTATCTGAAAGACTCGGCTCGGCCCAGAACCCTGCGCGCGCGGCTGCTTTGGAGAAAGATGGAAGAAGACGCCCTGAAGCTCTGCCGCGCGCTCGGCTACGAGTTGAACTCCGTCGAGTTCGCCGTCCAGGACGGGATTCCGTACGCGATCGACTTCATGAATCCCGTGCCTGACGCCGATGTGCATTCGGTGGGCGAGGAGCATTTCGCGTGGATTGTCGATCACGTGGCCAAGATGGCGATTGCGCGGGCGCGGTCATCGGAGGGCGAAGCGGGATTGCCCCGGCCTCGGCCTGCGGCTTTCGGCGCAGCAAGAAGTTCCCGGAAGCGTGCTGGAAAGAACAAGAAGTAATCCGGGGCAATGCCAGGGCAAGCGCATTTGGATAGGCGTCCAGCGACTTGAAGCGCGTTTGCCCTCTGGGCGATGCGGCTGGTGGAGAGCCTGAAGCGTCGGGCCTGGATCGTCATGCGGCCCCAAATCCCGGAGTTGGGATCTGGGCACCGGTCGAAACAGTAGTTTTATTTCGCGCCGGCGGCGGCCATCGCCTTCCGCATGCGGTCCTCGGCGTCGGCGGGCCAGTACGCGCAGCCGAGCTCGAAGAAGACAGTTGTGTAGGGGATGGTCAGCTCGGTCTTGATAATCAGCACGCGAAAGACCTGCGAGACCTGGTCGAGTTTGGCGATAATCTCCTCGTGCAAAAGTTCTTTCGCCGAAGAGCCAAACATCTGGGCGAGATGCGCGCGGTAGGCGGTAACGCCGGGCGCGTCCTTTTCGGAGACGAAGGCCAGCTCGCGGTCGAGGTAGATGTTGGAGCGCACATGGCGGCTGGCGTTGATGGCGTCGGCCACCTTGCGCGCCACTTCGAGCTGTCCGGCGCCGGAGACAATCGTCTCAATGCCCGGCTTGGATTGCGCGGGATAGGCAGAGTCTGCAACCACGATCCAGTTGCGGTGGCCGTAGAGCGGCAGCACGGTTTCCAGTTCCCGTTCCCACTCGGGTTTTGTCAGTCTTGGCGCATCAGCCATGGTGTCCTCGTTTCAAGCAGCGGCGCTGGCGGGGGCGGCGGCGCCAGCAAAGCCGGGCTATTTCAATTCCTCGTCGGCGCAGACGGCCACTTTACCGCACTTGCCGGATGCCATTAGCGCGTAGGCATCGCCGGCGCTCTGCAGCGGAAAACGGTGCGTGATGATATCGGCCGGGTGCAGATTCCAGCGTACCAGCCGCTCCACCAGTTCTTCCATGAGCCAGGTGGAAGTGACCCACGAGCCGTAAAGCGTCTTTTGATCGTGAATCAAATCGGGCGAGGGGTTGAACTCGACGCGCCCGCCTTCACCGAGGAAGACGATGCGGCCCCACTTGCGTGTGGCGCGAATCGCAGTGGCGCGGGCCTGGTCGTTAGCCGAGCAGTCGACGGCGCGCTCCACGCCCATCCCTGCCGTCAGACGCTTCACCTCGGCCACGTTGTCAGGGCCGGACCTTAAAACCTCGTCGCAAAGGCCAAGGTCTTTGGCGATTTTCATCCGCTCCGGCACCACGTCGATGCCGATGATCTTGTTGGCGCCGAGCTTGCGGCAGAGCGCGCCGGTGGCCAGACCCACCGGACCGAGGCCAGTGATGAGCACCGCGTGGTTGCCATCGATGCCGATTTTTTCCAGGCCCTCGTAGACGGTGCCGAACCCGCAGGCCACCTGCGCGCCGTCGGCGTAGGAGAGCGCGTCGGGCAGGGCGATCAGATCCTTCTCTTCGGCGATCATGAACTCGGCCATGCCGCCGTCGCGCTGCCAGCCGTAGGCGCGGCGATACTTCTCACTGGTGCAGGAGATCATGTAGCCGCGGCGGCAGTCGTTGCACACACCACAGCCCGAGATGTGATAGACAATCACGCGTTCACCAACGTTGAAACGGCGGCAGCCGGGGCCGGTGGCGACGATCTGGCCGCAAGGCTCGTGGCCGGCGATCACACCCTGGTAGCCCTCGGGGCCTTTCCCGAGGTGTTCGTGATAAATGCAGCGGATGTCGGAGCCGCAGATGGTCGAGGCCTTGACGCGCACAAGGACTTCGCCGTGGCCCGGCTCGGGCACAGGCACGGTGCGCATCTCGACGGTGGAATTGCCGGGCAGGTAAGCGGCGGTCATGGTGGACGGAAGCATTTCTTTACTCCAGATTCTTTGAGCCAGCAGCCGTTAGCCGAAAGCTTATCTTGTGGAAGCGCGCTCTTCCTGGACTCTTTGCAGCCTTCGAAGCTACAGGTTACCGGCCGATGCCTACAGGCCGTTTCACTGCGCGATTTCCCCATTCGGATCCCAGAGATCTTCCCAGCTCTGGCCGTCCTTCCACAGAAAAACCTGGCCTTTGATGAAGCGGCAGTTGCGGTCGATCCCCGCGATCGCGCGCATCTCTTCGCCGGTGAACGGCTCGCCTGCTGCGGCCGCAAGATTCTCGCGATAGTGATGCACAGAAAACGGAATGGGGGTCTGCCCACGCTGGACGGCCCACCGGATGCAAACTGCCGCGGGATGCATTCCGCGCCGATGGGCGATCTCCACAATCACAGGATCCTCCGTGGGCACGGTATCCTCCGGCGTGCGGTCGCGATCCGGGCGCGCTGGCGAGCCGATGGGGCAGTAGCCGACCGGCTGGATGCCGTTTTCAACGACAAAACGGAACAGTTCCGGCTGCTGGAAGTGTGGATGCAGCTCCATCTCGTTTACCGCGGGCCTGATGCGCGCATCGCGCAGCAGGAGCTTGAGCTTGGGGATGGTCATGTTCGAGGTGCCGATGTGCCGCACCAGTCCCATGTCGACAAGCTCTTCCATCTTGCGCCAGGTCTTCATAAAGTTTTCGTGAATGTAGGGCCTGGCGCCGGGTGAACGCGAGGTCACGTCGCAGCCCGGCGGATGGAAGTTGGGAAACGGCCAGTGCACCAGGTAGAGGTCTAGGTACTCAAGGCGCAGGTCGGCAAGCGACTGGCGGCAAGCGGCGATCACGTCGTCTTCGCCGTGCTTGTCGTTCCAGAGCTTGGAAGCGATCCACAAATCTTCGCGCTTGATTCCGCTCCGCAGAATGGCCTCAAAGGAGGCGCCAATCTCCGCCTCGTTGCCGTAGACCGAGGCGCAGTCAAAATGCCGGTATCCGACAGCGGCCGCGCCCTTCACGGCCTCGGCAATTTCTATTGCGGAAACGTGGTCGGAGCCGAAAGTACCGAGGCCGATGGCGGGCATCGATGCGCCAGTCGCAAGTGTGCGTTGCGGAATTGCCGCCGGATCGATCGCTGCGGGTGCGGCTGGATGGGCCATGTCTGCTCTGCCTTGCATGAAGTATAGTTATCGCTGACTTTGAAGAGAATAGTCTAACGCGGCACGAGTGTCAATCGGCTCCTTTTGTTGGGCGTTGTTGGGCGAAAAAACGCGGCCTGAGCGCCGCCAGCGGAGATAGTGGAGTTGGAAGATCTGTGCTGACAGGCGGCCACGTTCCATGCAAGAGGCACTTGTCGCTCAAGCCGCGTTGCGGCGTCCGAGACCATGCATGTATCTCGACTGGCGATGGACGCGGGTCTGGAGACCCGCACTACAGCCGATCTGGAGATCGGCTGTACGGGTAGGCGGCACGGGTAGGCTGTACGGGTAGGCGGCACGGAGATCGGTGGTACGGGGGAGACGGTTTTTCCCCAAGCCGTCCAAGGTGTTTTAGTAAACTGGTTTATGAGCACAACCGGCAATTCAGCAGAGACCTTCAAGGCCGCCCACAGCGAATGGCGGCCTACGGTAAATCCGTGGATGGTCGCGCTCAGTGTCATGCTGGCCACGTTCATGGTGGTGCTCGACTCCTCGATTGCCAACGTCGCGCTGCCGCACATCGCGGGCAGTTTGTCCGCGTCCACCGACGAATCCACATGGGTGCTGACCAGCTACCTGGTCGCAAACGGCATCATGCTGCCGGCTTCAGGATGGCTGGCTCGGCGCATTGGCCGCAAACGCCTGCTGATGCTTTCGATTCTGGGTTTTACCGGCGCGTCGATTCTCTGCGGCATGTCGCTGAATATGCCCATGTTGATTGTGGCGCGGGTGCTGCAAGGGGCGGGCGGCGGCGGCCTGCAGCCACTGGCGCAATCCATCCTGCTCGAAAGCTTTCCGCCAGAAAAGCACGGCAAGGCCATGGCCGCCTATGGGATGGGCACCGTCGTCGCGCCGGTCATCGGCCCAACGCTGGGCGGATGGATCACCGACAGCTACTCCTGGCGCTGGATCTTCTACATCAATCTTCCGGTCGGTCTGCTGGCGCTGTTCATGACCAGCCTTTACATCGAAGACCCGCCCTATCTGCGCCACGTAGTGCGTACGGCAGTTGATCGCCTCGGCTTTGGGATGATGGCGGTCTGGCTGGGGGCGATGCAACTGGTTCTCGACAAGGGCCAGGAGGCGGATTGGTTTGGAACCACATGGATCTGCTGGTGCACTGCAATCTCCGCTGCGGCATTTCTTGCCTTCGTCGCGCGCGAGTTGATCTGCCGCGATCCCATCGTGCAGTTGCGCGCGCTGCTCGACCGCAACTTCTGTATAGGAACGCTCATTACGGGACTCTTCGGCGTTCTGCTCTACGGCGTCACCGCCTTTCTGCCGCTGTTTCTGCAGACGCTGCTAGGCTATTCGGCGATGGACAGCGGCCTGACGGTAAGCCCGCGCGGACTGGGCGCGATGCTGGCGATGCTGCTGGTGGGCGCGCTGATGAGCCATTTTGATTCCCGCGCGCTGCTGGCCGTGGGGCTGGGCATCTTCGCGCTCTCCACCTTTTCGCTCAGCCGCATCAATCTTGGCATCGCCATGAGCAACGTGATCTGGCCGAACTTCTGGAACGGTTTTGGCGGCGGATTTGTCTTCGTGCCGCTCACCACGCTGGCCATGGGCCGGCTGCGCAAGCAGGAGATGGGCAACGCCGCCGGCATTTACAACCTGGTTCGCAATATCGGCGGCAGCATCGGAATCGCCGCGCTCACTGCGTCGCAGGTGCGCGGGTCGCAGATCCACCAGAGCTACCTGGGCGCCCACCTGAATGCGGGTAATCCTGTTGCCGCCGGCGCCCTTCGGGAGCTCGGTTCCCGGTTCCAGACCGGCGGCGCCGATGCCGTGCTGTCGCATCGCGAGGCGTTGGGCGCGGTATACCGCAGCTTGCAGCAGCAAGCCGCCGTGCTCGCCTACGCGGACAACTTCCGTTTCCTCGGATATCTGGCGCTGGCCTGCATTCCACTGGCCCTGCTGCTCAAGCGGCCCGAACCTGGATCGAAGAGCCGCCACGAGGTGGTCGCCGAGTAGCGATTCCGATGTGTCTACGCCTCAACCCGCACCAGCAGACATGTACTGTTGTCGTGCCCGCCGGCGCTGTTGGCGGCTTCGATCAGGCGCGCGCACAGCTCCGGAAGCGGAAGATCGCGCTTCATCAGTGTTTCGAGCTGCGCATCCGGGATCTCGCGCGTAAGCCCATCGGAACAGAGCAGATAAAGATCGCCAGGTTCGGCCGCAAGCTCGAAAATGTCCGGCGTCACTGAGCCTTGCGTGCCCAGGGCGCGCGTAATCACGTTCCTGAGAGGTGAGCGATCTGCTTCCAGACGATCCATGCGGCCCATGCGCACCTGCTCCTCGACCAGCGAATGGTCGAGCGTAATCTGCTTCAACTGCGCGTTGCGCATACGATAACCACGGCTGTCACCCACGTTGATCATGTAACCGTGGTGGCCTTCGGTGAGCAGTCCTACCAGCGTCGTTCCCATGCCGTTCAGATTGCGGCTCTGTGTTGCGCGCGCGAAGATGGTTGCATTTGCGGTAGAGACCGCACTTTCCGCTTCGTCAAACAGCGAGCGCGCCGCATCGCGCCTGGTAAGCACCCGCATCATCTCGTCGACAGCCAGGGAACTGGCCACCTCCCCCGCGGCCGCACCACCCATCCCGTCGCAAACAACGTAGACGCCGTGCTCGACGGAGTAGCCGAAGGCATCTTCATTGGTGGCCCGCTTGCGGCCGCGATCCGTGGCCGCCGCGGCCGAGTAGTGTACGCCGGATGTGGCCAAATTGCTCCTCCGTGGCTCAGTGTACCGAAAAACAGTGGTCAGTGGTCAGTGGTCACTGTCCTCCCGGCACGGGCGGCGCTGGAGGCAGATCGAAGATCTGGATGGCGCCGGCGTTGAGAATCGCCACGCGCCGGCCGGAGGGCGAGACGGCTACATTGCCGCCGGCATCCAGCATGGGGCTGAGCGGCGAGACAAACGCGATGTCGCCAGTGGCTGCGTCGAAGACCGTCACCGACTGCTCCTTCACGTCGTCGGAGTCCATGGGAGCAAAGGGGCCCACGGGACGGAGGGTATCGAGCGTGGACCATGCCATGCGCGAGCCGTTGGACGCTACGGTCAACTGCGGCCACACCTGAGTTGGCGGCGCCTGCGAGATCCACAGCGTTCTTCCTTCGGTCGTCATCGCCACCAGCTTGCGCGCTCCCTCCGTATTGCATCCCTCGATCAGAATCTCGTTCTCCGAAAGAAAGTTGTCGATGGGGTCGCAAGCGGTTTCTACGCTGCCCAGCATCTTGCTGCCGCCGGTGAAGTAGCCCAGATTCAAAATCCAGCCCATGCTCTGACCGCGCAGGTTTTCAAGATATCCCTTGGAGTTGATGGGCAAATGCACGGGCGTCCGCACGCGGCTGACCAGCATCACCTGTCCGGTGTCGCGCCGCAGGATGCGCACGACGAGGTCGGGTGGATTGCCCGCGGTCTCTTCTTCATCCTCGCCCGCGGCAGCTGCGCCGGTTGCAGCCGGCGCGTTCGAGTCATCTGGCGATTCCCGTGTTCCAGCCACCGGCTCGTCGGAATTCGACACCAGGTACTGCTGCTCTGGATTGAGTTCGACCGAGAGCAGCGGCCCGGGAAATTCAAGATAGGGCTTCAGCTTGAGAGTGGCGTCGCCTTCGAGAAGATTGTTGCGGTCACGCAGAAGAAAGTGGCCGTCCTTGAGCGGCCACAGGTAGCGCATACGATCGTGCAGCGTCCACAATCCCTCGGCCTCTACTTGAGCCTCGCCCGTTCCCTGCGGCAGCCGAAGCACCAGGGCGCGAATCTCGCGCTCGTAGCTATTTTCGCCGCTTTTGGAGGAGCGATGGATGAGCCCCGGCACGCGAAACGTGAAAAGCAGGTGGTTCTCATCGAGAAAATCAAGCGAAACAAAGGTATTGCGCGCGCCCAGATAGTTGATATTCGGCGCCGTGAAACCAAGCGGATCGAGAGGAATGCTGGCAGAGGGCGCAAGCGACGGCTGGGCGGGAAAACGATCGGTCATCAATCGCGCTTTCACCGACGGTGCAGGAGGACCGATGCCGTTTTGCGCCCGGAGGATGTGGGCAAAAGAGCACAGCACAGCAACCACGGCCAGAGCGGCCACCACCCTCCGAACAACCTCAGCCATGCCGATTCCCTGCCGCGTCGCCATCGAAGAGTATTTTCGCCGATGTGGGCTTGACGGCGAAAGCCTGCCTGTTTCTGGTGAACTGGATCGAGCGCGCAAAGCTGCGAACCACCCACTGATCGCGTGAAGAAAAGGCGCTTCGCCCCGGCCGCGCGAACCCTGCACGGGTATTGTGCGACATTAATGAAAGGATGGCACTGCAAGGTTCGGCAAAAGGGAAGCTCCTGTTTCTGGGCTACGGCGCCTGTGCCCTGGCCGGAACCCTTTGGGGCACAGGCTTTTATTGGGGGAGGCTCGCGCTCAACGAGATGAACGTTGAGCACATGGTGCTCTACCGATTCCTCTTTGCCTGCCTCGGCATAGCGCCCGTGATGTTCGGCCGCCGCGTTCGCCTGACAGCCAGCGAATGGCAAACCATGCTGCTGGCGGCGGCCTTTGGCATTCCCATCCAGTTTCTGTTGCAGTTTCACGGCCTGGCGCTCACCACGGTGAGCCACGCCTCGCTGATGGTGGGCGCCATGCCCGTGCTGCTGGCGGCCGGAGCGGCGCTGTTTGCCGGCGAGCGGCTCGACTGGATCGGCTGGCTGGCGCTCTTTGCCTCCACGGCCGGCACGGCCATGGTGGTTCTGGGCGGCGATCGCGCAACCACGGGCCGCGAGACGCCCACGCTCACGGGCGACCTGCTGGTCATCGCCTCGCTCATTGTTGCGCTGGCATGGATTCTGCTCAGCAAAAAGCTGCTGCAAACCCATAGCGCGCCGGTCGTCTCCGCTTACACCATCTATTTCGGTACGTTGATGCTGGTGGCGTGGGATCTGGTCATGTGGCTGCTCGCGCCGCTCACGCACGAGAAGGTCGAACCGATACCGTTTGCCCACATCAGCGCGACGGCCTGGATGGCGCTCGCCATCAGCGGCGTGCTGTGCACGGCCACCACCACGCTCTTGTGGAACTGGGGCATTCATCACGTACCGGCCTCGCGCGCCGGAATCTTCCTGAACATCGAGCCGGTGCTTGGCTCGGTGCTGGGCGTGGAACTGCTCGGCGAGCGGCTCGGCCCCTATGCATGGCTCGGCGGCGTACTCATCCTCGGCGCGGCCATCACGCTCACCACCCGCGGCCACGAACCGGAGCCCGAGGTGATTCTCGAATAGGCAATAGCCAGGAGTGCCAATTCAGCTTCTACCACGCCGACCTCCTCTTCAGCGCAGACTACTTCCTATTGGCTGCCTCCTGCCTCCTCCGCTAGCATCAGGTTTATGGAAGCGCCTGCAACTTCGCCGCGCCTGCCGGTGCAGTCTGTCTCCGCGCGCAGCCGGCGGCGCGACGGGATCGAGATTGCCGTCGCTTACGGACTGATCCTGGCTGTCGAGTGGACGCCGCGGCCTCTGCAGCGCGTACTCTGGATCGTTGCCGCGGCCGGACTGATTTTCATCGCGCGAATCTCCTTCGACGGCTGGCGCGCCATGGGTTTCCGCGCAGCGAACTTCTGGCGCTCGCTGTGGATCGCCGGCGCCGCCCTGGCGCTGGCTGCAACGGCGGTTGCGATTGCGGCCGTCATGCACTCGTTGCGCATGCCTCGTGGACTTCTTGCCTTTCTTGCTACGTATTCCGCCTATGCCATCTGGGCCGGCGTGCAGCAGTTCCTTTTGCAAGGCGTGTTTCTGCTGCGATTTCTGCGCCTCATTCCCCGGCCCGGGTGGGCGGCGCTCGCTGCTTCGACACTGTTTGCGCTGGCGCACCTGCCCAACCTCGTCCTTATGCCGATCACATTCGTGTGGGGCTTTGCGGCGTGTCTGCTGTTCCTGCGCTATCGCAACATCTATCCACTCATGATCGCGCACGCCATTCTCGGCATCACCGTTGCGATAACGATTCCGGGTCCGGTGGACCACAACATGCGGGTAGGGCTTGGCTATCTGCGTTACGATCCGCACAGGCCGGCGCGTCCGCCGGAGCGTTTACTTCAGCCATAGAGACCATACGGCATCGACGGTAGCGTGCGTGACAGCCGACGCGCCCACACGCCTCTCACTGCGCCACGCGCGTCCATAGAAAACGCCGGCCAGCGCCGCCAGCAGCACGTAGCGCCAGTTGAAGTGCGCCGCGCGCTTGTTGAAGTGCGCGAGGCCGAAGAGGCAGGACGTCAAGATCAGCGATCCGGTCCGGCCCAGGCGCTTTTCAAGCAGGTTTTCGAGCCAGCCGCGAAAAAACAACTCCTCCGGCACCGCGATAAAGAGAAAGGTGAAGAACCACGCGCCGGCGATCAGTAAAACTCCTGGCCAGACACGGTGAGGATGCAGGAAACCGAGGCCGAGACCGATCAAGAGTCCAATCGGCGTATAGAACGCCCATTCGCGCAACCCCACGCCCACATCCTTCAAGCGCAGGCGGAGGTCAAAACCGGCGCCGTCCAGCTCGCGAATGAGCACGAAGCCGTAAATGCCGGCATCGAGCAGCAGCACCTTGTTGAAGACCGCCAGATGCGCCGGCCAGGCGCCCTCGAACCAGCGCAGATCGACGGCCAGTCCCAGCGTAATGAGCACCAGAAAGTCGCGCCAGTTTCCTCGCTGCGCCGCATCGACGCGTGCGGCTTCGCCAAGCAGCCACACAATCGCCACCGGCAGGAGAGTGTACAAAGCAAACCAGCCCCAGCGAAAGACGCCTGCCCCGCTCGCCACCAGCACATAAGGGATTGCGAGCGCGGCAGGGGCGGCAATCCGCGTCCAGACGGGCCAGGAGCGCACCCGCGCGGCCGATGACGACGGGGAAAATGCCACAACCAGATAAGGCAGGAGCGTGAGAACGGCGGCAATCACGTTCAATGGAGTCACAAAAGCCATCGTTTCCATTTTGCGCCGGTTCGCCTCTCTCGCTACAGAAACATTGGACTGGCAGTGCAAGAGCGAAAGTACCGCCGTGACTCAAAGGGCGCGGCGTGAACTCATGCGAGACAACCCTGTGCGCAGATGTCCAACCGCGAAACAACACTGCTTCCGCGCGTACAGTCACTGAACCATGACCGGGATCGTTCGATAACAACTCTGTCGGCTGCTGCCGGCGGGAGCCTGGCATGTCTCTATTGACCTGGAACGATACTTACTCGGTAGGGGTCACTACCATCGATCAACAGCACTCGGGCCTATTCGCCATTGTGAACGAGTTGCACACTGCCATGATGAAGGGTCAGGCGCAAAGCGTCCTCGGATCGTTGCTCGACAAGCTGATCAAATACACCGTTCTGCATTTCGCCTACGAAGAGCGCATGATGGAAGCAGCAAAGTATCCTAACCTTGCAGCACACCGCACCCGTCATGCTGACCTGACGCGCCAGGTGCGGGAGTTCTCGGCGCGTTATAAGAAGGGCGACGCCAATCTGAATATCGAGTTGCTGCGTTTCCTCAGCGACTGGCTCACCAAACACATCCTGCACGAGGATAAGCAATACAGCCTTTGTCTTACGCAAAGCGGCGCGAAATAAAGCGCGAGAACAGAGTGGAACTGTCCGGCCGATCAGCATGAGGCCGGCTCTTCCTCGACGGGGCATTCGCAGACGACGTGGAGAGGAGCAGGACAATGGCCGAAATAAGCTGGAGCGAAAAGCAGGCGGTTGGCATCGAATCGATCGACAATCAGCACAAGGAACTCTTCGATGCCCTGCGTGAAATCGAAGAGACGATGACGCGGAACGTGGGGTCGGCAGAGACGGTCGCGCTGCTCCAGAAACTGGCAAGCGGCGCGGGCAGGCACTTTGCGGACGAAGAAGCCCTCATGCGCGCAACAAAGTATCCCGGCATCATACTGCATGAGGCGAACCATCAGCGCCTGATGCAGAAGATCGATGCTTTTGTTGCCCGCTACAAACGGATCGGCGCGCCGCTGGATAAACATGCGCTGGACTTTCTCCGCGATTGGCTTGTTTACCACATCGAAAACGACGATCTGCGGCTCGGCGACTGGCTCCATGACCGCGTCCGCGATCTGGCTCACATGCAGCAGCTCGCGCAGGTGGCGCAGCAAAGCGGCTAAAAGGGAGCGCGCCGTCGGGTTCCGGCTGAAGCTCAGCCCTCGAACGACAACTGTGGCGAAACCCACGCCGCAGCTGCGGTCCTGGGCTCCGAGGCCAGTTCGTAGACAAGCCGTTCCAGCACCAATCGCTTGTCGGGCGGCGAGGAACGCAGCTCCAGGTCGGCGCGCGCCACCAGCCGCAGGGCACGCGTAAGCTCGCGGCGGCTCTTGTAGCGCCTCGCCTGACGAATCAGATCGTCGGCGGCAAAGGGCGGCATGCGGAACCCCTGCCACAGCGCCTGCCAGATGGCGCGCGAGTCGCGCACGTTCTTCTCAAGGATGACAAGCATCTGCCGGAAGGTGCGGGCGAGCATGTAAAGATGCCCGATGGCCGCGTCCTCGCCGGCGTCCGAGCTATTCAGCAGACCTTCGAGCAGCGCCAGCGCACGCACGCGGTCGTGGGCGCTGATGGCGTCGGTCAGCTCATAGAGCGAGCGCTGCTTGGCGGCAAGCACCATGGTCTCCACGTCGCCGAGAGTGATTCGCCCGCGGCCCGTTGCATAGAGCAGCAGCTTCTCAAGCTCCGAGGCCACCAGCATCATGTCGGCGCCGAGCGCGTCCACCAGCTCGCGCGCCGCATCGGGCTCCAGACGCGTTCCCTGTTCCTGCGCCGTCGCGACAACCCAGCGCATGGCGTCTTCCTCGCTCACGCGCGCCAGTTCCACCATGCCGCAGTGTTCCCCAAGAGTTTCTTTCAGGCGTTCGTAGCGATTCTTGTCGTCGAGATCCATGCGCCGCACGTCCGACGGGATGCGCAGAAAGTCCGCGACGAAAACCAGCAGCGCCTGCGGATTCGGCGACCGGAAATAGCGGTCCAGCGCCGCAAACTCGTCCTTCTTGGCGCCGCGCGTGTAAAGCTGGCGCACGTTGCGCACAAAGATCACCTGGAATGGAGCCATCAACGAGGGTGTCTGCGCGCGATCCAGAACCTCGAAGATCGAGGTCGCGGAAAGATCGAGATCCGAGAGGCAGAAGTCGCGCAGATCGCCGGGAACAAATGCTTTGAGAACGGCCGCGCGGCAGCGATCGAGCAGAAAGATCTCGTCACCGGCAAGCACGTAGCCGGCCTGCAACTTGCCCTTGCCTGCCTGAGCGGCCTCAATCTCGGAGACGAAGCGCCCCGCTGCGGCAAATCCCGCGCCCCATCGCACTCCGCTCACAGCCGCGGCCCTCCTACCATGCAATCGTGCCTCATCCGGCTCCAGAATACCGCCCGGCGGGCGAACACACCAGCGCGGAAAACCGGGAAGGAATATCGGGTGCGCTCGTAATCAACAGGGGAAGTCTTCCTGTCGGGAGAAAGAATGGGTATATCACTTACAGTCATGTAATGATATACTTTATATATATCGCGGAGTGGCCATGCGGATTCTCATTGATGTCCCCAATATCGACCTCGAACTATTGGACGAAGTCACCAAGCAACGGGCAGTGTCCCGCGCCGAGTTCATTCGACAGGCCATTCGAACTTCGCTCACTCCCTATCGGCGGAAAATGAACCATGCTGCTTTCGGCGCATGGTCGGCGATGGAAGAGGACGGTCTGGCGTATCAGGAGAGGATGCGCAGCGAATGGTGAGTTCTCCGGTTCTCTTCGACACATGCATTCTGATCGATTACCTGCGAGGCATTCCGCAGGCTCGCGCAGTGTGTGACCGGTGTGGCGACCGCGGCATCAGCATTGTCACTTGGATGGAAGTGCTCGCTGGCGCAACGGCTGCCCAGGATGACGAGGCCCGCTCGTTTCTCCTGAATTTCCAACTCTTTCCGCTCACCTCGGAGATCGCGGAACGCGCCGTGAAGATACGCAGGAGCAGCAAGGTCAAACTCCCCGACGCCATCATCCAGGCCACGGCGCAAAGCGAAGGGCGTGTGCTCCTCACGCGAAACACCCGCGATTTTCCCGCCTCCGCGCCGGGTGTTCACATCCCGTACACGCTGTCGCTACGCAACACCAGCCGCACATAGACTGCCAACCCGTCGATGCTGAGTTGGCCGGTCACATGCCTTCAAGAATGTCCGCCACCAACTGCCGCGCAAACTGGCGCGACAGGCGCTGGATGGCCGCCGGATCTTCCTCGATGAACGTGGGCAGGTCGGTGCTGGACTGGTACTCCGCGCGGTAGACGTAGTTCTTGTTCTGGTAGAGGATGCTGCCGTCGCGCGCGTTGAGCGTGACAGAGGCCACGATGGTGATGACGAAGCTCGACGACTGCTGCGTGGCCGCGTTGTAAGTGAGAGGCGCCACGGCCTGCTTGAGAATCGTTCCGTGCAGGACCGCGTCGGCGTCGCCGCTTGATCTTGTCGTCACGCGGAAGCGGGTGCGCGTCATGAACTCGCGAACCACCGCCTCGGTCAGCACCGTCTCCGTACCGTTCGTCTCGGTCTGCGTGGCAAAGACCGGCACGGCAAGCGTTTTTACATCGGGAGGCAGATGTGTGGCCGCGCCCAATGCGTGGTAGCCGCAGCCGCTCGCGCCGACGAGAGCGAGAGCAAGCGAGGCAGCAATCAGCAATCGCGGGAGCGGGCGCATGAGGCCATTCTATCCTGCGGGTTTCGCTGGCGTCGTCAGCCGCCGCCGGACCCGCGCGCGTATGCTAAAAGCCATGAACTGGACGACAAGTTGGGTTGGATGGGCGCTGCTTGCCGCCGTCTTTGCCGCCGCCACGGCGCTGTTGACCAAAGTCGGCGTGGCGCACGTTGACTCGAATCTGGCTACGGCGCTGCGCACCAGCGTGGTCGTGATCTTTGCCTGGACCATCGTCATCGCTCTCGGCAAGCACGGCGAGATCCGTGCGCTCGATCGCCACACCGTGCTGTTTCTCACGCTTGCGGGGATTGCCACGGGCCTTTCGTGGATCTGCTACTTCCGCGCCCTGCAACTGGGACCGGCCTCGCGCGTAGCGCCGCTCGACAAACTCAGCGTCCCGCTGGTGATGCTCTTTGCCTGGCTGCTGCTGGGCGAAAAACTCAATACCGCTGCAATCCTTGGCGGCGCGTTGATCACTGTGGGCGCCATTGTGATGGTGCTTGCCTAGCAGGTGTCGGGTTCAGGCGTCGGGGATCCGCCCACTAGCACCAATTTTTGACACCTATACTGAAACCGATGACAGCAGCCTCGACAAACGCATCTTCTCAAAGCGACATTGCGGCGGAAACTCGGCCGCGCCGCATCGTGCTTACAGGTTTTATGGGCTCGGGCAAGAGCACCGTGGGACCGCTGCTCGCCGCGCGGCTCGGCTGGAGGTTCGTCGATGCCGACGACGTGATCGCAACCGAGGCCGGCTGTTCGATTCCCGAGATCTTCAGGCGCGAGGGTGAAGCCGCGTTCCGCGAGCGAGAGCGCGCGGTGATTGCGCGCCTGGCCGGCGAGTCTGCGCTCGTTCTGGCTCTTGGCGGCGGAGCCATTGAAACCGAGGCCACGCGCTCGCTGCTGCTCGGCGCGCCCGAGACGCTGCTGGTTCACCTCGAAGTGGAGTTGGCGACCACGCTCGCTCGCTGCCGCGGCACGGAGCATCTGCGCCCCATTCTGGCCGACGGGGCGAATCTTGAGAGCCGCTACCAGCGGCGCCTGCCGCTTTACCGCACGGCGCATCTGTCGATCGCCGTGAATGCCCTCGCGCCCGAGCAGATCGTCGATGCAATCCTCAGCGCCGCGCGCCGCACATAATCCCGCCAATCCATGGCGGTGGCATAACTTGAAAATACGATTGCACTGCTCCAAGAAAGATCGCAGTTATCTTTTACTGCAATTGCAGTATACTTTCACTGCAATGCTTTCACTTCGGTCCGAGTTGCGGCGTAAGGTATTGACCTTCTTCTACATGAACAGGAAGAGACGAGTCTACGTGCGCCAACTGGCCGCCGAACTCGACGCCGACTCGACCAACATCTCCCGCGAGTTGGCCCGGTTGGCGCGCGAGGGATTCCTGAACGCGGAGAGGGAAGGGCGGCAACTCTACTACAGCGTCAATCATGCTTACCCCTATTTGAAGCCGGTTTTTGCTCTGCTACATGGCTCGGTGGGTATCGAGCCAACGCTCAAGCGGGCGCTTGAGCCCGTCGCCGGCATCGCATCGGCCTGGATCTTCGGCTCCTTTGCAAAGGATGAGGCGGACGCGGCCAGCGACATCGACCTGCTGATCGTGGGTAAGCCCGATCAAGTGCTGCTTTCAAGAGAAATCCGAAAGGCCGAAAAGGCCGTACACCGAGAGGTCAGCTACACTGTTTTCACTCCTCATGAACTCAACCGGAGGCTCGCCAGGCGCGATCCTTTTGTCACGGACATTTGGAACGGAAAGCGGATTGGTTTGATTCAGGATGGCAACGACAAAACCGCAGAAGGTCGATCCCAAGCAAGTAAAGCAATTCCTGGCTGACGCACAAAAGAAGGTTGCCGCGGCCCGGAAGAACCTTGAGATCGATGAAGAGACCGCCTATCAGACGGCTTATCAGGCCGCGCTGAAGGCCTCGCTGGCGCTGATGCTGAGCCATGGGCAGCGCCCGCGGGTGCAGCTTGGCCACCACGTCGCGATTCTTGAGTTTGCGCAGAAGCAACTCGATCCGGCACTCGCCCCCACCTTTGACCTTTTCGACAGAATGCGGCGAAAACGCAACGACGCCTTTTACGATATCGCGATCATCGGCGAGGTAGAGGCAGAAGAGGCCGTAGCGGCTGCTGAAGCGTATTTGCCTGTGATTGCCGCGGACATAAAAAAGAGAATGACCAAACCCGGCTAAGATCCTGAGTATCCAAAACCGATGAGAGACGGGGGTTATAACCGAAAATTCAGCGCCCAACCCTCAATTGGAGGAATGCACAAAGGAGAAGAACTACTCATCAATGTCCACTGGTCTGTGACCGCATGAAGATGAAACTTCCGCGCCCCACCCTTTCGCCCGTTCTTTGGGTGAAAGGGTGGAAAACCACGACCTACAAACGATCGAAAGTCATGCGGTCACAACCTGCCACTGTCCTTTGACGAAAATCGCCGCTGCGATGCAAGATGGGCAGTGGCTCGCGCAGGGAGGGATGATGCACAGCAATGAAGTCGCGGAGCGAATCGAAGAGATCGGTATTGTGCCCTGCGCTCGGGCAGCGACCCGCGACCAGGTGCGCTTTGCGGCCGAGACTCTTTACGCGGCACGGATTCCAGTGCTTGAAGTGCCTTTGACCGTCCCCAGGGCGGCCGAGGTGATCGGCGCGCTGGTCGAGCAATTTCCCGACATGATCGTGGGAGCCGGGACCGTGCTCGATGAGACAGAGGCGCAGCAGTGCCTCGATGCAGGCGCCCGCTTCATCACCAGCCCCGGGTTTGTCGCCAGCGTCGTGGCCTGCGCCAGGCGAGCGGACACCTGTGTGTTTCCGGGAGCGATGACGCCGTCGGAGGTCATTGCCGCCTGGAAGGCAGGCGCGGATTTTGTGAAGATTTTTCCCGCGGCCACCGCAGGCGGGCCGCACTACCTTCGCGCCCTCCAGGCGCCGTTGCCGCAGGTTCCCTTGATCGCAACCGGCGGCGTGAATCAGCTGACCGCGTTCGACTACATTCTGGCCGGGGCGCGCGCCATCGGCGTCGGCGGAGAGATGCTGCCCAGGGAGGCGCTCGAACAGCGCCAGGCCGACCGCATTCACGAGCTGGCGCGCCGTTTTCTCCTCATGGTCAAGGAAGCCCGCGCCCAGCGTAATGGCGAGTAGGCGCTTCTACACAAAATGCTGCCACCCATGGGGAACGAGCGGCTCAGGCCCTTGCGCGGTGATGAGCGCGGCCATCGGCCGGCCCTTGCGCCGGCGCACGATGCGGCCGATTCGCGTGACGGGAACGCCGCCAATGCGTCGCGGCAGACGCGCGGTTGACGGCGCGGTAAACAGCAGCTCGTAGTCCTCGCCACCGTGGAGCGCCTGCGCAAGCGTTGCGCTGGAATGAATGGGCAGCGCGGCGGCGTCGACTTCAGCGGCGACATGAGACTCCTCGCACAGGTGAGCCAAATCGGTCGAAAGCCCGTCGCTCAGGTCGATGGCTGCGGTAGCGATGCCGCGTCGCGCCAGCCATGCGCCCTCAGCAATACGCGGCTCGGGAGCCAGATGCGGAGCGAGCAGGGTCTGGAGCTTGCGGGGAATGCGCGGTGCGCCGGATGTTTCTCCGCGTGCCCTGGTCTCGGCTTCAGCCCATGCCGTAAGTCGATCCAATGCCGCCGCAGCCCCGCCCAGCGCGCCCGTGATGTAGAGCAAATCGCCCGGCCGCGCGCCCGAGCGCAGAAGAGCCTTCCCCCGCCGCACCGCGCCGGTGAGTACGATGTCAGCCACGGCGGTCGGCGATTCCGCCAGATCGCCTCCAGCCAATGGCACGCCATGCACGCGGGCCAGCGCGAAAAAGCCATCGAGAAATCGCTCCAGCCAGCGATCTTCCCTGTTTTGGACGAGACTTTTGGGAAGCCCAAGAGACAGAAAGGCCGCGACCGGCCGCGCGCCCATGGCGGCGAGATCGCTCAAGCCACGCGCAAGCGTGCGATGCCCGATCGACTCCGGCGAATGCCAGGCGAGGCGGAAGTGCTGGCCGTCAATCGCGAGATCTGTCGTCACGGCAAGCTCTTCGCCCGCGCCGAGCCGCAGCAAGGCACAGTCGTCGCCGATGCCAAGGCGCAGACGGCCGGAGGCAGACCGCCCGGCCCGCGCGCGAATCTGCTTCAGGAGGTCCAGTTCACCGAACTTACCGCTATCGGAGGGCATGTTTTGAGAATAGGCCATGGCGACGCAGAGGGGATGGACGATCAGCCTTGCATCTTCGGCGATTGCCAAAAGCCGACCCTCATACGGGATAAACCCCGAAATGCGCCATCGATCTCTGCGTCCTGCCGGTCCATGCCCTGCCGCTCATCGACCCCGGTAAAGCGATCGGAATCAGTCAATGAACAGACTTTACGCTGAGCCGTGGTCTGAATGGGCTTTTTTGTTCCGCGCCTTCATGCTGCCCGCTCGACATGGTAGAAAAACGGCGGACCTTGCGTTTCGGCAAGCTTTTTAAGCGTGGTCAGAAAGGCTTTGGCGGCGTAGGAGAGCGTGGAGTGACGCCGAAGGGCGAGACGCAACACGCGGCGCACCTCCAGGCCGTCGACCGGCACGCGGACCAGATCGCCGGTATCGAGCTCGCGCGCCACGGTCAGGTGCGGCAGAAGCGCCACGCCGTTCCCCATGGCGACAAATCGCTTGATGGCTTCGATGGTGGGCAGCTCGATGCCCATGTGGAGCGGCGTGCGATGGCGCTGAAAGGCCTCAATCACCTTGCGGCGCAGCGGCGAGGCTACATTGTGGGCGATGAAGTTTTCCCGGCCCAGGTCGCGGATGGTGACGCGGCCGGCGTGGGCGAGCGGGTGCGCCGGACTGACGATGAAATCCAGACTGTCGCCGTAGACAGCGATGGTGCGGACCTGCGCCGGATCGGGACGGAAAGAGATGACGCCCAGCTCAAAGCTGCGCCGAGCGAGCTCCTCGGGAATGTGCGAGGCCAGCATGCGCTGCACGGTGACGTCGATGTGCGGGTACTCCCGGCGAAAGTCGTCGATGGCCGGCAGGAGATACATGCAGGTGTACTCGTTGGCCGCGAGTTGAAGATGGCCACGCTCCAGGCTCTTGAGCTCATCGAGCGCGCTGGATGCCTCGCGGCGCAGAGCCAGCAGGCGCAAGGCGTAATCACGCAGAAGCTCGCCGGCCGCCGTCAGCGAGCCGTCGCGCGCGGTGCGGTCGAGGAGCTTTTCGCCGACCGACTCTTCCAACTTGCGAATCACCTGGCTGATGGCAGGCTGCGTGCGATGCAGCCGCGCGGCGGCGCGCGAAAAGCTGTGCTCCTCGGCCACGGCGAGGAAGGTCTCGAGCTGGCTCAATTCCATGTCATTGCTCCGGAATGCGGGGCGCGGGGTTCGAGGCCCTTGGCGCGGCCCCAGTCATACCGCCCCCTGAAACCCGACCCCTGTCCCAGGGTAAACGCATTTGAGTCCTGCTTTCCTTCGATCCCGACTCCGCTCATCGAGCAGTGTCATCCCGAACGGAGTGATCTGCCCTGAAAATTCGCCGCCCGCCTGACTCTGTCATCCCGAGGAGCGCCGCGACGAGGGATCTGCGGTTGTTCCTGGCCGAATTCTCATATTCTCTGGGTGGCCCAACAGGGCCATGCGTGACTGCGGTTGTTTTTCTCCCCTTGCGGCGTCGTCGGGTGAAATCAGCCCGCCAAAACCGAAGCTCTGCGTGAGAAATAGACCCCAAAAGCAACCGCGGATTCCTCGTCGCTGCGCTTCTCGGAATGACAGCGCGAAGAGCATGATTCGTAAAGCGTCAAACGAATTGAAATGCGTCGGCCCTGATTCCTGTCCCTATAAACATTACTAATGCTACATCAAAGAATTATAACTTTGCCTTATGTCGATACATCGGTGATAATAAAAGCCAAGGAGGAGGTCGCTTTCCCCGGCAGGCACAATTATGAATTCAAATCACCTGTCTTTCTTCGACACCACCTTACGCGACGGCGAGCAGTCTCCCGGTTGCAGCATGACCACGCAGGAGAAGCTCACCATGGCTCACGCCCTCGAGGATCTGGGCGTGGACATCATCGAAGCCGGCTTTGCCATGGCTTCGGAGGGCGATTTTGCGGCCATCGCAACGATTACGCAGGCCATTCGCAAGCCGCGCATCGCGTCGCTTGCCCGCGCCAAGTCCGAAGACATTGAGATGGCAGCTCGCGCGCTGAAGTTTGCCGACCGCGCGCGCATTCACGTCTTTCTGGCGTCGAGCGATCTGCACCTCGAATACAAATTGAAGATCGAACGCGCCGAGGCGCTGGATCTGTGCGGCGAGTCGGTGCGTCTGGCACGCTCGCTGTGCGACGATGTGGAGTTTTCCCCCGAGGATGCAACCCGCTCCGACCGCGAATTTCTGGTGGAGATGGTGCGCATTGCGGTCGAGGCCGGCGCCACGACGATCAATATGCCGGACACGGTGGGCTACACCACTCCCGAAGAGTATGGCGCAATGTTCCGCGAGGTCCGCGAGCGCATTCCCGCGATCGACGAAAAGGGCGTGATTCTCTCCTCGCACTGCCACGACGATCTGGGGTTGGCGGTGGCCAACTCGCTGGCGGCCGTCGAGGCCGGCGCGCGCCAGGTAGAGTGCACCATCAACGGCATCGGCGAGCGGGCTGGCAACGCGGCGCTTGAAGAGATTGCCGCGGCGCTTTATGTGCGCGCCGACCGTTACGGCGTCGCCAACAACATCAAGCTCGACCAGCTTTATCCAACCAGCGAGGTATTGGGCAACCTGATCACCTTCCGTCCCTCCCCGAATAAGGCTGTGGTGGGAGCCAACGCCTTTGCCCACGAGTCGGGCATTCACCAGCACGGCGTGCTGGCAAACCCGCTTTGCTACGAGATCATGACGCCGCAACTTGTCGGCGTGACAAAGACGCATCTGGTGCTGGGCAAGCACTCGGGCCGCGCGGCATTGCGGCATCGCCTGGAGCAACTCGGATTCGCGGTCTCGCGCGATGAACTGCAGCACGTGTACTACCGGTTTGTGGCGCTGGCGGACCGCAAGAAGAACATCTACGACCAGGATCTGGTCGGTCTTCTTCCCGACCACATTCGCGAGCGGCGCAGCGAGCCGGTAAGCGAACTGGATTAATACAGGGGCCAGGAACCAGGCGCCGAAGCTGCGGGTGAACTGGACCATCTGTTCAGCGCCCCTGACAACTGACTACTGACTACTGAAAGTTGGAAAGACTCGGAATGAAGCTGAATATTCTTGTCACTGCCGGCGACGGCATCGGCCCTGAAGTCACTTGCGAAGCGGTTTCCGTTCTGAAGGAAATTGCGGCGCTCGGTGGGCACGATTTTGCATTTATGGAAAAGCGCATTGGCGGCGTGGCCATTGTGCAGGACGGTACGCCACTACCCGATGACACGCTCGATGCGGCGCTGGCGTCGGATGCGGTTCTGCTGGGCGCTGTGGGCGGCAACGAGTTCAACTCGCTCCCACCCTCGAAGCGGCCCGAAGCGGGACTGCTGAAGATTCGCGCGGAGCTGGGTGGATTTGCCAACCTGCGGCCCGCGTTTGCGTTCAAAGAGCTGGCGATCAACAGCCCGTTGCGCGCGGAGATTATTGACGGCGCCGATATTCTCTTTGTGCGCGAGCTGCTGGGGGGCCTTTACTTCGGCCAGCCACGCGCGTGGGACCGTGAAAGCGGCGAGTCGTGGAACACCATGCGATACACGCGCGGTGAAGTGGCGCGCGTGGCGCGCGTCGCCTTCCAACTGGCGCAAAAGCGCCGCGGGAAGCTAACGAGCGTGGACAAGGCCAACGTGCTGGAGGTTTCGCAGTTGTGGCGGGCCACGGTGAATGAGGTTGCGGCGGAGTTTCCCGATGTGACGGTCGAGCACCAGTATGTGGACGCGATGGCCATGCACCTGATGAATCGCCCGCGCGACTTCGACGTGGTGGTCACGGAGAACCTCTTCGGCGACATTCTGAGCGACGAGTCGGGCGTGATTACTGGATCGCTCGGCATGTTGCCTTCGGCGACCATCGGCGGCAAGGTCAACTTGTATGAGCCGGTGCATGGCTCGGCGCCGGACATCGCGGGCAAGGGATTGGCGAATCCGCTGGGCGCGATTTTGACAGCAGCACTGATCCTGCGCCACTCGGGCGGGCTCGAAACCGAGGCTGCGGCCATCGAGTCGGCGGTGCGCAAGGTGCTGGAGCAGGGATTCCGCACGTCCGACCTTGTGCGCGGCCAGACGGAGGGAATCACGGCGCTCTCGACGAAGGAGATGGGCGCGAAGGTGCGGGAGACGGTGAAAGAGCAGCTTCTAGCTGCTAGCCACTAGCTCCTAGCTTTTTGGCGATAAGGCGCGACGCCATCAACAAACGCAACATTGAACTCGACTCCGCGCAGAGTCGCAACAGTTTCGATCGGCAAAAAAGAGCTGGTAGCTAGAAGCTGGCAGCCAGGAGTTTCATTGAAATGGGCGAACCGAAGACATTATTTGAAAAGGTCTGGGGGCAGCATGTAGTGGTTGAGCCGAAAGGCGAGCCGACGCTGCTCTACATCGACCTGCAACTTGTTCACGAGGTCACATCGCCGCAGGCATTTGAAGGGCTGCGGCTGGCCGGGCGCAAGGTGCGCCGGCCGGACCGCACGGTGGCCACGGTGGATCACAACGTGCCCACGACGAAGGAGGGGCGGCTGCATATCGTCGATCAGATTGCCGCCACGCAGATTGCCACGCTGCGCAAGAACTGCGCCGACTTTGGCGTCGAACTCTACGACGTGGACTCGCCCAACCAGGGCGTGGTGCACGTGGTGGGGCCGGAGTTGGGACTAACCAAGCCGGGCATGACGATTGTCTGCGGCGACTCGCACACCTCGACGCATGGCGCCTTCGGGGCACTGGCCTTCGGCATCGGCACCAGCGAAGTGGAGCACGTGCTGGCGACGCAGACGCTGCCGCAATCGAAGCCCAGGACCTTTCGCATCTCGGTGGAGGGCAATCTGCCGCTCGGCGTCACCGCCAAGGACATCATTCTCGCCATCATCGGCAAGATCGGCACGGACGGCGCCACGGGCTGCGTGATTGAGTACGCCGGCTCGGCCATCCGCGCGCTCTCGATGGAAGGCCGGATGACTGTCTGCAATATGAGCATCGAGGCGGGCGCGCGCGCGGGCATGATTGCGCCGGACGAGACGACGTTCGCGTATCTGGAGGGCAAACGCTTTAGTCCAAAAGGAGAAGCCTGGAGGGCCGCCGTTGCCGAATGGAGCAAGCTGCCTTCGGATCCCGGCGCGAAGTTCGACCGCGAATTGACCATCGACGCGGCGGCTCTGGTTCCCTACGTGAGTTGGGGGACAAGCCCCGGCATGGTCGCGCCCGTCACCGACACGGTGCCCAATCCGGCGGCGGCAGAAACGGAGATCGAGCGCAAGGGATTCGAGCGCGCCCTCGAATACATGGGGATCGAGCCCGGAACTCCGCTGGAGGCGATCCCGATCGACCGTGTTTTCATCGGATCGTGTACAAACGGGCGTATCGAAGATCTTCGCGCGGCGGCGCGCATCGCGCGCGGTCACAAGGTTTCAACGCGTGTGCACGCCATGGTCGTTCCCGGCTCGCAGCAGGTGAAGGCGCAGGCAGAGGCAGAGGGTCTGGATCACGTATTTCGCGTCGCGGGATTTGAATGGCGCGAGCCGGGCTGCTCGATGTGCCTGGGCATGAATCCCGACATTCTTGCGCCGGGCGAACGCTGCGCTTCGACGAGCAACCGCAACTTCGAGGGCCGCCAGGGCCGCGGTGGACGCACGCATCTGGTCTCGCCGGAGATGGCCGCGGCAGCCGCGATCACAGGGCATTTTGTCGATATCCGCAAATGGGAGGTGAAAGGCTAATGGAACCGTTTCGTACGTTAACCTCACTGGCGGCGCCGCTCGACCGCGCCAACGTGGATACCGACCAGATTATTCCCAAGCAGTTCCTGAAGCGCATCGAGCGCACAGGGTACGGCGATTTTCTGTTCTTCGACTGGCGGCAGACCCCCGACGGCAAGCCCGTCGCCGAGTTTGTCCTCAACGATCCGCGATACAAGGGAGCGAAGATCCTGGTTGCCGGCAGGAACTTCGGCTGCGGATCGAGCCGCGAACACGCGGCATGGGCGCTGAGCGATTTCGGTTTTCGCGTCGTGATCGCGCCGACCTTCGCGGATATTTTCTTCTCGAACGCGGGGAAGAACGGGATCGTTCTGGTTCGGCTGAGCGATGCCGAGGTCGACGCGCTGCTTAAAAATGCACGGACCATCGCAAACTACCAGTTGACGGTGTCGCTCGAAGCGCAGACGGTCACGGACGGCCACGGGTTCAGCGCGAAGTTCGAGATCGATCCCTTCCGCAAGTTCTGTCTGCTTGAAGGGCTCGACGACATCGGATTGACACTGCGCCACGCCGCGGCTCTCGACAACTTCGAGAAGCGGCACGATGCGGCGGAGTGGCTGAAGGCGAAGTGAAGAGCGAATACACAGTTCAGCTGGCAACAGCGGAAAAGGAGCAGCACATGGCGAGCAAAGGGCAAGCACACACAAAGACGGTGGAAGCGAAGGCCATTGTGGCAGAAGAAATCGAAACGAACGAACGCGCTCACCTCACCACACCCACGCGGCTGACGGGTGCGGAGATTCTGTGGGCCACGCTGGTGGGCGAGGGCGTCCGGGAGGTCTTCGGTTATCCGGGCGGGGCCATTCTTCCCGTCTACGATGCGTTGCGCAAGTTTCCCATCCGCCACGTGCTGGTGCGCCACGAGCAGGGCGCGGCGCACATGGCAGACGGCTACGCGCGCGCCTCGGGTAGCGTGGGTGTAGCGATGGCGACGAGCGGTCCCGGCGCGACAAATCTCGTCACTGGCATCGCCACCGCGATGCTCGATTCAGTCCCGATGGTGTGCATCACCGGCAACGTGTCGAGCAAGGTGCTGGGCACCGATGCGTTTCAGGAGGTCGACATTACGGGCATCACGCTGCCGGTAACCAAGCACAATTTTCTGGTGACCAAAGCCGAAGACGTGGCTGGCGCGCTGCGCCAGGCGTTCCAGATCGCACGCTCCGGGCGGCCGGGCCCCGTGCTGGTGGACATCACCAAAGACGCGCAGCAGGCCACGGCGGAGTTCGATTTTGAGGCTGCCAAACCGCGGCCCTATCGTCCGCATCCCATGCTGAGGGTCGAAGAGTCGGGGCTGGCGGAGGCCGCTGAACTGATTCGCAACGCCAAGCGGCCCGTGATTCTGGCCGGTCACGGCGTGATGGAGTCCGGCGCGATGGAGCAGGTGCGCACCCTCGCCGAACGGGCGCAGATTCCCGTGGGTCTTACGCTGCTCGGCATCGGCGGTTTTCCGGCGACCCACCCGCTGTGTCTGGGCATGATGGGCATGCACGGCGAGGCGTGGATAAATCACGCGATACAGGAGGCCGATCTGCTGATCGCCTGCGGCATGCGCTTCGACGATCGCGTGACGGGCACGCTCTCAAGCTATGCCACAAAGGCAAAGAAGATTCATATCGAAGTCGATCCGGCGGAGATCAACAAAAACGTGAAGGTTGATGTGGCGCTGGTGGGCGATCTCGGCGAAGTGCTGGAAGAACTGCTGCCGCGGGTTTCGGCGCGCGACGGCGCGGCGTGGCTCAAGACCATCGAGGCCAGCAAGGGCGCGGTAGCGGTGCGCGACATCAAGAACCTGCCCGACTCCGGGCATCTCTATGCGGCGCATGTGATGCACGACCTGTGGCGGCTGACGGGCGGCAACGCCATTATCGTCACCGATGTCGGCCAACACCAGATGTGGGAGGCGCAGTACTTCCATCACGACCAGCCGCGTACCCTTATCACCTCGGGCGGCTTGGGAACCATGGGCTTCGGGCTGCCGGCTGCCATCGGCGCCAAATTCGCCTGCCCCGAAAGGGAAGTCTGGTTGATCGCCGGCGACGGCGGGTTCCAGATGACGCAATCCGAACTGGCGACGATTGTGCAGGAAAAGATCAAGATCAATATCGCGATCATCAACAACGGTTATCTGGGCATGGTGCGTCAGTGGCAGGAGTTCTTCTACGAGCGCAACTATGAGGCCACGCCGCTGGTCAGCCCCGACTTTGTAAAGCTCGCCGACGCGCACGGCATTCCCGGGCGCGCGGTGCGCAAGCGCTCCGAGGTGGAGGCCGCGGTTAACGAAGCGCGCAGCAATCCGGGTGCGTTCCTGCTGAACTTCATGGTGGAAAAGGAAGACTCCGTGTACCCAATGATTCCCGCGGGCAACGCACTGCATGAGATGATTCGCCGGCCCGAGCGCGATCCGCTGGAAGAGCGGGCGGACGACAAGTAACGAGGGCTCGGGGATCAGGGGTCAGAGACGGCGCTGTGATTGCCACAGCTCCGCTGAACCCGGATCCCCGGTCCCTGAACTTTGATCCCTGGAAAGGCATTTATGTTGCATACATTTGTCGCATACGTTGAAGACAGGCCCGGCGTTCTGACGCGCGTGGCGTCGCTGTTCCGCCGATTGAATATCAACATCAGCTCGCTGACGGTGGGCCGCAGTGAGCGCAACGGACTCTCCCGCATGACGATCGTGGCCGAGGCTTCGAGCGAAGCAGGGCACCGCATCCGAGCCAGTCTCTTCAAGCTCGAAAATGTCGTCGATGTGGACGACATCGCCCAGGCGCCTTCGGTGACGCGCGAACTTGCGCTCATCAAGGTGGCGGCAACGCCCCAGAACCGCGCGCAGATCTTCGACCTGGTCGAGGTCTTCCGCGCGCGCATTGTCGATCTCACCACGGAGTCGCTGATGATCGAGATGACGGGCGTGGAAAGCAAGATCGAAGGGCTGATCGAGATCCTGCGCGAGGACGAGAGCCGGATCCTGGAGATCTGCCGCAGCGGCAAGATGACGATGCGCCGCGGTCATCATGTGAGCAGCGTCTTGAAGGCGATGGGCAAAGGCGCCGACGAAGCCGCCGAAGAGGCGGAGGAATCCGTCAGCGAAAGCGAGACTGCCTAAGCCGCAGGCTGTTCATGGAAATTTGCGGCTGTACGGTCGGCTGCTCAAGAAATTGAAATCGAATCCAACAAAGGAAAAGCGGAAAACATCATGGCAAAGACGTATTACGATCACGATGCCGACCTTAGCCTGATCCAGGCAAAGAAGGTGGCGATCATTGGCTACGGTTCGCAGGGCCACGCACACGCGCTCAACCTCAAAGACTCCGGCGTCGAGGTAAAGGTGGGCCTGGCGGCGAATTCAAAATCAATCGCCAAGGCTCAGAAGGCTGGCCTTGAAGTCACCACCGTCCCCGAAGCGGTGAAGTGGGCCGATGTGGTGATGGTTCTGGTTCCCGACCAGACCGCGGCCAAGCTTTACGCCGATGAGATCGGTCCGAACATCAAGCCGGGCGCGCTGCTCATGTTTGCTCACGGCTTCAACATTCACTTCAAGACCATCGTGCCGGCGGCGGGAATCGACGTGGGCATGGCCGCCCCTAAGGCGCCGGGCCATCGCGTGCGCGAGGTCTTCACCGAGGGCGGCGGTGTGCCGGGACTGATCGCGGTTCATCAGGACGCGACCGGTCACGCGCATGCTCTGAGCCTCAGCTACCTCAAAGGCATCGGCTGCACACGCGCCGGAGTGCTGGAAACAACCTTCAAGGAAGAGACCGAGACGGATCTCTTCGGCGAGCAGGCGGTGCTGTGCGGCGGCGTGAGCGCGCTCATCAAGGCCGGCTACGAGACGCTGGTCGAGGCCGGCTACCAGCCCGAAAGCGCCTACTTCGAGGTGCTGCATGAGCTGAAGCTGATCGTCGACCTCATCTATCGCGGCGGCCTCGCTTATATGCGCTACTCCATCTCGGACACCGCCGAATATGGCGACTACGTTTCGGGTCCGCGCGTCGTCGGCGCCGAGAGCAGGAAGGCCATGAAGCAGATCCTGACCGAGATCCAGGACGGAACGTTTGCCAAGAAGTTCCTCGCCGACCAGAACTCGGGCAGAAAGGAATTCCTGGCCTTCCGCGAAGCCGAAGCCAGACACCCGGTCGAGGTCGTGGGCAAGAAACTGCGCGCGCAGATGCCGTTCCTAGATCCGGTGACGGTGGAGGAAGTGGCCAAGACGAGATAAGAGCTTCTTTGAAACCAAAAGCGGCCCTGCGGAGGAGACTCTGCAGGGCTGTTGTGTTTCTGGTGCAGTTTCCGCTATAAGGGACGAGCCGAATAGGGCCTCGACAATGAAACTGCCAAACGGGGCATTCGCCATTCTGGACTTGCGGAAGATTAACGAGTATTGCCTTTCGCCTGAGCACCCGCGCGGCAGGCATAGGGCACGGGTCTTCCATCTGGTTTTGGGGTTGACCGCCGAAGATACCCTCGTTCTTGCCAGCGCGCTACAAAACGCCGCAGCCAAACAGGAGGCCATTCAGGGGGCTTCCGATCAATACGGTAATCGATTCATAATAGATTTTGAAATTGACCTCAAAGGCCGGACGGCCCAGATTCGAAGCTGTTGGATTGTCCTCACCGGTGAAACCGTCCCGCGCTTTGTTACGTGTTACATTCTCTAGCGAGGTATCCATGGCCCAACTCGAATTGCTCGCCGAAGTCGCCTTGCTGCGGGATCAACCCGAGCACGGGCTGGTGCGCGGCCAGGTAGGAACCGTGGTCGAGATTCTTTCGCCCAAAACCGTCGAGGTCGAGTTCAACGACGACGAGGGCCGCACCTACGCCACCGCAGCTCTCGCCACAGGAGATTTGGTTCGCCTTCATCGCGCTCCACTCAAACGGGTCGCGTGAAGTCGCGTCGAGCTTGTCCCGCATTTTCAAGCCAGGAAAGCACAACTTCCTACCCTGCCTTCCGCCGCTTCCGCTCGGCTGCCAACCGCACCGCCAGCAATACTTTGAGCAGCGATTGATACGGTACCTCGCGCGAAGTCGCAGATCATGGTGGACAAAGCGCACACAATTCCACGCGGCAAGGCGGGCGCGCCTTTTGGTGAACTGGAGGCCCGAACTCTCAAGGAAGTGGAGCGCGCTTGCGGTCTTTTTTGGCCTCGGCCAAGTTCACCACACGATGCGCGGTTCATCTTCCGGCTCATCCGATCACCCAAGCCTGTAAAATCAAGCTAAATCCAGCCTCAAACCGGCAGTGGAGGCAACTTGCTTTACTGGCTTCTCTACGAAAAGCTGTTTCCGTTTTTTCATCCGTTCCGGATCTTCCGCTACCTGACGTTTCGCACGGCGTTTGCTTCGCTGACGGCGCTGCTGATTGCGCTCTTCATCGGGCCGTGGGTGATTCAAAAGCTGCGGGAGTTCCAGATCGGCCAGTACGTGCGCGAGGATGGCCCGCAGTCGCACTTGAAGAAAACGGGCACGCCGACGATGGGCGGAGTGCTCATCGCAATCGCGATTCTGCTGCCCACGATTCTCTGGTCTGACCCGGCGAATCCGTTTGTGTGGATCACCGTCTTCTCGACGCTCGCCTATGGCGCCATCGGCTTTGCGGACGACTATACCAAGGTCGTCAAGCGGCGCAGCCTGGGACTGACGGCCCGCGCGAAGCTCGCGTGGCAGGGACTGGTGGGCCTGCTGGTGGCCTCGTCGCTGGTGCTGCTGGATCAGTTCAAGATGTTCTCGACGCGGCTTTCCGTGCCGTTCATCAAGAGCCTGCGGCCCGATCTGCTCTGGCACGGCTGGCCGAGCACATCTCCACACTTGGCGTTATTCGCGTTCGTGCCGTTTGTGCTGTGGGTGATGCTGTGGCTGGTGGGCACGTCCAACGCGGTGAACCTGACGGACGGGCTGGACGGGCTGGCCATCGGCTGCACCATCATCGCCGCCGGAGCGCTGGCGGTGCTGACCTACGTAAGCGGCCACGTGGTGTTTGCGGATTATCTTGAGCTCCAGCACATGCCAATGGCTGGCGAGTTGACGGTGTTCTGCGGATCGATGGTGGGCGCCTCGATCGGCTTTCTCTGGTACAACGCGCACCCCGCCGAGATCTTCATGGGCGACGTGGGATCGCTGGCGCTGGGCGGGGCCATCGGCACCGTGGCCATCATCATCCGGCAGGAGTTGCTGCTGCCCTTTATCGGGGGCATCTTCATTCTCGAAGCGGTTTCGGTGATTCTGCAGGTGGGCAGCTACAAGCTGCGCAAGAAGCGAATCTTCAAGATGGCGCCGCTGCACCACCACTTCGAGCAGCTGGGGTGGAGCGAATCCAAGGTGATCGCGCGTTTCTGGATCGGCGCGCTGGTGTTTGCATTGTTTGCACTCACCACGCTGAAATTGCGCTGAAGACGCGGCGCGGCAGGCCACGGGCGATGCACAATACAATAGTCACGGCAGTCTGGCCGAGGCGAAGGCTGCTAGCGCCACGAAAAACATGCCTCTGGGGCTAAGGCCCCGCCTATATGGGTGGCGCTGCCGGCACGGCTAAATCCGTGCCCTTTCAAAACGGACTGACGACACTGGCTGCTGGGGACAACGTGGAAATGATGGAGCTGAAGGGCAAGAAAGTTTTGGTGGTGGGCCTGGGAAAATCCGGGCTGGCGGCGGCGTTGTTTTTGCGCCGGCGGGGGGCGCAGGTGACGGTCTCCGACATCCGGTCGGCGGAGTCGCTGGCCAGGGAGATTCCCGCGCTGCTCGAAGAGGGCATCATGGTGGAAGCCGGCGGGCACGGCCTATTGACCTTCCGCCGCCAGGATCTGATCGTCGTGAGCCCCGGCGTGCCGCTGGAGACGCCCGAACTGGTGCAGGCGCGAAACTTCGGCCGCCCCGTGATTGGCGAGATCGAGCTCGCCGCGCGTTTCCTGAAGGGCAAGATCCTGGCGATCACCGGCTCGAACGGCAAGACCACAACGACGGCGCTCGCCGGCGAGATTCTGAAAGCGGCGGGCCTGCCAACGCTGGTGGCTGGAAACATCGGCGTTCCGGTGGTGGAACTGATTGAGAAAAGCACTGACGAGACCTGGTCGGTGCTGGAGGTTTCGAGCTTCCAGTTGGAGAGCACGGAGCAGTTCCAGCCAAAGATTGCGGTCATCCTGAACATTACGCCGGACCACCTGGACCGGCACGGAACCTTCGAGAACTACGCGCTGGCCAAGGAGCGCATCCTTGCCGCGCAGGATGCAAGCGACTTTGCCGTGTTGAACGCCGACAATCCGCGGACGGCCGAGGCCGCGGCGCGTTCGCACGCTCCGGTCTTCTGGTTTTCGGCCCGGCATCCGGTTCCGCAAGGCGCGTGGGTAGAGGGCGGCAACCTGGTCTATCGCGCGGCGCAGGAGTCGGCGGCCGAAGTCATTCAGCCGCTGGCAAAGATCTCTCTCAAGGGCGGACACAACGTGGAGAACGTGCTTGCGGCGGCCTGCGCGGCGCGACTGGCCGGCGTTGAGCCCGCCACCATTGCCCGCGCCATCGAGAGCTTTAAGGCCGTCGAGCATCGTCTGGAGTACGTTGCCACGATCAACGGCGTGGAGTACTACAACGATTCAAAGGCCACGAACGTGGACGCGACGGAGAAGGCCGTGGCCGCGTTTGCCGGCGGCATTCACCTGATTCTGGGCGGCAAGGACAAAGGCGCGCCTTACACGCCGCTCGTGCCGCTGGTGCGCGAGCGGGTGCGCGCCATTTACACCATCGGCGCGGCGGCGGCCAAGATCGAGTCGCAATTGCACGGCGTGGTTCCCATCCACTCCTGCCAGACGCTGGCCAAGGCAGTGGAAGCGGCGGCCAGCGCGGCGCGGCCCGGTGAGGTGGTGGTGCTGGCGCCGGCCTGCTCCAGCTTCGACCAGTTTGAGAGTTACGAGCAGCGCGGGAGCTTCTTCAAGCAACTGGTCATGGAACATCGCGACTGGAAGGCGCGAAACGCGTAGAACCTTATGGCGAAACTCGTCGGAGTGGACAAGTGGCTGTTTTTTACGACCATGGTGCTGGTAGTCGCGGGCCTGGTGATGGTCTTCTCCGCCTCGGCTGTGGTCGATCAGGAAAAATACCACTCCGCGTACACGTTCATTGTGACCCAGGCCATCTGGGCCGTGGTAGGAGTGCTGGCGCTGCTGGTACTCATGCACGTGCACATCAGCTACTACAACTCGCCGCGCTTCATCTATCCGGCTTTGTGCGTCACCGCAGTGCTGCTGGTGCTGGTATTTCTGATGCCGGGCTCGCACCACACCCACCGCTGGATCCGCTTCGGCAATTTCTTCACCTTTCAGCCTTCGGAGATCGCCAAGCCCGTGATGGTGTTTTTCCTGGCCTGGTTTCTGCATACGCGGCTCGGCCAGATTCACGACTGGAAGCATACGCTGCTGCCGGCGGCGCTCATTCCGCTGCTCTTTATCGTACTTGTGGTCACGCAGCCCGACCTGGGCACGGCGATGGTGCTGGCCGGTGTCGCCGCCATGATGCTGGTGCTGGCCGGGATGGAGTGGAAGATTCTGCTGGGCGCCTTCTGCGCGGCCCTGCCGCCGCTGGCGCTGCTCCTGCTGGTGCCGTGGCGGTTCGCGCGGCTGCTGGCGTTTCTGCATCCCAACTGCGACTCGCGCACGGCGGCCAGTGCGGCCAGCTATCACGTCTGTCAGTCGCTGATTGCCGTAGGCACCGGCGGATTGACGGGCCGCGGCTACATGGAGGGAATGCAAAAGCTGTTCTATCTGCCCGAGGCCGCGACGGACTTCATCTTCGCCAACATCGCCGAGGAACTGGGCTTCATCGGCGCTATGTTTATCACCTTGCTGTTTGTTCTCTTTGCCGTGCGCGGACTGCGCACCGCTTTCCGCTGCACCGATCCGTTTGCGCGGCTGGTGGCCTTCGGGATCACAACCACGGTTGTGCTGCAGGCGTTCTTCAATATCAGCGTGGTGCTGTCGCTGGTGCCGACCAAAGGCATTCCCTTGCCGCTGATCTCGCACGGCGGCACATCGCTTTTCTGCACGCTGGCCTCGATTGGGATTTTGCTGAACATCTCGCGGCAGGCGGAGTGAAAAAGCAGGGACCAGGGACCAGGGCAAACGCATTTGGACAAGGAGTCCTGCTTTCCTTGCATCCCGACTCCACTCATCGAGCAGTGTCATCCCGAACGGAGTGAGGGATCTGCGGTTGTCTTTCGCCCCTTGCGGCGTCGTCGG
>JBMFHB010000003.1:0-120176 GCA_049977045.1 Occallatibacter sp.
GTTGGCGCACAGATTGAGCACGTGCGCGCTGCCCTTTACGCCCACATGCGCCTGCTGCGGTCCGGTAATCACTCGTTCGCTTTTGTACAGACCAGCCTGCTTGATCTCGGCCAGCTTCCCCTGGATGTAGCCCTGCATCTTTCCGTACATTGCGTTCCTCTCTTCCGGCAGCGTGTTCCGCGCCGCTAAAAATAATAGTCCATGCCTGCGGATCGATCCTGTGTTGCAACGCACTTCCAAAGATCGATCAGGTCGGTGCTGGCCCATACGCCTACCCCGCCTGCGGCCAATTCATGCTCCTGAAAGTTACTCCACTCGATCCCGTTGAGTAAGCCGCGATGGAAGCGATCTCAGCGAAACGATCGCACTCTATTTTTTATTGAGCACATCATATACCTTGAAGTCTTGATTGCGTTTTGCTGCCAAAGCAATTCAAATGAGCTTATTTCTTTCTGCGGCTGGCTCCATGGATCATTGGCGGCGCAACTCTTCAGCCGCTCGAAGGAGATCTTTCATGAAGTATCGAATCACTGTTTCGGGCTCCGTATTGCGAGGGTTCCTCCTCACTATCGTCGCCGTCTGCCTGGGCTTTCCTGTGCATTCCCAGGTAGCCACAGCCGGACAACCGGTAGCTTCCGCCGGCCAATCCGGAGGCTCGCTCCGCGACGGCTTCATTGCCGCGCAGTGGCGTCTCCGCAACGGGCATGTTGCCGACCTCACGATTCACGCCGATGGCGATCCTGACCTCACTCTTGACGGTCCCTTCACGCTGCTTTTGGCCAAGGATGGTGTGGTGCGCGCCTCGGATTTAAGCATCCAGGGCGAAGCGCGCGTAGAAAAGCTCACCGCCGATGCGAAGGCCGCACGGCTCTCCGAACGCCTGCCCGGTACGGCGGTGCACTATACGCTTTTGGACCCAGCGGGCCGTTTCACTGCGGACTGGTCCGTCGTTCTTCGGCAAGGCTCGCACTACATTCGCCAGGCGCTCACCCTCAAGGCGGTCGCGAATCCCGTGCCCTTCAGCGATATTGTTCTGATCGACACCCATGCCGCCGGAATCGCGATTACGGGTACGGTGAAGGGTTCGCCGCTAGTGGCCGGTGACTACTATCTCGGTTTCGAGTCACCGCTGTCCGAGTCCAGCGTGGTTGGTGATCGCGGGGTTGCGGAACTGCCCAGCGCCGTGCCGCTTGCTGCCGGACTTTCCGCCACGTACTCTGCTGTTGTGGGCGTAGCTGCGCCCGGCCAGATGCACCGCGACTTTCTCGGCTACATCGAGCGCGAGCGCGCCCACCCGTATCGTACCTTTCTCCACTACAACAGTTGGTTCGACCTTGGATTCTTCACGCCGTACACCCAGCAGGAAGCACTCAACCGCATCCATGCCATCGGCGACGAGTTGCACGTAAAGCGCGGAGTGACGCTCGACTCCTACCTATTCGACGACGGCTGGGACGACCACAATCATCTCTGGCAGATTCGCCCCGACTTCAAGGACGGCTTTACGCCGATGGCGCAGGCGGCCGCGCAGTACGGCACGCATATCGGAGTATGGCTTTCGCCCTGGGGTGGTTACGGCCGCCCAAAGGACGAGCGCATCGCCACGGCCAGGCGCGATGGCTACGAACTGGCCGACGGCCTGCTTGCCTTGTCGGGGCCAAGATACTACGCGCTGTTCCACGATGCTGTGGTCGGAATGGTCACCAAATATGGAGTGAACCAGTTCAAGCTCGATGGTACGGGGAATGCTGATCAGGTCGTTAAGGGCAGTCGCTTTAACAGCGACTTTGATGCAGCCATCCACCTGATTGCCGACCTTCGCCAGTTGAAGCCCGACATTTACATCAACCTCACCACAGGCACCTGGCCCTCACCCTTCTGGCTCTTCTATGCCGACTCGATCTGGCGCGGCGGTGATGACACGAATTTTGCCGGCGTCGGAACCAAGCGCGAGCAGTGGATTACCTACCGCGACGGCCAAACCTACGGCAAGATCGTCAAGCGGGGGCATCTCTACCCGCTGAACTCCCTCATGCTCCACGGCATCGTCTTCGCGCAAAAGGCGCCGGGACTTTCCACGGATCCCGGCGGCGACTTCCGTAACGAAGTGCGCTCGTATTTCGGTTCTGGCACGCAACTTCAGGAGATGTACATCACACCATCGCTGCTCTCTACGGCGGACTGGGATACGCTGGCCGAAGCGGCCAGGTGGTCGCGCCGTAATGCATCCGTTCTGGTCGATACGCACTGGATCGGTGGAGATCCGCTACATCTTGAAGTCTATGGATGGGCGGCCTGGACCCCGAAAAAGGCGATCCTGACTCTCCGCAATCCCAGCAATCAGCCGCAGCAATACTCGCTCGATGTTGCGAAGGCCTTTGAGTTGCCGGCCGGCGCGTCCCGGCGTTACAAGGCTCACTCACCCTGGCAGGAGGATGCAACTCAGCCCGCGGTCATTCTCGAAGCTGGCCATCCGCATACTTTCCGCCTGGCGCCCTTCCAGGTTCTCAACCTGGATGCTACACCGGAGTAACAGGCAGGTGCAGGGGCCGATCGGCTCCTGCTCCTCGGCCACATGATTTCTATTCAGGATCTTTAGGCAGTACGGCCACAGCCGCTGGCAGTACGCCGACTGCAGGCCGCTTCAATAAATCGCCGCAGTTCATCGTCGATGCTTCAAAGTCTCCGCCCGTCAGGAAAAATCGATTCCCCTTCACGCCCGCGGCGCGGTCGATACGGTCCTTGTAGAGACCTACAGCCGTGTGTGTAAACCGCGCTTCGGTTAGTTCCAGCCAATGCCTTTCCGTGTATTTAATGATCCGAATCGACGAGGTCATGGAGGCAGTTCCGCTGTTTTAATTCACCCGTCAACCTGCAGTTTCCAACGATCTGTCTTTCCTCTCCGGACCGAAGGCGCACAGCAGAATCAGGGCCGCGATCGATGCAACCTCAAACGCGGCCAGCGCCCACGAATAGCCCAACACTCGCCGCAATGCGAATTCAATGCCAACTGACGGCGCGCCGGCCAACATGCCGAGTTGGTAGACGACGCCGGGGAAAAGGCTGCGTACCGCAGGCGGTGAGAGTTCATTGAGATGCGCGGGGATTACGCCAAAGACGCCCTGCACGCCAAACTGCATTGCGAAAGCGCCCACAGCGAGCACCGCATCGGACGATCCGAAGGCCCATGCCGGCACCGCAATCAGCGCCACGCAGAGCGCGGCGAGAATACTTGCTCGGCGGCCGATCTTCTGCGAGAGATGGCCAATGGCGAGTGCGCCCAGAATCGCGCCCAGGTTATAGAGGATGGCGAGGTTCGACGTGGCGAGCGCCGAAAACCCGTGTACGGCGCGCAGAAAGTCAGGGTAAAGATCCTGTGACCCATGCGAGAAGCAAGTAATGGCTGCCATCAGCGCGGTGAGATAGACAAACGTGGTCTTGTGTTCCCACAGCGCCTGCGCCTCCACGCCAAAGTCCGCGGGCCGGTTGCTGCGCCAAGCATCGGGTTCCGGCGCCAGCCAGGCAAAAAACACAATCGGCGCGGCCAACACGAGTCCGCCGAGAAACACCCACTGCCAACCATAACGCGGCACAACCAGCGGAATGGCCGCGGCAGCCAGCGTATCGAGAAGAAAGATGAGGATGAAAAAGAAGTAGGCGTCGAGAATCCATCCCAGGATTCCCGATGCGACAGCGAACTGCCATCGCGGCCTGCGCAGAGGTTTCGCGGACAGATCGATCAGAGTGGCCTCCACTACAACCGTTGTTGCGTCAGGCCGCCATCGACCGCGATCACGGCGCCGGTTGCGTAAGGCAACTCGCCACGCGCCAGCACGCTCACGGCGCTGGCCACGTCGGCCGCCGTGCCCCAGCGTTTTTCGATGAGCAGCCCAGTCTCGATCAGCGCGTCGTACTTGCCGCGCACGCCCTCGGTCATCTCGCTTTCGATAATGCCGGGCCGCACCTCGTAGACGCCGATGCCGAACTCAGCCAGTCGCGCTGCCCACAGGCGCGTAGCCATGGCCACGCCAGCCTTCGAGAGGCAATACTCGCCGCGGTTGATGCTCGCAACCGTGGCCGAGACCGAACCAATATTGACAATGGCGCGATGCGATGCGCCGAGGCTCTCGCGCTGGCGGATCATCCATGCCGCGGAAGCCTGCGTGAGGAAGTATGGCCCCTTGAGATTCGTCGTCATTACCTCGTCGAAATGCTCCTCGCGCGCTTCCAGAATGTCGGCGCGAATGCGCGGCGCAATGCCGGCGTTGTTCACCAGTACATCGAGCCGGCCGAAGTGCTCTTCGATCGCGAGAAGCAGGCGCGCGCGCGCACGACCGTCGGCCACATCGGCCTGCACATAGAGCGCGCCGGGACAATGCTCGCGAACCTGCTCGACAGCGGCTCGTGTCTCTTCAAGCGAACGCCGGCCCGAGAGCGCAACATCGAAACCGTCCCGGGCCAGGCGCAACGCAATACCGAAGCCGATACCGCGCGCGCCTCCCGTCACCAGCGCGACCTTGTTCGCCATCTTCGCCGATCTCCTCCCGTGTGTCTATTTGTTCTGGAAGAACGTGTAGTAGCTGCCTTCGGCCATGCGCGTCACCAGAAGCATCGTCTCAAGCAGATGATAGTCGCCCCACATGCTCGACTCACCGCATGGAATCTTTCGGCCCGGAGGAATCCAGTCCCAGCCGTTAGGGCGGTGATAGACGCTGTGCAGCAGTATCCCTTCGTGATGCGGATCGGTTGAAAGATAGGGCTCATCGAGCAGACGCCGCAGCACGGTCAACCCGGCGCAAGTGTAATTGCGGCCGTCGTCGCCAAGCGCATGTCCTAAGCGGATCAGCCCCTGCGCGGCGGTCGCACTGGCCGATGAATCCACCGGCTCGCAATCATTGAAGGGATTGGCCGGCTGTGCCTGCCAGTCGCCGAGGAGCGGCAAGCCTGGGGCGCCCGTGTCCCAGTAGCAGATGCCGTCGCGTGCGCCCGCCTGGCGGATGTAGAAGTCGCAGGTGGCGCGAGCCGCGCGTTCGAGCATCGCGCATGCGTCGCTCTTCTCTGGAACTCCTTCGACGCCGAACTCGCCGAACGGAAGCGACTGGACGAATTCAAGCTGCTCGGCAAAGCCCAGCATGGCCCAGGCCAGCCCGCGTGTCCACGTAGTGAACGGTGAATAGCCTTGCTGCGAGGAAGGGCAGCGAAAGGCGCCGCTCGCGGGGTTGAAGACGGCCTCGTGCGCCGTGCGGCCGCGGAGCTGCGGCGTGTCATACTGGTCCCTGTCTTCGCCGTAGTAAATGTTGTATTGCGCTGAGGTCCGCGCATGCGCGAGCAACCGCGCCAGCAGGCTCACGCGCGCGTCCTGCTCGCCGAGCAGCGTGTGGCCCAGCAGATGCGCCGCGGCGCAGACGCGCAAGGTGCGGAGCGTGTCGATGAACAGCGAGTGGCTGCCGTTGAAAGAGTGGATGTACCCGAGGCCGTTGGGAAGACGAGTCCAGCGCGCGGCTTGAACGGCGCCGCTGACCTTGAGCGCAAGCTCGTAGAAGCGCAGTTCCCACTCGTTGTGCTCGATGCGCCCCGCGAGCATGAGCCGCCGCAAATTGCCGTAGGTTGAGATGTTGTTGAAGCCGTGGTCGTGCACGCCGGCATGGGTCAGATGCGCGGCCATATCGGCCACCACGTGCTGCCTCGACGTGGCCAATAGCTCATCGCCGCCGCCAAGTTCAAAGCAGAGCAACGCATTTCCGTACTGGAAGCCCTGCGTCCACTGCGTCCAACTGCGGGCCGTGTAGCGTCCGCCAACGGTAAAGACAGGCGCGCATGTGGAATCGTTCCAGCGGCGATCGAGCTGAAGCGTCTTCTCCGAGGCGAGTTCTACAGCACGTTGGATTGCCGGCATCAGATCCTGCGGCGCGATGTTGGTGTCGATTTCCACGTGCGGCCTGCTTTCTTAAACAAATTGTTCGAATCGCTCAACCACCTGCGCAAGAACCGCGTCGGGCTCAGCGTCCCAGAGCGCACGGTTGAATATCTCCACCTCGATCGGTCCATCGTAACCGGCCTGCTCAACCAGCCGGCGCAGCCTGCGATTGTCGATCACTCCGTCGCCCATCAGGCCGCGACCCAGAAGCACATCGGGCAGCGGTACCAGCCAATCGGAGACATGAAAGCCGAAGATTCTGCCGGCGGATTGCGCGATCTCCTCTTCGACGCGCGGATTCCACCAGATGTGAAACGTGTCAAGGATAATGCCGACATCGCGGGCGTCGTACGATTGCGCCAACTCAAGCGCCTGATCGATCGTGACGAGTACCGAGCGGTCGGCCGCGAACATGGGATGCAGCGGTTCAAGACCGATGCGCACGCTGTGTTCGCGCGCACAGGGCATCAGCGCGGCTACGCCGTCGGCGACCATCTGTCGCGCGTCTTCGATCGGCAGGCCCGCGCAGCCGCCAACTACCATGACAAGAGTATCGGCGTGCAGCACTGCAGCCTCGTCCACGGCGCGGAAGTTGTCTTCGAGATTCTTCCTTCGCTCTTCCGCCGTCGCGGCGGGAAACATGCCGCCGCGGCAGACGCTGGAGACGTGCAGACCCGCATCCCCAACCGCGCGCACGCACGTGGCCAGCCCGGCTTCTTCGATCTTGTGCCGCCAGAGCGCGATCGATGGAACGCCATGGCGCACGCACCCTTCGACCGCCTGAGCCACGCTCCAGCTGGCCGTGGTGATCTGATTCAGCGAGAGTCTGGATTTGTCGGCCATGCGTATTCACCTGCTCTGCCGCGGAACTCTTTACTCCGGCTTCGCCGCGTCCAGCAGAATCTCCGGTACATCGACCCAGCGCCTTTCGCGCCACGACATCGTGGCCAATTCCGCCAGTTGCACCCCGCGCGCGCCATCGATAAAGTCGTGCGGGAAGGGATCGTCTTCGAAAACGTGGCGCAGAAACATCTCCCACTGCACTTTGAAGGCGTTGTCGAACACCATGTTGTCGGGAACCGCGGACCACTGCGCTCGAAATTCCAATGGATTCGGAAGGTCGGGGTTCCAGATGGGGCGCGGTGTGCTGGCGCGATGCTGAATTATGCAGTCGCGCAATCCTGCCACTGCGCTGCCCTCGGTCCCATCCACGTGTAAGCTCAGGAGTTCGTCGCGATAGACGCGCGTGCACCACGACGAATTGACCTGCGCCACGATGCCGCCCTTGAGCTCGAAGATGCCGTAGGCTGCGTCATCGGCGGTGCATGTGTAGCGGTTGCCTGCTTCGTCGACGCGCTCGGGGATGTGCGTGGCGCCCGTGCAGGAAACCGCCTGCACCGCGCCAAAGGTGTGGTCGAGCACGTAGCGCCAGTGGCAAAACATATCGAGAATGATGCCGCCGTTATCTTCCTTCCTGTAGTTCCAGGACGGCCGTTGCGCCGGCTGCCAGTCACCTTCAAAAACCCAGTAACCAAAGTCTCCGCGCACGGAAAGGATGCGACCGAAGAAATCTGCATCGATGAGACGGCGCAGCTTGCGGACACCAGGCAGGTAGAGCTTATCCTGCACCACGCCGTGTCTCACGCGCGCTTTCTCTGCGGCGCGCGCCATTGCCAGCGCGCTTTCTAGGGTGGCCGCGAGCGGCTTCTCACAGTAAATGTGCTTCGCTGCTTCGATGGCCTGAAGCACGTTTTGTTCGCGCAGGCCCGTGGCGCCAGAGTCGAAATAGATAGTGTCCTGAGGATTGTCGAGGGCGCGTTTCAGGTCGGTGGTCCAGCGCGGGATTCCGTGCTCGGCAGCAATTGCCTTCAGCTTTTCTTCGTTGCGGCCGACCAGGATCGGGTCCGGAACCATCGCGCTGCCATCGCTGAGTTTGACTCCGCCCTGTGCGCGAATTGCCAGGATCGACCGGATGAGGTGCTGATTGAGCCCCATGCGGCCAGTCACCCCGTTCATGATGATTCCCACTCTGCGTTCGCGCATCCCTGTCCCTCGAGGATTTCTGGCGTTTCGACGGAATCCTATCACACCGCTCGCGGCTGCACGAATCTTTCGGGGGCGGCGATCCGGGCCCTGGCATGGCTGTTAAACGTGCCGCACCCACAGCACTGGCTGGCGTATGGGAAAGTTGCGGATGATCTCGGCGGTTTTGGGATCGGGAGGCAGCGTGCGCCACAGAGCGATGTACTTCGGCTCTCGGTAGGCGAGCCCGGCGAAGAGCAAACTGGGCTGTCGGTTGGGCAGATCGTTGAAGTACTCTACGTCGTGCGGATAGGGCCACTTGCTCTTATCCTCGATGAAGGGAAACATGAAGTCGACAGCCTTCCGGTAGCAGATGCCGTCGGGCAGGGTAAACTGCCACAGATCATTGGCCGCGCCGTTCGCGTCCGCACCTTGTTCCGATGCGATCTGGCACACCATTGCCAGCATATCGAGATCGAAGAGCGAGTAACTGTAAGGTTTGGTGCGCCTCAGTTCCAGCGGGAAACTTCCGTTGGCGGCTACCTGGTTGGGCAAGAGATGATCGCGAAAGCGTCTGCGGCAGAGTTTCATCGCGTTTTCGTCACCTGTAAGAGCTGAGAATGCCGCGACCTGAACCACCCAGCAGGTTCCGTGATTATTCTTTGCCGCTTCTTCGTCCCGGCCGTTCTTCGAAGCGAGCATCCATGACATGTATTGCGCAAACCAGGCCCGCACTCCGGCCAGCTCGGTAGGCGTCATTACTGTTGCGTTCTCAAGGTGGCGCACGGAACGAGAAACTTCAACCAGATGCAGCGTGTCGATGATTCCGATGCCACGGCCGGTTGTAATGCCCCATATGGCCTGCGCATAAGTCAGCGATGGATTCATGCGCGTGGCGGGATCGAGAAACCACGCGCGCAGGTGGACGGCTGCATGTTCTGCATAACGCGTCTTCCGCGTGATGAGCCAGGCCGCCGTGAGCGCCGGCACGATGAGACTCAGGCGGATCAGCGCCTCGCGATGATCGTTGAAGTTCTGCGGATTGGAATAGCCGTCGCGGCGAATGTAGGGCGCTTCAGGATGCCCCGGGCTTGGCCACCAGTAGTCGCCCTCGGAATAATAATCGTGCCGGCCGCCCTTGCTGCGCGGCGAAGCCGATGCTGTCACCGTAACAGGCGGCTCTGCGAGATATGCATTGGCCGCTCGCAGAATTCGCGCACGCTCGATCTGCTCGATCTCGGCTGGCGTGATCGGAGCGCCGTTCGCGGAAGGCGCACGAGCAGGCGCGGCAAATACAGAGGTGCGGACCGCAGTAACAGCCGCGGCAGCCGTGAGGCAAAAATTCCGGCGGTTCATCGTATCCACATTGATACACGCAGGCTGGTGTTGTCCAGCCTCACGGGAGCGGGGGCAGATCCGCGGGCCGGTTGTGGTGATAGGTTTGCCAGCCGAGATAGCGGCTGAGCGCCTCGGCAACGGCGGCTGCCGTGTGGCTGCGATTCATGGCGGCGTGGTGCTCAAAACCGTTCTGACAGATGACGTGCATCAGCTTGGGCAGGCCGGCGACCCGGACTACGGCGCGCGTGCCGAAGGTCTTGAGCTCGTCGTTGGTGAACTCGCCTTCGCCCACGTAGGCGGTGATTTTTCCGGTGAGGTCGTCGGTGCTGACGCGGCCAAAGGTGACGGGCCCGGCGGGCGTGCGGCCTTCGAGCGCGCCGAAGGTGTTCTCTTCGCCGAGCGTGGTGCCGAGAATGGGCGCCGTGGCGATACGAATGTCGGGCAGGTAGTCCTTGGCCCAGTTGCCGCAGTGGAAGAAGACGCACTTCTCTGGATCGTTGCCGTAGTTGTTATTCCAGTCGACGAGTGCTGAAGGCGTGCCGGATGCCAGTTGCAGCGCGTACATGCCGACCACGCCTGCAATATCGACCTCGCAGGCCGAGGGCAGCATCTGCTGGCTCATCATCGACATGATGGTGCAAACGTTGACGCCGTAATTCTGCTGGAGCGAACTCCAGCACTGGAGGGCCGTCGCGGTGATGGAGAGCGACTGCATCCAGTCGTCGACAACGAGCGCAAACTTGGCCATGCGCAGGAGGGCTTCGTCGGGCGCCTTCGAAGAGTCGGCGTAGGCGCGAATTCTTTCGATGCGCTCACGTACGCGCTTGTCGTCGCTTGAGATCTTCGCGGCATTGCCGAAGACTTCGGAGAGATCGATGGTGTTGACGGTGATGCCCGCGGCCTCGAAGAGCTTCTCACTGTAGCGTGTGGTGTTGAAGGCGTTGGGGCGGGCGCCGACGGCGCCGATGCGCACGCGGCTGAGGCCGCGCACGACCTTGCACGTGTGAACGAAGCGGATGAGATCCTCGCGAAAGCGCGGGTCGGCGGCGGCGGCGGTGTGATCCCGCGTCAGCGTGCAGGGAATGCGGTACTGGCGCAGGTTATTGCAGACGGAGATCTTGCCGCAGAATGCATCGCGACGGCGGTCGAGGCCGAATTGATCGAGATCGTCAGGGTAAGCCTGCACCAGAACCGGCACGCGGCTTTCGGCCAGGCGAATGGAGTCGGCCACGCCCTTTTCGTCGCCAAAGTTGGGCAGGCAGACGAGAATGCCGTCAATCCGGTCGCGATTCTTGCGTAACAGATCGCCGCACTTCTGCGCGTCGGTCCAGGTTTCGACGGCGCCGAGCTTCGAGTCTTCCGGTGAGAGCCAAACGGGATCGATGTTGAGTTCGGAAAAGAGCTTCGTCAGATCCCTGCGCGCCTCCGCGATCAGCACGTCGGGAAAAAAGTCGCGATTGCCTACGATCACTCCGAGTGTTGCCCAAGTCGTCATACGAAAATCTCCCTGCAATTGCCTGTTGAGGTAAGAGCGTTAAAGACGCGACCAGGTGATGAGCGCAAGGCCCGCCAGATAACAGAGAAACATGGTCGCAAGAAGTCGATTGGTTCCGCGTGGGGCGCCTTCAAACTCGCGCCAGATGAGCACACCCCATAAAATTGCCACCACAGGCGCGGCGTTTGAAAGTGCGTAGGAAACAGCAGGACCGGCCGCGCCTACGGCGATAAAGCTCGACGAGAGGCCGATAGCCCAGATGGCGCCGCCGAAGACGCCGGTAAGATGCGTGCCTGGGGTTCCCTTGAAATAGTCGGCCATGCGCACCCGAGCGCCTTCCACCGGATAGCGCATGAAGAACGGATTGAAGAGGAATGTGGTGAGGAATGCGCCCAGCGTGAAGAAAAACGCGGCGGTAAGCGGCATCAGCTTGCCCGACCCGCCGGCGACGAACGCGGGATCGATGGACTTGACGGTAACGGAATAGAAAAATGCGATGAGCACGCCGGCCGCGACCGAGAGCAGAATGCCTTTGGCGCTTGGCATTTTGACGGCGCTCGCCAGGCGGCTATAAGCCTTCATGCTTAGCAGGATGGCGGCTACGATGACGGCCACGCCTGCAAAGAGCAGTTGCGTATTGCCCGGGTTGTGCGCGCCTTCAAGGATCACGAGAAGAAAACTGAACACGATGCCGAGAACCCACGCTATGCCACCGCCGATAGGAAATCCAATCGCCATGCCAGCGACGGCGATGGCGGCGACAAGCAGCAGGTTGCCAAGGTTCCAGACTGTTCCACCGAGCAATGCCCAGCCGATGCTCTCAAGATCGGCCTGCGCCAAATCGGCTCCAAACGAGCGGCCCGTGGAGCCGAAGCTGCCGAGGGTGAGCGCGGCCAGCAGCGAGGTGAGCACGAGGCCGGTAACGAAGTCCCAGTAGAAGAGCTCGAATCGCCAGGAGCGCGCTGCGAGCTTCTGCGTGTTCGCCCACGATCCCCAGCAGATCATGGTGAGGACGCAAAGCACAACCGCGATGGCGTAGCTGTGAATGGAGATCATGGGTTCTTTCCTTGTTTTCGATCGTGACGGAGCCGGGCACGCGCCACCGCGAGCTGCCACGCGCTGCGCATGCGGCCGCGCTCTGACTCGGTGCTGCGCGGCACAAAGGGATCCACGGATTTGGGCAGCGCGGCAAGCTCGCCGAGCGAGCGCCACCAGCCGAGCGCGAGACCACCGAGCAGAGCCGTGCCGCGCGCCGAAAGATCTTCCTGCGCCGAGCGGTGTACTGGACGGCCAAGAACGTCTGCCTGCATCTGCATCAGCGCATCGTTGCGCGTGGCGCCGCCGTCAGCGAGCAGAACCGGAAGCTTGACTCGCGCCGCCTCTTCCATGGTTTCGAGAACGTCGGCGACCTGGAAGGCGATGGCGTTCACTGCGGCACGGGCCAGATGCGCTGCCGTATGCGTACGTTCGAGATTCGCGATGAGGCCGCGCGCCGTCGAATCCCAGTAAGGCGCACCGAGTCCGACCATGGCAGGTACGAGGATGAGTCCCGCGGCGTCTGGAACCTTGGCGGCCAGGGCTGCGGCGTCTTCAACAGGATGCGAGAGACCGAGAAATTCGCCCACCCACTGCACGGCCGCTCCGCTCATGGCGATGTTGCCTTCGAGCGCAAAGTGCACACCAGCCGCGGAGGACCATGCGACGGTGCGCGCTATCTGCTTTGCTTCCGCTACAAGACTGGGCGTGAGCATCATCAGCGAAGAGCCGGTACCGTAGGTGGCTTTGACGGTACCCGGCTGGTAGCAGCCGTGGCCCACGAGCGCTGCGTGCGAGTCGCCGATCATGGCGACAACGGGAACTTCGGCGAGTTCGGGGATCGCGGTGCAGGTTCCGAAATGATGGCTCGACAATCCAACAGCGGGCAGCGCGGCTCGTGGAATGGCGAAGAGATCGCAGAGTGCCGGATCCCAGTCGAGCGTTGCGAGGCTCATCAGCGCGGTGCGCGAGGCGTTCGTGTGGTCGGTGGCATGGACCATGCCGCCGGTGAGGTTGAAAAGCAGCCACGCATCGACGGTGCCGAGATAGAGTTCGCCTTGCGCGGCCGGCTCGCGCAACTCTGGATGCCGATCGAAGACCCATGCCCACTTGGTGGCGCTCAGGAGCGGATCGAGAGGCAGTCCAGTAATGCGCTGGATGGTTGCGGCGTGCGCGCGCAGGCGTTCGCAGACAGGCCCGGAGCGTCGGCATTGCCATGAGATAGCGTTGCCCACGGGCTCGCCGGCCGCGGCGCTGCCGGCAGCCGCGCGGCGCCAGGTGACGGCGGTCTCGCGCTGATTGCCGATGGCGACACCGGCGATGGCTGCGCGCTGTGCGCGTGTATGTGCAACGCAGTCTCGAATGACCTGAACAACGGATTGCCACAGCGCGAGCGGATTCTGCTCGACAAAGCCGGGCTGCGGTTGCAGGATCTCAAGCGGCGCCGAAGCGCGAAAGACGGTGCGGCCTTCGCGATCCACCAACAGCGCCTTGGTGTTGGTGGTGCCCTGGTCGATTGCGAGAATCCATTCGCCAGCCATCTATGCCTCGTGTTTGAGCAGGTCCAATGCAGCGCGTTCAATGCCTTGAGCGGAAAGCCCGAAGTGATCGAGCAGAAATTCAGCGGTGCCCGTGGGAGCGAAGGTATCGGGCAGGCCAAGAATGCGCATGGGCGCCGGATGCTCCTGCGCGAGAACTTCAGCAACGGCTCCGCCCAGTCCGCCGGCGGTGAGCGCCTCTTCGGCAGTAACGATGCCGCGCGTGGTGTGGGCCGCGTCGAGGATCGCTTCACGGTCGAGAGGCTTCAACGAGCTCATGTTGAGCACGCGCGCCGCGATGCCGCGGGACTCAAGGGCTTTGGCCGCGCCGAGAGCGCGGCAAACAAGCACGCCGTTGGCGATGAGTGTCACGTCGGAGCCCTCGTGCAGCTTCACCGCTTTGCCTGGCTTGAATTCGTAATCGTCGTCATGCACGCGCGGCACGGGGACGCGCGCGATGCGCAGGAACATCGGGCCTTCGTGCTGGAGCGAGTAACGCATCACGGCAGCGGTCTCAATGGGATCGGCCGGAACGATGACGGTGAGGTTGGGGAGAATGCGCATCCAGGCCAGGTCTTCAATCGAATGGTGCGTAGGCCCAAGCTGACCGTAGGCCATGCCGGGCGACATGGCGCAGAGCTTGACGTTGGATTTCGAGTAACAGAGATCGACCTTCACCTGCTCCATGGCGCGTGCGGTCAAAAAGCACGAAGCGCCGCAGACGTAGGGAACCATGCCGCCATTGGCCAGGCCAGCGCCCACGCCCACCATGTTCTGCTCGGCGATGCCCACGTTGATGAAGCGATCGGGAAACCTGGCTTTGAAGTTCTTGAGCTTCGCTGAGGAAACCGAGTCATTGGCCACGGCGCAGACGCGCGGATCGGCTGCAGCCATGGCCTCGAGCTCGTGCATGTAGGCGTCACGGCAGTCGAATCGCTGCTGGCTGGCTGCGTTCGTTGCTTCGCTCACCAAGCCACCTCCACGCCGAGTTCCTTCGCGGCTAGGGCGAGCTGTTCCCCGGTCGGCACGCCGTGGTGCCATGCGGGTTGATTCTCGGCGAAGGAAACGCCTTTGCCTTTAATCGTGTTGGCGAGGATGCAGGAGGGTTTGCCGGGTTCGATTGGCAGATGCGATAGGCGATCGTAGAGCGTGCCAGGCGAGTGGCCATCGATCTCGTCGACCGCAAATCCGAAGGCGCGGAAACGCTCTGCCAAGGGCTCCATGCGGATCGTGTTCTCGGTAAAGTCGCCCTGCTGGATGCGGTTGCGATCGACAATCAGGGTAAGGTTGTCGAGGCCGTAGTGCTGCGCGGTCATGGCGGCCTCCCAGTTGGATCCCTCCTGCAATTCGCCGTCGCCGGTGAGGACGAAGACGCGCCAGGACTCCTTTCTCATGCGGCACGCGAGCGCCGCGCCCACGGCGATAGGCAGTCCGTGCCCCAGCGGGCCAGTGTTGGCCTCAACTCCGGCCAGCTTGTTGCGGTCGGGATGGCCATTAAGCATCGAGAGTGGGTCCATGTAAGTCCTGAGTTGCCCGATAGGGAAGAATCCACGCGCGGCGAGCGTGGAGTAGTAGGCTGCCGCGCCGTGGCCCTTGGAGAGAATGAAGCGGTCGCGCTGGGGCCAGCGCGGCTGGGCAGGATCGATATTCAGAATTCCGCCCAAAAACAAGACGGCCAGGATGTCGGCTGACGAAAGATCTCCGCCGGTGTGGCCCAGGTGTGCATGATGATTCATGGTCATGGCGCTGAGCCGGATCCAGTTGGCTTTGTGTTTCAGCCATGTGGCGCGCCCAGGCCCTGCTGGGGGAATTTCCATAGGGGTTGAGTCTCCTGTCCGTTCCAAGCGCATCGTATTTACCCCAGCCGAATCGGTCAACAGCAAACGCCTTTGCGTCGCGATCTGGGGCAAAGGCGAAGCATCTTTCCTGGAGCAGGATAAAAATCGGACTTGCCAATTCCGGGATTCGGAATATACTGTACGGCCTGAAGACCGAAAGACCCGGGAGAACAAAGTGGTGCGACGCAAAGATGAGGAGTATTTGGAGGAACTCGAACAGGATGGCGCGGAGGAGAGCGGTCGTAGCAGCGACCGCAACGAATCGCAGACGGTTCTGCGCGCGTGTGAGGTGCTGAAGGCTTTCCGTCATCTCGGTGAGGAGTTAGCGCTGGGCGCCGTCATGGAGCGTACCGGGCTGCCGAAGACCACCACCTTTCGTTTGCTGCGCACGCTGATTCATGGTGGGCTCGTGGAGCGGGTAAGCGCCGGTCTCTATCGCAACAGCTTTGGGCCGGTAACGATAAGGCCTTTCCGCATCGGCTTTGCGACGCAAGGCGACACGGAGTTTGCGCGCGAGGTAACGCGCAGCATGGTCACGGCCGCGGCGCGAGAGCACGTGCAGCTCATCACCCTGAACAATCGCTACAGCGCCCGTGAGGCGCTGCGCAACGCGGATGTGCTGATTCGCGAGCGTGTCGACCTGGTGCTTGAATTCCAAACCTACGAGCGCGTGGCGCCGGTGATTGCCTCTAAGTTTCTTGCCGCGAACGTGCCGGTCGTCGCCATCGAAGTTCCGCATCCGGGAGCTACTTACTTCGGCGCGGACAATTACAAGGCCGGACTGATCGGCGGCCGTGCGTTGGGCCGTTGGGCGCGTGAGAACTGGGACGGCAAAGTCGACCAACTGGTTCTGGTCGAGTTGCCCATTGCGGGATCGCTTCTGGAGTTGCGGCTCTCCGGCCTGGTGGATGGACTGCGCGCTGAACTGCCGAAGATTGTGGAGACGCCGCTGGTGCGCCTGAACGGCCGCGGAAACTTCGAGCAGGTGCTCGATGTGCTGCGTAAGTATCTGCGCCGCCGCGGGCCGCGACGCACACTCGTAGGCACGGTCAACGACATCTGCGCACTGGCTGCGCTGCGCGCATTTGAAGAGGCAGGCGCATCGCAGCAGTGCGCCGTGATGGGCCAGAACGCCCTGCGCGAAGCGCGCGCTGAACTGCGCCGGCCAGGCACGCGGCTGGTTGGGTCGGTGGCGTACTTTCCTGAGCGATACGGCGACGAACTGATTCCGTTGGCGCTGAATATTCTGCAGCAAAAGCCTGCGCCTGCGGCAATCTTCGTCAAACACCAGCTTCTGACGCCGCGCAACGTAGACCTTGTTTACCCACTCGACGAGGCTGGTGCGGGCACTGCGCACAAGCCAGTTGGCGGCTCCGAGAATTCCGCTTTGCGGAATCAGAAGAACACCGAAATATGACCATCGGCAAGCGCCGGCCGGCATCATAAGGTGCAGGAGAGAGCGATCCCAGCATGATGGATCATGAAATTACACGACGGGATTTCCTGGCCAGCGCCACCGCGGCTGCACTGACGTGCGGCCTGCGAGCCGATGCTCTTCCTGCTGCACCGGAGGCACTGGCGGAGTTCGACTATGGCGCCGTTGAGCTTACGGGCGGGCCGCTCAAGAGTCAGTTCAACCGAGTTCACGCCGCCTATCTTGCGCTCGATAACGATCGGCTGCTGAGGGTCTATCGTGAACGCGCGGGACTGCCCGCTCCGGGCATGCCGATGGGCGGCTGGTATGGGCGCGATGGTTTCGTGCCCGGCCATTCGCTGGGCCAATACATCTCCGGACTGGCCCGGATCGGCCGGACCACCGGCGATCCGGCTTGCGTGGCAAAGGTTGGCGCGCTGGTGGAGGGTTTTGCGGCGACTCTTGGCCCGAAAGACCAACCCTTCGCCGCGCCGAATGCCGAGAAGGTGTGGCCGTGCTACATCCTGGATAAGCATCTTGCGGGATTAATGGATGCCTATAACCTGAGTGGTGTCTCAGAGGCGCGTGAATTGGTCCCCCGTGTGTTTCATGGAGCTTTGCCCTACATCCCCGAGCGCGGGCGTGACCGCATCGGCAGGAAGAACCCTCCCTACGACGAGACTTATGTGCTGCCCGAGTCGCTTTTCTTTGCCTATGAGTTGACCGGAGACCACGCATTCTACGATCGCGCGATGGCGTATCTTCTCGATCGCGATTACTTCGATCCGCTGGCCGCTGGGCAGGACGTGTTGCCAGGCAGGCACGCTTACAGTCACGTGATTGCACTCAGTTCGGCGGGCAAAGCGCGGCTGGTGCTGGGCGAAGAGAAGTATCTGCGCGCCATGCAGAACGCGTGGAATCTGCTTGCAACAACACAGCAGTACGCGACGGGCGGCTGGGGACCGAACGAGACTTTCATTGAGCCGCACAAAGGCCAGCTTTACGCGAGCCTGCGCGCAACCAACGATCATTTCGAAACGCCCTGCGGCAGCTACGCGGCCATCAAGCTGGCGCGCTATCTACTTTGCGCCACGGGCGATGCGCGCTACGGTGACGGGCTGGAGCGCGTCCTGTTCAACGGCATCCTCGCAGCCAAGGATCCCGACACCGACGACGATTATCCGTACTATTCGACATATGGCGCGGACGCGCACAAGGTCTTCTATCCGAAGAAGTGGCCGTGCTGTTCGGGAACACTGGTGGAGGGCGTCGCGGACTATGTGAAAAACATTTACTTCCGGGCCCATGATGGAGTGGTCGTGAATTTGTATGCGCCATCGCGTGTGAAGTGGATGGAGCGCGCCACTGCCGTAAGCCTGACGCAGGAAACCAACTATCCACTCAGCGTGAGCATCGCCTTGCGCGTTAATTGCTCCGCTCCGGTTGAATTTGCCATCAAGTTGCGAATCCCTGCTTGGATACAAACGTCGCCGCAGCTTCGCGTGAATGGAAAGCTAGTCCATGGGGACTCGCAACGAGGATTTGCCGTCGTACGCCGGCGCTGGGTTGACGGCGATACGATCGGTTTTGAATTGCCAATGCAGTTTCGTGCGGAAGCGATCGACGAACTGCACCCGGAGTCGGTCGCGCTCATGCGCGGTGCGCTGGTTTATGTGGAATCGAACCCGGTGTCGAGCGAAATTGCGCACGCGAAGCCCCAGGCACTGCGGCCCATCGCGGGAAAGCCTGGAGTTTTTTCAGTCCGGAGCGGAAACCAAATACGCGCCTACGCGCCGTTTTACTTTGTGCGCGATGAGGCTTACACGATGTACGCGCAGCGCGGATAGAGAGCAGCAGTTGACGAACGACAGCAGCAGTATGGATCGTATTTACGCGCGGTATTGGATTGAGACGGCTTTTCCGCTTGACGACGCGGCAGCCACAATGGCCGGCGAGCAGTCGACGGGAACGTTTGTGCGCGTTCCCGGCGAAACGGACGAATTGCGCGATCGCTGCGCGGCGCGTGTGGAACGGATCGCCGAGCTGGGCACGGTCGATGCGCCGTCACTCTCCGGCTCCGGACTGCCGAAGAGACACGTGGGGACCGTGGTGCGCCGCACGGCGGAGGTTACGCTTTCGTGGCCCATCGCAAACATGGGACTATCGCTGCCCAATCTGCTTGCCACCGTCGCGGGCAATCTCTTCGAGTTGAAGCCGTTTTCTGGGTTGAAGCTGCTCGACGTGACACTGCCGCCGGCGTTTCTGTCGGCATATCGGGGGCCGCAATTTGGCGTCGATGGAACGCGGCTGCTCACGGGCGTCTACGGGAGCCCCGTGATCGGCACCATCATCAAGCCAAGCGTCGGCATGACGCCGGAGCAAACCGCGGCGCAGGTGAAGATGCTCGCCGAGGCCGGCGTGGACTTCATCAAGGACGACGAGTTGCAGGCCGACGGCCCGCACTGCCCGTTTGATCAACGCGTTCCCGCCGTACTGCGGGTGCTGAATGAGTACGCCGAGGAGACTGGCCGGCGGCCGATGTATGCGGCCAACATCACGGGCGAGATCGACCAGATGCTGCGCCGTCACGATCTAGTGGCCGCCTCGGGCGGTACATGCGTGATGGTGAGCGTGAACAGCGTGGGCCTGCCCGCGATGACCGCGTTGCGCCGCCATGCGCAGGTGGCGATTCACGGCCATCGCAATGGCTGGGGCATGTTCAGCCGCTCGCACGCCACCGGCATGAGCTTTATCGCCTTCCAGAAGTTCTGGCGGCTTGCGGGCATTGACCACATCCATGTGAACGGACTCGACAACAAATTCTGCGAAGACGATGCGAGCGTCATCGCGTCGGCACGCGAGTGTCTCACACCCATGTTCTCTGCCCCGAACAAAGGTTGCGAGATCATGCCGGTGTTTTCGTCGGGTCAGTCGGCGCGCCAGGCCCCCGGCACTTACAAGGCGCTCGGCTCGATGGATCTGATCTTCGCCTGCGGCGGAGGAATTCTTGCCCATCCCGCGGGCCCCGCCGCGGGCGTGCGTAGCTTGCATCAGGCGTGGGAAGCGGCCGCCGGTGGCATTGAGCTGGCTGAGTACTCCAGGGGGCACGAGGAGCTGCGCGCTGCGCTGGAGGCGTTTGCCGCGTGAGCACGCGACCAGCACCGCGCCCACTCTACGTCTGGTACGGCGACGACTTTACCGGATCGACGGACGTGTTGGAAGCGCTGGGCCTTCACGGCGTGAAGGCTGTTTTGTTTACACGTGCGCCCGATGCGCGGGCCCTCGCGGCTTTTTCCGATTGCCGCGCGCTGGGCATCGCTGGCGAAAGCCGCAGCCGCAGCCCGCAGTGGATGAACCGCAACCTTCCGGCAATCTTTCGCGCGATGCGGCGGTTCGGGGCCCCGGTCAATCACTACAAGGTCTGCTCAACCTTCGACAGCTCGCCGCGCGTGGGCAGCATCGGCCGCGCCATGGAGATCGGCCGCGCCGTGTTTCGCTCGGAGACGGTTCCGGTGGTTGTGGGAGCGCCGCACCTGGGCCGCGCCGTGGCTTTTGGCAATCTTTTCGCCTCGGCAGGTGATGCGGTGTACCGCATCGACCGCCATCCAACCATGCGGCAGCATCCCGTGACGCCGATGACAGAGGCCGATCTCCGCCTGCACCTTGCGCGGCAGACCAAACTCCGGATAGGCCTGGTCGATCTGACGGCCTTTCAGTCGCGCACTGCACAAAGGTGCTGGCAAAGCCAGGTGGATGCGCACGCCGGAGCGGTGGTCTTCGATGGATTCTCCGGCGCAATGGTCGACGAGACTGCGCAGATCCTTTGGCAACGCGCGCTGGAGCGGCCCGTGTTTGCCGTAGGTAGCTCTGGACTCACGCACGGGCTCCTGCATCATTGGCGCAAGGCGGGATTGACCGGTGCGGCGCGTGCGCTCGATCCTCCGCGGGCTGTCGACCGGCTCCTCGTGCTGAGTGGAAGCTGCTCGCCCGTAACGGCGCGTCAGATTCACCGCGCGAAGCAGATGGGCTTTGCGGCGTGGCGTCTTGCAGGCGCGGGACCGTGGAAAGCCGAAGCCGCAAAGGCTCGCACCGCGCTCGCGAGCGGACGCAGTGCTGTGCTCTACACGGCGCTGGGCCCGCAGGTTCAAGACGAGATGCACGGCGAGAAGTTCGGCATTGCTCTCGGCGCCCTCTTGCGCGACCTCGTTCTCTCCAGCGGCGTGCGCCGGATTGTGATTGCCGGCGGCGACACGGCCACTCATTCCGTGAAGCAGTTGGGACTCGATGCGCTGACCTTTGCCGCGCCGCTCGTTGCCGGTGTGCCGTTGTGTCGAAGCAGCGCGAAATCGGAGCTCGACGGACTCGAACTCGCGCTCAAGGGCGGTCAGATGGGGCCCGATGACTTTTTCGCGAGCGTGCGCGATGGCCGCACTGCAAGATAGAGGCCCGAATCTCAGGGCGATTTCATTCGTCCCGCGCCATCTTGGTGTTCCGCATCCAACAATCGCCACCCGGAACATCAACTGTTGGCGCAAGCCAAAGATGCGCTCTCTTGCGTGCCTACGCCGCATCGGCGCATTGCGTGCAGTCGATGCGTGTAAAAATGATGGCGCTCGTAAACACCATGGCGGCGATGAACCACAGCGGAAGGTTATAGCTTCCGGTGGCATGCACGATGTAGCCGAAGAGAACGGTGCAGAGAAATCCGCCTGCCTGGCCCGCTGTGTTCATCATGCCCGTCGCGGTCCCGCTCAGGCGGCCGCCAATCGCCAGGCATAAGGCCCAGGCCGAGGGCAGCATCAGGTCCATCGCGCCGAAGCCGAGGCTCGAAAGCACAACCACCGCAACTTTGCCGTGAAAGATTGACATGGCGATGAGCAGCATCGCCGTCACCACGAGACACACTGCGGGGATCCAGCGCAAAGCGAGGCGAGCGCCCCATCGTAACGTCAGGCGGTCGCCGAGCTGGCCTCCGGCAAGATTCGCGGCCAGCCCAACAAGAAATGGTAAGGAAGCGAACAGTACACCGTTCAGCGAAAAGCCGGCCGTATGTACCATCCACGTGGGAAACCATGAGAAGTAGAACCAGCTTCCACATCCATAGCAACCGTAGGCAAGAACAATGAGCCAGAGCGCGCGCGAACGGAAAAGACTCCGCCATGGCACGGAAGAGTCATGATGCAGCGCGCGGGTTTCGCCGATTTCCTCCAGCTCTGCGGCTGTCACCGAAGGGTCGTCTTGTGGAAGGTTGCGAAAACGGAACCACCAGACCGCAGCCCACAAGAATCCCGCCAATGACAGCAAGCGAAAGGCGGTGCGCCAACCGAAGAAATGCACGACTGGAACGATCAGCAGCGGCGCCAGCGCTCCGCCCAGGCGGCTTGCGGCCCACACCAGGCCCTGGCAGCGCGCGCGCTCCCGTGCCGGGAACCAGCGCGCAATGACTCCGGCGATGTTGGGATACGCGCCCGCCGCGCCCAGGCCGAAGAAAAAGCGCGACGCGCATAACTGCCAGAACCCGCGGCACCAGCCGGTGATCGCGTTGAAGCTCGACCACCATGTAACGATGCGCGTCATCTCGCCGCGCTGTCCACGGCGGTCGCCCATAGCCCCTGACGGTACCTCGAAGATCCCGTTGGCGAGGACGTAGGCGCTCAGGATCCAGCCCCACTGCTGCGGCTGAATGTGCAGATCAGCCTGAATCGCGGGACCAGCGACAGCAATGGCAAGGCGGTCAAGGAATGTGAGAACGGAAAGCAGGCCGAGCAGGCCGAGAACCTTATAGCGCTGCTTCAAGCGCCGGCCCTCGCCAATTGCGGCAGATTCAGAGCCTTGCGCGCGCTCAACACGGCAAGTTCCGGGCTGGAGATCACGGGCGCATGCACTGCATTGGGCGCAAGCGTGGTCAAAACACGCGCCATGGAAGCCTGCGCAAGCACGATCAGGTCCACCCCTTTCAAATCTTCCACGAGGGCCTTTGCCAGCAGGCGATCGTGGGTTGCGGTGTCACCTGCGAGCACAGCGGGAAATGCATCCTCGCACAGACACTCTACCAGCTTCACTTTCCGGCCTGCTTTAGCGGCCTTTTCATGCAGCAGCGCCGTAGTGGGGTCGAGTGTGGTCCGCAGCGTGGCCAGTACGCCGATGGTTTGCGCCTGTCGTACTGCCTTTTCTGCCATCGCTTCGTCGATGCGCAACACGGGTACGTCAAAAAGCTGCTGCGCCACGGATGCGCCGGGGCCGATGGAAGAACACGTCACCAGCACCGCGTCTGCTCCAGCCGCTTCGGCCGAGGCGATCTGCTCGACCAGCCGGCGGATGGTGATTCTTCGCAGACTGCCGGCCTTGATCGTGTCCTGAATCAGACTTTCATCCACCATATGGAAAACTTTGGCCTCGGGGATGTGGTGGTGGCAGAGTTTAGTGAAACCAGGCGCAAGCGTAGGACTGGTATGAATGAGTGCAAGGGTTGGTGCGGTTGGAGTCGACAACGTCTTTACCTTTCTACGCGGCGGGCTCATTCCGGCATCAAGTTCCTGATGGGAATCATACCGGGATCTCTGCCAGCACATCGAGCCGGAATTGGTGCGCTCCTCACCTTAGCGTATTTCCATCAGTACCTGCGAACCACGACAAGGCGGCTGGGCTGAGATTCCGGAAAGCGGAACACCATCGAGCGTCCGTCAGGCTCGCTGGAGTGCCTCCTGTGATACAAAAAACCTCGAATGAGAAAACGAGTGGCAAACGGCACAGGCACTTTAAAACGCAGGACGCGAACCACATGGCTGGCGCTTACGCTTGCCGCGCTTTGCTGCACGCACGGCGCCGCCATCGCGCAAAGTAATCATGGATCTACGCCGGCGCTGCTGATGGGAGCAGCGTGGTATCCCGAGCAGTGGCCGGAGTCGCGCTGGAACGCCGACCTGCAACTCATGGAGGACGCGCACTTGCGCGTAGTGCGAGTGGGCGAGTTTGCCTGGAGCACACTGGAGCCAGCGGAGGGCCATTACGATCTTGACTGGCTGGAGCGTGCGGTCCGTCTCGCGGAAAAACACCACATCCAGGTTGTGATCGGCACCCCCACCGATGCCCCGCCGGCCTGGCTCACCGTAGCGCATCCCGAAACTCTGCGCGTAGACGCCTCAGGCCGCACTGCGGAACACGGCAGCCGGCGCCAGTTCAACTATGCGAGCCCCGAGTATCGCAAGTTCTGCTCGGGCGTAGCCGAGCAGCTTGCGCGCCGCTTCGGGCACGATCCTGACGTAATCGGCTGGCAGATCGGCAACGAGTACACGGATGAATCCTTCGACGCCGCAACACGCCGCCAGTTCCAGGAGTGGCTCCGGCGAAAATACAAAACGCTCGACGCGCTGAATCGTGACTGGACAACCGCCTACTGGAGTCAGACCTACGATCGCTGGGACGAGACCCCCCTGCCCAGCGGAGCCGGCAACCCAGGCCTGCTGCTCGATCACCGCCGCTTTGTCAGCGACACATGGCGCGACTTCCAGCAGGTGCAGATCGACGTAATTCGCAAGTACGCCAGCCCGCGCCAGTTCATCACCACCAACATTGGCGGACTGGGCTGGAGCGATAACTGGGATCATTACGAAATTACGCGCCCACTTGACCTGGCCTCGTGGGACGACTACGTGGGCGAAGGACACTTGGATGTAGCTCGCAATGCCGCCATGCACGACTTCGTGCGCGGCTGGAAGCGGAAGAACTTCTGGGTGATGGAGACACAGCCCGGGTCGGTGAACTGGGCGCCGGTGAACACCACGCTTGATCGCGGCGAGACCCGCGCCATGGCCTGGCAGGCCGTAGGTCACGGCGCCGATGCCGTACTCTATTGGCAGTGGCGCGACGCGCTCAACGGCCAGGAACAGTACCACGGCGCAATTGTTGGACCCGACGGCGCCCCGCTGCCTATCTACGCGGAGATCGGCAGCATCGGCAGCGAGTTCGAGCGTGCTGCCTCTGCGCTCAAGGGAACAAAACCAGCGGCGCAAGTTGCGCTGCTGGTGAGTTACGACAGCCGCTGGGCCATCGACTTTCAGCCGCACAACAGGAACTACGACCAGCTTAAGGTTTTGCTCGGCTACTACCGCCCGCTGCGCGACGAACAGTTGACGGTCGACATTGTGAGCGCAGACGCGCCGCTCGACGGCTACAAGCTGGTTTTCGCGCCGAGCTTGAATGTCATCTCGAAAGACCTCGCCACGCACCTGCTCGCCTATGCGCGGCAGGGCGGCCATCTTGTGCTTGGACCGCGATCCGGGATGAAGGACGAGCACAACGCTCTCAACACCGAGCGGCAGCCCGGTCCGCTGGTCGCGCCGCTTGGTGGGCGCGTGGAGCAGTATTACGCGCTCGATCGCGCCGTGCCCGTGGGCGGGATCTTCGGTTCCGGCTCTGCATCGCTCTGGGCCGAGCAGCTCTCAACGAGCGCACCGGACACAAGCGTTCTCCTGCGTTACGGCAAGTCCAACGGCTGGCTCGATGGCCAACCGGCGATGATCGCGCGCCGCGCAGGCAAAGGCAGCATCACGTATCTGGGCGCGGTGCTTGATCCGGAGCTGATGCGCAAGGTGGTGGCTTGGGCAACGAACGAAGCACACCTCCAGGCGGAGTTTCCTCAAGTGCCGGCAGGCGTGGAAGTTTGCCGCCGCACCACGGCCAGCCACACGGTTTTTGTGCTCATCAACCATGGCTCCGCTGAGGCTTACGTCGCGCTGCCGGCTGCAATGAGCGACGTGCTTCATGGCAATGGCCGTGTGACAAGCATCGACCTCGGACCGCAAGGCGTGGCCGTGCTGGAGACCGATGTGAAAGACGGCGAACGCTAAGAAATTGCAGATCGAGGACTCGTTGAATGACTGTATCGCTTACACGCAGAAAATTTGCCTCTGGTTTGGCCGCATCGCTGGCGGGCGGTCCGCTTCTTCGCGGCAGCAATCTTTTCGCCGAGACGTTCAGCAACGCCGAGATCGCTCCCTTTCGCACACCGTACAAGTACGGGAAACTCGTGCTCGCTGCCTCGAACAGTTCCGGCGCATTCGACTCAAAGTCAGTCGACGACCCCTTTGTCTTTCTGCACGAGGGCGCGTTCCACATGCTCTACATCGGCTTCGACGGCACGGGCTACCAGACGGGATTGGCTAAATCCTCCGATCTGGTGAACTGGGAACGCGTGGCCTGCGTGGTCCGGCGCGATCCCAACTCGAATTACACGCGTTACAACATTGCGCTCAGTTGTCTTCTGCGGGAAGACGGTCTGACGTCCAAGGGAAAGCTTAAAAAAATCAACGGCCGCTACCTGGGCGCGTGGAATGCGTATCCCAACGCGGGCTATGAGGCAGGCGCCGCGGTGATCGGCCTTGCGTGGAGCAGCGATCTGCTGCACTGGGAGCTGACCGATCCGATTCTGTTTCCCAATGACGGCGCGTCGTGGGAGCACGGCGGCCTCTACCGGCCCAACCTCATCGAAAAGAATGGCGTCTTTTATCTCTACTACAACGCCAAGACCGACACACTGCCGAAGAGCAAAGGCGGCGGCTGGCACGAACAAACAGGAGTGGCCACTTCGCGCGATCTGAAGCAATGGGCGCGCTACGCGGGCAACCCGATTCTGCCGAACGGCGGGCCCGGCTCCTGGGACGCGCGCTTCGCCAGCAACCCATTCGTCGTGCAATACAAGAAACTCTGGGGGATGTATTACTTCGGCCTCGACCGCCGCGGCGTTGCCCGTGAGTTACTGGCTCTGGGACGCGATCCCTATCACTTCGAGAAAGTCCACGAGATCATCATCGACCGGGGCGCGCCGGGTACGGTCGATGAGGACTACGCACACAAGCCGTGCGTGATCTTTCACGATGGAGCGCTTTATCACTTCTATTGCGCCGTTTCGGGCAAATGGCCGCACGATGTTCGCGGCATCTCGGTGGCACGGTCCAAGCCATGGTGAAAGGTTCGCGAGTCCCGCATTATCGCACTGGACTCGCGGCGCGCACTTGGTATCTTCCTGACCCGACCGTTATGACGAGCCTTGGGCCTTCGATGCGCGCTTCAAGAACGCCCGCTGCCTGAGACGCTGGAGTGCCGTTCACCGTCGCTGATTGAGCGGCCTGCGCATCAATCTCGATGATCGCGGTCGCGTTCGCCGGCACGGTGAAGTTGTAAATTGTCGCAGTTGTTCCGCGATGCCATTCGCTCGTGACAGGACCAAGTGCCGACAGGTATCTGCCGCGCGCCCAGGCGATGTTTCCCACCACGTTCGGATGCAGCACCAGCCGCGATGCGCCCTTATGCGCGAGATCGACGTTGATGCCAGCCAGCCCGCGATAAAACCACTCCTCCGCGCTGCCGAGCATGAAATGGTCCTGCGAGTGGCCGCCGTCCCATGCCTCGGTGAGCGACGTGGCGCCCTGCGAGAGGATATAGCCGTAGCTGGGTGCGTCGGTGCGCTCGAGCATGTCGAAGAGAACATCGGAGCGTCCTCCCGCAAGCAGTGCCTCCACCTCGTAGTGGAAGCCCACCTCGCCGCACGTCGTGTGATTCTGGTGCGCGCGAATGTCCTTGACCAGCGCCTCCAGCACAGCCGCCCGCTGGTCCTCGGGAACCATGCCTAATGCAAGCGGCATGGCCTGCGCCGTCTGGCTGCCTTTGTCGTAGAGGCGGTGCGCAGCATCGAAGAATCTTGCATTGAAGGTTTCACGGACGCGCGTCGCCTGCGCTGCATATTCCTGACGATCTTCGTTTCGCCCCAGCACTGCGGCGGTATCTTCCAGAGCCTTCAAGTCCTGATAGTAGATCGCGGTTCCTGTCACCCCCGCCGTTGTCAGCTTGGAGACTCCGGGATCGCCCGGCCCGATATCGAACCAGTCGCCGAGACCGTAGTCAATAATGCCATTGTGCGCTCGCGAGCCGAGATACGCAGCATACGCCCGCATCACGCCGTACTGCGCCGCCAGGAATCCGCGATCGCCGGTGCGCTCGTAGACTTGCCACGGCGCAAGTACCGCGGCGCTGCCCCATTCGGGCGAATCATTGAAGATGGCGAACTTCAGCGGGAAGACCACATACTGCGGCGCGATCGTCGGCACCATGCCTGCCTCCGGACCGCTCCTGCGCTGTACGTCGGCGATGTTGCGCGCGGTGGCCGCATAGAGTCCCGCAAAGTCGAAGTCGTAGAGCAGCGACGGCGCCATCAAGTGCGTCTCTTCCAGCCAACCGAGTTTTTCGCGGTGCGGGCAGTCGGTAAAGAGGCTCATCGAGTTGTTTTCAATGGCGCGGAGAATCAACACGTGGATGCGATTGAGCATTTCATCCGACGAGGTAAACTCGCCCACCGGCTCGGAGGTCGAGTGCACCGCTTCACCGCGCAGGCTCACAATCCGCGCGCTGTCTTCCGGCGAGGTCTCCACCTGCACGTAGCGGAAACCGTAGTAGCTGAAGCGCGGGTGCCAGGTTTCCGCGCTCTTGCCTGAGCTGCCGCGGAGCGTGTACGAAAACCACTGCGGGCCGCCCGAACTGCGCTGCCAGGCAAGTCCGTTTTTGTCGAGCAGTTCGCCGGGAATCAGCTTCACGGTGGCGCCGGCTTTTCCCGCTACGGTAATCTCCGGCCAGCCGGCGAAGTTCTGCCCCAGGTCGTAGACTGCCACGCCCGGCTTCGGGTGCGTCACCTTGACAGGCGCGTAGGTGCGCATCACGCGAATGGGCGGGGCAATCTCCGGCATGAGTGCGCCGCCGGGGCCGTCAACCACGGAAACCCCGCGCCAATGGCCGTCATCAAAGCCCGCGCGGTCCCATCCCCGCGGCTCGAGCAGCGCATCATAGTCCTCGCCGCCGTACGTCGACGAAAATGTGATCGGCCCGGGCGCTGTCTTCCAGGAGCCGTCGCTGAGGATCTCGGTCGAAGTGCCGTCGTTGAATTCGATGTGGAGCTGTACGGTGCACTTCAACTCGCCGAAACTGCCCACAAACTTCGTAAAGCGGTGAGGCGTCTTCAGCACGCGATACATGCCGTTGCCAAGCATGACTCCGATTGCGTTCGGCCCCGTGCGCAAAAGCGAAGTCACATCCCATGCGTCGTAGTAAACGGTTTTGCGATAGTCGCTCCAGCCCGGCGTGAGCTCGTCGTTGCCCACTTTGCGGCCATTGAGTCTGAGCTCGTCCTGCCCGAGGCCGGATGCATAGAGCCATGCACGCGCCACGGGATGCGGCAAGGTAAAGGTCTTGCGAAAGAGTGGAAGCGGTTCGTTGCTGGCGGCATCGGCGGGAGGCTCGGCGATCCATGCGGCGCGCCACACCGGAGCCTCGGTCCAATGGCTGGCATCGCTCCAGCCGCTCGCATGGCGCTGCTCGTCCCACACTTCGACGCGCCATGTGTATTCATGGCCCGTCTCAAGTGCGGGTCCGTCGTAGGTGACCCCAAACGTGGCGCTGCTCGAAACCTTGCCGCTGTCCCAGAGAATCCTGCGCGGCGAGCGAGTACCATGGGAGTCCGCTGTCACCTGGATGCGATAGGCAGACTGGATTACGGAGTGAAGCGCCGGCGACGAGGCCGCCAGTTGCCAGGAAAGCCCGGGGTACGCATCGGCGACGGCCAGCGGCTGGCTCACGCCGTTGCAGCGCAGGCTGAACGGAGGCCGCAAATGCGAAGCGGTTGCATGCGCAGCGGCAGCCGCGAGCGAACCGGCAAGCCAGACAGCCGAGACGCAGAGGAATCCGCGCCCGCAAGCCAAAGAATGCTTTAGAAGCTTTGCCGAAGAATCCATCAGCCCCGTGATACAGCACGCGGGCCTCAGAACGCAATCCTCAAACGGCGTTGCATCTGCTAGCTTGAATGGCATGAATCGCAATCGCCGCATCCGCCGCAGGGATCTTCTCATTGCAGCATTTCTTCTGGCCGCTCTCGCCCATGCCGCGCGTCCGCAGCAAACCCAGATGAAAGTTGAGCAACAGCTTGCGCGCGTGAGCGCGGGAACACGCAACGGACCTTTCCGCGCCAACTGGGATTCGCTTGCAGGCTATCGCACCCCAGAGTGGTTTCGCGACGCAAAGTTCGGCATTTTCATTCACTGGGGCGTGTATTCCGTTCCGGCATTCGGAAACGAATGGTACTCGCGCAATATGTACGTCCAGGGCAATGCGGCGTTCAAGCACCAAGTCGCGACCTACGGTCCGCAGTCCAAATTCGGCTATAAGGATTTCATTCCCATGTTCCGTGCCGAACGCTTCGACCCCAACGCGTGGCTCGACCTGTTTACCGCGGCTGGCGCACGCTATGTGGTGCCGGTGGCCGAGCACTGCGACGGCTTTGCCATGTACAACTCCGGCGTCACCGATTGGGATGCCGCGAAGATGGGGCCCAGGCGCGATGTGGTTGGTGAATTGGAGGCGGCCACGCGGCGCCATGGCCTGCACTTCGGCGTTTCGTCGCATCGCGCCGAGCACTGGTGGTGGTACGACGGCGGAATGAAATTTGACTCCGATGTGCGCGACCCGCGCTACGCCGGCCTCTACGGTCCGGCGGAACCGATGGCGCTGCCTGGCGAAAACGACTCGAAAGAACCGGACCCGGATCACCTGGAACGGTGGCTGCCGCCCAACAAGGCATTCCTCGACGACTGGCTGGCGCGCAGTTCGGAACTGGTCACGAAGTACCATCCCGACTTTCTTTACTTTGACTGGTGGATTGGTCAGCCCGCGTTTCAGCCCTACTTGCAACGCTTCGCTGCCTATTACTACGACGAAGCGGCGCGCCGCCATCAGGGCGTGGTGCTCACCTACAAAGGCTACGATTTCCCCGAGAACGCCGCAACCCTCGACATCGAGCGCGGTAAACTCGACACGGTTCGTCTGTTGCCGTGGCAGACCGATACTTCAATCAGCATTCATTCCTGGGGATACGTAAACAACAACGAGTACCGCGGAGCCAAATCGCTCATCGACGAATTGGTCGACGTGGTGAGCAAGAACGGCAATCTGCTGCTGAACGTGGGCCCGAAATCCGATGGAACCATCCCCGAGCAGGCACGCACGATTCTGCTCCAGATGGGTGCGTGGCTCAAGACGAACGGCGAGGCGATCTACGGATCGCGCCCGTGGCTGGTTTACGGTGAAGGTCCGACAAAGGTCAAAGGAACTTCAAAGCACTCTGACGAACAGCAATTCACCGCACGGGACATTCGCTTCACCACGCACGACGGCGCGCTCTACGCCATCGCGCTGGGCTGGCCGGAAAACGGAGAACTGCGCATTCGCTCACTGGCGAGCGGCCTGCCATATCTCAAGGGGCCAGTCTGTGGAGTGAAACTGCTGGGTTCAGATGAAAAACTGTCATGGCATCAGGATGCCGATGGGCTGCACATCGCGCTGCCTGCGCAGCCCCCGAACGAGCCGGCATGGACGTTCCGAATTTTGGAACCGGAAGGCAGCGCGCGACACTGCGGAAACTAGATGTCCTGGGCAATTCGAAGAAAATGCACCCCAAGCGCCGCATCAGTGCGATTTGCGGTCGGATTGCCATTCGCGGCAACCCTGAAACTGAATTGCAGGTCGCTCAGGATGCAGTGGTTGTTTTACGATCGAGTCGAATTTACCCAAGTGTTTATGCCCACTCCGCACGATCTGGCGCAGGTGGTTCCTCAAAGGAGAGGCGCGATAACCGCACCGTAAAACCCGCGCAATTCGCCCTCGGAAGGCTTTTGAAAATGTTCCGCTTTGCGGATTGCTTGGCAGAAATCTTTCGAGCGGTCCGACTTGCGGTTCTGCCAGACCACATCTTCTCTTTTGCGCTCTGGGAAATCGATGGTTTCTCGTTGACACCGAAATTGAGGGTCTCGTAACGTTCCCACCACAACAGCAAGGCAAGGCTCTCGTGTCAGCAGACAGTGAGAGCGGACAAGAATCGGAAGGAGGCCTCAATGAGAGTTCATCAACAGCGAAGTGCAATACGATGGGTTGCGACCCTCGGGTTATTCTGCATGGCCGCGTGGCTGCACGCGCAGAACGCGACAAGTTGTTCAATCACCGGTACTGTGACCGATCCCACCGGGGCGGTGGTGCCAGGAGTTCAGGTCATCGTCACCAACCAGGCAACGGGGGTCTCGGCGACGGAAACAAGTAACGGCTCCGGGTTCTACGACGCTGAGTCGCTGGCGCCGGGCAATTACTCCATACGCACCAGTAAAACCGGGTTCGAGAGCCAGATCGTGAAAGACATTCACCTCGATCCAAGCCAGCGCCGCGGCGTCGATTTGAAACTGCAGGTGGGCGCGGCAGCGGCGACCGTGACCGTAGAAGCGGATGCGGTTGCCGTGCAAACCGAAAGCGCGGAACTGGGTGGCACGGTCTCAGAAAAAGAAGTTGCCAACTTGATGCTCAACGGGCGCAACTTCCAGACGCTGGCGCTGATTGTGCCCGGCGTGAGCGCGGCCAGCGGAGCCAATGCTCTGCCAAATTACGGCGAGGGCGGCTATCTGGGACAAACTGAAATCATTGTGGGTGGCACTTCAATCGAAAAGACAAGTTATTCAATTGACGGTCTGTTCGACATGGACCCCAACGCTTTGATCGACTCTCTACTACGGGCCCTATCCCGGTTATGGCAGCATCAGTGGAACCAACAACGGAGGCATCGCCAACTACAACGGACTTCAAACCGGGCTGGTATGGAAGCATCGGGACTTGACCCTCAACGCGGCCTATACCTGGAGCAAGGCGCTCGAAGATGTGCAGCCTTCGAATCCAGGAGCCAACGGAACCGGCGTTGGATATGATCAGTCGGGGAGTTTCCAAAACCCGCGCGATGAGATGCTCGACTACGGTAAACCCGACTATGATCGCCCTCAGGTGTTCACGTCGGCATGGGTCTACGAGATGCCGTTCTTCCGCACATCGAGCAACGTGCTGGCGCGCGAGATTCTCTCCGGTTGGGGCACTTCGGGCCTGGCGGTTCTGGAGAGCGGCTTGGCCGTCTATCCGGGTCTCTCGGTGAGTTCGATCGGCTTGGCGACGCACCCCAACCAGATTGGCTCCGTGAAGCGTCTCGGAGATGGCAAAACCAACCTCGGACACGCGGCCTATTGGAGTCCGACCTCCTTTCAGGCGCCTGCCTGGGGTGAATTCGGTAACGCCAAGGCTGGTACGATTCGCGATCCGAGAGAGATCAGCTTCAATGTCGCGCTCGACAAGAACTTCCCCATCACCGAACGCATCGGCTTCAAACTGCGGATTGAAGCGTTCAATGTCTTCAACCATCCGAACACAATCATGCAGCCAACGTGGACCGGCCTGACCGGAAGCTTCGGCCAGGTCGTCGGCGCCGGCGATCCTCGCGAGACGGAGTTCTCCGGAAGGATAACCTTCTAACCGCAGTTACGCAGGCAACATAGGGGACGGAGGCCACCTGACCGCCGTCCCCAATTCTTTTTCTGCCCTACTGTCAAATCGCTTTGCTTGGCAGCCGAAGGCGCCGCTGCAGACCAAACTTTCAGGCTCGTGGCCGAAGCGCCAAAGGGGCCCGCACGCACTAGCATCATGCGGCAAAGAAGGTTCTATTCGTCATGCTGTGTTCAAATTCACCGCCAGACAAGCGATGAAACGGCAAATCCATCCCCCGCTGTCAATGACTGCTTCTCGCCCACTTCGACTCCAGGCAGCAGCGCTGGAGACGAGTCTGAAAATCCCTGTTTCGAAAATTAGAAAATAATCGTATACTCTCGAAAATAAAGACACGGTCATTCAATGCATACCGCTACCGCCAATCCGCTGTGTAAATCAGCGCCGTCTGTCCCTCCGCTTCCCGAGCGTGTATACGAGCGCACATATATAGTGGCCGACGATCTGACGGGCGCCTGCGACTCGGCGGCGGCTTTTCTTCGCGTGAACCTCGCGGTGCGCGTCTGGCTTGGCGCCACTGCGCAATTTTCCGCAGCAGAGCCGGTGCAGGCATTCAACACAGAATCCCGCTTGTTCTTGCCGGCGAGGGCGTCGCGCATTGTCAAGCGCACTGCCGAGAAACTCGCGTCTGCTCCCCATGCGCTCTTGTTCAAGAAGATCGATTCCGCGGCGCGTGGCCCTTTCGCCGCGGAGATTCTGGCGGCGTATCGTGGCTTTGGCTCCCGCGCCGTTCTGCTGGCTCCTGCATTTCCGGCCATGGGGCGCACGGTGCGTGACGGCATTCTGCGGATTCGGGACGCCGCCGGCCAGCGTCGAGAGATCGATCTCGTTAGCCTCTTTCCACCCCGTGCGAGAGGTCTCATTCAACTCGTCTCCCGTCCCGAAGAGCTTGTTGCATCGCTCGGCGCCGGCAGACCCGTGCTCTTGTGCGACAGTTCCACGCAATCGGATCTGCAATCGCTGGTCCGCAATGCGGAAAACCTTCCCTGTCTCCTGTTTGCCGGCTCGGCAGGCCTGGCGCAGGCAATCGCCAGTTGCCGCACCCGGCACAAGCGGCAAGCGGCGCCACCGTCGGCCGAGCGCACTTTGATTGTTGCCGGCTCGGGCCATCCAGTCACCAAGCTGCAGCTTAAAAACCTCGATCGCACAGTTTCGCACGCCGTGAAGGTTCTGCGTATTCAGCATAGCCAGCGCGATCGTGCGCGCATTCTGCAAGCGTTCCACGCGCTTTCGCCACAGGCGCTGATTCTGACTGGCGGCGACACCGCGCAACTTGCAGCCGGCACACTCGGCGCACATTCTTTTATTCTCCAGGGAGAGTGTGCGCCTGGAATTCCATGGGGCACGGTACAGGGCGGCATCGCCGAAGGGTGCGTCGTGATCACGAAATCCGGCGGGTTCGGCACGCCCACGACCCTCAAGGAAATTCTCGCGGTGCTTCGAGGTCAAGCATGAGCAGAGTGATACGCATTGCCATCAGCATCGGAGACCCGGCCGGCGTTGGTCCCGAGATTGTTCTCAAAGCACTCCACGATGAGACCGTGGCTTCGCTCGCCCATTGGATTTTGATTGCCGACTCCGCGGTGCTCAACGCCGCAGGGCGTCTTTGTGGCGTCAACCCATCGACTCTGCCCTGCACGCTGGTTGATACGGGCACGCTGCCGCCCGATCACGAAGTTACCTTCAGCCAGTTGCGCGCAGAGTACGGTGTGGCAGCGATTGCTTATGTGCGGCGCGCCGTCGCGCTCTGCATGAGCGGCGAAGCAGACGCCATGGTCACCGCGCCGCTCAACAAGGAAGCCGTCACACTTTCGGGGCGCGCCTTCACGGGCCACACCGAATACATCGCCGAGCTGACTGGCGCGCTTGAGCCACGCATGTTGCTTTACTCGGAGAAGCTGGCGACGATTCACGTCAGTACGCACATTTCTCTCGCAGAGGCCTGCCATCTCGATCGCGCGCGCATCGTCGAAACCATTCAGCTTGGCAACAATGCGCTCCTCTGGATGCGTCGCCGCGCGCCGCGCGTCGCTGTCTGCGGACTCAATCCACATGCCGGCGAACATGGACTCTTCGGCGCTGAAGACGCCGCCATCATCGCACCAGCGATCGAAGAGGCGCGCGCCAGGGGCATCGAATGCTCGGGTCCGCACTCGCCCGACACCGTTTTTGTCCGTGCCCTGCGCGGGGAATTCGATCTCGTCGTCGCCATGTATCACGACCAGGGACACATTCCGATGAAGCTCATCGATTTCACTGGCGGAGTCAATGTTTCGCTTGGCCTGCCCATCATTCGCACATCGGTCGATCACGGTACCGCCTTCGATATCGCTGGCCGCAACCAGGCAGACGCCACCAATATGAAGGCCGCCATGCGCCTTGCCGTCAGCATGGCCGAGGGTAAGCTCGCTCTGGCTGGCGCGGCGAATGATTCCGCAAAGTCTGGAGGCGCCCGCTAAGATGCACCTCGCCGACACGCTCGTCATTGCCGCCTACATGATCGTTCTTGTCGGTATTGGCATTCGTGTCGCCGGACGCCAGCGGACCACCGACGCCTACTTCGTTGCCGGACGCTCCGTCCCCGGCTGGGCAGCGGGGCTTTCGCTGCTGGCGACCATCATCACCAGCGTTACCTTCATCGCCTACCCAGGCGCTGCTTACGCGAGCGACTGGAATCTGCTTGTTCCCGGCATTCTCTTTGTCGTCGTGATTCTTTCGATCGGTCCAGTGGTCGTGCCTTTCTTTCGCCACGTCGTATCGATGTCGGTGTACGAGTACTTCGGCAAGCGATTCGGGCCCACCGTGCGTATGTACTCCTCCTTCGCCTTTGCCGCCGGTCACTTTGCCAAGATGGGCTTCGTGTTTTACCTGCTCGCGCTCGCTGTCACAGGCTTCACGGGCTGGTCCATCACATTTCTCATTGTGGGCCTGGGCGTGATCACCATCTTCTACACGTTCATCGGCGGCCTTCGCGCCGTCATCTGGACTGACGTAGTGCAGGGGTTTCTGCTCTGGACCGGAATCGTCATTACGCTCGTTCTGCTGCTCGTCTCTCCGCACGCGCGGCCCGGCCAGATGTTTCATCTCCTTGCTGTAAATCACAAGTTGAGCCTGGGCAGCATGAGCTTCGACCTCACGCGGCCCACATTCTGGACGCTGGCGCTCTACGGATTTTTCTTCTACCTGCAAAAATACACGGCCGACCAGACAGTCGTGCAGCGTTATCTGGCCGCGCGATCCGACCGGTCCGCATTGCGCGGCATCGCCATGGGAGCATCGCTTTGTCTTCCGGTGTGGACGGCATTCATGCTGATCGGCTCGCTGCTCTGGGCCTTCTATCGCCTATCGGGCCAGTCGCTTCCCGCATCGATCACACGCCCCGATCAGGTCTTTCCGTATTACATGGTGACGCAGATGCCGACGGGCGTCGCCGGCCTGTTTCTCGCGGCGCTCTTTGGCGCGGCCATGTCGATGCTCGCCTCCGATCTCAACTGCCTGGGCCTGATTCTGGTCGAGGACTTCTACTCGCACTTCTTCCCCCGCCACACGGACGCCATGCGCCTGCGCTTTGGCAAAGTCTCCGTTGTCTTGTGCGGCTTCTTCGCTATCGCGGTCGCACTTCGCCTGAGTTCCACGCACGGCTCCGCGCTGGCGCTCTACTATGCCGCTACTGCAATCGTCGCCGGCGGATTGGCTGGACTCTTTCTGCTCGCATTCATTTCCCCACGCGCCGGACGGTCTGCCGCCATCGCCGGCATTACCGCCAATCTGCTCTTCACCGCTTATGCCACGCTCACTTTTGACGGCGGCAAAATGCTCAACCTTCATCGCCTCAACTACCCGTGGAGCGATTACACCATCGGCGTCGTCGGCAATCTTCTGCTTTTGGCCGTCGGCCTGCTCTGCGCTGCGATTGATCCCGCGCCGCGGAATCTTTCCTCAACCCTCACACTTTGGGGCTGGCTTGCTGAACGTAAGCGCGCCAGCCTGCAATCCGTTTGATCAGGAGACATTTCATGAATCGTTTAAAACAAGCAGTTCAGGCTAACGGCGGTAAAACCCTTCTCGGCGCTGCCGTCTATTTCTATGACCCCATCTTTCTTGAGATCTGCGCGCATCTCGGCTATCAGGCGATCTGGATCGAGATGGAGCACGGCCACATCACCTTTGCCGAGGCAGCCGACCTTTGCCGTATGGCCGCCGGCACAGGCATGTTGACCATGCTGCGTATTCCCGACGTGCGCCGCGAGAATGTGCTCAAGGGCGCCGAGTGCGGGCCGGATATTCTCGACGTCCCCATGATCGAAACGCCGGAGCAGATGCGCAGCCTGCGCGAATACGCGCGCTTTGCTCCAGCAGGCAGCCGTGGCTTCTTTTCCGTCTCGCGCGCGCTGCGCTACAGCATTCCATCGAGCGCCGTGGCACAGCAACAGAGCATCAATAACGACCTTTGTCTGATGGCGCAGATTGAAAGCCGCGTCGGCCTCGATCGCGTCGACGAGTTGGCCGCTGTCCCCGATGTCGATCTTTTCATCGGCCCGGCAGATCTCGCAGCCAGCCTCGGCCTGCCCTCGCAAACCTCGCATCCTGATGTACAGGCTGCCGCGGCAAGAATCGTCAAAGCCGCGCGCGACAACGACAAGTGCATCGCCACGGCCTGCGCTCCCGACGAATTCGCACTGTGGCTGGGGCTGGGCGTCGATCTTCTGTACTGCGCCAACGACATCTCCTGTCTCAAGCAGGCTGCGGGAGACTGGCTGAATAGTGCGCGCCAAATCCTCCATCGCGGCGCCGGTAACTGAAGGCCTGCGATTGTTCTGGGTCGAGCTCTACGAGAGCGTACACAACGTTTTCCTTGGTGCTTCAATGAAGGCTATTCTCCAATTCGCATTGACTGTTGCGCTGCTTCCCGCCACAACGCTTGCGCAGAACAAGGCTGACGGGACGGCATTCGCCGTCCTCCAACCCGGCGACTATCGCCATTACGTTGCACAGTTTGCCGTCGACGAGCGCGAGGCCACCGGCCAGGCGCCCGCGGACGAATGGCCATGGATCGCCGCCAACGTGCCGCTCTTCGACTCTTCCAACGAGCAATTCGAGGAGATGTACTACTTCCGCTGGTACGCGTTTGAGAAGCACATCGAACATACGGCGGACCACGGGTATCTGATTACCGAGTGGACGAACCGGCCCGACCTTCCTTACAACGGCGTGCTGCCCGATGCCGCGCCCTTTCATCTCGGCGAGGCTCGCTGGCTGCGTAATGGCAAGATCGCGGAAGACTACGCAAGATTCTGGGCATCACCCGACGCCAGGCCGCGCGCTTATAGCTTTCCCTGGGCCGAGAGCGTCCGTCAGGTTGCGCTCGCCACGGGCGATTCCAAGCTCGGCATGGACTTGCTCGATGCCCTCATCGCAAATTACAAGGCGTGGGACGATCATCTCGATCCGGCCATCGGCTTGTACTGGCAGATCGACACCCGCGATGCGATGGAGAAATCCATTGGCGGCGACGGCTACCGCACCCCACTGAATAGTTATATGCTGGCCGATGCGCGTGCGATTGCGGACTTCGCGCGCGCCGGGCAGCAAATCGCGACCGCTGGCGCATACGATGCCAGGGCTGCCACACTCGAGCACCTCATCGAAACCAGGCTCTGGAACCCGAAGGACCAGTTCTATGAAGACCTTTCACCCACGGATGGCTCGGGCATCCGCAAGCAGAAAAAATTCAAGGATTCCGGCACACAACTGAAGTTTGCCGGTGTGCGCGAACTGATTGGCTACATACCGTGGGAGTATTACGCGCCCACACCGAGTCACGATGTGGCATGGAAGCAACTCTTCGCCCCGCAAGGCTTCGCTGGCAAATACGGCCCGACGACCGCGGAGCGGCGCAGTCCGCGCTTCCGCTTCGCATCCAGCGACCAGTGCACGTGGAACGGTCCCTCATGGCCCTACGCAACCACGCAGACGCTGCTGGCGCTGGCCAGCCTGCTCAACGGACCCGCGCAGCCATATATCGGCAATCGGCAGTATTATCAGCTCTTCGCAAATTACGTTTTATCGCAGCACATCAAGCTCGCAAGCGGGCGCACGATCGATTGGATCGACGAAGACCTCGACGCCGACACCGATGAGTGGATCGCGAAAGAGATGTTGATCGCGAAGCACAAGCAGGTGGGCCGCGGAAACTACTACAATCATTCCGGATTCGCCGATCCGTTGATTACAGGGCTGATCGGACTGTGGCCGCGTGCCGATGCGAAGATCGTGATTCATCCGCTACTGCCTCCCGGCACGTGGACTTACTTCGCCGTGGATGGACTGCCGTATCACGGCCATCTGCTGGCGATTGTGTACGACGAAAGCGGCAAGCATTATCACCGCGGCCGCGGATTGATGCTGCTTGTCGACGGGAAAAAGATCGCAAGCCGCGCCACGCTCGGCCCGCTCGATGCCGAACTGCCGCATTACTGATCCGGCCCAAAAGATCTGCCACACCGTACCCTTTCCGCGCTTTTGCTGAAAGGGTGGGAGAGCACGATGCAAATCAAAAGGGTCGGATCATGAAGAAGCGATCGTAGCGCCGGTTTCCAGGCCGGCTGCAGGGGCGTCCGCGCCCCGCTCGTTGAAAATACTGGAGCATTCCGCTGTCACTTTACTGCAACGGAGTGACATTCTCGCTGGAGAAGGAGTATTGACTGTGCGCGCCGCCTTTCGATCGATTGCACTTCTCGCCATTGTTGCTGCCTCTGTTTCACTGCTCGCAGAGCCTGCGCCTTCCATCCCCATGACACGCATTCCCGCCGGCTCGTTCACGATGGGCGCGGACAACGCCGCGCTCTCATCAGCCGTCGTCAACGGTTTCGGCGTCATGTCCACGCGCCCCACGCACGGTGATTTCGACGAGGTTCCTGCACATCGCGTGACGATCTCGCACGCCTTTTCAATCGCCACTCATCTCGTCACCGTCAAGGAATTTCAGCGGTTCGATTCCTCTTACAAACCCGTCGCGGCCTATCCTGATTACGCTGCCGGCATCAGCTACGATCAGGCTGCGGCCTTCTGCGCGTGGCTCTCGAAGAAGACCGGCAGACATTACCGGCTGCCAACCGAGGCCGAGTGGGAGTACGCCGAGCGCGCGGGCACGCAAACTCCGTTCTTCACGGGCGACACGCCGCCCAAACCGGGCCAGGCAAATGCATGGGGCGTGGTGATGGGCGAGGGCACGCCGGAGTGGGTCGCCGATTGGTACGGTCCGTACCCCGCGGCCGCGCAGACAGATCCCACAGGCCCACTGCACGGATATTTTCGTGTGGTGCGTGGCGCAGGACTCGATTTTCGCAAGTCTAAATCGGGGGAAATCTATCCTGCGACCGCGCCGTTCTTCATGCGGTCGGCCAATCGCGCCAGCATGGCGCCGAGTTACGCATCGAAGAACGGCAACATTGGCTTCCGCGTGGTCGAGGCGCCCGCGCCCACGCCACATCCAGCGCCCGGCGCGCAGCTTTTCTTCTTCACCGATGTAAAGCAGACACCAGTGGATGTCACCAAAGGCCCCAATCCTGCGAAACCTTTCTATCACGTACACGAACTGTTTCCGGACCTCAATGGAAAATCGATGCCTGAAGTGGGTTGGCGCGTAGGTCTCGCGCGCGGGCTCGGCATCAACTACCACAACTCCGCCGTGCAGGTGCTTGCGAATGGCGACGTTGTCGCTGCGTACTACAACACTCCGAACAAGGAAGACGACCCCGATCAGACCGTCATGGTGATGCGCCGCCGCGCCGGCGCCGAGAGCTGGGACATGCCGGAGCCCTGGCCCTATTTTGCCGATGCAGCCTGCGCCGCGCCGGTCTTCTGGAACGATCGCGGGCATCTCTGGCTCTTCTTCGGTTTTCCCCGTCTGATCGGCGCGCCCCCCTTCGCTTTCACCACTTCAAGCGACAACGGCGCGACGTGGTCGCCGATTCAGTTCCCCCACTTCACCGCGCCCATCGGCCGCTATGTCTCGCAGCCCATTAACTCCGTGGTGCGCGCGAAAGACGGAACGATCTATCTTCCCACGGATTCCACGGGACGCGACGCGGGCGGGCTCAGCGCAGCCTCGGTGGTTTGGGCCACAGGCGACAACGGCAAAACATGGTACGACACCGGCGGCCGCACCGCTGGCCGGCATACGACGATCGTGATCGCGAAAGATGGCGACCTTCTCGGCTTCGGCGGGAAGAACTCCGAAATTGACGGCCACATGCCGCTTGCAATCAGCTCCGATGGCGGCAAGACCTGGCGCGTGCAGCCCACGCCCTTCGATGAACTGTTCAGCGGTGAGCGGCCCAGCGTCATTCGCCTGGCCTCGGGCCGCCTGTTCTTTGTCGCTGACTTCAATCCGAACCGCCAGAAGCACATTCACAAGGACGGCGCTTATGTCGCACTCTCAGGCGACGACGGCAAGACCTGGAAAGAGAAGCGGCTGCCCGCCAACATTCTCACAGTGGGCTACGTGACGGCCACACAGGGCCCCGACGGCGTGATTCACATTGTCACATCGAAGAACACCGTGAATTACGAGATCGAGCTGAATGAGGCGTGGGTGCTCGCGCCCGATGCGGCGCAGTCGCCCGAGCCCGCATCAGCAGGCCCGGTGACAAAGCACGTCGAGAAGTGGCCCAACGGAAAGATCAAAGCCGAATGGGGAACAGCGCGCGCCAATGACGGCCGCATTCTGCTTGAAGGGCCGCAGACATTCTACTTTGAAAATGGCGCGCGGCAGTGGACGGCGAACTTTCATCTTGGCCGCAAGACCGGGGACGAGATCTTCTATCGCGCCAACGGCTCGAAGGAATGGGTGAAGACCTACGGCCCGGACGGCGCCTGGACGTGGCGGCTCTTTGATGAGGCGGGTAAGCAAACCGCGGAATCCCACTGGCGCGGCAAGACGCTCGTTGACGCGAAGTTTGCGGAGGCGCAATGAACAGGAAACGCAAGCGGACTGGAGTCGTGGTTGCGGCGCTGTTGGCGATTGCCGCTGGCGCCGCATTCGCTGCTGCGCGGGCGCAGAAAAGCGCCAGCACTCCGGTTCCGCGGCGGGCCGGCAGCGCGAAAGGCGCGTGGCTCTTCATCTACTTCAAGGAGCCGGGCAATCAGGGCATTTATTTCGCGCTGAGCCGCGACGGCTACCACTACACACCGCTCAACGATGGCCAGCCGTGGGTCGCAACCACACAAGCCGGCGAGCTGATGCGCGATGTGTTTCTGACGCGCGGACCCGATGGGATCTTTCACATGGTGTGGACGTGGAACTGGCGCGGCAACTCGCTGGGATACGCCGCTTCGCCGGATCTTCTCACGTGGTCGGCGCAGAAGAAGGTACCCATCATGGCCGATTTTCCCGCAACCAACAACGTGTGGGCGCCTGAGACCTACTGGGATGCAGCAAAGAAGAAGTGGCTCCTCATCTGGTCAAGTTCCATGAAGGGATCTGACGAGGGCAACCGCATCTGGTTCTCGATGACACCGGACTTCAACACCTTCTCGAAACCGGCGATCTTCTTCGATCCTGGCTACGTCACCATCGACGCAACAATCTTCCACGGCAAGACCGGCCCCTATCGACTCATCTTCAAGCAGCAGACCTACGATCCGCTCACCTTTCAGGAGCGTGTAGCCACTGGACCGGCGCTCGAAGGGCCGTGGAGCAGGATCTCCGGGCCGATCAACGAGAGCTGGTCGGAAGGTCCATCGGCGATCCAGGTTGGCAAACGGTACATCGTTTTCTACGATCACTATCGCGCGCCGCGCGCCCGCTATGAAGCGGTAGCTACCACCGACTGGAAGCACTGGACGGACATCACCGCCGAAACCTCCCTGCCGCCGTATTCGAAGCACGGAAGTTTTCTGCACATTACAGATGAAGAAGCGGCGCGGTTGCTCGCCCGGCACGATGCCGCGCCCAACGCATCCCAATCACCGGCGCCAGAGAGCCAAAAGCCGTAGCCACCGGGTGCGGAACTTGAAGCCGTCTGATGGCTGAGACCCGGCAGACGAAGGCGATCCTCACTCGAAGAGCCAGTCCAGATTCGGCGGGCCGCCGCTGTTCGTCTCGAAAAGATTCACGCGCGGCGCGATGTGGTAATCGTCGGGAATAAAGCCGAGGATCACGTATTGTCCTTTGCCGAGGTCAAGCTCGTTGGCGCCTGCCGGCAGTGGCTTGGCCCACACGGCCATTGCTGGCATCTTCCGCGCCTCGATGGCGTTCAGCATCGCCAGATTCCACTGCTCGGTCTCGGGATCGAGAACGGAGTTGCTGCCCGACGCGTCGCTGGCAAAGCCCACCAGGATCTGCGCCGGTTTCGCCAGATCGAAGCGTAGCGTTCCGCCTTGGCGGGGCGCAATGCGGACCCCCCTCATGCCGGCAAGCTCGGGCGCCAGGCTGGCGATTGTGGCTTTCGCCCCCGCGAACAGACTAGCGCCTTTCTCGACGGTGAAAGCTTCGCCCGCGCCGGGTTGAAGTGTGAAAGCAACCTGCGGCAGCGGCGTGACCAGCTTGTTCTCTTCAATCTTGACGCCGGTGCGCAACTGCGTCAGCCGTTTGTGGAATGTCGCCAGCTCTTTCTCGTACATGGGCAGGCACTGCTGCCAGTTGGGATACCGATTCATGCCGCCAGGGAAGGGAATCCTGCGCTGCGAAGTCTCCATGCCTGTCGCGGTGCGATAGGCGGGACCGGCAATCCGCGTGAGTTCGCGGAAGCGATCGACGCTCTGTTGAAGCAGCGTTTCGGCCTGGCTCAGGTGCGTTCGGTCATGATCGTACCCATAGAGTAGAACCTGCTCCGCCGCCCGCGTCTTCGCGTTATAAAACTCCATCAGCAGATGGATTGAACGTATGTCATTGACGAATCGCTGGTACTCGGCCCTGTTCTTCGCAACAAAGGGCGCCGCCGCCTGCGCCGCGGTAACAGCCTTCGCCGAAGCGTCTACGGCTGCGTCGCTTACGCCGATCGGCGTCTCGCCGTGGTGCGGCAAGTGCTTCACGTCCTCTGCCACGTAGTCCGCAAGCCGCTCGCCCGGTGGCGCGTCTCCTGTCCACAGCGTCACTGCGGGGTTGAAGCGCTCCGGATCGATCAACTGCGGCATGGTCATGCCTAGCGTGAATGCCTGGCGATTGCCCTCCGTGATGCCGATGCGCGGCAAGAGCCGCGGCTGGCAGGGGCCAGCCAGTGTGTAAGCGTCGAGAATGTTCTCGCCGGCTTCGGTTGAGCCGTACTTCTGAGCAAGGCGCGATACCCAGTAGGCATGTTCCTTCGCAGGATCGCGATAGGGGTTCCAGGCATAACGGCCCCAGGCAGCAAACCAGATCCAGTCGCGATCGGTCTGTAGCAAAAGCGGATCGGTGTTATCGCCCGCGTAGGGCCAGTCCCAGTAGCGCAACGGATAGAGATGCAGGCCTTCGATGCCGACGCGCTGGAAGTTTGCCAGCGTCTGGCGGACAAAATCCGGATCGCCCCAGCGAAAGGGCTCAAGATTCGAGAGTAGATGAATGTTGGCGATGGCCACGTTCGAGGATTCGGCGAGCATCTTGAATCGGTCACGCACCGGGCCGCGCACGTTGGTCCAGGTGAGCGATTCGCCGTTCCACTTGAACATGGTGTCGATGTTTGCGTAGAGGGGCAGCGCAGCCTTCATTACAGCGTCGATGTCGGTGGCATGCGCGCGCACCACGATCGGCGGCTCCTGGGTAATGCCAAGTTCCTTCAGGCCGTCTTTCACGCCGGGAATGATGGTCTGCGTAAGCCACTCCGCGCCGTAGCGAGGGCTGAGCGCCTCGCCGAGCGTCATCATCAGGCCGGCGTGCGGATACTCGCGCACGAACTCCGAGATCGCATAGCGCGTGTAAGCGCTGGCCACGGGATTGGGCGCCGACAGGTGATACGGAAGATGATGCGCGCGGGCGAATGCGTGCGAGAGATGGATGTTGTAAAACCCCTGCAGTACCCAGATGCCGTGGCGATCGGCTTCGGCCGTGAGCCACTTGAACATGGCGATGTTCTGGTCGAGTTGTGCGGTGGGAATTTCCTGCGCCTCGGGATACTTTGGCAGTTTGAGCAGACTGGTGAAGGGATGGCCGTTCCAAAGATAGAGTGTGTTGTAGCGCTCTTCTGCCAGCATGTCGAGATACTTGATCCACGCGGCCTTGTCGTAGAAGAACGGGAAATTCTGCGGCGTGTACGGATAGTCGTACTCGGCGCCCTCATAGGTGATCTCCTGCTTCTGCATGCCGATGCAGGTTCCGCGCAGTTTCACGGCCGGATGCTCCATGTCGTCAATCCCGGCGGGCAGCGCGCCATCTGCGCGGATGCGGTCGGCGAGTTCCAGTTCGCCGTAGAGAACGCCAGACGGATCGGAGCCGGTGACGATCCAGGTCTTCCCGATCTGCTGGATGAGAAATGCCTCTTCGGCCTGCGGCCAAAACTCTGGCAGATCGAAGTGTTTAAGCTCCGCTGCGCTGCGCACTGCGGCCACAACGCGTGCGCCCTTCGGAACGCCCTTCAATTCGGCGAGCGCCGAGCGTAGCTTCTGTGCGCCGTAAAGCTCGCGCGGCGTGGCGCCTTTGGCGCTGATCACGCGAACCTGCGCGGCGTGGGTAGTAAGCGTGAAGATGACGACGCAAAGAATGGCCGCAAATCGCCTGGCGTAGTGCCCTGAATGTTTCACTGTGTTGAACCTTGTTGCGCAATTTCTTTTGTCGGAAACTTCCTCAGGGAAAGCATGAATGGCGCCGCTTTCCCTCGGATTGATTCGCGATCTGTTCTTTCGCCCACTGAAGCGGGCTGTCAGGCCCTAGACTTTCTCAAACAGTACGGCCATGTAAGGCTTGCCGGTGAGCGTGATCTTGCTTTTGCCGCTGAAAGTTCCGGGCAACGCGGTCTTCGTCATCGCCCACGGATCGATCATCGTGGCCTTGAAGTTCACCTTCGGCGGCAGCGGAAAAACGTACTCGCCCACGCAGTGATAGTCGAAGTAATAAAGAATCACCTGGCCGGCGCTTCCGGCGTTCAGGTAGTAAGGATTTTCGGCGGCCATCAGGCCGGTGGCGCCAGTCTTCTCCAGCAGCTTGCGCAGGAACGTGATGCGCGCGGGACTGCTTCCATGCAACTCGCCCGCATCGGACCACACAGGGCTCCCGTCTGCCGTCATGTAGGTCTCGCCGTGCGTTGCGTAGACCCCGTAGACAATGGCTCGCCAGAAGCGATGCGTCATCTCTTCCGGCGAGAGGTTGCCCCAGCGGCGCGCGATGTTGCCTTCGTACTGAATCTCGTCGTAGATGATGGGCTTGTTCCATGCGGCAAGCCGTTCCGGGGATCTCTCGAAATCGTACTTTTGCAGGCTGGCGTGCGTGCACCAGGGTTTGGAGTAGTCGTAAAACACGCGGCTGTGATGAATCGAGCGCAAACGGCTGTACGGATCGCACTCCTGGACGATGCGAAAAAAGCGGTCCCAGTCGGCCATCGACTTCGAGCGCACAAGGTCGAATTCGTTGGCGATCGACCACCAGACATTCCGATATGCGGAAAGCCGCGCGACCGCATAGCGCAGATAGCGGTCGTCGGCCTCCTGACCCATGGCTTTGAATCCCCACGCGTCGTAGGGATGAAAGAGAATGACGTCGGCTTCAATGCCGGCAGACATCAGATCCTGAATGCGCGCCTCAAAATGCTGGAAGTAAGCTGGATTGAAACGGACCAGATCGAATTTTTCCTTGCTCTCACCGTTGACCGTGCCCGGCGCTGAGTCTGGGCCGGTCTGCTCGAAGGGCATGGCGACCGGCTGCAACTTGCCGAGCGGCTTGGGCAGCAAACACATGCGCACCTTGTTGAAGCCGGCTTCTTTCAGATTCTTCAGTGTCTCGCCGGCGTAGGGCTCGCCGATGAAGCCGTAGGAGTAGCAGGTCGTTCCAAAGGGAAAGTACGGCGTTGCGTCGGCGTATTGAAAGTGAAACTCGTGCGCCGTGCTGACGGGGCCGCGATTGCCTGCCGCTGGCGCAGTGCACTCGAAGGCGCCGGTGAGGCCGGCAAGGTTCTTGATGTTGCTCGTGGTTTCGTAGCTCCAGCGGCCCACCGTATCGGGCGAAAATCGCACCTTGTAGATTCCGTTGCCGTCGTAAAATCCGGCCGTCTCCACGGTTCGGTGGCCAAAGGTAAACCGCGCGCCAAACTGCACATCGACAAAGGGGTTGACGGCCACAGTCGCGTTTTCTCCGGGTCCATTGGCTGCAATCTCAAAAACGCCCCATTGCTCCGTCGGCCTGCCCTGAGTGCCTGACGGCGCAGCCTCAGCACCGGAAACAAACCCCGTCATCACCGCCCCTGCGCTCAGTTTGATCAGCTCTCTGCGATCCATTGACTTCCTCACTTCGTTGCGCCCGCAAGTCTCCTGCGTGCAGGAGGTCCGGGCAAAGCCTTTTCTACACACCTTACTTCAGAGTGTCAAACTAAATCTTAAAAAATGGAAATTATTGCGCAAAAGCTTCGCGGAGTGTATACATTGCAAGAACACGTTTCTTGAGCGTCTCAACGCGCGTTTTGAACGCCTCTATGCAAAGGAACGCCCTTTCATGAAGAGAAAGACCGATTCGACCACGCAGCGCACGGCCACACGGCGACGCATACCCAAGTGGGCGCTCCGCTCCAATGACGCAGCAGGCAACGAGCAGTATTATCTGCGTTCGATTGGCCGCGCGCTCGACGTTCTGGATTGTTTTGACGGCAAGGCGCCGCTGGCGCTCAAGGAGATCGGTATTGCCACGGGTCTTCCTGAATCCACGCTCTTCCGCGTCCTGTTAACGCTCGAAAAACACGGCTACCTGAAGCAGGCCGTGGACGGAACCTACCAGCTCGCCCCCAAGCTCCGCTTCGGATGGCTTACCGAACAAGGCAACGCGCTGCGTGACAAGGTGCGCCCCGAACTGGAGCGGCTGGTTCAGCGATTCAATGAAACTGCCAGCATGGCCTATCTGTTCGACGACCGTATCCATGTTCTCGATTCCATCGAATCCTTTCACGATATTCACGTCTCGAATCGCATCGGCCGTGTGCTGCCGCCGCATTGCAGCGCCATGGGCAAGGCCATCACGGCCTTTCAGGAACGTCCCCTGGCAGAACAGATTGTCGAGGTCTACGGTCTCGCGCAGCGCACCGAGTTCACCATCACCGATCGCTCGCAGCTCTTCGACGAATTCGCACAGATCCGCAGGACGGGCGTCGCCTGCGACCGCCAGGAATCGACTCTGGGCGGCATCTGCTATGCCGCGGCCCTGCGTCCCGCCAGTGGTCCAGTGGTCGCGGCGATCAGCCTTTCCACTCCGATCGTTCGCATGACGGCCGAGCGCGAAAAAGAGACGCGCAAAGCTGTGCTGGATGCGGCCATGCGCGTCTCAGAGCTTTGAAACGCGAATCTAAAGTTGAAATTGCCGTCCCGGCTTAAGCAGTGCAGGGAAGTGACAGTTGCCTCCCATGCATCTCCGCAAACCGCGAATTCGATCGAACGCCGTACACGGAGACTTATGCCTGTGGACCGGATCGATGAAGAGCAGTGATTCTTGCGCTGTGTTCGCAGATCAGCCGAGAGATAGCCGGTCGGCGATTCTGCCGCGTCGCGCTCTCCTGAATCCGTAGACGCCGGACTATCGGAAGGATGAATTCCGAATTGTGGAATGAATTTAAGCCATCTGAAGGATTTCTCCGGCTTATGCCTTATATTTCAGTAGGGTTATAGAGCCAATCGCCTTAATTTTCAAAAAGTGTTGATAGTTCTCCGATTATTCTTGACACCCGCCTCTCAACCTCATTACCGTGGCACATGTTCGAGTAACCGCTAACTGCCAGAGCCGCAAACCAAAAGGGGATTTCAATGAAACGTATTCTGATGATCGTTCTCGCCATCGTTTCGCTGGCCACGTACGCATTGGGACAGGAAACGCGCGCCACGCTCACGGGGCGTGTCACCGACTCCACCGGCGCTGTTGTGCCGAATGCGCACATCGACATCGTCAACATAAACACCGGAGCCACGACCATCGTTCGGTCCAACGAGGCAGGCGTCTATAACGCGCCCTATCTGCTGCCGGGCACCTACAAGATGACAGCCCAGCGCAGCGGTTTCAAAACCTATGTGCACACCGGCCTGGTGCTTCAGACCGAGCAGACGATCACCGAAAACATTGTGCTGCAGGTCGGCACGGTGAGCGAATCGGTTACAGTCTCCGCCGGAACTCCTCTGATTGACATCTCGAACGCAAACACTGGCCAGTCGCTCACCTCCGAAGAAGTGATGGACCTGCCCAGCAACGGCCGCGCTCCGCTGGGCTTTGCCCACCTGGAGTATGGCGCTGTGGCCAAGGGCAAGCACTCGATGTCGCAGGTGAGACCCTTCGATAACTCGACTGCCGACGACTTCTCCCTGGGCGGCGGCGCTTCCTCGTCGAACGAACTGCTGCTGAACGGCGTGCCCGATATGGAGGATTCAAGCCGCACCGCCGGATTCAGCCCGCAACTCGACGCGGTCGATGCGGTCCACGTGGATGAGTTTACTGCCAATGCCGCGTTGGGCGACACCTCGGGCGGTTTCGTGAACATCACTACCAAGGGTGGCACCAACCAACTGCATGGCACGGCCTCGGAGTACTACAACGGCTCGCGCCCCTTTGAGGCCCTGCCCTACTTTTCGAAACCGGGAGCGACCATCACGTCCACGCACTTCAACCAGTTCGGCGGCACCATCGGTGGGCCGGTTGTCATCCCGCATCTGTTTAACGGGCGCAACAAGCTCTTCTTCTTCTATGCCTATGAGGGCTACAGAGGAAACTCGCCGAACACGGTCATTACCAGCGTACCGACAGCGGCCGAGCGCCAGGGCGACTTCTCGGGTCTGCTGGGAATCGGCTCCCAATACCAGTTGTATAACCCCTATCAGGGGCAATTCCAGAGCATCGGAGGTGGAAACTACTGGATTCGCCCGGCCATCCCCAACAACTGCCTGACGGCAACCAGTAGCAACTGCACCGGCAGCAATGCGGGCTTCACCATCAACCCCGTGGCCGCGGCTTACATGAAACTGATTCCGCTGCCCAACTACAACGGCTCCGCCACCAAGGCAGACGGCGAAAACAACTACTTTGCCTACGACCCAACCAGCAACAAATATTCGTCGCACCAAGGCCGCTTCGACTACAACATCTCCAACTCCGACAAACTCTTCCTCGAAGGCCATCGCAGCCAGTACGACAACGCGCAGAACAACTATTTCAACACCGCTTTGACCGGTACCACCTCGACCGTCATCCTTTGGGGCGGGCAGGTGGACAACGTGAAAACCTTCACGCCGTCGACCAGCCTTGAAACGCGCCTCGGTTTCAGCCGTTATGAGACCTTCAGCGGCCCCGACAGCCTGGGGATGAATCCCACCTCGGTCGGATTTGCCGGCTATGTGTCGCAGAACTCGACCGCGCTGGCTCTGCCCCAGATGCAGTTCAGCGACTCTGCAGGCATTGCCAACCTGAGCGGCAATCCCGGTAACCAGACTTACTTCGACAACATTCAGCTCTATGCCAGCTTCAACAAGGTGTTGGGCCCTCACTCCTTCAAGTTCGGCGTCGACATCCGCTCCAACAAGGACTCGGCGGTTTCCCCAGGCGCCGCCAACGGCCAATACACCTTCAAGGCGTCGAATGGCGATATGTTCACCCAGTCGCCGGACTACACAGCGGATAATACGGCGCAACCCTTCGGCAGCACGCTGGCCATGTTTGTGCTGGGCCTTCCGAGCAGCGGTTCCTTCAACATCGCGCAGCGCTATCAGTACGACAACTGGTACCGGGGCTTCTTCGCGCAGGACGACTGGAAGGCTGCACACAACCTGACGGTCAGCATGGGCGTGCGCCTGGAGAGTGAGACGCCGCTGGTTGAGAGCAACAACAAGATGGTGCAGAACTGGTATCCCGGCCTGACCAACGCAGCCACAAGCGCCTCAACGTCGAATTATTCCAGCCAGTATGCTGCCGACAGTGCACTGATTACCGGCGGCCTCACCAATTACCTGCCCGGCACATCGAATTTCATCACCACAGGCGGCACCAAGTACGCCACCAGCGGCAACCGCAGCGCCTACTATACAGCACCTGTCTACCTGAGCCCCCGCATTGGTTTCTCGTGGGCGCCGGACTACTTCCACGGAACGATGGCCGTCCGCGGAGGCTTCGGAATCTACGTGAATCCCTTCAACGATTACACAGCCGGTCAATCGTACGGATACACGCAATCGACCAACATGAACATGTTCAACAGCTCGTGCAACAGCGGATATACACCTATTACCAGCATCGACAATCCGTTCCCGACCAGCGCGGTCACCAATCTCGCCGGAACCTGCGCCAACAGCGTCAATCCCATTCAGCCGGTGCTGGCCTCAACCATGGGCGTCAACGCGCAGTTGGGCAACAGCATGGGCTGGTACTCGTCCGTGAAGGTTCCCTACAGCATGAAGGTCAACTTTGACGTGCAAAAGGAGTTTGCCAGGAACTGGCTGGTTGAGATCGGCGGCATCCACACCCTTTCTATCCACAACTCCTACTCGAATGACGTCAGCGCGATTCCCTATCTGCCTTTGCTCGATCACACGCAGAGCGCGCACAGCCCAACGGCGATCGCGCTATCGAATGCCCTGGCCGTGCGGGTTACCAACCCGTTCTTGGGCACAATGCCGTCGTTCACAAATCCGGCAACGGGCACCGTAGTTCCCAATACCACCGGTCTAAACACGGGCAAGACAGTTACCGTGAGTAATCTGATCTCGGGATATCCGGAGTACAGCTACGTCATCGAGTCGCTGATTCCAGGCCAGACAATCAATTTCAACGCGCTTCTCTTCCAGGTCTCCAAGCAGATGTCGAAGGGGCTGGAGTTTGTCTTCAACTACCAGTGGTCGCGGCAGTTGGGCGATGTTTACCAGCTCAACGGTGGTGGTCCGCTGTGGTACGGCGCAACAAGCTCGGACTTCCCGCAGCACGCTTCAGTGACTGCGATCTATCAACTGCCCTTCGGCCGCGGCCGCATGTTCGCCAGCAACATCAACCGCGGGCTGGACGAAGCTATCGGAGGATGGGAGGTAACCGGAATCTATCAATACCTCTCGGGAACCCTCCTCGGCTGGGGTAACGTGAACTACACCGGCAACTTCCACGGCTTCGCCAACAACCCGCACAACACGCATGGGCCTTCGTTCAACCGCACTGGCTTCGATTACGCGGCCAGCGATCCTAAGGCGTCCTACAATGCGCCTGGCGGATTGAACTACCGCACATTCCCCTCTGTCCTGCTGCGCTCGGACCCAACCAACAACTTCGACTGCTCAATCCTGAAGGATTTCACGGTCTGGAACAGGATTCGCATCCAGCCGCGCGTCGACACTTTCAACGCTTTGAACCACGCACAGATGAGTGGAGCGAACACCAACCCGACATCATCATCCTTCGGCTACGTCACCGGGCAGTTGAACACCAACCGCACCATGCAGGGTGGTATTCACATCCTCTTCTAAACAGGCGCAAGCCAAAAAACGGGGGGATGCCTTGCGCATCCCCCGGTTTTTTGGGCCTTACTATTTCGGTCTTCGATTTCAAATCGGCACACACGCATCCCGGTCCAAGGTTTTTTCCCACTGCGACGGCAGGAACGAGGCGTACGCTGAGAAATATGGCGGTGCTCTCTGTCGATCTGGCTTTTCGGTGCTGGGCGGATCTGGGTGTCGTGGTTCTGAGCCGCGCACCATCCCGGCTTGCGCCTTTTTCTGTCGGTTGCGAGATTCTTCCCTTCGCGCCGCCGGGAATCGATGGGGCCAAAGATCGCGCCCCGGTCGATCCCGAGATCCTCGCCGGTCGCCTCAATCATCTCTGCACGGTACGCGACATTCGTATCATGATGCTGGATGGTCCACAGGCGTGGAAGTCGGGCTCGAATGGCCTGAAGCACGCGCGTGTCAGCGAGCGGCAACTGAATACGGCAGCAAAGACTGGCCTGCCCGGCGTAGTGAAGCCGGCCACGTACAGAACCTTCGCTGAGTTTTGCATGGATGTGTACGATGCGCTTGGCCGGCGCGGCTGGCGGCGGCTCGAAACCCGGCCGCAGCCGTCTCTGCCAAATCTGACAGGCGCCGCTCGTGATCGGATTCTGGTTGAAAGTTATCCTTATGCCGCGTGGAAGTCACTGGGGCTCAAGCCTCTGCCGTCCAAGCGCCGGGCCCGCGTGAGCGATTTGGCCGAAGCATTTGGGGCGCTGCGCGCAATCGTGCCCTTCACCACCAGCCGCCCGCCGAATCACGACCAGTTGCAGGCCATTGTGGGCGGACTGCCTGGCCTGGCGCTGGAGGAACAAAACACCGCCAGCCTGCGCATTGTCGGCAATCCCCCGCGGCGCGAAGATGGCCACTGGCGCGAGGGCTTCATCGTACTCCCCTTGCCGCCGCAAAAGGCGTCAAGCGTTCGCTGGCTGCATTGAGAAACCCTGCATTTCAGAACCGGTAGACCAGCCCGAAGGTTCCGCGCGCATTCCATGTCCGGTGCGTCGAGTAGCCAAGCAGAGGAGTGTTGCCGGGCAGCGAGAACGATGCGGCTACCCGGTCGCCGGTTAGCTGTAGAGCAAAATGACGGGTCAGCCCATAGGTCAAGCCACCGCCAAAACCGCCGGCAAAGGAGATGTTGGGGGTCATGCTCTCGTTCCCGGTGTGCTCCATGCCAAGTTCCGCAAAGATCTGTCCACTGAGCTTCTCGTAGATCTCGGCGTGAACCTGCGGCCCGACCAGAAACGTATAGATTGTCGGGTGGCCGGGATTGGTCAGATAGCTGTGGCCAACGCCCTTGCTGTAGTAATCCAGCGAGCCCATGAGTTGAAAGTACTTTCCCCAATCGCGGCCCACCGTCACCTTTTCGCCGATTAAACCGCTGTAGGTAACGGGCACCTGCTTGAGCTCCGTATAGGCACCACCCACGAATACCTCGTACTTGTAGGGCGCTGCCTGCTGAGGACCGGGCGCCGCTTCGGGATTCACCTGACCTGCGGCCACCAGTGGCGTGAGCGCCGCTGCGGCCAGGACCGAAATTCGCAATAGGATCTTGCTGTTCAACTTGAAACTCTCCTCAAGCACGGTCGTGCTCAAAACAAACCTGTCACCGCCGGGATTCACACCGCGGCAGACGTCTTCCGGCTCACTTTCCGGTACCCTCTTAGACTATCCTTTCCCCCCGCCTTTTACGAAGCCCTGCCGGGACCGGAGATTGAATTCGAGCCTGGGATCGTGAGACAAACCTAGCTTGAGAGAGCCGGCTGAAAACGGACCCCTGCAGACCTGAATATAACCACGGACCGTGAAGGTGCTTTCTTTGGGACGGCTGAGCGCTCCGAATGGTAGCAGGCGCGATTCTCTGACGCCAATCAGATCTCTTCCATGTACCAGGGGATGTCAATGACCACGATGCGGCGGTTCCCGCGCATCAGCAGAATCATCTTGAGCAGATCGGAACGGCGATTGTGCAGGAGGCCCTCCCACCAGTGCCGCACGACCAGCTCCGGCACCAGCACGCACACCTTGCATGTGGCGCTTTCGCGTTCCAGGTCGAGCACATAGTTCACGATCGGGTGGATGATGTAGCGGAAGGGCGATTTGAGGGTGACGAGTTTGGGGATGCAGCGGCCAGCCGCCCGGAGCGGTGCGACAATGTTGTTCTCCCACCCATCGCGGAACGGATCGGGTCCGTCGCCGGTCTCGACGTGCACACAACGAATCTCGCAGGACAACGTCAGCGCAAACGAGAGAGCCTTCTCACTGATCCGGCTCCAGCGGTCAACGGGAATCACAACGATTGGCTGGCTTGCCTCGGCGGGGATAAACGGACGGTCGAGATCGATCTCGCGGTTCACGCGAATGTAGTGGCGATGGACCGCGCGCATGAAGAAAATCATTACCCCAATCAGGAGCACGGTGATCCAGGCGCCCTCGGCAAACTTGGCCACCAGCACAACAATCGTGGTAAGGCCCGTAGCCACGGCGCCGAGCCCGTTCACCATCATGTGCATCGGGGAGCCGCCCTTGCGCCTCCAGTGCATCACCATGCCCGCCTGCGAAAGCGTGAAGGCGAGAAACGCTCCGATGGCAAACAATGGAATCAGCCGGTCCGTGACACCGCCGAATACGATCAACAGCAGTGCCGTGAACCCGACGAGCACATAGATTCCCCACGAGTAAAGCAGCCGCCGCCCGCGGATCAGAAAAACGTGCGGCATGTAGTTGTCAAGCGCGATAGCGCGCGTGAGGCGAGGGAAATCGGCAAAGGATGTGTTGGCCGAGAGCGCCAGCACCAGTAGCACCGAGGCGATGGTCAGGTAATAGAACCAGCCGTGGCCCATCACGGCGCGTGTCAGCATGGAGAGCACGCTCTCGTAACCCGCGGTGCCTGGCACGGTGGCAGCGATGCCGTAGGCGCGGCATAGCAGCGCAATCCCCAGCAGCAGAACAATCAGCAGCGCAATGATGATCGTGAGTGTCGTCTTGGCGTTCTTGCGCGTGGGATCGCGGAAGGCCATCACGCCGTTGCTCACGGCTTCGACGCCCGTCATGGCCGTGCATCCGGAAGAGAACACCTTCAGCAGCAGCCACCAGCTCAACGCCGCGGTCACGGGCGGAATCGCAGGCATCGGTGCTATCGCATGGGGGTGGCCTGCCGCGTGCACCGTCTGCCACGCGCCCACGGCGATCACGATCAGCAGCGTTCCCGTAAAGAGATAGGTGGGGATCATGAAAATAACGCCGGTGTCGTGCACGCCGCGCATGTTCACAAGAGTGAGAATTGCGAGCGCCGTCAGGCACAATAGAAGCGTATGCGGTTGCAACGCGGGCACGGCGGAGATCAACGCGCCCACGCCGGCCGAGATGCCAACCGAGGCGTTCAGAATATAGTCAATCATCAGCGCCGCCGCGGCCAGCAGGCCAGCGCCCTCGCCGAGGTTTTCAGCAGCCACAGTGTAAGAGCCGCCGCCTCGTGGATAAGCCTCAATGGTCTGGCGGTAGCTGAAGTAGACAATCGCCAGCAGAATCGCGATGGCCGCGCTCACCGGCACAATGTACTTCACGCCCAGAAGTCCAAGCGGAATCAGCAGTGTGAGCGCAGCTTCAGGCCCGTATGCGGCTGAACTCAACGCATCGAGGCCGAAGACCGGGATTCCGGCCAGAGGACCGATATGCTCGGCGCGCTCCTCGCTGATCGCGAGCGGACGGCCGAAGAGCAGATTGGAAAGACCTGTGTAAACGCCCATGCCTGTGTGCACGCCCATGGTTGACCGGCAGCGGAAATAAACTGCGGGGACGCCGCCGAAGTCAGTGTCTCATGCTGGACAGGCAAGGCTGACGCCGAAAACACTATTGATCCGGCCCAAAAGATTTGCATCAACTCGAAACTGTCATCCTGAGCGGAGCGCAGCGGAGTAGAAGGATCTGCGGTTGCCTTTCGCGGAATCTGTGCAATTACTTAAGGGCCGGATCAATAACGGTTGCAACATCGCGCTCTGAAAGAAAGAGGCGCCTGCGCAATTTGGCGTTCGTACTTCGCCTGCCGATCTCGCCATCCCCCCCCGGGAGATTTCATTGTTCGTTGTTGCGTCTCTGCTCTCGTGCTGCTCAAGAGATCAGTCCCGGACCGTCAAGACAGGGCAACTGGCGTGACGAATTACATGGTGAGTCATGCGTCCCGGCAAATGGGAAGCGATTCGCGGATTTCGGCTGGCATGTGCTCCCAGCACGATCAGGTCCGCATCTCGCTCCGCGGCGACCCGGAGGATTGACTCCGGAGCCGCGCCCACTTCAACCACAAATTCGATGGCCGCTCTGGAGTTCGCTTCCGGCGGAAGCAGTTGCGCGAATCGTTCTGCCGCGGAAGTTCTTTGCGCCTGCGGATTTCCTTCCTGAGCAACAGCGGACACGGGGAGAACGTGCAGAATGCTCAGTGTTGCGTGTTCCTGCTCTGCCAGCCAAAGCGCGCAGGAAAGCGCCCGGGTCCAACCGTGGATGAGGTTCGTGGCGCAGAGAATCTTCCGCAGCCCGGCGTTCTTTGCCGGCCGCGGCGAAACCTGCGGTCCTACCGTCAGAATCGGACAAGATGCCGAGTTGACCACCTCTTCTGCCAACGAACCCAGTACGAGCTTTTTAATCCCTCCATGGCCGTGCGTACCCAGCACCACGACGTTAATACTGAGCCTCGGAATCAACTTCAAAATCACGTTCGCAACAAAGCCTTCAATCACCATCTCGTGATGCTCAATGCCGGCCAACCGTTCGGCGCGGACAAAGTTTGCCATCTTTCTCTCTGCGGCATGGCGAAGAAAAAAGGGGTCCGGAGGCTGAACGGAATCGGTGACTTCCTGAGGCACGACGGTGACTGTATTGAGAATGCTCTTGTAGCGATGGCACAGTTCAATGGCATACTGAGCTGCCAGTTCGGAAGAGGGCGAGAAATCCGTTGCAAACAGCACTCTTCGAGGTGGAGCAGGGGTGGATTGGACTAAAGAACTCATCGAGCTTCTCCCTTACCGGGATTTCCAGCTACTATTCCTCGCCGCTCCCGAACTGACCATTTTGTTCCTCGTTTGCTCGTCCCGCGGTCGCCGCGCAAGGTGCACATCCACGGTGGTGCTGGCAGGCATTGGCTGGAATCAAAGTTTCAACTCAAGAACAGGGATCATCTGCTTCCGTTGAGATCATACCGCCAATTCTTTCAGCTTGCGCTCACAAATCTTTGCACGAAAGCCGATCTGTTTTGCCGGACAGCGGACCACGTCGCAAGCCCGGACTAGGAAGAGCGTTCCTGCTTCGGGAATGCCGCTTGGAAGCCATGTACTCTTCGAGCGGGAAGCGCGATGTTGCGTTGCTATGATTCGGCCTGACAGGAAGGTGCAGGATGTGTGGGAACTGGTTCGTCGCGGCGTTGTCAATGACGATCTTCGCCGCAGCGCCGGCCTCGGTGATTGTCCGGGCCCAGCAGAACGCATCTGGAGCAAATGGGCCAGCGGCGAATGGAGCGGCCGCCAACGGTACGGCCACCAAGCCGCAGCCGCCAACGGTGGGCAGCTATTCGCTCGTGGTCACGACAATCGAGCCGGCGCCCACGGCGCATTGGCTGAATCCACCTCCCGCGATCAGCGTCAAGGCCGGAACAAAACTTGCGCCCACGGAGACCTCCGGCAACCTGACCGTGCCGCGGCAATACGCGATTGATTCCTTTGCCGTGCCCCGGCAAGAGTGTGAGGAGACTGCGCCGCGGCAACGCGGTTGCGATGCGCTGGATCGCGCAGACCTCGCCATTCGCGATCTGAATACGGTAGAGTACAGGATCGTGAGTCACGGCCCGGCGGTCGAGCTTCGCGTCAATCTGCAAGTGCGCGATCTGCTGCCCGTTTCGCATGGCGGCGCAAGCACCGACTGGCATACGGGGGATGTCATTTTTGTCTCCGTGCCGAAGGCAACGCCCGTCTACCGCTTTATGTCAGAGACACTGGTTGGCAAGTGGAACGGGGAGCCGATTGTCTTCGAGGCTGGAAAGCCGCTGCCAGCAAACGCGAAAAAAGGATTGGTGGATCTCGGCGTTCACCAGGATCTGGGAGACGCTGTGCTCTATAGCTATCGGGTGAAGTAGCACCGGTCAAAAGTTTCGACTGCGCATCCATCAGCCTCCGCGCCATGAGCGCCTCGCTGCGCCTGGGTTTTCTGATGCAGACTGGACAGATCGTCAGACAGTCAGCCAGGAGCAACCCATGGGTGTAGACTTGGGCGGGTCCGGAAATCATGGCGGGTAACCTGGTTTACCGGATCGAGCGATGGAGGACTTGTGCGGGGTGCGTTGTATCAATACCTGGCAGACGATCACAACAGGCTTGACCTGTTATTGCAGCGGGCCGTCGCGAATCCCGGCGTAATTGATACAGAGCCCTACCACGAATTTCGTAAAGGCATTCTGCGGCATATCTCCATGGAAGAAAAAATCGTATTACCTGCCATCGCCAGGTGGCAGGGCGGCAGGAAAGCAGCCATAGGGCAACGGCTTCGGCTTGACCATGGGGCACTTGTTGCACTTTTGGCCCCGCCACCAACGCCGTCCATCATGCTGACGATCCAGTCGATCCTTGCAGTTCACAACGAACTCGAAGAGCGGGAAGGCGGTTTCTACGAGTTGTTCGAGAGCCTGGCTGGAGATGAAACCGAGCGTATGCTTGCTCAACTCAAGTCCGCTCCGCCCGTCGCCGTGTTGCCTAACAACGATAAGCCAGAAGTTTTGGAATCGGCAAAGAAGGTCGTGGCAATGGCTGGTCACGAATTCAAGGTGGCGTCATAGGCTGCCAGGGGGCCCTGCTGTGCACCTATCCAAACTTGGATGTTTACGCCTGCCATCATCTTCCCCCGGCATCTACCAAACGCCTCCTTTCAAGGCATTGTTTTGTGCGGGGGAGGAACCTTACTGTGACCAAAGTCGCTGTTTGTGTTGCGCCCTGTCAGGTCAACTGCAAGTGTTGTCCTGTTCACTGGCTCACGCGAATAAGCGGTTTGTCAGCTGCTCTGCGGATGGCGATTTCGTCCGATTCAGAGCCGCGGCAGGGATTTTCAAATAAGGGAATGAAGGAGACTTATGATGGCCCATGCGTCTGACGATGGTACGCGCCTCTCTCCGTGGTGGAGACATTCGGTGATCCTCGTGATGATCGCCGGTTTTTCGGTTTTATCCCTGGTCACGGTTCTGACCTACACCAACGCTCCGCCAATTCCCGAAAGGGCCGTCGACGGATCGGGCGCTGTGGTCTTTACCGGGGCCGAGATCCAGGCGGGGCAGGAAGTATTTTTCAAGTACGATCTCATGGAGCATGGAACCCTGTGGGGTCACGGGGCTTACCTCGGCCCCGATTACAGCGCGGAGTATCTGCATCGCCTCTGCGAGATCACTCGAAACACGATCGCCACCGAGAAGTTCGGCAAGCAGTTTGCTCAGCTTTCTCCGGATCAGCAGAGCATCGCATCCGCGCGGACGATTACGGATCTCAAGGGAAACCGGTACGACGCGGCTTCACGAACTCTGCTGCTCACGCCAGGCGAGCTAGCCGCGTACCACACGGAACTTGGCGAATGGAGCGACTACTTTACCCGGAAGGATGCGGCTCCCGGCCTGCCGGCTAACTATATTCATGATCCTCAGGAGTTGAAAGACCTGACCTCCTACTTTGCCTGGGCGGCCTGGGCAACGACAGCGGATCGTCCTGGGAAGGATTACTCCTACACCAACAATTGGCCCTATGAACCGATGGCGGGAAATCGGCCTTCCGCTGATGCCTATCTCTGGAGCGCGATGAGCCTCATCACGCTGTTGGGAGGGCTGGGTTTGATTCTCTTCGTCGTGGGCAAGTTCGATTACCTGGGATGGAAGAGCGAAGGCGCAGAAACCCATTTTATGCACTATGATCCTCCTGCGCTGAAGCTTACGCCCAGCCAATGGGCCACAGGCTGGTTCTTCGCAGTCGTGGCCCTCCTGTTTCTGGCGCAATCATCACTCGGCGGCCTGCTTGCACACTATCGCGTGGAGCCGGGAGCTTTTTACGGATTTAACATTGCCCATTGGCTGCCCTATACTCTGGCGCGCACCTGGCACCTTCAACTTGCCATCTTCTGGGTCGCGACGTCGTGGGTAGCCGGCGGCCTTTTTCTGGCGGCCTGGGTAGGCGGCGAAGAGCCCAAACATCAAAAGGCCGGCGCATACGCGCTCCTCGGGGCGCTGGCGGTGGTGGTCTTCGGCAGCCTGGCGGGCGAAGCCTTTGGCATTAACGACAAACTGGGGAAGCTCTGGTTCTGGTTCGGCGACCAAGGCTCGGAGTATCTGGACCTGGGGCGCTTCTGGCAGATCCTGCTGGCAGTTGGCCTCGTCTTCTGGCTGTTTCTGATGTTTCGTGCTCTCCGGCCTACCTTCAAAAACCCTGAAAAGCGTGAACTGTCTTCGCTCTTTCTGTACACGGCCGTGGCCATCCCTGTCTTTTACCTGCCCGCTCTCTTCTATGGTCCTCAAACCAACTTTGCTGTCATCGATAACTGGCGCTTCTGGATCATCCATCTTTGGGTGGAAGGCTTCTTTGAACTCTTCGCAACGGTGCTGGTGGCCATCATGTTCCACCAGATGGGCGTGGTCAGCACCAAGTCCGCTACGCGCCTGATTTATCTGGATGCCATCCTGTATCTCACTGGCGGGATCATTGGCACAGGCCACCATTGGTACTTCACCGGTCAGGGCACACTGAACATGGGCCTGGCTTCCTGCTTCTCCGCACTGGAAGTTGTGCCTCTTACGCTGCTGACTCTGGATGCATGGGATTTCATCAAACTGAGAAAAGCAAAATGTTCCGAGTGCGGCCAGGATATGGCCTGGAGCCAGAAGTGGGCCATTTATTTCCTCATGGCCGTGGGTGTCTGGAACTTTGTCGGAGCGGGAATCTTCGGCTTCCTGATCAACCTGCCGATTGTCTCCTACTTCGAGGTGGGAACCTCGCTCACCGCCAATCACGCACACGCCGCAATGTTTGGCGTCTTCGGCATGTTGGCCCTGGCGGTCATGGTCTTCTGCCTGAGGGCGATGCAATCCGATGAAACATGGAAGGGAACGGAGAAATTTATTCGTTTCGGCTTCTGGGGAATGAATCTGGGCCTCGCGCTGATGATCGTCACGGACCTTTTTCCTGGAGGAGTGATTCAGCTCTGGGACTCCATCGCCAACGGATATTGGCACGCGCGCCGGTTGACCTTCATCATGGGCGGCGCATATCACAAGCTGGAATGGCTGCGCATTGTGGGGGATATGGTATTTCTCTTCGCCGGAGCACTGCCTGTGGCGCTCGGCGCGTTGCGCAGCATTTGGAAGAGGGATTTGCCTCCGCAGCTCCATGCGGATTAACCGCACGTGTTGCGCGTGGAGTGTCCGTGGAAGGCGCTGCGCCGCGAGTTAGGCTCGGCCAGCGCCATACACCAGTATTTTCAGAATTGGCAGAGGGCGGGATTCTTCGACAATCTCTGGCAATCAGGCCTGGCCGAGTACGACGGGATGCGGAGCATTGCCGGAAGTGGCAGCGCTTCGATGGGGCGCGGGGCCAGGCCGCGTTTCAGGCTGTGGAAGCACGCGATGATCAGCCTCGCATCGGACAACGCAAGGAAGAAGTTGTGGCCAAACGCACGCCGCCGGGCTGGAAAGCTCGCCGATAGGTTGTCGAACGAAACACGACTGGCCGAACCACTATCGCGTATTGCAGGTCAGCTTTGCAGCCTTCGCACTAGGCCTTTGACCGCATGAAGAAGAACCTTCCGTGCCCCATCCTTTCGCCCGTTCTTTGGGCGAAAGGGTGGGATAGCACGAACTTCAAGGAACCAATTCATGCTGTCAGGAACCTAGGATGCGACTTAAGTCACACAGCAGCGCAAATAGTTGTCTTGCCTGGAACTTCAATTGACTTAGGGGCGCGCCCGGTCGTTTGGGCATCGCTCACACCAACAAGAAGGCCGTCCGCACGGACGGCCTTCTTGTTGGTGATGCAGTAGAGGAGGGTTCTTTGGGTGCTTAGTCTCCAGCCACCAGTTCGCCCTCTTCCTTCTTGCCGGAGGTCTTGGCTGGCGTGATCGAGTCGAGCGTAACCATGCCTTCGGGCTGCTTGATGCCGAGAATGTGCTCCTTGTAGAGCTTGGCCATGCGCTGGTTCTCGGCGTCCTGCTTGAGCTTCTCATCGCGCGCGCGAACCTTTTCTTCGCGTGCGTTCTTGGCGATGCCCAGATTGTCGAGCGTGTGGTTGGCCTCGGAGTTCACGTGCTCCATATTGAGATTGAGGTTGTGGCCCACATAGCCCATGCCCACCTTCTTGCCGCCGGCAAAGATCTCGTGGCGACCGTGCTCCTCGTACCACTTGGTGAGCGTGGCCGTCATGTGCATCTTCTCGATGATGTTGCGCCAGCCGATGCCGGTGTTGTACGCGCAGAAGCTGATCTCGCCTTCCTGCGTGGCATAGGGAATGATGCACTGCTCGGTACGGCGGAAATCGTAGTTGAACAGGTCCTGGAACCACATGCCTGCGATGAACAGGAAGTTCCAGCGATCGGCGCGGCGCTTTTGAATATCCTCCATCGTCCGGTCGCCCTTCACGCTGCCGTAGTTCTTGCCGGTGGCGTTGAAGGTCTTGTCCATCTTCTTCAGCATGTCGGTGATCTTGAAGTGCGTGGGCGCCATGAATGGGTCGTAGTTGCGCAGCAGCGCCAGTGCGAAGCCGATCACCGAAGGCCACTTGCCGCGGGCTGCGTCATTGACCTTGGCCAGATCCTTGGCGACCTGATCCATGTGCAGGAACGCGGTCACGGGCGCCGCTTCCTTGGTCTCCTTATCGATCATCATGGCCATGCCGATTCCGCAGTTCGGGTGACAGCCGCAGGAGAGCTGGCCCCACTCGGCGTTGGGCCCGTGCACCAGGTCGGCCCAGTCGGAGAAGGTCGACATGAAGCTGATCGGGAACCAGTCGCGCATGGGCTCGCCGAACCCGCACTGGTTCTTGATGTCGTAGGCCATGTGCGAGAGCGTGTAGCGCTGTGCGAACCGGCGCTCGTCGGTGATCTCCTCGTCGCGGCCTGTGAAGCTGACCGGCTGGAAGCTGATGAAGCTGATCTTCTTTGGGTTGTCGAGCGCGAACTGGACGATGCGGCCAACCTGCTCGTTGTTGATGCCGTTGACGATGGTGGTGACAGGAACAATCTCAACACCCGCTTCGTGCAGGTTGTTGATGGCCTGCAGCTTCACGTCGAACAGGTTGCCCACCTTGCGGTGCGAGTTTGCTGCGTTGCCGATACCGTCAAACTGGAGGTAGACATAGCGCAGTCCCGCTTCGGCGGCGGCGCGGCAAAGCTCCTTCGACTTGGCGAACTCGATGCCGTTCGACGCAGCCTGCACGGAGTTGTAACCAACCTTGCGGGCGTAGGCGACGGCGTCGAGGAAGTAGGGCGACAGCGTGGGCTCGCCACCCGAGAACTGAACGCTCATCTGCCGCCTGGGCTTCATGGTGATGGCGTTGTCGAGCAACTGCTTGATCTCGTCCCAGGTGAGCTCGTGGACGAATCCCACCTGGTTGGCGTCCATGAAGCAGGGATCGCACATCATGTTGCAGCGGTTCGTCAGATCGATTGTCAGCACCGAGCCGCGGCCGTGGGTGCGGGTCGAGGTGCCGTGGTGATGGAGCTTCTTGTCGCCTTCGCCGTGGGTGCGGATGTCGCGGCCAGGGAAGGTTTCTTCAAGGTGCTTGTAAAAGGCGGCGTCGATGGACATGATGTCCTCGAAGTGGCCGTGCTTCGGGCAGTCCTTGACCATCCAGATCTGCCCGTCACGCTCAATGATCTGGGCCTTGACCTCGCCCACTTTCTCATTGAGCAGGATCTCGTGGGGCAGCTTGCCGTCGAGAACCTGCTTGCGAATCTCGGGGACGCACTTGGGGCAGAGTGAATCGGTGGTACGCGGCCAGCCAAGCGGCGGCTTCTCCTTCTCCCAGCTCTTCAAAAGCGGCTTGTCACTCCACTTGGGCGTGAATGATGGGTTGGGGCTGATGCGGTTCAGGCGCTCGTAAATGACCCAGGCTCCCTTGGCTGCGTAGACAACGGCCTTCTCGGCATACTTGACTGCTTTAGACATGAGTGCTGCTCCTCCGGTGGATTGCTGTAACGGCGCCAGGCAGACAAGCCGCCGCGCCAGGCCTTTGGGAACTTCGAGCAGAACCTCCCGCGGGCTAAAGGGTCATTACGAGGTTAAAGCGCGTAGGCGGCAAGCCCAAGCAGAGTGCAGCGAATGGGGAAATCGGGGGCTGGATGGGGATTTGGGAGCGGCGAACGGGAACGAGGAGCGGCGCTGAATTCCTTTGGGCAAGTGATAGATCCCGCTGGAGTTAAACCTTCCAGAGACTGAAAGATCCGCAGGCTCGTGAATCTGGCGCGGAACGCTCGATTGTGCGCGCTGGCTGAGGTATTGCCGTTCGTTTGAGGGACTTGGACCGGGGATGATCGGCGTGGGTGGCCACCCTGGGGTGGCCGCCTACGCCGGCTTGTTGGTTGGTGAAGACGAATCGAGAACTGTGTTCAGCCTAGAAAGTAAATGTACCGGAGAGCTGAAGGGCGCGGCCTCCGCCCGATCCGGTGACGTGGCCAAAGGACGAACTAGTCAAACTCGTGCTCGGATTGTTGAAGATGGGATGGTTGAACGCATTGAACGCGTCGGCGCGGAGTTGCAGCGTCATCTGCTCGTGGATGGGGAAGTTGCGCATCAGATCCCCATCGAAGCTGAACGAGCCGGGTCCGCTATAAACGTCTATGCCCATGTTTCCGAGTGCGGGGCCAGACGGCTGAGCAAACGAGGATGTGTCAAACCACAGTTGGCTGGTGCCGATCCCTTTGAGCCGGCGGAACGGCCCGATCTGGTTGGCAACCTGGGTGTTGCTTGGCGCATTGAGCTGGCTGCCGCTGGCGGTAAAGGTCATGGGCGTGCCGCTCTCGATAAAGCTGATAGCGCCAGCCTCCCAGCCGCCGATGATCCACCCCAGCCTTCCGTTCTGGAGGTAAGACTTACCTTTTCCGAATGGAAACTCGTAGATGGCGCTGTTGGCGATGGTCATTGCTCGATTCCAGTTAACTGGCGAGTAGTTGCGATGGAAGTCCAGATAGAAGTTGTAGCCGCCCAGGCCACCGCCGGTTGAGTTATAGCCCATAGCTTTCTGCCATGAAAGCGAGGAGCTGACCTGGAAGCCACTGCTGAAGTTATGCCGCAAGCGCGCCTGGAGGGAGTTGTAGTTGGTGGTGGTTTGCTTGGGCAGCAACTCGATGGAGGCGGTGGTTCCGTAGAGGTTGTAGAAAGGTTGCCCCTTGGATCCAGCGCCGGCCACGAAGCCCGCATTCATATTGTAGTTGCCGGGGATCTGACGGCCCTCGTTACCGACATAGGAGATGGTGCCAACCCAGTTTCCGAACTGCCGCTCCACGGTGAGGTTATAGGACATCACGTAGGGATCGCGATATATTTTGTTCACGTAAACGTAAGCCTGATTCTTTTGTGCGGGAAGAATACCGCTGGTGGGAATCTGGGCCAGGATGGGAGTTGGGAATCCGGCGGCGAGGGTAGCGGGCAAACCGCTCGGCAGCAGTGCCGGCGTGTAGCTGCTGAGAGAATTGAACGCGTTGTTTTGTCTTACGGGGTAGTTATAGGCGTAGTTGTTGTCCTGGAAAGGCGTATAACTGATGCCGAAACCGGTGCGGATGACCGTGTGCGAGTCGGCACGATAGGCAATGCCAATGCGCGGCTCGATGTCGTGGCCATTGAACTGGAGCCCAAGGTTGTCGGGCACATCTCCGTATCCAGAAACATTGAGAGTGTTGGTGGAGGGATCGTATTGCGAGAATCCGCCCTTCTTTCCTGAGACGGCGGGAGGATAGAACTCCCACCTCAAACCATAAGTGACAGTGAGATTCTTGGTCGCTACCCAACTGTCCTGGATGAACATGAAGTAGAGGGTCTGGCGCCATGAGGCATAGTTCACATTCACGTCGCGGCCCACCTGGTTGGGTGTGTCGATGAGGAAGCTGGCGAAATCGTTGGCAAAGCTGGTCTTGTTGCCTGACTGGTTGAGGCCGGTCTGGCCGTCGCGATACCGGAAGATGCCGCGGGGACTAAAGGTCTGGCCCTGACGGAGATCGTCGCGGACACGGCGCGCCTCAAATCCAACCTTGATGGAGTGGTTCGACACGATCTTGGTCCAGTTGTTTACCAGATCGATGTTGGTTTCTGCACGCGTCCAGGGCAGGCTGGGGCTGTAACCAACCATCGGAGAAGAGAAGCCGGAGATGTCGATTCCGACAAGGCCGCTGGTAAACGAGTCAACATTGACGCCCGGAACGCCGATGGCTGTGGAATCGTTCGAGCCGTAGTCGGATTCTGTGGCGACGTTGCGGTAGTGGTCGATGCCGCCGCGGAACTCGGCGATTAGGGTGGGAGAAAAAATGCGAGTGTACTCGACGGCCGGGGTCCACACGGTGTTGACGCCGTTACCTTCGAAGGCTCCCGCGATGGGTCCGCCGGCTGATCCGAAGATGGGCTGCTGGACGGTGTTCGAACGCTGCCAACTGAAGCGGCCAATGAGGGAGTCCTGGGCGCGGAGCCGCTGCTCAACCTTTGTGTCAAAGGAGGTTGTATCGACGTGGAATCCGGTGTTCTTCTCGTAGTTGTTCGTGAACCCGGCGCCGGGAACGTTCGGCTCCGGAACCAGGGCCAGGATCTTCTGTGGAACGCCTTGCAGAAACGACGGAGGGATCACGTTCGGAGTTCCGTTGTAACTGAACTGCTGCCGTCCGGTACCGTCAGAATTGCCGGTAAACGGATTGTAGATGGCTGTGGGGCCGGCGCTTAGATCGCCAGTGCGAAAAGCAGCGGTGGGAACACTCAGCAGATTGAACTGGCTTTGATAGTTGCTGTAGCGAAGGAAGTCGCCAAAGAAGAAGGTGTGATTTCTGACGATCGGGCCACCGAAGGTCGCGCCGTAGTAGTTGTTGGTGGTGCGTTGTTTGGCGCCGGTGGTATCGAAGTAGCTGCGGGCCGCCAGTGCGCTGACCTGGTTATATTCGTAGGACGAGCCGTGGAAGTTATTGGTTCCGGACTTGAGGGTGACGTTCGTGACCGCGCCGGCGGAGCGGCCAAACTCGGGGGCGTAGTTGCTGGTTTCCACGTCGACCGTTTGGATAGCCGCGGCTGGCGGGATGTAGACCTGCAGCAAGCCCGTGCGCTCGTTATCGTCGACGCCTTCAAATTGCAGGTTATTGGAGAGTTCGGACTGGCCGTTGACTTGGAAGGATTGCGAGTTCTGCGCATCGAAGAACGACGAGTGGTCGTAGATGGGGCGGCTGACACCAGGCACCAGGGATTCGAGTGCCTGGAAGTTGCGCTGCGAGCCGACGGGAAGATCCTGAACCTGCTTCGACTCGATCTGCGCGCTGACGTCGGCGCGATCGGTTTGCAGCAGCGGCGCTTCACCTGTGACGGTGATGACCTGCGTTGCGGCGCCGGGTTGCAGTGCCATATCCACGCGGGTGGTGGTATTCACCTGGACGGAGATGTCGCTTCGCTTTGATTCCTTGAATCCCTTGGCGGAGATGGCGACCGAGTATGTGCCAGGAACAAGAAATGTGAATTCATAGTTGCCGCTGCCATTCGATAGTTGAGTGGCGACAGCGCCAGTGTCCTGATTGATGAGTTTGACGCTTGCGTTGGGAACCACCGCCCCTGTGGAGTCGGTGACGGTTCCAACGACTGTTGCGGTGACGGCCTGAGACCATAGCGCGGGCGAGCACCCGAACAGGATTAGAATGATCGACCCAAGAATGGGCCAGCGTAGTCTGCGTTGCATCGTTGATTCCTCCGTAAATGAAAGGCTGCCTGCTAGTTTCCTTCGACAACAGAGAGACGCTGCCACTCAAATCGGTCAAGTGTCAACTGATCCCTCCTTCCGGTCTTTGCATTTCCCGACAACGGCTACCTCCTGCGTGCTCCCGGGTTGGGACGTCCCAGTCACTGGCGCAGCGCTAAAGCTGAGAATTACCGAACCTTGCTACGTTCTCCCGAAACCTGCACCAATCCTCAGCATTGTGCCGGACTATTTTTTTGATAACAGTCTCAGTTGAAGCAAGAACTCTGACGGGCAATTCTAGGCTCATTGCAATCTATGGCAAGATTGCTACCGTATATTACGGGCTTTAACGGTCATGATCTTCGCGGAAGGCGCAACGGAATGAATTGAAAGCAAGCGCCTTATGGCCAGTTGCAATGCTGAGTCTCCCCCCTCGATCCCCGTGAAAAATTCTTTCAGAAAGCGAGTGACAACCCTGACTTGTGTGGCGTATGCTACGGCATACAAATTCGCTTCTATGGATCAAAGATCGGAAAACGGGCACAAGAAGACGGCATGGATACCTGCCACAGCGCAGGATCGCCAACTCGTCTTGCAGGAACTCGAGTCGATCCTTGCCAGCCATCACTTCCGAGGCAGCAAGCGATATCCTGCCCTGTTGCGCTATGTGGTGGATGCGGCGCTCAACAACCGCGCCGGGGAGTTGAAGGAACGGACTTTGGGTGTCGAGGTCTTCGGTCGTGAGCCGGGGTACGACACCAACGCCGATCCGGTGGTGCGCATCAGCGCGGGCGAAGTCAGAAAGCGGATCGCCCAGTTCTACCATGAGAGCCGCGATTCTTCGCCCGTTCAGATCGAGCTGCCGCTCGGCAGCTATGCGCCGGAGTTCCTGTGGCGAACACCGCTCGCGGATCCTCACGACGACCTGGAAAAGCCTTTGATCTCCGGGGAGAATGCCGCGGCTGCGCATCGCATTCGCCGGCGGACGATTCTCATCGCTCTGGCAGCGATCCTGCTCATCGGCGGCGGAATCATCGCCTACAGCCGTTACGAGGCCTCGGAGCATAGCGAAACAGCTTTGTTGAAGTTCTGGAATCCGCTGCTGAATTCTTCAAGACCAGTGATGATCGTGCTGGGCACGACGCATCCCCACAATCTGCCGCCTCCGTCGGAGGCAACAACCTTCGGTGAACAGAACGAAAACCCTTATCACCACGTCTCGGTTTCGACGGCCATTGCGCTGGCCCACGTTGTTGGCGTTCTCGAACAGCAGCGGAAGGGCTACGAGGTCAAAGAGTCTCACGAAACCAACCTGACGGATGTGAGTTCACGGCCTATCGTTCTGGTGGGCGCTATCAATAATGAATGGACGATGCGGCTGACGAAGCCGCTGCGGTTTCACTTCACTTATACAAACAACCAGGAGGGCGCCGGGGTTGAGAGTATTGACGATGCAACACAACCGCAGCCGACGGGCTGGTCTCTGGACAGTTCCAAGCCCTATCTCTCCATCCCCTACGACTACGCGATCGTAGCGCGCTTTCTCAATGCCACAACCGGGGGGCCTGTCGTGGTGATTGCAGGAATCGGACCGTTTGGGACAGAAGCCGCAAGCGAGCTTGTGCAATCGCCGGAGTATCTAGCGCAGCTTGAGGCGAAGCTGCCGCGTGGCTGGGAGAACAAGAACCTGGAAGTAGTGCTCAAGACTGACATTATCGGCGTCAAGGCCGGCCCGCCCATCCTCATCTCTGCCTATACCTGGTAGCGTCGCGCGACTGAAGAAGGCCTTTGAAGAACACGGACATCGATCAAATTTTTCAGCCTGTGTTGGGGTTCGGCTTCTATCTGTGAGCTGAATTCGGCAGCGAATCGGATTTCCGGATCGCGAAGTGGCTGCGCGCCACCAACGTCGCGCCTGCACCTGCGGCTATGGCGGACTGGCGGCTACCTGGTTGATCACGCGCTGTACTAAAACCACGCGGGTGTGGATGCGGCTGGCAATCGAAGGCACAAACTCGGTGATGAAGTTGTTGATGGGTGCGGTGGCAAGGCTCACGGCATACTGCGTGACATCGGCGGTGAAGTGTGTCTGAATACCGGGCACGTAGAGATTCGAGATGGCGATGTCGAATACCGGGGAGACAATCTGGGAATAGTTGAGGGTATGGCTGCCGTTATCGGCGCGCTGCCAGAAGGTCTGGCTGACGCTATGAAAGATTCGGCGCTTGACGCTCAGATCCGGCCGGCGGTGATAGTGCGGATCGGTGTGCGTGATTGAAGGAATGACAAAGGTGCCGAAGAACTGGTCCGTCATGTCCTGCGTGAAGTTGGCGCCGGAGAGATAGCCCCAGCCGCGGAGGCCCGGGCCGTAGGGCGAGTGTGAACTGATCATGACTTCAAATCCGGCTTCGCCCACGATGGTGGCGAGGTTGAATGGATTGATCAGGTTGATCGCCGCCAGACGCAGCTTTTGTTCAGGCGAAAAGCGCATCACGCTGGGGCCAGTAACGAAGCGTTCGTACCAGTCGATCGGTTTGAAGCTGGTGCAGACTTTGAACTCAACCGGGGTTAAGCCGGCGCTCGGTTCGGTGTCTCCCACACCGAGCACGGCGACTGCGCGCACGCCGCCCGTGGCGATCATGGATGCGCCGGAGTTCTTAACATCGCACGCATTGAGCGGCTCTCTGGGTTTCTCCGGCCTTTTTGCCGCGGAGTCAGGCGCGGCTGGCGGCGCAGGCGAAGAGAGTGGAGCTTGTGGCGCGGCCGCAGGCGCGGTCTGCGGTGCTGGGCTGGATGCCTCTGGGAGCGCATTTTCGGGCGAGGCCAGCGGCGCGGCTTCAGGTGCGGTTTGCGCGGCTGCCGGGTTGCACCTGCCGAGTGCGAGGCCAAGGCCGAGAATTGCGCCAAGCAAAAGCAGGCCGAGGCTTCGGCTTGCGGAGAGACACGAGCCGCGGTTGGGGTTCTGCCTGAATGAGAATACGCAGTCTCTCACAGAATCCGGAACCTCGCTGGCTGAAGGCGCTTCAGACGGCGGTCGAGCGGAAGACGCAAGCCATTCTGCGCAATGGTCTTCCCTGCGTCCATAGTAATTCTTGCGGTTCCTGTTCATGTGCCGGGGCATTGACTCGGCTGGCGCGATCGCGCACCTTGAAAGATGGATGCGTGTTGCGAGAGGATCCCTGCGATGAGCTCAAATCAGACGCCCAACTTGGGCGGACCCAGCATCGGTCAGCGCATTGACGAAGCAATTGAGCTGATCCAGATGGAACTGCGCCATGCCGTTGCGTATGTGAACGACGCAGTGATCCCGCAGGTGCGTCGCGAGTCCATTCAGGGTTTGCGGTCGGCTGCCGATACGCTGCGTAACCTGGCCGACCGGTTTGAACGGCAGGGCAGCGCGGCAGCAGCGGCGCAAGCGGCGCCAGATACCGTTGCTGAGGATGGTTCCGATAAACCTTCCGGAGATGTGCGTCGTTGAGGAACCGGGCGATGGATTGGAAGAGGGTGCGCGGTGCGGCAAGATGGGTAGTGCTGGTCGCGGCGATAGCAGTCGTGAGCGGCTGTCATCGCCGCGAGAGTGCGACGCGGATTCCGCCACAGGCGCTGCCGCCGGTTGCGCAGCCGGCTGCGCCGGAATCGAACCCGGCGGTTGCAAAGATTCCCGAGACGCCGGCGCCGCCGGGAGGAATTGACGATGCGGATCTCGATTTCATCGCGACGCATCGGCCTATCCTGAGCGAGGTTGGCTACGCCACGTGGTACAGCGCCCCCTACGCGGGCCGCAGAGCCGCCAACGGCGAGGTCTTTGACGGCAACGCGTTGACGGCTGCGCAGCGTACGCTGCCGATGGGCACGCTTGTGGTGGTGACGAATCTGCGGACCGGCCAGTCGAGCGCCATGCGCATCACTGATCGCGGCCCGTTTGTGAGCGACCGCATGATCGACCTGACGATTGCTTCGGCCAGGGCGATCGGCGTCTACCGGGCCGGCCTGGCGCGCGTGCAGATGGATGTATACGAGACGCCGAAGCCGATCTCGACGGGTGGGCGCTGGTGCGTGCAGATCGGCGCCTTCCACAGCAGGCGCGACGCCCTGCGGCTGAAGAAGCGCCTGATCGAGCGTTATCCGGGATCGAATGTGATTGAGTTTCCCGGCGAGCACAGCTACTGGGTGCGCATCCGCCCGCCGGGCGACGACCGCAAGACGGCAGCCTACATTGCGCGGCATACGCGGCCGAGGGAAGGGAATGCCTATCTGACGAGGCTGGATTGAAACAAGCACCGAGTCGGCAGGCCAGTGGATCAGCAATGAATAGCAGCGCCTTCTGCTGTTTGTCCTTCCATTAAAGCTCGGGCCAGCGGGCGGTTGGCGCTTCCGCGCACAGGCCCGCCAGCTTGCGGACGCGCTATCGCAACAGCGCCGATGCGGCCCAGAGGATTGGTTCCTGGCCGTGGAAGTCGCCGGTTCTGCGCCGGCGCATCAGGTAGTACTCAAGATCGTCCTTCTTGTTCGTGCCTTCGCAAATATTGGTTACATCGTTGTTCTGATCGATGAAGCCGGTGACGGCAATCCATGCCTTGCGCGCGGCGGGGCCGTAAGTGGCCGCGTCGAGCCAGCCGTTTTTGACGCCGGTGATGAGCGCGAAGGTGAACATGCCGGAGCTGGATGACTCCTCCCAAGCCTCGGGGTGGTCGATGAGCTGACGCCACATCCCGTCAGGGGCCTGATACTTGAGCAGGGCGGCCATCATGAGCTTATAGCCAGCCATGATGCGCGCCCGGTCGGGATGATCGGCGGGCAGCGTACGCAGCATCTCAGCCATGCCGGCGGCCACCCATCCGTCGCCGCGGCCCCAGAAAAAGGGCACGTCTGGCGCGTGGTAGAAAAGGCCGTTGGGCTGCTGGAGCTTGTCGAGATAAGCCACCATCTCCCTGGCGTCGCGGTCGAGGTATTTCCTGTCGCCGGTGGCGCGATAGGCCTGCAACTGCAGGATCGTCAGCATGTACATGTCGTCGATCCAGAAGCGCGTCTCATGCGAGAGACCGTCGGGCAGTGGATCCTCCCACTGCCTGTCAGCGAAAGAGAGCCCGTAGTCGAGATACTTCTTGTCCTTTGTCTGGATGTAAATCTCCAGGGGCACGGCACCGAAGATGGAGTCGTCGACGTGATCGCGGTGGGGAACAAGCGCCTGCTCTGCGCCGCCGGGCATCAGGGGCTCAAACTTCTTGATCAGCTTGTCGCGCAACTCCGTATCGTGCGTAAGATCGGCAAAGGTGAGCGCGCCGTACCATGTGCCGACTTCGCCATAAAAGATGGTGCCGGGGCTGTGCTGGTGAGGGCTCACGACAAAGTGCTCGGCCAGAGCCTTGCCTACCTGCTCGGGTGAACGCCCCGCGGGCCAGTTGCTGAGATCATCCTGCTGCGCGGCGAGCGGGATGGAGACAGCGGGCAAAAGCAGCGCCACCGCTGCAAATTTCAAAAGGACTTTCATGCGCATTCCTCGGCGTTCAATAGTGGGTTGAGGGTTAAAAAGCGTGCAACAAAATGATAGCGCCTCGCGGGAGCAGTGCGTCCGGAGCTGCAGAGCGGGAGCGCGATAAGGGTTGCCGGTTCACATGCGAGGTTGCAACCAATAAGACTTCAATGTCAGTCCTCGCATGTTGCTGAGTAACCTTGTCGATGCGTTGCTGGTTCGTTCATCAACGGCCAGCGGATGGCGCGTTCTCATACGCTGGATCGATCGCCTGGCGCAAGGCGGCCGCGAAGCCTTCCCATGTGCAGGAAAGATCGGCTTGGCTGCAGCCAGGAACGAAGATGGGAGCCGTGGCGGGCGGATTCGCCGCGGTCAGCGGCTCCGCGTTGCGCATCTGTTCCAGAGTCTGGGCTGTGTATTCGACGCGCACGAAGGGTTTACCGCCATCGCGTGGACGCCAGAGCTCGAAGAGCAGTGCGCCGCCGGGCGCCGGGTCGTCAAAGCGGCCGTCGAGAACCCAGTCGATGTGGAGCGCGCCGGCTACGGTGACAATGTTGGTGTCGTGGCCGGCCATGATGACAAGACGGTCGCCGGGCTTGCCGAGCGCGCCGGGAACAGCCGCGCCGGTGGCGCTCTGCCGCATGGTCTTCAGGATACGGTCAAGTATCGGCGATGCATAAGGACGCGCCACGGCCGGCGTGCGAAAGCCGAAATCCCACGCCGCGGTGTCGATCTGCATGATGGTGCGCAGAGTTGCGCCGTCGAGGCAGCCCCAGCCGGTATCGGCCTGGCTCATCCCATCGGTGTATTCGAGGAGCAGATTTTCAGCGAGGGTCGCGGCGGGGTAGCGCACGGGCGCGGGAAGATCGAGAAGCGAAGTGCGCTTAGGGTTTGTCGGCGCGCGGCCGCAACCAGCGAGGACGTGGTCGAGCAGCGCCAACTGGGAGTGGTACGCCGCGGTAAGGTTGTTGGGGCTGCCTCCCATGCGGCCAAGAACTGCGGCGCTGGTCAGGGCCTCATCGTGAGGAACGGCGCGCAGCCAGGTGGGCTGGAAGAGCGGATCCTTCATGCCGTCGGGCAGCGAGTCGACCATGATCCGGCAGCCGGGAAACATGCCTTCTGCGAGATCTTTGCCAGTGGCGCGCGTGCGCTCGTCGTTGTCGGCGACGATGGTTACATGAGCGGCATCGGCGCAACCCGCGGCGGCAAAAAGATGCTGGCCCGCGAACTCCTTGCGATCCCATGCGCCAAAGAGACGGATCACCTGATCCCCGTGCGCGGTCTGGATGCCCGGCGGGACGCTCCACACTGGCCAGGGCGCGGCGGAGTACTTGTCGTATTCGCCGCGAGCGCCCAACGGAGAGCGCACCCCGTGGCGGCTGAGCATGACGACAAGCTGGAGGTCGGCATTGCGGCTGGCATCCGTGGCGGCTGAAGACTGTGCGGCCGCGAACGGCGCGAGCGGAATGGAAAACAGTGCGAGCAGAAAAAACGAAGCGGCGGTGCGCATGGATCGAGTGTTGCCTCCCAAGAAGAGTGTAGCGAGCAGGGCTGGGAATTGGTGAATGCTCGGGAGATACTTGATTAGATAGGGGAGAATCGGCAGTGATGAATGTAGGAGTCATTGGGACGGGCGCGATCGCATGGAAGCACGCGCAGGCGTACAAAAACATCGGCTATCGCATTACGGCCTGCACCAACGGAGGCGCCGAGAAGGGCAGGAAGTTTGCCGAGGCGTGGGGCGCGGAGTTTGTCGCTACGCCGGAAGAACTCAGCGCACGCAAGGACGTCGACTTTCTCGATGTCTGCACCTTTCCTGCCTACCGGCTGGAGGCGGTGAAGCTTGGCGCGCAACAGAAAAAACATGTGCTGGTGCAGAAGCCGATGGCTGTCGATCTGGAGACGGCGGCGGCGATGATCCAGACGGCGCGCGCGGCCGGCATTCAACTGGGAGTGGTGAGTCAGCACCGGTTCGACGATTCGACGCTGTTTCTCAAGCGAGCGCTGGCCGCGGGCAGGCTGGGCGCGATTCTTGAGGCCGACGCCTACGTCAAGTGGTACCGCGGCGACGAGTATTATGCGCGGCCGGTGAAGGGAAGCTGGGCCGGCGAGGGCGGCGGCGCTCTGATGAGCCAGGCCATTCACCAGGTGGATGTGCTGCTGTCGCTGGCCGGTGCGGTCGATGAGGTCTTCGGCTACTGGCGGCTGGGCGCAATTCACAAGATGGAGTCGGAAGATCTGCTGTGCGCCACGATGCGCTACGCCTCGGGCGCCCTGGGCGTGATCCAGGCTGCGACCGCGCTGTGGCCGGGCTATCCGGAGCGCATCGAGATTCACGGCACAAAGGGAAGCGCGATCATGACCGGAGATCAGTTGACGGCGTGGGATGTGAAGGACGACAAAGGCGAGCCGGCGCCGATCTCGCGGGAGGCAAAGTCCGGCGCGTCGGATCCGATGGCAATCGCGCTCACACCGTTCGAGCGGCAGCTTGCTGACTTTGGCGATGCCTGCCGGGCGGGACGCGCGCCGGCCTCGTCGGGGATTGAGGGCTACCGCGCGCTGGAGCTGGTGCGCAGTATCTACACCTCCTGTGCGGAAGGAAGAAAGGTGAAGATTCCCGGGGTGGAGATTTGAAGAATGCGGCGGAGCCGGTGGCTCATTGGCGCGATTTTCGATCGGGCAGCGCCGCCCAGATCTCGGGATCCTCCTGGCCCAGGGCCCAGGAACAGAAGCCCATAATGCCTCGATCGGCCGCCAGTTGATAGCGATCGTGAAAGCCGCGCGCGCCGGTGAAGAAGACCCACTCGCGCAACTGGCCGCGGTTAAACCAGAAAAACTCAGTGTGGTCGATAGAGTCCCACGCGGGCTTGGCGCCGAATCGGGCGGCCAGCTTGAGCGCATAATCCGACGAGATGGATCCGCCGGTCAGATGGGGCTGGTCCTTGCCGGTCAACGGGTCAGCGATAGGCGCGCCTGTGCGCCAGTGGTAGCCGTAGAGTGGGATTCCCAGCAAGAGCTTTTCCCTGGGTACAAAGCGGAGGGCGTAATCCAGGTTCTCGACCGTCCATTGCCAGCCGGCAACGGGTCCGGGCTCGGTCCAGCGCGTGTGCTGGTCGTAGGTCATCAGACAGATCAGATCCACAGACCTGGCCAGCGCGGCAAGGTCGTATGCGCCACGCCACTCGGAATACATCCAGCGAGAGAACCCGCCGAGGCCGGGGTGGCCGGGTGCGTTGGGCACGGTGGCGATTGAGACCTGAAGGCCCGCCTCGTGCAGCGCGCTGGCGGTGCGCGCAACCACCGCCGACAGCAGATCGCGGTCGACAGAATCCACATGCTCAAAATCGATCTGGAAGCCCGCGTAGCCGTGCAGCCGGGCAAATCGCCGCAAAGTGTCGTTCATGCGCTCTTGCGCGGCATCGTTTTGCGCCAGAGCGTGGAACTCATCCTTGCCGAAGAGAGCGACGATCGGCGTCACCGGCAGCTCTTCGGCTTTGGCTGTCTTGAGCACTGTGGCATTGGGCGCTCCCGTTACCACTCCGTCCTCATCGACGCTGTACCAGGCAGGCACAAGGAGATCGATTTTGCGCGAGTGTGCGAGAAACGAACGCACGGCGCCAGGAGCGTTTGTCATGTAAAAGAGCGCCAACGGCGCGGCGCGCAGCGTTTGACTCCACAAAAGGCAAAGCAATCCGCAAAAGGCAATTCTGCGCATCCGTTGTTTCCTCAAAGTCCCCTACCGCTATTTCCGCCCTGCCACGGATGAAAAGTGTTTTTCCACCGCGGGAGATCCAGCTCCACCAGGTCTCTGACCGCCTGAAGTTGTACCAACTCTGGGCGCCCCATCCATGCGGCGTACTTGTTTTTGCCGCATGCGTGGGATAGCACAAAATTATGCGGTCACAGACCTGGCCCCGCTGACTCCGCCGCTTCATTCGAGAGAAGCGCGAGTTGCGCCGACGTGGGAAGATTTTGCTTGTTCCGCGAGGTAGGCGAACCAATCCTCCATGCCGGCGCCGGTTTTGGCAGAGGTCTCGAAGACGCGGATGCCGGGCCTGATTTCGTTGATGTTCCTCAGCGCCAGTTCGCGGTCGAAGCCGCAGGGACCGGCGATATCGATTTTCGTAATCACCGCCGCATCGGCGGAGTTGAACAGCCCGGGGTACTTGAGCGGCTTGTCTTCGCCCTCGGTCACGCTGAGCAGCGCGACGCGAATGCGCTCGCCCAGGTCGTAGCTCGACGGGCAGACCAGATTGCCAACGTTCTCGATGAAGAGATAGTGGAGGACGGCGAGCGAAACGCCGTCCCAGCCATCGAGGTGCTTCGCGATCATCTCGGCATCCAGGTGGCAGATGCCGTGGGTGTTGATCTGACGCACGGGCGCGCCGCTTGCGGCTAGGCGTCTCGCGTCGTTGTCGGTTTCAAGATCGCCGACCAGGGCCGCGGTTCGGGCGCCGCGGGTCTGCAACTCGCGCAGTGTGCGCTCAAGAAACGCGGTCTTGCCGGTGCCGGGGCTCGATACCAGATTCAGCACCAGCACACCGGCCGAAGTGAAGCGCGCGCGCAGCCCCGCCGCCAGCTCGTCGTTCTTTTTCAGGATTCCCCGCCGCAATTCGACGATCCGTGTCGTCATACCTGTTTCTCGACTCCTTCCTCGATCCTGTCCGGTTCCTCCAGCTCAATTGACTCGATCTCAAGCTCGCGTCCCTGGCGCAGATCGGCAGTGAGCTCGCCGCACTTTGGGCAGCGAAAACTTTGCACGCCGTCAAGCTCGGTCTCCATGCCGCAGCCGTCGCAGTGCACCATCACCGGCAACGTGCGGATCGCGAGCGCCGCACCCGCCAGCGGCGTGCCTGCGGTGCTCAGTTCCCAACAGAACCGGAGCGAATCTTCAACGACCGCGGCCAGAGCGCCCAGGCGCAAACGCACCACTTTCACGCGCGCGCCAGGATACTTGCCCGCCGCTTCGGCGACTGACTCCACGATGCTGGCCGCGATGGATAGCTCGTGCATGGACTCTATCTGCAAGATACTACGCAGGCGGCTAGCCTGGCTGCGGTTGCGCGCGCAACCAGGCCGCCTGCTCAGAGGGGCCGCCGGCGTGGCCAATTGCCGCAAGGACGGGGCCGCAATCTGCCCGCTTACTGCGGCTGCGTGTCGAGCCACTTCTTCAAATTCGGCTCCTGAAGACCGCGCAGTTCGATGCAGCCGTTGATGCGCTCAATGGCGTGCCGGAGCGATGCGTCGGAGGCGGCTACCGGGTGGCTGGCGAAGAAGTTCTGCACGTCGTCGCGCGCCTCGACGGAGCAGAAGCTGCCCGTAGAACCCACCACCTCCGCGCCCATCTCGGTGGTGAACTGCGCCTGCACTGCCTTCCAGTTCGTCTTGATGAAGTCCCAGGTTTGGTTGCGGTTCTCAGGAACCGCCAGGCCAATGGCCAGTTCGATGGCGGCGTCCTGATTGCGCACCTTGCTGGAAACTGCATACTCCAAGGCTCGGTTGAGCAGTGCGGGATTGGTGAACAAGACCAGATCCCGCAGCGCCTGTTCTTTGACTTCGGGATCGTTCGAGGTCTCGTAGAGTTTCTGCAACTTATCGAAGAGCGCGGCGTCGCCGTGAAATGCGGCAATGCCCAGCGCCGTTTGGGCCAGCGTGGGATTGACCGACGCGGGATCGGCGAGATAACTGGCGGCGAGGGTTTGCGCCTGCGCAAGAACCTTCGGGTCTCCGTGATTGCCGAGCAGCGCGAAGAGTTGGGTACGGCGTTCGATCGCATTGGGAGAGTCGCTTGCCTTCGGCGGGTCGAGCTCTGCGTACTGTGGGCCAAAGGTGCTGCGCACCCATGCGTCGAGTGCGTCGCGTTCCTGCCTGGTGGCGGCTACGCGGTCGGCGATTGTCCCCACGTTTCCGGCGGCGCTTGAGAGCACTGCGGCGCTTGGGTCGGCCTTGAGCGCGGCTACCAGATTCAGGTAGTCGCCCACCGTGGCCTTGTTTGCGCGCACCTGCGCCCACTCGTCGCCGGCGAGGCTGATGCGCTCGGTGGGTGTGAGTCCGGTCTCAACTTGAGCGACGAGCGCCTTGTACTGCGCCGGCGCGTATTCGTTGCGGTAGTAGCCCTTGCCGCCGGCATTGGCAAAGAAGAGACTGCTGGCGGGAATTGCCAGCGAGGCAGAGGACGGCGTAAGTACCTCGCAATCCCTGCTGGCGCTGGCTGTCTTGAAGCAGATGGGCAGCGTCCACTTCTGCGCCGGATCGGGCTTGATGCTTGGGCTCAGGAAAAAGCGCGACTGCGTTACAGAGACGCGGCCGGCAGCAGGAGTGCCAAAATCCAGAATCGGTTCGCCCGGCTGCGCCACCAGCGAATCCATGATCTTGTCCACCGGCTTGTGGCTCACGGCGGTCTGCGCGTTCCAGAAGTCCTCGGCCGTGGCATTGCCGTACTCGTGAGCGGCAAGGTAGGCGTGCACGCCCTGCCGGAAGGTCTCTTTGCCCAGATAGTTTTCGACCATCAGCAGCACAGCGCCGGCCTTGCCGTAGGCGATCGAGTCGAACATCTGGTCAATCTCCTCGGGGGTATCGGCCTTGGCGCGAATGGCGCGCGTCGTGGGCAGCGCGTCGATGTCGAGCGTTTGTTGCTCGTCGGCGGCGACGAACTGCGGAATGTTCCAGTCGGGATGCATCGCGTCCGTGCACTTGGTCTCCATCCAGGTGGCGAAGCCCTCGTTGAGCCAGATGTTGTCCCACCACTTCATCGTGACGAGGTCGCCGAACCACTGGTGCGCCATCTCGTGCACAATGGCGAGGGTCGCGTTTCGTTTGGCCGCGAAGGAGGCGGTTTCTGGATCGAGCAGCAGGTCGGTCTCGCGGAACGTGATGGCGCCAAAGTTTTCCATGGCGCCCGCTTCAAAGTCGGGAATACCGATGAAGTCGAGTTTCTTGAGAGGGAAGTGAATGCCGAAGTAGTTGTCGTAATAATGAAGCGCGAACTTGGCAACGCCGAGCGCGTAGGGCGTGAGCGCGAGCTTGCCGGGCGTGGCGCAGACGCGCAGGGCCACGCCATCCTGCTCGCCGCTGGTGCACTGGAAGTCGCCTACGACGAAGGCCACGAGGTAGGTGGACATCTTCGGCGTCGTGCCAAACTTCATCGTGTGCTTGTCCGCGCCGGGGCCGGGCGTATCCGCTGCCACGGCGCTGTTGGAGATGGCCGTGTCGCCTTTGTCGATGGTGAGCGAGATGTCGAAGGTCGCCTTCATGGCCGGCTCGTCAAAGCAGGGAAAGGCGCGGCGCGCGTCGGTGGACTCGAATTGCGTGACCGCGTAGTTGCGCCGGGCGGTCTTCGAGAGATAAAAGCCGCGCAGTTCGTTGTTCAGAATTCCGGTGAACTGGATGTGCAGCGTGGCGTTGCCAGCGGGAACGGTCTTCGCAAAGGTGAGTGTGGCCTGCTGTTTCTTGCTGTCCAGGCTGACCGCGCCCGATTGCGCCAGGCCGTTGCTGTCGCGAATCTCCACGCTTTGAAACTTGATCTCGATCGCGTTCAGTGTGATTGCGTCTGTCGGCTGCTCGATAGTGATGTCGATCGTCTCCGATCCGGTGAAGGTCGCGGCCTTCAGATCGGGCGTGAACGACAGCGCGTAGTGCGATGGAATGACATTTTCCGACAGGCGCTGCGCGCGTACAGCCCCTGGATAGCAGAGAAGACACAAGAATGCGGCCAGGGTGCAAAGATACGCGCCCGGCAAAAAAGAATTCCAGCGGATTTTCATGGGGTTCCTCGTATAGATAAATCAGGCGGCAGGGAGCTTGCCCTGCTGCCAACTGTCTACCTCAGCATACAGCCGTGCGGCGGCGAAATACGCGGCGGGTGAATCGGACAATTTTGATGGTAGCGCGTGCGTATGGTCCAATCCAGCCGGTCCGGATCAACTGGATCGCTCAGCCGATGTGCGGCGAGTACGAATCGTCCACGGCGGGGCGCCCGGTTTCTGCCTAACTCAAAGGAAGCGTCCCGGTGCGCTGGAAGGCAGCCTGCACAATTGCCGGCCCCTGCGAAAGAGCGCCTTTCGGTGACGCGCGGCAAAGTCATAGGTGGCGTCGCGAATCCAGCGCGGAATCAGACGGAGCGCACGACTGAGCCATCCATAGCCGCTGAGCCTTTCCAGGATGTAAAGGATCGCGCTCGACTTGGTAAATGTGCCTTCGGGCGCAATAAGAACCACTGTTTGCGCGGTCAGTAACGAGCTGTCCTTCACAAAAATGCTTGCCGATGCGGAACCGAGTCCCGTGAATTTGAATAAACCCAGCGTGTCGCGATCGATGACGAACCACACCCAGCGGCTGCACAGAGGACATTCATCGTCGAAGACGATGATTCTCGATTCGCTTGTGATCGGTACGTCCATGGCGCAAAGTCTCTCCCGCAAGAAGTGGCTGCCTGAGAAGCCGCGATGAGGAGAAGCAGGCTGGGGCTCTGGCGCCGCGGTTAATCCATATGGTAGCGCGAGCGATGGATACGATGCCCGGCTCAAGGTTTCAAGTCCGGCCGGCAGTTGGCTTATCCTTGCGGTGTGCCGCTCGACTGGCAAACCGGAGAACTGGCGCACGGGCTCGGCTGCTATCGCCGCGGCGAGTTCTGGGCTGCGCATGAGCACTGGGAGAAAGTTTGGCTGCGCTTGCAAGAGCCTGAAAAGAGTTTTCTGCAATCGCTGATTCAGACCACGGCGGCCTTTCACCACGTAAATACGGGAAACATGCGCGGTGCCGTATCGCTGCTCGCGAAGGCGCTGCGGCGGTTCGAGTCCTGCCCGGAAACCTTCGGAGGCGTCGATGTGGCGCGGTTGCGCGCTGAGGCTGAGGCGTGGTTGCGGGCGCTTGAAAGCGACGCTGGAGCGCGGCCAGAGACGTTTCCGCGGATCATGCCGGCTCGAGCTCCGGTGCAAGGATGCGGGCCACAACATCGTAATCGTGCGCTTCGGTGATCTGGGCGCGGTAGAAGCGGCCGGGTTCAAGTGCTTGGAGCGGTCCGAAGTCGTTGATGTAGACTTTGCCGTCGATCTCCGGCGCGTGGTACTCTGTGCGGCCCTCCCAAAGGAGCGGCGTCTCTTCGCTTTCGCCTTCGGCGAGGACCGTGAGTTCGCGGCCAACCCAGTTTTGTTTTGCCTTGCGTGAGATGGCTTGCTGTAGCTTCATCAGGCGCCTGCGGCGGGATTCTATGGTGCGCTTCGGCGTCTGGCCGTCGAGGGCGTAGGCGGCGGAGCCTTCTTCATGTGAGTAATTGAAGACGCCGAGCCAGTCGAACTTCGCCTCCTTGATGAACTGCTCCAAAATCACAACGTCGCGTTGCGACTCGCCGGGGAAGCCGACGATGAAGCTGGTGCGAAGGGCGATGCCGGGAACGGTGGCTCGGACTTTGGCCAGAGTCTTCAGGAAAATCTCGGCGCCTGCGCCGCGCTTCATGCGTTTCAGCACATCGGGCGAGGCGTGCTGCAAGGGCAGGTCGAGGTATTTGCAAATGTTGTCGTGCTTTGCGATGGTTTCGAGCAGGCGGCCTGTGATGCGGTTGGGGTAGGCGTAAAGGAAGCGGAGCCAGCGCAGGTTGGGGATCTGGGCGAGCCGATCGAGAAGCGCGGCGAGGCCGTCCTTGAGACCTAGATCTTCGCCGTAGCAGGTGGTGTCCTGGCCGATGAGGGTGATCTCGCGCGTGCCGCGTGCAACAAGGGCCTCCGCTTCGGCAACCACGGATTCAAAGCGGCGGGAACGGAACTTCCCGCGCAGGTTGGGAATGACGCAGAAGCTGCACGGATGGTCGCAGCCCTCGGCGATTTTGATGTAGGCCGAAGCGCGCGGCGTCGAGAGCAGGCGCGGCGTGGCTTCGTCGTAGAGGTAAGTGGGCAGGTGGTGCGAGGCGCCCTGCCATGTGTCGCGTTTGAAGCGGCCGTGAGCCTCGCGGTGGTCGCCTTCGGGCCGGGCCTTGTGTGTCCCGGCCTCCGATTCGCGGCCAGGGCGAATGTTTACAGCCGAGCCGGTGAGGATGTTGAAGGGGGAAGGCGCGGCAGCCGCGGGCGCAATACCGGCGGCTTCGAGAATCGATTCGAGCTCGCCGGTGCCGAGAACGGCATCGACCTCGGGGATACTTTTCTGGATCTCGTCGCGGTAGCGCTCGACAAGGCAGCCGGTCACGATGAGCCTGCGGGCGCGGCCTGAGCTTTTGTGGCGCGCCATTTCGAGAATGGCGTTGACCGATTCCTGCTTGGCGGTGTCGATGAACGAGCAGGTGTTGACGACCAGAATTTCGGCGTCTTCCGGGCGGGCGGTGAGGCGCGCGCCGGCGCGGTCGAGCAAGCCCATCATCACCTCGGAGTCGACGAGGTTTTTAGGGCAGCCGAGGGAGACAAAGCCGACAGATGGAGACTCAGGCGGGGATGGTTGCTTCACCCTTCAAGTCTAAAGGGTATGAGGCGCCGGACACTAGGTCTCTGACCGCCTGAAGTTGTACCAACTCTGGGTGCCCCATGCGGCGTACTTGTTTTTGCCGCATGGGTGGGAAAGCACAAAATTATGCGGTCAGAGACCTAGCTGTCTTTGCGATAGAGAAGATCGCGGATGGCGCGGCGGCGCGCCGCATTGACTTCGTGCTCGGCGCGCGGGTCGACGTAATCGGCGGAGCGGCCAGCGGCAGTTTCGGAATCATTCTCCGGTTCGCTGCACGCCGGGCAGCGGTTGGCGAAGCCGGGCTTCCCGGGGCGAAGTTCAAATTCTTCGCCGCAGACGACACAAATTTTGATCGGAAATCCCATGCACCTATGGTAGCGAATCTTGAGGCGGCGAGTCAGCAGCGCAACGCTCGGCTCGCCGCCTGGACCGATCTCCAACTGCACTTCACGCCATGGCTTCCCGGCCCATGGGTTCGAAGACGAGTTGGTTCGACTTACGGTCGATGCCTATACGGACGTGGGCGCGGTACCATGTCCGACGGACCTCAAATCCCCTTGAGGATTTCTTCCTTTGTCACACGCTTGTGCGCGGCGACGGCGGAAAGAATAGCGTTCAGCGTTCCGATGCGAAGAGAATCGTGCGCCGGGACGGCGATGCGATGTTGAGCTGCGGTAGAGGTTTGAAGGATCACATGACTGCCAACCTGGTGGACTTGCTCATATCCCCACATCTTGCAGAGGTGCTTCACCAGTCTGCTTCCGCTCAGGTCGCGCGGCAGTTTCATGCGACGGCCAGCACTTCGTCGCGGACCAGGCGCAGGCGAATGGACGCAGGTGGCGCCGAATCGAAATAGAACGCCGTCACTGCTTCGCGGACGTTGGCTCGAAGATCCTCCCAGGAATCACCCTGCGTGAATATACTTTCGCCGAGAGCTTCGGCCGTGTAGCCGCCATCCGCCTCTTGCACGACTTCGAAAACGAGTTCCTTCATCGGCACGGCTCCTTCGCCCTATGATTGTACCGCAAGTTTACGCCATCGCCTCGCGCCCCATCGGCTCGAACACAAGCTGGTGCGTCTCACGGTCGACATCGACCCTGACGTGCGCGCCGTGCTGTACTTCGCCGTCGAGTATCTTGATCGCCAGCGGATCCTGCACCATGCGCTGCAGAGCGCGCTTGAGCGGGCGCGCACCGTAGGCCACATCGGAGCCTGCGGCAAGAATGAGTTGCCGCGCCGGTTCGGTCAGTTCGAGCGAGATGGCGCGGTCCTCCAGCAGTTTGCGCACCTCGTTCAGGCGCAGTTCGAGAATCTGGCTCAGTTGCGCGTTGCCGAGCGGCTTGTAGATCACGATGTCGTCGACGCGGTTCAGGAACTCAGGCCGGAAATGCTCACGCAGGATCTTCATCACGCTCTCGCGCGCCATATCGTAGTCGTGCTCTGTTCTGATCGCATCGCCGGAGAGCATCGCCGCGCCCAGGTTCGAGGTCATGATGAGCACCGTGTTCTTGAAGTCAACGGTGCGGCCCCTGGCGTCCGTCAGACGGCCGTCGTCCATCACCTGCAACAGCACGTTGAAGACATCCGGGTGTGCCTTTTCGATCTCGTCGAAGAGCACGACCGCGTAAGGACGGCGATGAATGGCCTCGGTCAACTGGCCGCCCTCGTCATATCCAACATATCCGGGGGGCGCGCCGATCAGCCTGGCCACGGCATGCTTCTCCATGTACTCGCTCATGTCAATGCGCACTATGGCCTGCTCATCGTCGAAGAGAAACTCGGCGAGCGCGCGGGCAGTTTCGGTCTTGCCCACGCCCGTTGGCCCGAGAAAGATAAATGACCCGATGGGGCGCTTGGGATCGCTCAGCCCTGCTCGCGAGCGGCGAATCGCATTCGCGACCACGCCCAGCGCGGCATCCTGGCCAACCACCCGCTCACGCAGGCGTGCTTCCATTTGCACCAGCTTCTTTACCTCGCCCTCCATCATGCGGCTGACGGGTATGCCTGTCCACTTCGAGACGATTTTTGCGATGTCCTCTTCGTCGACCTCCTCTTTCAACATGCGCTCCACGCCGGACTGGCCCTCCTGCGCGGCATTGAGAGTCTTTAACTCAGATTCGAGCTTCGGCAACTCGCCGTACTGGATCTGCGCGGCGCGGTCAAGCTGGCCCTTGCGGGTCTGCTCTTCCATCTCGAAGCGCAGGGCTTCGATCTTTTTCTTCAGTTCGCCAATGCGATTGATGGCGTCTCGTTCTTTCGTCCAGCGGGCGCGAAGGCTCGTAATCTGCTCGCGCAGATTGCCGATCTCGTGCTCGACGGCCTTGAGCCGGTCCTTGCTGTTCGAGTCGGTCTCGCGCTTCAGCGCGGCGCGCTCGATTTCGAGCGAGGTGGTCTCGCGCTCCAGTTGATCGATCTCGGTCGGCACCGAACCAATCTGGATGGAGAGCGACGCGGCAGCCTCGTCAACCAGGTCGATGGCCTTGTCGGGCAGAAAACGATCGCTGATGTAGCGGTGCGAAAGCGTGGCAGCGGCCACGATGGCGGCATCCTTGATGCGCACGTTGTGGTGCTGCTCGTAGCGATCCTTGAGGCCGCGCAGGATGGCGATGGTGTCCTCGACGTTGGGCTCGCCAACGTAGACAATCTGAAAACGGCGTTCGAGCGCCGCGTCCTTCTCGATGTATTTGCGGTACTCGTTCAGCGTGGTGGCGCCGATGGCGCGCAGCTCGCCGCGCGCCAGAGCCGGCTTAAGCATGTTCGAGGCGTCAATGGCGCCCTCGGCCGCACCCGCGCCGACGATGGTGTGCAGCTCGTCGATAAACAGGACAATCTGCCCGTTCGATTCCTCGATCTCCTTGAGGACGGCCTTGAGGCGGTCCTCAAATTCTCCGCGGTACTTGGCGCCGGCCAGCATGGAGCCGAGATCGAGCGCGATGACCCTCTTGTCGCGCAGGCTCTCGGGCACGTCGCCGGAGACAATGCGCCGGGCGAGACCTTCGACGATGGCGGTCTTGCCCACGCCGGGTTCGCCGATCAGCACAGGGTTGTTCTTGGTGCGGCGGCTCAGCACCTGAATCACGCGGCGAATCTCCTCGTCGCGGCCGATCACAGGATCGAGCTTGCCGCGGCGCGCCAGATCCGTCAGATCCTTGGCGTATTTTTCGAGGGCCTGGAATTTGGCCTCCGGGTTCTGGTCGGTGACGCGCTGCGAGCCGCGTACGGCGGTCAGCGCCTTGAGGATTGCATCGTGCGAAGCGCCGTGTGCGAGCAGAGTGTCCCGCGCGGCGTCGCTCTTGAGACCGGCAACGCCGAGCAGCAGATGCTCGGTCGAAACGTACTCGTCCTTGAAGTTGGTGGCTTCGCGGAACGCCTGTTCGAGGGCCTTGTTCAACAACGGGCCGATGCCAGGCTGTGCAGCCGCGCCGGCCACGCGAGGCAGTTTCTCCTCGATGCCGTGCAGCTCGCTCTCAAGGCGCTCGATGGGTACTCCAATCTTATCGAGCACGGCGGGGATCACGCCTTCGCGATCCTCGACGAGCGCGAGCAACAGATGCACGGGTTGCAACTCTGGGTTGCCGAACTCGGCAGCGCGCGACTGCGCTGTTTGCATTGCCTGCTGCGACTTGACGGTGAATTTATCCCAACGAATGGCCATGAAGATAGCTCCAAGCTGCTAGCTGCTAGCTGCTAGCTTCTAGCTCCTAGCTTGAACCTGCTGGGAGCAAGAGTCCAGTCGCATCTTATTGATCCGGCCCTTATGATTTGCATCGTGCTCTCCCATCCTTTCCGCAAAAAGCGCGGAAAGGGTGGGGCACGGTGGGGCAGACCTTTTGGGCCGGATCAGTAAGAAGATCTTTGATTCTTTTCCCTCTTGCTTTGTTGCGGGAAAAATAAACGCGCCGGGCAAGAAATGAAACCCTCCCCGGCGCATTCAGTTTGCGTAGTTCGCCAGCTCCAGCGCCGACAGTTGGAGGCTAGAAGCTGGCGGCTAGTACCGTGACCACGTGATTCTGTACCTGTACCGCCGGTCTCCTGACCGGCTGTAGTGCGGGTCTCCGGACTCGCACCTGGCACGAATTCATACGGTCGCTGCACAGAGGCTGCTTTTACGCTGCCAGAGTCTTGCCCACGCTGACCTTGATCTGCTTGGGCTGGGCTTCCGGCTTCTTCTTGAGCTCGAGCTTCAGGATGCCGGCGTCGTACTTGGCGTCGATGCCCTCGGTGTCGACGGTTGTCGGCAGCGTGAAGGCGCGATAGAAGCTGCCGTAGCGCCGCTCGATGCGATGGAAGTTCTCCTCCTTCTCTTCCTTTTCGAACTTGCGCTCGCCCTTGACGGTGAGCACGTTGTTTTCGACGCTCACGTCGAGGTCCTTCTCGGCGATACCCGGCACTTCAAGCTTCAGAACGACTTTTTTCTCGTCCTCATAGATGTCTACGGCCGGAATAAAGCTGGCTGTCGTCATCGCACTTTCGCCTTCGTTGAAGTCGCGGAAAAGAGCGTTGATGCGGTTTTGCAGAGTGGCAACTTCACGGAATGGATCCCAACGAGTGATTGCCATATCAATATTCCTCCTGGTGAATTGAAAATTTTGTGTTGGCGGGAGATCTCTCACCGCCGCTCAATCCATCTGATGAAACTATAGCACAAATGATTCAGAAAATATGAGCGTATAACGCTAATATTGTTTAAAAAATTACAACTTTCTTTATTTCAACGGCTTGAAGTACTAAAAATCACCTTCGCTCCTGCCTTGAAGACCAAAAATGGCTCTGAGAAACCTTCAGCCCGTGCCCAGGGGCAAAAATCAAGCTGGCGGGAAGCCGGCATTCCACCTGCTGCGCTCAGCTCTGTCCGCAGCCTTGCTGAGCGACTTAGGCAGAAACGAGTCCGCACAAGCACCTGCGCGGCACGTTGGCGCCGCGCGCACTACAATGAGAGCTTCATGTCTAATCTGCATGGCGCTCTGACAACAATCAACTGGCATTGGGTATGGCTCGTAGTGGCTGCGTTTCTGGCAGGCGTGCTGAACGCCGTAGCCGGCGGCGGATCTTTTCTGTCGTTCCCTGCGCTGCTGGGGATGAATATGCTTCCCGTCCAGGCCAACGCCACGAATACGGTGGCGATCTGGCCGGGACAGCTTACTTCGGCAGCTGCGTATTGGCCGGATGTGCGCAAGAACCTGAAGGCCGCCGCAATCATGGGACTCGCGGGGCTCGTGGGTGGAACGGCGGGAGCCGTGGTGCTCTTAAGCACGCCGCAAAGGACATTTATGCGGCTGGTTCCGTGGCTGCTGCTCTTTGCCGCGTTGACCTTTGCCGTGAGCGGACCTGTGACCCGTGCCTTGGAGCGGATGAAGGTGAAGCGTCACGCACGCGTAAAGGCGGGCGAGGCTCATGCGCCGCGCCGTTTCGTGCTCTTTGCCGCGACCGCTGTGGTGAGTTTTTATGTAGGCTACTTCGGCGCCGGCTCCGGATTCCTTTTTATGACCATGCTGGCGCTGCTTGGCTATGAAGACATCCACACCATCAACGGGCTGAAGATTGTGGCCAATCTGCTCGCCAACGGTATCGCGTTTGTCATCTTCATTGTCGATGGGCAGGTGGTCTGGCGCTTTTGCCTTGCCGCCATGGTCGCGGCGGCGATCGGCGGCTACCTCTCGGCGAACCTGGCGAAGCGCGTCCCGCAGCCGTTGCTGCGCGGAATTGTGGTTGCGATTGGATTGACCATGGCCGCGTGGTTTTTCTGCAAGCAGTGAGCAGACAGCAGTGAGCAGACAGCAAACAGCAGACAGCAGACAGCAGACAGCAAACAGCAAACAGCCGACAGTGCTCCGATCATGCTGCGGCGTGGCGGCTGTTCGCTGTTTGCTGTGAACTGTAAACTGTATCTATGAGCCACGAGGGTATTCGCATCGCAAAGAAAGAAGATCAGGCGCGACAGGAACAGGATGAGGAAGATGAGACCCGTCCTCTGCCGCGTATCGCCATCACGCCCGAGAAGGTGCGTGTGCTGTTGACTGAAGGCAAGGGCCTGGAGATCGACTGGGCCGATGGGCACAAGAGCGCCTGGAGCTTTGCCTGGCTGCGCGAGGCCTGCCCGTGCGCCACCTGCATCGAGGAGCGCAAAAAGGAACATCGCAGGCTGGGCCAGCCCCGGCCCAGGACCGGCGAACTTCTGCCCATGTACACGCCGCCACCGAGGCCGTCGAGTGTGCGGCCGGTGGGCCGCTACGCCATCGAATTCAGATGGCTCGACGGTCACTCGGGCGGGATTTATTCGTGGGATTATCTGCGCCGCATCTGCCAGTGTTCAGAGTGTAAGCTCGCGAGCGACTAGGAGCCTGTCGGGCATAGATTTCATGCCATTTAGAATCAACAACTTACAAAATCTACCATGTTTGGTATGTTGTTGATTCCATGTCGGTTACAAAATCTCAAATGCTTATGCCCGACGCACTCCTAGACGACGGAAACGCCGAATGAGCGTAGCGTCTCTTACGCATAGCCCTGAATCGTGTCTCCGTGAGCGGGCTTCGCTACGCAGCGCGGGCCTGTATCGTGCGGCTGTTTCCTCTGGCTCGTGGGCTTGACCTGCATGGCTGACATAAGTGGCATGGGATCGGATCTCTGATCCCCGTCTTCTACAATTCCCTCATGAAGATTGGATTCCTTGGTCTGGGCAAAATGGGTACACCCATGGCGATGCATCTGCTCGCCGCAGGGCACGAGCTGAGGGTGTGGAACCGCTCCGAAGGCAAGGCCGATCCGCTGATTCACGAAGGCGCGATTCTGGCCGGTACGCCGGCGGAGGCGGAGCTTGGCGCCGATGCGGTTGTCACGATGCTCTTTGACGATGCGGCGCACGAACAGGTCGTCTTCGGCGCGAACGGGCTGATGGACGCGATGAGTCCGGGCGTGCTGCATATCTCGGCGAGCACGATCAGCGTGGCGCTGAGTGAGCGGCTTACTCAGGAGCACACGAGGCGCGGACACGAGTTCGTCGCGGCTCCGGTCTTCGGCCGCCCCAACGTGGCCGAGGAGGGCCGCCTGTGGATTGTGGCGGCCGGAGCAAGGAAGGCCATCGCGCGCGCCCTTCCGTTACTCGAAGCGTATTCGCGCGGCATCACGGTGGTGGGCGCGGAGCCGCGGCAGGCTCACGCCGTCAAGCTCGGCGGCAACTTCCTGATCGGCGCGATGATTCAGGCGTTGAGCGAGTCGTTTGTGTACGCCGAAAAGCAGGGAATCGATCCGGCGACATTCTTCGAGGCGGTCAACAGCGCGTTGTTTCAGTCGCCGTTCTACGCAGCGTATAGCAAGGTGATGCTGAATCCGCCTGCGCAGCCCGGCGCGACCGTTGAACTGGGCGAGAAGGATCTGCGCCTGTTGCGCGAGGCCGCGGCCAGCCGCAATACGCGCCTGAGCCTCGCCGATCTGCTGGCTCAGGTCTTTACCGAGGCCCGCGCCGCTGGACTGGCGCAGGAAGATTGGGCCGTGGGGCAGTATAAGATGGCTCGGGAAAGAAGCCTGCCTGTAAGATAAGAACGATGAGACTGAAAGGGAAGATTGCGTTCATTACGGGGGCCAGCGCCGGCATTGGCGCGGCCACAGCCATGGCCTTTGCTCAAGAGGGAGCGCGCCTGCTGCTGGCAGCCCGCCGCGCCGGGAAGCTGGCTCAGACGGCCTCGCGCGCCGTCGACCGCGGCGCTGCCGCCGTGCACTCGATCAGCCTTGACGTGCGCAGCCGTTTCGCCGTGCAGAGGGCGATCGATGAGCTGCCGCCGGAGTGGGCGGAGATCGATATTCTCGTGAACAATGCCGGCCTGAGCCGCGGCATGGACAAGCTCTACACCGGTCGCATTGAGGACTGGGAGGAGATGATCGACACCAACGTCAAGGGGCTGCTCTATGTGGCGCGAGCCGTAGTCCCTGGCATGGTGGTGCGCGGACGCGGGCACGTGGTCACGCTGGGCTCGATGGCGGGCGAACTGGTTTATCCCAATGGCGCGGTGTACTGCGCGACCAAGGCCGCGGCGCGAACCATCAACGATGGCCTCCGCGAGGATCTGCTGGGAACGCCGGTGCGCGTCACCAGTATCGATCCGGGGCTGGTGGAGACCGAGTTCAGCCAGATTCGCTTCCATGGCGACGTGGAAAACGCCGCCAAGGTCTACAAGGGACTGATGCCGCTGACGGGCGCTGATGTTGCCGATGCGATTCTGTGGGCCGTGACGCGGCCGGCGCATGTGAACATTGCCCGCGTGTCGCTGACCTCGATCCATCAGGCCAATACGCTGCTTGTCCACCGCGAATCGTGAGCGGCACGGCTTGCCCGGTGTCTCGCGCCTGGGGCAGAGACCGCCCCGGCTACCCGAGAGCCTGAATCTGGGACTCGATCTGCGCCAAGGCGGATTCCAGGGCCGCGCGGCGGCTTGGATTCGAGGTTCTTTGCGAGAGGATATTCTCGCGTTGCAGGTCGAGTGCCTGGCGCTGCCGCTCGCGGGTGGCGCGTTGCAGTTGGGCAGCTCGCCGATCGTAGTCGCTTGGGGTTTTGCTGTTTGAAGTGGCCACGGGGTTCTCCATGGTCATTGACCTTTGCTCCTCCACCGATTTACTTTCCCATCCACGGGCCATATCTTCATTTTACGGGGTGATAGACCGGTTGCGTCCCGCAAGATGAGGAATGGGAAACGAGGAAAGGAACAAGTTCACATGCGCGCCTGGCAGGTTTCAGCCTTTGGCATTGATTCTCTGGAGTTTGTAGAGCGGCCCACGCCCACGCCGGGGCCCGGCGAGGTTTTGGTGCGGGTGCGTGCGGTTTCGCTGAATTATCGCGATCTGATGATTCTGAAGGGGATCTACAACCCCAAGATGAAACTGCCACGGATTCTCTGTTCCGATGCTGCCGGCGAGGTCACGGCAGTGGGGGCGGGCGTAAAAGCATGGAAGCCGGGCGATCGCGTCTGCGGCATCTTCATGCAGAACTGGCTCGACGGGCAACTGACGCCAGCCAAGGCGCGCGGAGCTCTGGGCGGCGACATCGACGGCGTGCTGGCCGATTACGTTGTCCTCAAAGAGGAGGGCCTGGTCGCCGTGCCGGAGCACCTGAGCTTTCAGGAAGCCGCAACCCTGCCCTGCGCCGCGGTGACTGCGTGGAACGCGCTTGCCTCCGCCGCGATCAAGCCTGGATCGACGGTGCTGATCCTGGGTACAGGCGGCGTCTCGATCTTTGCTTTGCAGTTTGCGCGGCTCAAGGGCGCGCGAGTGCTGGGCATCAGTTCCAGTGACGAAAAGCTGGAGCGGGCCAGCGCGCTGGGTCTCGATGCGGGGCTGAACTACCGCGAGGATCCCGAGTGGGACCGCTGGGCGCATAGCCAGACAGACGGCGAAGGTGTGGACCTGGTCGTTGAAGTTGGCGGACTGGGAACGCTCACACGCTCGCTCCGCGCCATTCGCATGGGCGGCTCGATCGCCCAGATTGGCGTGCTGACCGCGGGCGGCGAATCCATTCCACTCGGCCTCATTCTTCACAAGTGGTCGCACATCCACGGCATCTATGTGGGCTCGCGCAAGGATTTTCTGGAGATGAACAAAGCCATCTCTCTGGCCGAACTGCGCCCCGTCGGCGAAGAGTTCGACTGGAGCCAGGCGCGCGAGGTTCTGGAGCGTATGGAAGAGGGCAGCCACTTCGGCAAGCTGGTTCTGACGGTGGATTGAAGCGGAGCTGGCCTCTGAAGTTCTTGGCAAGAGATCTATCCGCTCGGCATCTTCCAGATGGTCAATGGTAATCTTACCCACGATGGCCTCTGGCGCCTCCATTCCGCTGCAATCGGTACTCGAAGCGGAAGACGCTGGAGATTTTCGCGTCACCACGCACGCGGCCGGTCCCGCCGGCGCGCTGCCGCTTTCGTCTGAAATGCTTTTGACCGAGTCCTCTGGCAACCTCTTCGGCCTGACGCAGGATGCAGGCATGGGATGGGAACCGGCGCGGCTGCTCGACCCGGAGTTTCTGATTTTGAGCACGCACGGCGGCCTGCGCGCGGAGAACGGCGAGGCCATCGCGCTCGGCTTTCACACCGGCCACTGGGAGGTGGGCCTGCTTGTCGCCGGGGCTGCGCGAGAGTTGAAATCGCTGCGCGCCACTCCGTTTGCAGGTGCGTGCACCGATCCCTGCGACGGACGCACGCAGGGCACCGCGGGCATGATGGACTCGCTGCCATACCGCAACGATGCCGCCACTGTGCTGCGCAGGCTGATGCGCTCGCTGCCCACGAGCAAAGGCACCGTCGGCGTGGCCACCTGTGACAAGGGACTGCCCGCGATGATGATGGCGCTGGCCTCATCGGGCGCCAAACCCGCCGTGCTGGTGCCTGGCGGCGTCACGCTGCTGCCTGAAGCGGGCGAGGACGCAGGCAAGGTGCAGACCCTCGGCGCGCGCTTTGCGCAGAATCAGATTTCGCTCGACTACGCCGCTGAAGTAGGCTGTCGCGCCTGCGCTTCTCCGGGCGGCGGTTGCCAGTTTCTCGGCACTGCGGCCACATCGCAGGTTGTGGGCGAGGCGCTTGGTCTCTCGTTGCCGCACACGGCGCTCGCGCCTTCCGGGCAGCCGATCTGGCTCGACGCCGCGCGCCGCTCGGCTCGCGCCATTTTGCGCCTGCACCAGCTCGGTCTGGGGGCGCGCGACATTCTTACTCCGGCGGCGCTGCGCAACGCAATGATCTTGCACGCGGCCTTTGGCGGGTCGACGAATCTGCTTCTGCATCTGCCCGCGATTGCTCATGCCGCGGGACTGCCCCGGCCTACGGCCGGAGACTGGGCCGAGGTCAATCGTCTTGTTCCGCGCCTTGTCGATGCCCTGCCGAATGGACCGCGCGGCTTTGCCACGGTGCAGGTGTTTCTGGCCGGAGGCGTGCCGGAGGCGATGCTGGAGCTGCGCGCGGCGGGGCTGATCGACACGCGCGTCAGAACTGTCAGCGGCGAAACCCTCGACGCGTGTCTCGACTGGTGGCGCGAGAGCGAACGCCGCACGGTGCTCCGCCGCCGATTACAGCAAATCGACGGTATCGATCCAGATGAAGTGATCCTGTCACGCGATCGTGCGCGCAGCAGCGGACTCACGTCAACGGTTTGCTTTCCCATGGGTAATCTGGCGCCGGAGGGGTCGGTCATCAAGAGCACGGCCATCGATCCATCTCTTGTCGGCAGCGACGATGTATACCGGCACACCGGTCCGGCGCGCGTCTTTGTCACTGAGGCCGCGGCCATTCACGCCATCAAGACCGGCGCGATTGCGCAGGGCGATGTGATGGTGCTTGTTTGCAGCGGCCCTAAAGGCGCGGGCATGCAGGAGATCTACCAGATCACGGCGGCGCTCAAGCAACTGCCCCACTGCAAGCATGTCGCAGTCCTCACCGACGGACGCTTTAGCGGCGTCTCGACTGGCGCCTGCATCGGCCACATCTCGCCCGAAGCGCTGGCTGGCGGGCCCATCGGCAAGGTGCGCGACGGCGACTGGATTGAAATCGCCGTCAATCGCGCGGCGCTTACCGGAACCGTGAATTTTGTTGGCGAAGGCGGCGAGAGCTTCGACGCGGAAGAGGGCGCGCGGCGCCTGGCGCAACGCAAACCACGAGCCGATCTTGCTCCTCATCCGGAACTGCCTGGCGATACACGCCTGTGGGCTGTGCTGGTGACGGCGAGCGGCGGCGTATGGGGCGGGTGTGTTTACGACGTGGACCGGATTGTTTCGCGATTGGAGTTGAAGCAATGAAGCTCTATCGAACCAGCAACGGAAATTACCTGGAAGAGCGCGGCAGTTGGTATCGCGTTCCTGAGTCGAGCTGGGACGCGCTGGTGACGCACGCGGATCTGCGCGACTACCTCGCATCCGTCGTGGCAGAGGCAAAGCCGGCAGAGGATTTTCAGGCGGCCAGGATCGAAGCGCCGATTGGCAGCCAGGAGGTTTGGGCTGCGGGCGTGACTTATTACCGCAGCCGCAGCGCGCGTATGGCGGAGGCGAAAGATGCGGGCGGAGGCGATTTTTACGATCGCGTTTACTCGGCCGAGCGTCCGGAGCTGTTTTTTAAGGCCACGCCGAACCGCGTGGCCGGACCGGGCGGCGAGGTGCGCATTCGCAGCGATGCTCAATGGTCGGTTCCCGAGCCGGAACTGACGCTGCTCGTCAACCCGCGCGGGGAGATTGTCGGCTACACGGTCGGGAACGACATGAGCTCACGCGACATCGAAGGCGAGAATCCCCTCTATCTGCCGCAGGCCAAGGTCTACGACCGCAGTTGCGCGCTGGGCCCGTGCATTCTGGTGGAAAGCGAACCGCTGCCGCCATCGACATCGATCCGGGTGGAGATTGCGCGTGGAGGCAATACAGCGTTCTCAGGCGCCACGACGCTGGCGGAGATGAAGCGCAGGCCCGTTGATCTTGCAGCCTGGCTGTTTCGTGAAAACCAGTTTCCTTCAGGTACGTTTCTGATGACGGGAACCGGCATTGTGCCGCCGGATGATTTCACGCTCAGGCCGGGCGACCGCATTCGTATGACGATCGACGCGATCGGACTGCTCGAAAACGTGGTGGTACAGGCGGGCCGGTAGATCGCAGGAATTGTCATCGAGATCCAGCGTGGCTGATCGTGGAGGGAGTTTGGCGGCAAAATTACTTGTGAAAACGTGCTCGCGTCTGCCGCGCAGGCGGTGGCGTATTGCGTGGCTGCTCGGCATCGGCGTTCTGATCAACTATTTCGATCGCGTCAATCTTTCGGTTTCGCACGATGCGCTCATTGGCGCATTCGGCATCTCCGATGTGGTCTTTGGCTATCTTTCGAGCGCCTACAACTGGACTTACGCTCTGTGTCAGCTTCCCATCGGCGTCATTCTTGACAAGTTTGGCGTGAAGCGCGTGGGGCGCGTGGGCACGTTTCTGTGGAGCGCGGCCTCGTTTGCGGCGGCTGCTACGTCGAGCCTGGGCGGCTTCTTCGGAGCGCGCTTTCTGCTGGGCGTGGGCGAAGCGCCGGCATTTCCGGCCAACGCCAAGGCTATCGGCCTCTGGTTTCCGCCGCGCGAGCGCAGCTTTGCCACATCGCTGTTCGATGCGGCCGCGAAGCTGGCCTCGGCGATCGGAGTGCCGCTGATCGGGATCGTACTGATCCACGCGGGCTGGCGATGGAGCTTTGCCTTCACCGGCGTCATCAGCTTTGTCTACTTTGTCTACTTCTGGAGGGTCTACCGCGATCCGGACGATGACCCCGAACTTAGCGAAATCGAGCGCCTGCATATCGAAGATCGCGGGGAGCCGCAGGCCACGCCGGATCAGACCGCCCAAACCCCGTCGCCGCTCAGTCAATTGCTTCGTCAACGCAAGGTTCTCGGCCTCGCGTTAGGGTTCGGCGCCTACAACTACGTGTTTTACCTGCTGCTCTACTGGTTGCCGGCGTATCTCTCTTCGGCGCTGCGCATTGACCTGCTGCACTCGTTCGTTTACATCAGCGTGCCCTGGTTCCTGGCTACGGCGACAGATCTCGCGATTGGCGGCTGGCTGGTGGACTTTCTTGTGAAGCGCGGGCGGAATGCGAGCGTCGTGCGCCGTGTGGTGCTGACCGCTGGAACGGCCTTCGGGCTGGGCATTCTGGGCGCGGCTCATGCGCACAGCGCTGTTCAGGCTCTGGCCTGGATCAGTGTTTCAATTTGCGGGCTTGCGGCGGCTGCGCCGGTTGCCTGGTCACTGCCTTCGCTGATCGCCGAGCGCCCCGATGTGGGCAAGGTCGGCGGCATCATCAACTTCAGCGGACAGGTTTCAGGGATCGCCGCATCGATCCTCACCGGCTACCTTGTGTCGGCGTTTCACTCCTACGCATGGGCTTTTGTTGTGGCGGGTACTTACCTTGCGATTGGCATCTCCGGCTACATTTTCCTGCTGGGAAAGATCGAGCTGCCCCGGCGGGCCCAGCCCATGACCGCGTAGGCAATTCTGCCTCGATTTTGCAGAAGCTGCCGGGTCTTGCTGCTTCTGGTGCGTGCGCGGAAATTTGTCTTCCTGTAATCTTGCTTGGTAGACAATGAAGAGATGGAGGAAACAGGGCCGTGCCGCGTATTCACTTTCACCAGCAGTTAGCCGAGCTCAAGGACAAGCTTCTGGCCATGGCTGCTTTGGCGCAGCAGGCCGTCGAGTCCGCAGTGGAGGCCTACCTGCAGCGCGACAAAGGCCTGTGCAAGTTCGTCAAGCAGAACGAGCGGGCGATCGATACCGCACAGCGCGAACTGGATGAGATGGCCTACGAGCTGCTTGCCAAAGAACAGCCTATGGCGATCGATCTCCGCTTTATTTTCTCCGTCATCAAGATCAACGGCGACCTGGAGCGGATCGGCGACCAGTCCATGAGCATCGTGCGCCGGACCAAGGAGATTTTGCCGCTCGATGCGGTTGAATTGCCGGTGGATTTTGCTGGAATGGGCGAGTTTGCCGGGCAGATGATTCGCACCGCGCTGCAGGCTCTGTTCGATGGCGATGCGCTGCTGGCTGAGACCGTGCGCGGGATGGACGACGAGGTCGACCGCATGAATCGCCGCGCGCATGACGATCTGCTCAGGATGATTGAGGAGAAGCCGCAGTTTACCGTGCAGGCCATGAATGGCATCCTGGTGGCGAAGAACATCGAACGCATCGCCGACCATGCGTCGAATATTGCCACTGACGTGATCTTCTGGGTTCGCGGGGCGGATGTGCGCCACGAGCTGAGCCTTTCGATGGACTGAGAAGACATCGCCTCGCGATGGGTTTGTCGCGCTGGAATCGAGCGCTGCCTGGCAATCGCAAAATTGAACTGGAGAAAGCGATATGTTGAAGGCCCTGAAATCGATGATTTCAGGGCCTTCCGGTTGCGTGCCGCGATTGTTCTGCGCTTATACGCCGATCACCGCGCAGAGATTTTTCACCGCCTCGGCGCTCTTCTTGAGTGCGGCGTCTTCCTCGGGGGTGAGCTTGATTTCGACGATCTGTTCGATGCCGCCCGCGCCCAGCTTGCAGGGCACGCCGATAAAGTAGCCGGAGATGCCGTACTCGCCGTCGAGATAGGCGGCGCAGGGCAGAATCTTCTTCTTGTCCTTCAGAATGGCCTCGGCCATCTCCACTGTCGCCGAGCCGGGCGCGTAGTAGGCGCTGCCTGACTTGAGATACTTGACGATCTCGGCGCCGCCGTCGCGCGTGCGCTGCACCATCTGCTCGATGCGCTCGGGCGAGATGAGTTCAGTGATGGGAATGCCGGCAACTGTGGAGTAGCGGGCCAGCGGCACCATGGTGTCGCCGTGGCCGCCTAGCACGAAAGCCGTCACGTTATCGACGCTCACCTTGAGTTCGTCGGCGATGAAGGTGCGGAAGCGCGCCGAGTCGAGCACGCCAGCCATGCCGATGACGCGCTGGCGGTTGAATCCAGCCTGGCGATAGGCGGTCTGCGCCATCGCGTCCAGCGGGTTCGCCACGACAATCAGAATCGACTCCGGCGACTGCGCCACCACCTTCGAGACCACGTCGGACATGATCTTGTAGTTGGTGTTCAGCAGGTCGTCGCGGCTCATGCCGGGCTTGCGGGCAATGCCCGCGGTGATGATGACGATGTCGGAGTTGGCGGTGGCCGCGTAGTCGTTTGCGCCTACGATGGACACATCGCACCTCTCGATGGGCATGGCTTCCAGCAGGTCGAGAGCCTTGCCCTGAGGGATGCCTTCGATGACGTCGACAAGCACTACATCGGCCAGTTCCTTGGCCACAAGCCAGTGCGCGCAAGTGGCTCCCACGTTGCCCGCGCCGATGATACTTACTTTCTTTCTCATGATTGCTCCTATGATCGATTGTTAGTTGTTAGTTGCCAGCGGTTGTGTGTTGAGATTCTCATCTGACAACTGATCACTGACAACTGAGAACAGTTCTTACATATTGCCGATGATGCGCGCGGCAAATTCGCTGGTGCCGACTTTCGTAGCGCCGGTGAGCTGCCGCTCGAAGTCGTAGGTGACAAACTTTTCCTGGATCGTCTTCTCCATCGCACTTTCGATCATGTGCGCCGCTTCCTTCCAGCCGATGAACTCCAGCATCATGACGCCGGAGAGAATCACCGAACCGGGATTGATCACGTCGCGGTCCGCGTACTTGGGCGCGGTGCCGTGCGTGGCCTCGAAGACCGCGTAGCCGTCGCCGATGTTGGCGCCGGGCGCGATGCCGAGACCGCCGACCTGCGCCGCCGCCGCGTCCGAGATGTAGTCGCCATTCAGATTCGGCGTGGCCAGGATCGAGTATTCCGAAGGCCGGGTGATGATCTGCTGGAAGATCGAGTCGGCAATGCGGTCATTGACCAGAATCTTCGACTTCCACGCGCCGTTGCCGTGCGAGCGGCCGATCGCGTCGAGAACGGATTTCACTTCGGCGCAGACTTCGTCGCGGAAGCTCTGCGGCGCGAACTCCATGCCGGGCTCGATCATCGCTGCGTTCTCTTCAATCGAGATGCCGGGCTTGGCTTCCACGTTGCCCAGAATCCAGCTTTCACGCTCGGTGACGGTCTGCTCGCGGAACTCCTGCGTGGCGACTTCGTAGCCCCACTCGCGGAAAGCGCCCTCGGTGAATTTCTGGATGTTGCCCTTGTGCACCAGCGTCACCGTCTTGCGTCCCGACTCCAAAGCATGCTTGATGGCGTAACGCACCAGCCGCTTGGTGCCGAAGATCGAGATGGGCTTGATGCCCACGCCCGAATCCGTGCGGATCTTCTTCTTGGATTTGGACAGGAGGTCGTCGTTCAGGAAGGAGATTAGCCTTGCCGCATCTTCTGTGCCTTCCTTGAACTCGATGCCCGCGTACACGTCTTCGGTGTTCTCGCGAAAGATGACGATGTTCACCTTCTCGGGGTGCTTCACGGGGCTGGGCACGCCCTGGTAGTACTTCACCGGGCGAACGCAGGCGTATAGATCCAGAATCTGACGCAGCGCCACGTTGAGAGAACGGATGCCGCCGCCGATCGGCGTCGTGAGCGGTCCCTTGATGGAGACACGGAGCTCACGCGCCGCCGCCACCGATTCGTCGGGCAGCCAGGTGTTGAACTGGCGGTAGGCCTTTTCGCCCGCAAAGATCTCAAACCAGCGGATGGCGCGCTTGCCTGCGTAAGCTTTTTCGACGGCCGCGTCGAAGACCCGCTGCGACGCCTTCCAGATGTCGCGGCCCGTGCCGTCGCCTTCAATGAAGGGAATGATGGGATGGTCGGGAACGGCAAACTTTCCGTCCTTATACTCAATCGGTTGGCCGTTTTTCGGCAGCTCAAGTCCGTTGTAAGTGCTTTGCATGATCTTGAATGAAGCCCCTTCTGAGAATTGATCCACTGTTGAGGCTACCACCTGCATTTCAGGGGTGGCAATGGCCGCCGCGCATCGATTCGAGGCCTATCCTGTTGCGCGCGCCGCTGTCCGGCCGCCGCTCCCCAGGTTTCTGATCCGGGTTGTTTCCGTGAATTGCCGAGAAATTTCCTCGAAACTCTGTTCCCACCCGCCAAGATACGATAGACTCATGCCGGAACGGTTGTTAACGGCCATCATTTTCACACCCACGGAGGGTACATCGAAATTGGGAAAAAGCATGGTCCCGAAGAAGCTTTTCTTCACCAAGGGCGTCGGCAAACACAAGGAACGGTTGACCTCGTTTGAGCTGGCCCTTCGGGATGCGGGCATCGCCTCGCAGAACCTGGTACGAGTCTCGTCCATCTTTCCACCGCAGTGCAAAATGCTCTCGCGCAAAGAGGGCCTGAAGTACTTGAACGACGGCGAGGTCGTCTTCGCCGTGATTGCCGAGAACTCCACTCGCGAGCCGCATCGCCTGCTGGCTGCAAGCATTGGCGTGGCCATTCCGGCCGACCGCAATACCTACGGCTACCTGAGCGAACACCACAGCTTCGGCGAAACCGAAGAGCAGGCGGGCGAGTACGCCGAAGAACTGGCCGCCGAGATGCTGGCCACCACGCTCAACGTGGAATTCGATCCCGACACCAGTTGGGACGAGAAGAAGGAGATCTATCGCATCTCCAATAAGATCGTGCGCACCAGCAATGTGACGCAGTCCGCTGTGGGCGACAAGCGCGGCAAATGGACCACTACCATCGCAGCGGCGGTGATGATTCTGGACGAATAGGCGTACAGGTGCGGCCGGCTTTGGGAGCAGATTTCTGGTTGGCCCAGGGTTCCGATGCAGCCATGAGATGAGGCCAATTCCGCCAGCGCGGAGTTGGCCTCATCGTCTGGAATCTGTTATATCGTCCAGCTTTGAAGGAGCACGACGTAAGTTGTGCCGTGGTTGGCACAGAGAAATCGTGGGCTTTCGCCCGTGGGGATGGATTCTCACTGACCCCGATTTCCGCCAAAAAGGTCGTATGAGGGGTATAACGCACACACCATGACCACCCCAGGCAAATTCTCCGTAGCCCTTGTGCAGATGCACATGGGCCCGGACCCCGAGGCCAACTTCGCCTCCGCAATCCGCCACATTCGCGAAGCCGCACACCGCGGCGCGCAGGTCGTCTGCCTGCCGGAACTCTTCCGTACACAATATTTCTGCCAGCGGGAGGATCTGAAGCTCTTCGATTTAGCCGAACCGATTCCCGGCGCGTCGACGGCGAAGCTTGCCGAGGTGGCGCGCGAATTGCGCGTGGCGATTGTCGCGTCGTTGTTCGAGCGCCGTGCGCCGGGGCTGTATCACAATACGGCCGTCACGCTGAATGCCGACGGCGAGATCGCCGGCGTCTATCGCAAGATGCACATCCCTGACGACCCGCTTTACTACGAGAAGTACTATTTCACGCCCGGCGACCTTGGTTTTCAGGCCGTCGACACAAGCGCCGGCCGCATCGGCGCGCTGGTCTGCTGGGACCAGTGGTTTCCCGAGGGCGCGCGGCTCACGGCGCTTCAGGGCGCGGAAGTGCTCTTTTACCCCACGGCCATCGGTTGGCACCCGGCGGAAAAAGACGAGTTCGGCCAGGCGCAGTACGACGCCTGGCAGACCATCCAGCGGTCGCATGCGATTGCCAACGGCGTCTATGTCGCCGGCGTCAACCGGGTGGGCCACGAGCACGGCGAGATTCTCGGCAATCGCGCCGAAGGGCCTGGCCTCGAGTTCTGGGGCGGCAGCTTCCTGGCCGATCCCTTCGGACGCATCGTCGCCAAAGCCAGCCACGATGCCGAAGAGATCCTCATCGGCGAGATCGACCGCGCGCTGATCGAAGACACGCGCCGCAACTGGCCGTTCCTGCGCGATCGCCGCATCGACGCCTACGCGCCCATCACACAACGCTTTCTCGACGCCTGAAGGGTATGGGCCTTAGCCCGTACATCATATAGACCATCAAACGCCCAGAGACTTTAGCCCCTAAGGAACTCTTGAACGAAACCGCCAAAACCCCGCGCCAGCTTGGCTACCGCATGCCAGCCGAATGGGAGCCGCACGAGGCGACGTGGCTCGCCTGGCCGCACAACCCGACCGACTGGCCCGGCAAGTTCGGGCCTATTCCGTTGATCTACGCTGAGATCGTGCGCCTCGTCGCTGCGCGCGAGCGGGTGCATCTGATCGTTGAGGATGCGGCGATGGAGCGGCGCGTCGAGAGCATGTTACACCGCGTTGGCGCGAGGCTCGACAGCGTCAGTTTCCATCGCTGGCCCACCGATCGCGGCTGGCTCCGCGACTCCGGGCCTATCTTTATACGAAAAGATGGGGTGCGCAACACCAAGGGCCAGATCGGCCTCACGCAATGGCGCTTCAACGCATGGGCCAAGTACGACGACTGGCGGCTCGACGCCGGGCTCCCCGCCCGCATCGAGAAGCTGCTTGGCTTTCCTGCCTGGCAGCCATCGCTTCAAAACGAGAACGGTACGAAGTACCGCGTCGTATTGGAAGGCGGCTCCATCGACACCAACGGCGCTGGCCTGTTGCTGACCACCGAGGAATGCTTACTGAGCGAAGTCCAGCAGCGCAACCCCGGCCTCATGCGCGCGCAAACGGAGCGCATCTTTTCGGACTTTCTTGGCATCGATCGGGTTATATGGCTGGGCTGCGGCATCGCCGGTGACGACACCCATGGCCACGTCGACGACATCGCCCGCTTCGTCGCGCCCGACACAATCGTTGCCGCCGTCGAGCCCAATGCGAACGACGCCAACCACACGCCGCTCTCTGAGAATCTCGCCCGGCTCAGGCAAGCGCGAACACCCGCCGGCAAGCAGTTCACCATCGTTGAACTGCCCATGCCGCGCCCCGTCGTCTTTCGCGGCCAGCGCCTGCCGGCCAGCTATGCGAACTTCTATATCGCGAACGGCCTGGTGCTTGTTCCCACCTTCCACGATCCCTGCGACCGCATCGCGCTCAACACGCTTGCAGAAGTTTTTCCGGACCGCGAAGTCGTTGGCATCCATGCGGTCGATCTGGTCTGGGGCCTGGGCACGCTGCACTGCATGACGCAGCAGCAGCCGGCCGATGGCCGGAATTGAGCTAGACTGATAGCGAGAGGATTTGCGATGCCGTTGACAGTCAGAGAAGCTATCCATGCCGCTCGAACACATCTTCAGGAATTGATGCCGGAGATCGCCAGTGTCAAGCCGGACGAGATTCGCCTTGAGGAGATCGAACGATGCGGCGATCTGGATTGGGCAATCACTTTTAGTCTTCCTGGAAGCAGGGTGACCGGAACATCGACGCTGGGGGGATTTCCGACGACTCCCTTCGGATTCGACAGGATCGCCAAGGTGGTTATTGTGGATGGTTCGGATGGTAAGTTTGCTTCACTGAAACAGCGAGCGGCATGAACCTAAGTGAGAATCCCGCGCTGAAAGCGTTCGCAGGGAAAGCGGCAATTTTGGATACAAATCTGCCGCTATTGGATTGGTGCTACAAGTTCGATCCATCCCCGCTTTATTCATTCAAGAGACTTAGTATCTTCGAAGCAGTCGATGTGGCGATTCTCTCTTCAACGCTTGAAGTGTTCGCCTCCCTCGCAACGACTCCCCATATTTTGACCGAAATTTCGAATCTGGCCAATGCGCTGCCTGCTCGAATCAAGGATTCATGGTCGGCATTTTTCGCAGGTCAGATTCAATTGATTACGGAGCGGCATCTTCCATCCCGTGCGATCGCTTCCGATCCGATTGCGATTCGTTTTGGTCTAACCGATGCCGCACTGGCACAACTCGCCGCGACGCACGTGGTCTTCACGACGGACTGGCCGTTGACTGGTCTTCTTCAAAAGCGAAATTTGCCTGTAATCAACTTCAACCATTTGCGGGACGCCTGGATGGATTCGTGAACGATTTGAAAGCCATGGCAGTTGCCCTCGCCGAGGCCAGGCTTGCCGGCGAAGCCGGTGAAGTGCCCATCGGCGCCGTGGTGGTCTGTGACGGCGCCATCCTCAGCCGCGGCCAGAACCGCGTCCTGCGCGATGTCGACCCCACGGCTCACGCCGAAATCGTCGCTCTCCGCGTCGCCGCCGCGGCCCTCGGCAACTACCGCCTCGCGGGCTGCACGCTTTACGTGACGCTCGAACCCTGCGCCATGTGCGCCGGAGCCATGATCCACGCGCGTCTCGCTCGCCTGGTCTTTGCTGCGTCCGATCCCAAAACCGGCGCCTGCGGATCAGTGCTTTCCGTGCTCAACCACCCCCAGCTTAACCACCAGATGCAAGTGGAGCAGGGAATTGGCGCTGATGAATCCGCCGGGTTGCTGCGCAGCTTCTTCCGCGAACGGCGATAACTCTGCGCCCGTACAATAGACTCATGAACGTGCAGATCTATGCCGCAAGCTGGTGTCCCGATTGCCGCCAGGCCAGGAAGTTCCTCGACAAGCATGGTATTGAGTACACCGTCATCGACGTGGACACGGACCGCGCTGCCTCCGACGAGGTGTTGCGGCGCGTGGGCAAACGCGCCGTGCCGCAACTGGTCATCGACGGCGAATGGTTCCAGCCGTATATCCCCGGCCGCGGCCTGCTGGTCGACGAACTGCACCAGCGCCTTGGAATTCCTCGCTGAGCCTCCCGTCTCGCTCGTACAATTTAAGTGGATAAGCCGCCAGCCCGCAGTCAGCAGCAAACTACAAAGCGAGCTGTGCGGGCAGGATCTGCCCGCACAGGCTATCGGCTACAAGCTGCTTCAAGGAGCCCGAGTTGATCACCCGCTATACGCGCCCCGCCATGGGCGCCATCTGGACTGAAGAGAACAAGTACCGCTGCTGGTTGCGTGTCGAAGCGGCGGCGAGCACGGTGCTGGCTGAAGACAGCGTGATTCCCACTGCTGCTGCCGAGGCTATCGCGACCAAAGCCACCGTTTCGGCCGCGCGCGTCGCCGAGATCGAGGCCGAGGTCAAGCACGACGTCATCGCCTTCACAACGGCTGTGGCGGAAAGTCTCAAGAACCAGGGCCTCGATGCCGAGTCCCGGTGGCTGCACTACGGGCTTACCTCGAATGACATCGTCGACACCGCGCAGGCGCTGCAAGTCAAGGAAGCCTCGGCGCTGGTGCGCGAGGGCATTGTGGCGCTGATGGCCGTGCTCCGGCGGCGCGCACTCGAGTTCAGGCACACGCCCACCATCGGACGCACGCACGGCATCCATGCCGAACCTACGACCTTCGGCCTCAAACTCCTTAACTGGTACGCCGAGATGGAGCGTAACCTCCGCCGCTTTGATGCCGCCTCAGAAGACATGCGTGTGGGCAAGCTCTCGGGAGCAGTCGGTACCTTCGGCCATCTGAAACCGGAACACGAGGAGCGCATCTGTGCCCGTCTTGGCCTCAAGCCCGCGCTGGTGGCCACGCAGGTCATCCAGCGCGATCGGCACGCCGCCTACATCGCCACGCTCGCTGTTCTCGGCAGTACTTTGGACAAAATTGCCGTAGAGGTCCGTCACCTGCAACGCACCGAGGTGCGTGAGGCGCAGGAGTATTTCAGCGAGAAGCAAAAAGGCTCTTCGGCCATGCCGCACAAGAAGAATCCCATCACGAGCGAGCAGATCTCGGGCCTTGCGCGCCTGCTGCGCTCGAATGCCCAGGCCGCTCTCGAGAACGTTGCTCTCTGGCACGAGCGCGACATCTCCCATTCCTCCGTCGAGCGCGTCATCTTCCCCGATTCGACCATCCTGACCGACTATTTGCTGGCCAAGACGACGGACCTGATCGATCGCCTGCTGGTCTATCCCGAGCGCATGAAGAAGAACCTTGAATCGACCGGCGGACTGATCTTCTCCGGCCAACTTTTGCTCGATCTGGCCGAAGCCGGCATGTTGCGCGAAGATGCCTATCGTCTCGTCCAGTCTCACGCCATGCGCGCCTGGAAAGAGGAGCTGAACTTCCGCGAAGAAGTGGCTCACGATGCGCAGATCTCAGCCCTGCTCTCGTCCGAAAAGCTCGAAAAGACCTTCGACTATACGCGCCAATTGGGAAACGTGGATGCGATCTTCAAACGGGTGCTGGGAGAGTGATGCGCTTGCATTTAACCGTTGCCATCACCGGAGCCTCAGGCGCCATCCTTGGACGCGAGTTGCTGCGCGCCCTCGAAGCCGACGAGCGGGTCGAGCGCGTGCATTTTGTTGCGTCGGAGAACGCGCTGCGCGTTTTTGCCGAAGAACTCGGCGTGAGCGGACGCAACGATCTTCTAGAGAAACTGCTCTCGTCCAAAGCCAGGAAAATCATCCAGCACGCCGACGCAGATATCGGTGCGCCCATCGCCTCGGGCAGCCATCCGTCCGGGGGAATGATCGTGCTGCCCTGCTCCATGGGGACGCTTGCGAGGATCGCCAACGGCTTGGCCGATTCGCTCATCACGCGCGCCGCCGACGTCACGCTCAAGGAGCGCCGGCCGCTCATCCTCTGCGTGCGCGAAACACCCTTCAACCGCATCCACCTGCGTAACATGACGTTGGCGGCCGAGGCTGGCGCGACGATTTTCCCGTCGATTCCCGCGTTTTACAACCGTCCCACCGATGCCGAAGAAATGGCGCGCCAGTTCGCCTTCCGCGTCCTCGCGCACATCGGCCTGCCTCAACCCGGTGCGTATGTCTGGAAACCGGAAGATTAGGGGGCAATGGTGAGGGATCGGCAGGATGAGCACAGGGACCACGAGCCACGGACCATGAATCACGATTGACTTGACACTCGCACTTCCCGGCCTTGATACTCCAGCTATGCCTTACTCAAGGGAAGACGGAATTGTGGTCATGGCCATGTGTATGTGTCGGCCAGGCGGACCCGTCCGCGCGGCTCTTGAGCGGCTCATGCGCTAGCGCGCAACCGATTCTCGAAGCCGAGCGGCCCGGGTCCGATGACGGACGCGGGCCGTTTTGCTTTCCACGCTTTTTGCTTGAGTGCATTTAAAACAAGGAGATCCCCATGCCCGAAGAAAAGCAGATCCATTTTGCCACCCAGGCCGTGCACGCCGGCCAATCGCCCGATCCCACCACCGGATCGCGCGCCGTGCCCATCTACCAGACCACCTCGTACCTTTTTCACGATGCCGACCACGGCGCCCGTCTGTTTGCACTTGAGGAGCCTGGCAACATCTACACACGCATCATGAATCCGACGACGGACGTCTTTGAGCAGCGTGTAGCCGCTCTCGAAGGCGGAGCGGCGGCGCTGGCTGCGGCCTCGGGCCAGGCGGCGGAGACGCTGGCCATCACCACGCTCGCCAGGGCAGGCGAGGAGATCGTTTCCACTACATCGCTCTACGGCGGCACCTACAACCTCTTCCACTACACGCTGCCCAAGCTGGGCATTCTGGTGCGCTTTGTCGATGGCGACGACTACGACGGCCTCCGCGCGGCCATCAATGACAAGACCCGGGCCATCTACACGGAGACGCTGGGCAATCCCAAGCTCGACGTGGTGGATATCGAAAAGCTGGCAGCGATCGCGCACGAGCACAAGTTGCCGCTTGTGATCGACAACACCTGCGCTTCGCCGGCGCTGGTGCGGCCCATCGAGTGGGGCGCCGACATCGTCCTGAATTCGGCCACCAAGTTTCTTGGCGGCCATGGAACATCCATTGGCGGAGTGATTGTGGACGCAGGCAAGTTCGACTGGGCGGCCTCGGGGCGCTTTGCCGAGTTCACTGAGCCCGATCCCTCCTATCACGGACTGAGCTACACGCAGGCCTTCGGGCCGCTGGCCTTCATTCTCAAGGCCCGGTTGCAGGGGTTGCGCGACACCGGCGCGGCGATTTCGCCGTTCAATTCCTTCCTGCTGCTTCAGGGCATTGAAACGCTGCACCTGCGCATGGAGCGCCACTCGCAGAATGCCTTGGCGGTCGCGCAGCACCTGGAGCAGCATCCCGGCGTTGCATGGGTCAACTACCCCGGCCTCGCCACCAGCCGCTACGCCGCGCGAGCAAAGAAATACATGCCCAACGGCGCCAGCGGCCTGCTTACCTTTGGCATCAAGGCCGGAAAATCGGGCAACGGCTATGATGCGGGCAAGAAGTGTCTGAACTCGCTCAAACTGTTCTCGCTGCTGGCCAATATCGGCGACGCCAAGTCGCTGGTGGTTCATCCGGCCTCGACCACGCATCAGCAGCTTTCAGTCGAGGAGCAGGCGGCCACCGGCGTCACGCCCGAACTGGTGCGGCTTTCGATCGGCATCGAGGACATTCGCGACATCCTTGCCGACCTCGATCAGGCGATTGAGGCTGCCAACGGATGCAAGTTCGCCTGAGCAACGGGGCCTATGCGGCACAATAGGAGAGTGAGACAGCAAACGGCAGACAGCAGACAGACGAAGCTGTCCGCTGCTCGCTGTTGACTGTGGGCTGTTTTTATGTCCGATAGTTTCAATCGCAGCGGCGCTTCGCCGCCGGCATCGAAAACCGTGGAGCCAACCTACGAGGGCGACTTCGTTCTCGATGGTTCGTTGCCGCTCGACTGCGGCCACGCCCTTGTCTGTCCCACGCTGCATTACGCCGTCTACGGCCGGCTGAATGCGGCGCGGGATAATGCCGTTCTGGTTTGCCACGCACTTTCGGGTTCGGCGCTCGTCGGCTCGTGGTGGCCAGAGATCTTCGCTCCCGGCGCTGTCCTTTCGCTGGAGCGCGACTTCGTCATCTGTGTCAACATGCTGGGTTCCTGCTACGGCTCGACGGGGCCCGCGTCGGTCAATCCCGCAACAGGCCTGAGCTATGGCCCGGATTTTCCGCTGGTTGGCGTCCGCGATAACGTGCGTGCGCAGGCTCGGCTGCTCGATTCGCTGGGCATTCGCAAGCTGCGCATGGCGCTTGGCGGATCGCTTGGCGGTATGCAGGCTCTGGAGTGGACCATTCAGCAACCTGAGCGAGTGGAGCGCGCCCTCGTTGTCGGCGTTACACCGCTGTCGGCCATGGGCCTTGCGCTCAACCATCTGCAGAGGCAGGCGATTCAGCACGATCCCGAGTGGGCCGGCGGGCGTTACCTGCCGCAGCGTCCACCGCGTCGCGGATTGTCGCTGGCTCGGCAGATCGCCATGATCAGCTACAAGTCCGCACCCCTCTTCAATGAGCGATATGGCCGCAATCCTGACCGAAGCGGCGAAGATCCCTACGTGGCCGAGGGCGCATTCGGCGGGCTGATCGGTGGCCGTTTCGACATTGGCGGCTATCTGGACCACCAGGGGCAGCGATTCATCGATCGTTTCGATGCCAACGCCTACCTGGCCATACTGCGCGCCATGGATACATGGGATCCGGTACGCGGGTACGCCTCGCCTGAGGACGCGTTTGGCCGCATCCGCGCGCGATTGAGCTTTATCGGCATTAGCACTGACTGGCTGTTTCCGGCCGAGGACGTGCGCCAATTTGCCGAGAACATCCGCAAGACGGGCGCCAAGGCCGACTACCGCGAGATGGTGAGCGACCACGGCCACGATGCGTTCCTGGCCGAACAGACGGAGCTGGTGAGGCTGCTGCAATGAATGGCAACTGCCCGGCCAGCTTCCCGACTCCCGCGCCTGGCAGGGATGAGAACCTGCCGCGCGCCCCGGATGTGGAAATGAAGCGCATTTCTCCGTCAAGATTGCTTGTCAGGGGCGGTATGGCTTTCTATAATCCTCCTACACACTATTGTGTGCCGTGGTATCGTTGTATCCGTTGCCGCGGCGCTCAACAGCCGCGCCCGTTCGTTTCACCGCCGCCGGCGAATGAGCAAGTTTTGATTTTCATTCAGGTAGTTCCCAGGAGCATTGCATGAAGAAGTTAGTCTTTGCATCTGCGATGGCATTGGCAGGTATGTGCCTTGTTTTCGTGTCTGCACTTCCGGTTCGCGGCCAGACCATTCAGATCCAGGATCCGGCCGAGTTCAACGCCTATCAGAACGCCACCACACAGACCGTCCCGGCGCAGAAGTGCGCGGCTCTTGAGAGCTTTCTGAAGGCCTATCCGCAAAGTGTCGCGAAGTCGGCCGCACTTGACCAGATGATCGACTGCTACCAGCAGTCTGGCCAACTGGAGCAGGCTTTGAGCGCGGCAACGCGCCTGTTGCAGATGGAACCCAATAACCTGAAGGCTCTCTTCGTCTCTGTTTATGTGAAGAAGACCCTGTGCGGGAAGTCTCTGGATGCCACTGGCTCGTCTTCCGATCCGCAAACCTGCGACGATGCCGCCGTGCTGGCCGAAAAAGGCCTCGCGATTCCCAAGCCCGCGGGAATGGCCGACAACGACTACAAAACGCTGATCGAAAACTTCCATTCTGCGGTTGCCTTCGATGACATGGTCGCCAAGAAGGATGCTTCGGGAAACAGGGACTATGCCGCCGCCATCAAGGAGTACACCTCCGAGTTGATGCTCTACCCGCCGGAGGCCTGCACGGTGCCGGGGCCCTGCCTTGTGGATACGCTGCAGCTTGCCCAGGCCTACTCCAAGCCCAGCCCCTCGCGCGATGAAGTGAAGGCCATCTGGTTCTTCGCCCGCGCGTGGAATTTTGCTCCGGCTGGATTCAAGCCGCAGATTGAACAGCAGTTGGATTACTGGTATAAGCGCTATCACGGCACGCTCGACGGCGACGCCGCCATCAAGCAGCAGATTGCCGCCATCAAGACCAAGGCGCAGGCAACCCTGTTCCCGCCGGCGGACTTCACTGTAGCGCCCGCCCCGACACCTCAGGAACTGGCCCATCACGCCTACACCGCCGGCGATCCAACCAAGTTGAACCTCGAGGATAAGGAATACATCCTTGCCAACGGGAGCGACGCGGATGCCGCGGGACTTTGGGCACTGCTGAAAGGGAAGCAGACGCCGGTTCCCGGTAACCTGATCTCCGATCCGGCCACAGTTCTCAAGGTCTCCGTGACCACGGCTGCTTCGGCTAAGCCCAAGGACTTTGTGGTCAAGCTCACGAATCCCGTGGCCTGCAGCGCCGTGCCCGATCCACCCTCCGCGCTGAAGATTGCAGACGCGCAGCAATACATCCTGACCAACGGCGTCAAAGCCGATACAGACGCCATGGGTGAGCTGCTCACCGAGCCTCACACACGTCTGCGCAAGATCGAAATCGTGCCCGCTGTCACGACGATCAACGTGGCCGTGACGCAGGACGCCAAGGACAGCCAGCACGCAGACTTCACCGTCAACCTGAAGGAACCGCTCTCCTGCAAGGACGCGCCAGCGCCCGGTTCGGTCCTCGGCACTCTGCCGGCAACCGAGCTGGATGCAACCTACGACACCTACACCAAGGTTGCCGCGAAGGGCACCTTGGGAGCAGGGGCGCAGATGGTCCTCGGCGATGGCTTCGTGCAGCAGGCGCAGAAGAAGGCTCCGGTGCGCCGTGCGACGAAACCGCGCGCGGGACGCCGCTAGCCGTATCGCGCCCATGCAACGGGCTCCTGGAACTCCAAAGGGCAGACCATATGTTGGTCTGCCCTTTTTCTATGGGATAGGATGTTGCTTCGAGCAGCAGGAATGGCGTTGTATGAGCCTTACTCTCCCAGCATGATGCGCCGTATGGCTGAGGCGCGGCCGGTCGCGGGATCGCAGGTGACCAGCGTCGCGCACATTTTGGGATTTCCTTTGGCGGCCTCGAATTTGCCCGGCATGCCGCTCAGGAATTTGCGCAGCACCAGATCCGTTTCGACGCCGATAATGCTGTCGTACGGGCCGCTCATGCCCACGTCGGTCTGGTAGGCGGTTCCGTTCAGCAGAAGGCGCTCGTCGGCCGTGGGAATATGCGTGTGCGTGCCCAGAACGGCTGTTGCCCGTCCGTCGAGGTACCAGCCCATGGCAACTTTTTCGCTTGTCGCTTCGGCATGGAAGTCCACCACGACGACTTTGGCCCTGATTCGGGCCAGCAGCGCGTCGGCGGTGCGAAAGGGATCGTCGATGGGCGTCATGAAGACGCGGCCCTGCAACTGGATCACGGCGTAATCTGCGCCGCTCGCGGTCGTGCCCTCGAAGATGCCGAAACCCGGCGTTCCCGGCGCAAAGTTTGCCGGACGGATCACGCGCCGCTGGCGCTCCGCGCTTTCAGGTTTTGGAGAAGTGATGTACTCGATCAGCTCTTTTTTGTCCCACACGTGGTTGCCCATGGTGAGCACATCGGCGCCCAGATCGAAGAGATCCTCGGCAATCTGCGGCGTCAGGCCAAAGCCGCCGGCCGCATTCTCCGCGTTCACAATGGTGAGTTCCACGTGATGCGCCTCGCGCACGTGCCCTATGTGCTCGCGCACGATGCGTCGGCCGGCACTTCCGAAAACGTCTCCGACAAATAGGATGTTCATAGGCACCAGACACCAGGCAATAGGCAATAGGCATCGCCACCATCATTTTTGGAGTGGTGTGGCCATGCGCAATGATTTCATGAGGGCCACAAGCATCTTGCTCACCTCGTCGCACAGAGAGTTTGTCGTAGTGAGATCGTGTGCGACGCCGAATCCCAATTCCCTTGCAATCGTCAATTGGGTCTCAACCTCCGCGCAGAAGCCGCGCGCGTGGCCGAGGGATTGGAGATATTCCCCCTTTGCTCGATTTTCCGTAGCCCTCAGCGATGTTGCTTGCGATGGAAACCGACGCGCGTCTTAGCTGATTCGTCAATCCGAACCGCTCCGCCTCTGGAAAGCCGCTTGTCAGCTTATAAACGCTCACAGTCAGTTGAATGGATCGCTGCCAAACGATGAGATCCTTAAAGGAGTTCGCCACCAGTCCCCCTAATGCTAATGCCTATTGCCTATTGCCTAGTCCCTGTTCTTGCCGCATCAGCGGAAAGAGAATGACATCCCGGATCGACTTCGAGCCGGTCAGCAGCATCACGAGGCGGTCGATGCCGATGCCTTCACCGCCAGTCGGGGGCAGGCCATAGGCCAGGGCTCGGACGTAGTCTTCGTCCATCGCGTGCGCTTCCTCGTCGCCGCGGGCGCGCTCGGTAAGTTGCTGAGAGAATCGCGCATGCTGTTCCACCGGGTCGTTCAGCTCGCTGAAGGCGTTGCCCAGCTCGAAACCGCCGGCAAAGACCTCGAACCGTTCCACATGGTCCGGGTCGTTGGGCTTCTGCTTCGAGAGCGGAGAAACGACTGTCGGGTAGTCGTAGATGATCGTCGGCTGGATGAGGAATGGCTCAACGACGGCCTCGAAGAGGTTGTAGACGGATTTACCGATGGGGGCGCCGGCGACCGACTCGTCGAAGACCGCCTTCACAGCACGGCTCAGGGTGCCCAATCGCGCCAGTATTTGTGCGTTTTCGCCTGGAGTCTCTTCCTTGAGAGCCTTTGTTTCGGCCTCGGCGGCCGCTTGCTCCAGCCGGTCGACCGTCCCCTGCAGTAGCTTCTGCAGCGGTTCGGTTGCCGTAAACTCCTCGATACGTGGTTTGTGCCCGGCTTCCTTCGGCCAGAATTGAACGATCGCTTCCCGCATTGTCAGGCGCTGCCAATGCCCAAGGTCAATCCGGTTGCCGTTGAACTCCGTGACTGTTTTGCCGTTAACTTCCCGTGCCACGAACTTGAACAGCTCTTCGGTCAGGTCCATCAGGTCATGGAAGTTCGCGTAGGCCTGATAAAACTCCAGCATCGTGAATTCGGGATTGTGCTGCGTGCTGACGCCCTCGTTGCGGAAGTTGCGGTTGATCTCGTAGACGCGATCGAGTCCGCCCACTACCAGCCGCTTCAGGTAAAGCTCGGGCGCGATGCGCAGGTAGAGGTCCATGTCGAGCGCGTTGTGGTGCGTGCGGAAGGGCCGCGCCGCCGCGCCGCCGGCAATGGGCTGCATCATCGGCGTTTCAACCTCAAGATAGCCGCGGTCGTCGAAGAACTTGCGCACGGACTTCAGCACCTTGGCGCGCTTCACAAACACTTCGCGGCTTTCGAGGTTGGCGAAGAGATCGACGTAGCGCTGGCGGTAGCGCAACTCCACGTCAGCCAGGCCGTGGTACTTCTCGGGTAGCGCGAGCATGGCCTTCGCGAGGAAAGTGAGCGTCTCGACGTGGACTGTCAACTCGCCGGTGCGCGTGCGGAAAAGGTAGCCTGTGACGCCGATGTGGTCGCCCAGGTCGAGCAGTTTGTAGAGCGCGAATCCTTGCTCGCCCACTGCGTCGAGGCGCACGTAGATCTGGAGCCGCGCGCCTTCCTGCTGCAGCGTCGCAAAGCCGGCTTTGCCCTGGGCGCGAATGGCCATGATGCGTCCGGCCACGGCCACCTGCGGCTTCTTTGCCTCAAGCTCTTCGCCTGTGGTCGTGTCCCACTGCGCGCGCACCTGGGCGAGCGAGGTCGCAGTCTCGTTCTCCCGGACAGGGTAACGGTTAGGGTACGCCGCTTGCCCCAGCTTCTCGATCTCCTTGAGCTTTGACTGGCGCAGCTCAAAGAGATTTTTCTCAAATTCCGATTCGAACTCCATGGCTTTTCTTCCCGAAAACAAAAGGTCCAACCGCCAGTATAGCGGTTGCACTGCGCCGATTCGCCCCCGGCGGCCCTCGAAGTGTATAACCACGATGATGGCCTATCATCGTCCCATTCCGGAGCGGAGACAGCGCGGAGGCGCTGGCGGCTCAGCCAAAGGCGGGCTTGGCGACGGTCTGCTCAACGCCTGGGTGCAGGCCGAAAAGATGATTCAGATCGCCCTGATGCTGCCTTCGGCGGCGTTCATTGGTTGGCTGGCCGGTTACGGGCTGGATCGCTGGCTGCATCAGACTTGGATTACAACGGCGGGCATCATTTTTGGCATCGTCGCCGGGCTGGTGGGAGCCATCCGCATGGCCATGTTTTACGGCGCCGATCCCGCCTTGAAGCGGCAAGACAAGAATGGGAGCGAGACCGGCAAGTCCGCGAAGACTGGAGACTCAGGCACGTCCCGATGAGCGAAGAACCACAAATATTCTCAGATTTGACCGATGCGGACCTTGAGGGATTACTTCAGCGTGCAATCCGCAACACTCTGATTCTAGGCGTAGTTGTATCGCTCGTGCTGTGGAGGGCCGCAACCTGGCGTGACGCGGCGATGATGGCCACGGGAACCGCCATCTCAGCCGCAAGCATCTTCGAATGGCGCCGCTTGTCCCGCTTTATCGCCGCCAAGATGGACAAGAAGCAGACGCCCCGCGGCTCGGGTTTCGCTGTGGTATTTTTTCTGTTTCGGCTCACCATCTTTGCAGGGGCCATTTATGTTAGCCTTAAGTGTTTCCGGGGTTCTGCGGCAGCGCTCCTTTGCGGGCTGGCTCTAGCGGTTCTCACGCTGGTATGGGAGGCGCTGCGCCTGCTGCGCAACTGAAGCGATGAGCTGAGCGCGACTCACTGGTGTAACCAGCGGCGCGACGGATCTTCAGCGTGGTATGCGGCGCTTGCAGCGCGGGCCCGGGAATCTGGAAACGGAAGGAATTGTCTTTTCCATGCAGGAACTTGGAATCACGCATGTCTTCAATCTTGTTTTTGGCGCATTTTTCGGCTGGCTGATGCAATTAGTTGGCTTGCATCCCGTGCATCCGAACGCGCCAATCGACGACTCCTTCGCGCTGGAGATGCTGGTCGCTTTTGTGCTGATCGCATTCTTCCTTGTGGTGCGCCTTACGCTTTCGGTGGAGAATCCCAACCCAGTGCAGCAGATTGCCGAGATGATCCACGAGTTTACTGGCGGCCAGTCTGAGTCGGTGATTGGGCACGGCTATGAGCGATTTCAGGCGTTCGTCACCTGCGTGCTGCTCTTCATCCTGCTTAACAATCTCATCGGTCTGCTCATCGGCTTTCATGGCGTGGAGACGCCAACCAGCCAGCCGGCCGTGCCGTTGGGGATTGCGGTGCTTACCTTTCTCTACTACAACTTTCACGGGGTGCGCGTGCATGGGCCGGTCAAATACCTGAAGCACTTCGCAGGGCCGTTCTGGTGGCTGGCGTGGCTGCTGTTCCCCATCGAAGTGGTTTCGCATCTGGCGCGCATGATGTCGCTCACCATCCGTCTTTATGCGAACATGCTGGCAAGCGACCTGCTGACTCTGATCTGCTTTTCCATGATTCCGATTGTGGCGCCGGTTGGCTTTCTCGGCCTTCACGCCTTCGTGGCCATGATTCAGGCATACGTCTTTATGCTGCTGTCGATGATTTATCTGGCGATGGCGGTCGCGGAGGAGGAGCACTAAAGGCAGTGATCAGTGATCAGTGATCAGTGTTCAGATCACGCAGCAAGCAGTTCGCGTGGGAGGAGCGTCCAGATCACTGACCTCCTACCAGTGAAAAAGTTTCCGCCGGAGAGCGCTTCCGCTCCGGGCCAACGGACGGCCGCAAGCGTGAGGGGGCCAGCACGGTGAGCCTCAACCACCCACTGGCGGTCAATTCTCAAGGGAAGCAGGAGAACTATGCGAAAACTGCAGAATGTGTTGATGGCACTGGCGGCGCTTTGCTTCGCCATGCCGGTCTTTGCGCAGAGCGGATCGCCGGTGATGGATCTGGCTCCGGTGGGAGTTGGCCTGGGCATGGGCCTGGCGGCAGGTCTTTGCGGCCTGGGTCAGGGACGGGCCGTTGGCTCGACCACAGAGGCTCTGGCGCGCAACCCTGGGACGCGCGCTGGACTGATGACCTTCATGATTATTGGTCTCGCGTTCATCGAGTCGCTCACGCTGTTTACCTTCGCCATGATTATCATCAAGGTGAAGTAAGTTCGTGATTGAAGTTCAAAAACAACGGCCCGGGCTATTGCCCGGGCCGTTGTTCTACGGAGCTTTCACGAATTGGTCGAATTGTTCCGCAACATGCTTCAGAATGCCGGCAGTGCAGCGCATGACCATTCCTTAGCGGCTGATGCCGAGCCTTTCCGGGACGTGTGTTTGACAGCCAACTGCAACTCCGTCCGCTCCTACTTCCCATCAAGCAGCAGCTCGATCGCTTTCTGGTAGCCGAGGTCCGCCGGCACGGGCGTGAATTGCGTCTGCTCCTGCGTTGTATTGAAGACACGTGTTTTAAAGACGACGCGCGCGCTCATCCGCATTTGTAAGCGCACAGTCCGCCACAGGCCGTCGCCCACATCGGCCTGTTCGATCACGATCCAGCCGCCCCTGTGGAGCCGGCCAAGAATCCCCCATCCGAAGTCCACATCTCGCTCGACGTGGCCCTCGAGGCGCGCTACGCGAAGATGCACAGGATCGATCCAGATTTCGCCCGCAATGGCCGGCAAGACTTCGGTCTCCAGGCTCTGTGGCTCGAACTTCGGATTGGGGCGAAAGGTGAACTTCTCCACCTTTCCCGCCGGCCCTTCGGCCGGTCCCGCATCCTGATAGAGAAATGCACTGGGCAGGGCTCGCAGCACCTTGAGGGCGTGTTCGGTGTCGTCTTCCTCGGCCTGTTTGCGTTGCTGCTGTTTCTTTGGATTGGCGGCGAGCGCGTCCAGCCGCGCCTCTTCTCGCTGCTCGTAAAGCGGACTTAACGGCTCGTCATTGATCGCGACCAGCCGCGCCACATCGCCGTCCTGGGTTTCCATGATCTCTTTGGTCGTGGTGAGCCGCGGGCTGGACTTGCGCAGCCGGTAGCGCATGGGGTGGCTCCGGTCCTGCGCCGCTGCCAATTCGTTGGCCAGCGCGCGTTCCACCAGCGCCTGGCCAGCCAATGGAGGCGCGGTGCCCGCATTGCCTTGGGCGGTTTGCCCCTGGACCGCATTGGCCCAGGGGATCAGCAGAAGAAGGCAAGCCAGTCGGTACACAAAGATAGTCTAAGGCTCCGGCAAGCGGCGCGGAGATTTTCCAGCGTACTCCTCAGAAGTTTCTCTTCGAGGACGCCGCGCGGAATCGGCTAAGCAGAACGGGCGGGCGACATAGAAGTGGAGTCAAGCGGCACGCCGGTCCTCCCAATAGTCCTCAAATTGTCGGTTGAGATGGCAGCAGCGGAGGACAACGATAGCGTTGGCCCCGCGGACAGTCCAGACCAGCTTGACCTCCCGGGTATGGGCTGGCTGACCGTCCGTCTTGCCTTGGCGGCCTAGCGTTTCCTTCTTGACCACCGGCACTCCGGTCCCATCCATTTCGATATAGAGAACCGGAATCGGCTTGCCGAGGACAACGGGAAGATCCAGCTGGATGGCTTTCTCGATCTGCTCGCGCTCACGCTCAGCGATATCCTCTCCAATAGCTTCTGCGGTACGTTCCACAGACTTGGTAGTCACCTCCAGCCCGGCCAGGATTTTCATCTGTTCGCGGCCATGATCGAAGGGAGCATCCTGGCCCACCAGAGCGTGCATACGGCGCACCCCGGGCGAGAACTCCGTCTTGTCGATGTCCAATTCAACGTCGGCCGGAAACTGGCCATGATG
>JBMFHB010000004.1:0-120092 GCA_049977045.1 Occallatibacter sp.
CACTGCCCAGATATCCGAACCATCCCAGTCAGCAAACAGTTTCACGGCGGCTTGACTTTATCGCTGATATATATCATGATATGCATCAGAAACGGAGGGCTTCATGTCCCAAACTCTAAAAGCCCGGGTTTTTATGACCGGCCGTAGCCAGGCCGTTCGAATCCCAGCCGAGTTTCGTTTCAAAACCGACGAAGTCTACGTCCGGCACGATCCGCAAACCGGCGACCTGATCCTGTCTCCATCCCATGAGACGTGGCAAGAAATCTTCGCTGCTATCGACCGGGCCCAGTTCCCTCCTGAGTTTCTCGCCGACCGTCAGCAAGGCACCGCCGAAACCCGCGAGCCGCTATGACTCGTCTATACATGCTTGACACAAACACCGTCAGTTACGTGCTGAAAGGCGTTTCCCTCGCCGCCCGCAAACGTCTCTCGTCACTCCGCCACAATGAGGTCGCCTGCATCTCTGCCATCACGGAAGGCGAACTCTGGTACGGCCTTGATCGCATAGGTGCCGGCGATCTGCGCCGCAACGCTCTCCGCTCTTTCCTCGGCCACATTAAAATCCTGCCATGGGACAGCGACGCGGCCTCTGCCTACGGCGCGTTTCGCGCGCATCAGGAATCCATAGGCCGCCCTCTCGGCCCATTTGACACACAGATTGCCGCTCACGCCATCGCCGTTGGCGCAGTTGTCGTGAGTAACGATAGTGCATTCCAACACGCGACAGGTCTGTTCGCCTGCGAAAACTGGGCCACCGACATCTGAGATTATGCTTATGAATACCCAACCCTTCCGTCTCGATGGCCGCATCGCCCTCGTCACAGGCGGCGCAAGCGGCATCGGTGAAGCTACGGTAAAAGAACTCGCCCGCGCCGGCGCTTTCGTCTGGATCGCCGACATCAACCTGCCCGCTGCCGAGGCGCTCGCGAAGAACATCGGCAACGCCAAAGCGATTCATCTCGACGTCACCAGCCCCGGATCCATCGCCGCCGTCGCCGCCGAGATCGGCTCGCTCGACATCCTCGTCAACAACGCCGGCGTCGGCCACGTAGGCTCTATCGAAACCACCGAGCCCGAGGACTTCGACCGGCTGATGAACGTCAATGTCCGCGCAGTCTATCTCGTCACACGCGCGTTTCTGCCGCTTCTCGTCGCAGCGCAGGAACGGCACGAGGCGCTCGGGACAGTCGTGAACGTGGCCTCGGTCTCCGGCCTGGTCGGCATCAGGCAGCGCTTCGCCTACTGCACCAGTAAGGGCGCCATCATCGCCATGACGCGCCAGCTCGCCACTGAGTACCCGAAAACGCTGCGTGTGAATGCCGTCTGTCCCGGCACCGTGCAAACACCCTTTGTCGAGGCATACCTCGATAAGTTTCACAAGGACAATAAAGAAGAAACTCGCGCCCAGCTCCGCGCCCGCCAGCCCGTTGGGCGCCTCGGCACGCCGGAAGAAGTTGCCTCGGCGATCCGTTATCTGGCGAGCGACGAGGCTGCATTTGTCACCGGTTCGCTGCTCACCATTGACGGTGGATGGACCGCGGCCTGACGCGCATCTGGCAGGCGGTTCCAAGCGCAAGCCGCGAGGCTCCGGCTCATACGCTGCGCGCAGGCAGCTCTTCCGGTTCAGGTTGCGACAGAAACCACGCGTAGAAGGCGACGCCGGCAAAGCACAACGCTGGCACGATATAGCCCGACGCCACAGTGGGTGCAATGCCCATGAGGGGAGTAAATGCGGCCCCACCGACAATGGCCATGACGATAAACGCCGATCCGCTCTTGGTGCGCTGTCCCAATCCCTTTACGCCAAGCGCAAAGATCGTCGGATACATGATCGACATGAAAAAGCTGACGGCGATCAGGCATCCGACACCCAGCCAGCCAGGCCAAAGCACAGCAACGGTACAGATGGTCGCGTTCAGCGCGGCGTAGACGCCGAGCAGCATGGAACCCGAGACGAAGCGCAACAGCCAGGTAGAGACAAACCGGCCGGCTGTGAACGCCGCAAGAACCCCGGTAAGCCAATACCCCGCCTGGCGCTGGGTTAGATCGGTATAGCGCATGGCATAGCCGATAAAGAAGCTCCAGGTTCCCACCTGCGCGCCTACATACAAGAACTGCGCCACCACGGCGAATGCAAAATGCCTGCGCTTCCAGAGCCCCTTGGATGTATCGTGCGTCCGGCTCTCGCGCGAGTAGTCCAGACCCGTATGCGGAAACGGCGTAAGTGCAATAAGGATGCCCCAGAACAGGACCACGCCGCCCAGCACCAGGTAGGGATTGACCACGCGCAGCGTCTCCGAACGGAGATAGGCCTGATAGGTGTGTTGCGCCTGCATGGAGGCAACCTGCGCCGGATTCAAATCGACGCCTGAAAAGATAAAGCGGCTGCCCGCAAGCACCGCGGTGATGCTGCCCAGCGGATTGAATGCCTGCGAAAAATTGATGCGCTGCTCGGCCGAAGCCGGTTCGCCGATCTGGATGATGAATGGGCTGGAAGCGGTCTCAAGAAACGAAAGACCGCTGGCGATGACAAACAGCGCCGTGAGAAAGAACCAGTACTTGTCAATAAGCGCCGCCGGCCAAAAGAGAATACAGCCCGTGCCGTAAAGAACAAGCCCCACAAGGATGCCGGCCTTGTAGCCCGCGCGACGCATGAACTGCGCTGCCGGCATGGCCAGCAGAAAGTAGCCCAGATAGAAGGCCGACTGCACGAGGCCAGCCTGCAGCCGGCTCATCTGAAACGACTTCATGAACTGGCTGATCAGAATGTCGTTGAGATTGTTGGGCACGCCCCACAGGAAGAAAAGCGCCGTAACGAGGATGAAAGGCAGCAGCCGTCCTGCAGGAATCAGCGGCGCGTTCATGCCCTCTTGTCCCAACGAAGAGTTCTCTTTCTCGATCGGCCCCGCGGAAAAGCTCAAGGTAGTTTTCTCCTTCTTGACGTCGCCCCTTGTGCGGGCCCCGTTCATTGAGTCGCTGTCTGGATGTTGGCCGCTGTGCTTGCTCTTGTGCAGGACACTCCTCTTTGTATCGAATCCGCCGCCATACTGGCAACATCGTAAGCGTTCTCGTTAACGTTACTCCTAAAGAAACTCACTGACTCATTCTCCGCACATTGCCAATCTCTGCCCGCCTGCGTCCCCTTCAGTGCGCCTATAATCTCCGGTGTAGAGCCAGTTCCCCAGACTGGTTGTTGTGCGCAATTCAAGACCTGCGCTCCCCATGCACGACCCGATCGAATCCGCGCGCCGCCGCTTCGCCGAGGAGATCTGCCGCCTGAATCGCATCTCCTCGCCCGCCATTTGCGCCGCCTTTGCCACCGTGCCTCGCGAGCGCTTCGTCGGTCCCGGCCCATGGATGATTCAAAGCGGCAGCACAAGCTGGTTTAGCGAGGATGCCGACCCCACTCACGTCTATCGCGACACCCTTATCGTGCTCGACGAAGCAAGGCACATCAACAACGGCCAGCCCAGCCTGTGGGCCATTCACCTTGACCTCGTCCGCATCCATCCCGGCGACGAGATCCTCCATCTCGGCTGCGGCGCCGGCTATTACACAGCGATCCTCGCCGAACTTACCGGCCCGAAAGGCAAAGTTGCCGCAATCGAAATTGACGAAGGGTTGGCGTCTCGCGCCCGCACGGCGCTTGCGCCCTGGCCGCAGGTCACCGTGATTCAGGCCGACGGCTCACAAGGTTCTTTTGCGCCCGCCGACGCCATCGTCGTCAGCGCGGGCGCCACGCACCCGCTCGCCGCATGGCTGGCCGCCGTCAAGCCCGCGGGAAAGCTTCTCTTTCCACTCACCTCCACATGCGGACCCGGCGCCATGGCCCACTTGACTCGCGCCAGTGCGGATCGGTTTGCCGCCGCACTGGAAAGCTCGGTCTTCTTCGTCGACTTCGCCGGGGCGCGCGATCCGACGGTCGACAACGAGCTTGCGCGCGCGCTTCATCGGGACGGAGGCGCCAGCGTGCGCTCCTTGCGCTGCGATGCGCACGCAAAGGACGATACCTGCTGGCTGCACGGGGATGCGTGGTGTTTTTCGCGTCTGCCTCTCGCCTTCCATCAGGGCGCGTAACTCACTCACAGCATCCGCGCCAGCCACTTGCCCGTGTGCGAGTGCAGATTGGCGGCAATTTCTTCGGGCGGGCCTTCGGCGACAATGTTTCCACCGCCTTCGCCGCCCTCGGGACCGAGATCGATCACCCAGTCGGCGCACTTGATTACGTCCAGGTTGTGCTCAATGACAATCAGCGAGCCCCCGCCGTCGATCAGTTTGCGGAATGCGGTGAGCAGCTTCGACACGTCGTCGAAGTGCAAACCGGTTGTCGGCTCGTCGAGAATATAGAGCACGCGGCTGGCCTGCGACGGCTTCGCGGAGGCATTCACCGCCCGCACCGCGGACAGATGCGCGGCCAGCTTCACGCGCTGCGCCTCGCCGCCCGAGAGCGTGGTCGCGGACTGGCCCAGACGCAGATAGCCGAGGCCGATCTCATCGAGCACGGCCAGCTTTTCGACGAGCTTCATCTGCCCGGCAAAGAAGCGCAGCGCCTCTTTGACCGTCATCTGCAAGACCTCGTGAATATTCCTGCCTTTGTATTGCACTTCGAGAATGCGCTGCTGATAGCGTGTGCCGTTGCAGTCTTCGCAGGGCAGCTCCACATCCGCCAGGAACTGCATCTCGACCGTCACTGTGCCGTCACCCTCGCAGGTGTTGCAGCGTCCGCCGGGCACGTTGAAGGAAAAATGTCCCGGCGTCAGCGAGCGCCGCCTGGCTTCAGGCTGCGCGGCAAACAGATCGCGCACAAGATCGAAGCCCTTGATGTAGGTGATGGGATTCGAGCGCGGCGTGCGGCCGATGGGCGTCTGATCTACCAGCACGACATCGTTCAACCGCTCCGCGCCGCTCAACGAAGTAAATACATTCGACGGATCGCCGCCGTCGGTATGCCCCAGCGCGCGCGCTACTGCGCGATACAGAACCTGATGCACCAGCGTCGACTTGCCCGACCCGGAAACGCCCGTCACCGCAACCAGCATTCCCAGCGGGATCGTCACATCGAGGTCGCGCAGATTGTTCGCGCGCGCGCCTTTCAGGATGAGCTTCTCGCGGCCCGGCGTGCGCCTTCGCGTGGGCACGGGGATGGTGATTTTCCCGCTGAGATAACGCCCGGTCAGCGACGCCGGATTGGCTTCGATTTCAGCCAGTACGCCCTCGGCCAGCAGCTTGCCGCCAAACTCGCCGGCCCCCGGTCCCAGATCGAGCAGGTGATCGGCCGCGCGCAAAATGTCGGCATCGTGTTCGACCACAAGAATCGTATTTCCCAGATCGCGCAGCTTTTCGAGGATGGCGATGAGCCGCGCCGTGTCGCGCGTGTGCAATCCAATGGATGGCTCGTCGAGCACGTAGAGCGCGCCCACGAGCTGCGAACCGAGCGAAGTCGCCAGTTGAATCCGCTGCGCCTCGCCGCCGCTCAACGTCGAGGCCAGCCGGTCGAGCGTCAGGTATTCCAGGCCTACCGCGACAAGAAAGCTCAGCCGCTGGCGCACCTCCGTGAGAATCGGCCCGGCAATCTCCTCCTGCATCGGCGAAAGCTTCAGCGCATCGAAAAACTCCTTCGCCTGCGCGATCGTCAGCTCCGAGGTCTGGCAGATGTTCTTGCCTGCAATCCGCACCGCGCGGGCCTCGGCGCGCAGCCTCTGCCCGCGGCAATCGGGGCACTCTGCGTAGCCGCGGTACTTCGACAGCATCACGCGCACATGCAGTTTGTACTTCTTGCGCTCCAGTTGCGCAAAAAAGCCCATCACGCCGGGAAAATCCCCCTTGCCGCGCAGTACCGTCTCGCGCGACTGCGCGGTCAGTTCGCGCCAGGGTACATCCATGTGGATGCCAAATTCCGAAGCGCGCTTGCGCAACTCAGTGAACCACGGCCGGTACTTGGGCCGGTTCCACGGGTCGATGGCGCCGCCGGCGAGCGTCAACTTGGGGTCGGGAATCACCAGGTTCAGGTCGTAATCCACCGTGTTGCCGAAGCCCTGGCAGCGCGGGCAGGCGCCAAAGGGATTGTTGAAGCTGAAGAGGCGCGGCTCCGGCTCACGGCCGGGTCGATGGCAGCTCGTGCACTCGTAGGCGCCGGAAAAACGCAGCCGTCTGCGCGCGGTTTCGTCACGCGGATTCCGGGTCTCCGCGGACGGACCTTCGTCCGTGGGGCGACGCGCGGCTTCCTCGAAGATCACCTCACCCGCCTCGCGATAGGCGGTTTCAACGGCATCGACGATGCGCGAGCGGTTGCCGGGACTGACGACGATTCGGTCCAAAAGGACAAACAGCGGAGCTGCGAGGTCGAGATCGATCAGCGATTCCGGCGTGGAGAACTCGAAGATCTGTCCGCTCTGCCAAAGCCGGTTGAACCCGCTCGACCGAAGATCGGCGAGCCGCGCCTTCATGGCTTCGATGTGAGGCGAGTCGCCAGCCTTTGCCGACGCTCTGGCCTGTGTTGTCTTCTTCCCCGCGCGCGCAGCACTCTTCTCCGGCCTGGCCTCTGTCTCCGTCACCGGCGCTGCGCTCATTGCCGGGAATAGCACAAGCAAGCGTGTTCCCTCGCCCAGCGCGAGAATCGCCTCGGCCGCCTCGTCCACCGAATTGCGCTTCACCAGACCGTCGCAGTGGACGCAATGCACCTCACCGCAGCGCGCGTAGAGCAGGCGCAGGTAATCGTAGATTTCGGTCGCCGTCGCCACCGTGGAGCGCGGGTTGCGGGTGGTGTTCTTTTGCTTGATGGCGATGGCCGGCGCGAGGCCATCGATCTCGTCGGCGTCGGGCTTCTCGATCCGCTCCAGAAACTGCCGTGCGTATGCCGAGAGCGACTCCACGTACCGCCGCTGCCCCTCGGCATAGATCGTGTCAAAGGCCAGCGAGCTCTTGCCCGAGCCAGACACGCCGCTGATCACCGTCAGCTTGCCGTGAGGGATGTCGCACGAGAGGTTCTTCAGATTGTGTGTCCGCGCGCCGCGGATGATGATGGCATCGTTCACGAGGGAAGGCACCGGCGAATCTTTCGGGCCGCGCCACAGTCAACCTAACCGTGCTAGAGGCGCAACCAGCCAGCTTTGATTATACGGTGGGCGGCAAGCAGGACAAACGCATTTCAATTTGCTGGACGCTTTACGCATCATGCTCTTTGCGCTGTCAATCTTTGCGCTGTCATTCTGAGGAGCGCAGCGACGAAGAATCCGCGGCTGCTTTTCGGCTCTGTTTCCCTCGCAGATCTTCGGTTTGGCAGGCTGATTTCACCCGACGACGCGGCATAGAGAGAAAGACAACCGCAGATCCCTCACTCCGTTCGGGATGACAATGCTCGATGAGTGGAGTCGGGATCGAAGGCAAGCAGAACTCCTATCCAAATGCGTTTGCTCCGGGGCGGCAAGCGCTCTTCCCAGGCGATGCGCCTCCGCCCATTACACTGGTGAGTGAGGGTTCTCGTGCTTCGTTTCCCGGCTTACGTTCTTGCCGCTGCGCTTCTTTCCGCGCCGGCCGCCTCTGTTGCGCAGTATTCTTCTCCTTCCGCTTCTGCGCCCCAGCCTGCAAATTCTGCTGAAACATCCGCGACTCCCTCTGCCGGCGTCACTGCCGCCGAAGCAGCCATCGCCAGCTCCGACTGGAAGACCGCCGAGACGAAGCTCGATACCTATCTCGCCGCCCATCCCACCGATGCGCGTGCCCTCTTTGATGCTGGTTATGTAGCCGACGCGCAGAATCGCCTCAACGACGCAGCGTCTCTTTACCGCCGCGCGGTCACGGCCAATCCCCAATCCTTTGAGGCTCACATCTCTCTGGGCCTGCTCCTCGCCCGCGAGAATCAGCTCAGCGAGGCGCGTCCGGAACTTGTCGCGGCCACCAAGCTCGACCCCGGCGCAGCCGGTCCTGCGCTCAAAGCCCGCGCATGGCGCGCCTTGGCGCACATCGATCAGGCCACGGATCCAGCAGCAGCCTCAAACGATCTCCTCGAAGCTCTCAAACTCACACCCGAAACGCCGGAGGACACTCTGCTCGCCGCCGAACTAGCGGAAAAGACCGGGCAAAACGACGCCGCCGAAGCTGCGTATCGCCGTGTCCTGGCCAAAGAGCCGCACTCCATCCCCGCCAGCGTCGGCCTCGCACACCTCTTGATCGTTGGCAAGAAATACGCCGATGCCGAAACTATTCTCCGCGCCGCGCTCGCCAGCGCCCCGAACGATCCCACGCTCAATGCACAACTGGCCATGACGCTGGCTGCACAGAATAAGGCTGAAGCCTTGCCCCTGCTCCAGAAGCTCTCGACGGAACATCCGGCGGACCCGGCCATTGCGCGCATGTTGGCTCAGGTGCTGGCCGACGCGGGAAATTACAGCGGCTCCGACCAGATCTATACTAGGCTCCTCGCCGCCCATCCAAACAACGCCGATCTTCTCGTTGCGCACGGCCAGAACCTTGTTCACATGGCCAGGTTGCAGGAAGCATTGGCGGTCTTCGATAAAGCCACGCAGATCGACCCCGCGAATGCCGACGGCTGGAGCGGCCTGGCCTTCACCGCATCGCGCACCAGCCGCCCCGACCTTGCGCTGCATGCTCTCACCATGCGATCCCAGCACGCGCCGGAAAATGCCTCCAGCCTCTTCCTTTGGGCGATCTCTTACGATTCACTACACCAAAAACAACAGGCTGCCGCTTACTACCGCCAGTTTCTTCAGGCCGCCCAGGGAAAATTTCCCGATCAGGAATGGCAGGCCCGTCAGCGTCTTCAGATCCTCGAAAAATAAACCATCCACGACGCAGATCTTCGCCGGAGCTTTCTCTTCTTTTCCGCCGCTCGCTGAGCAGACTCCGGTGCAGGAAAACCTGCCGCAGAAGACCATCATCGTGCAGGTCTTCGAGAGATGATGGGAGCCGCGATAAAGCCGATTCCGGCGCCACGCCGACTCATCCGCACTACGGCACTCTGGTGCGCGGGAAGGCCGTTGTATTCGCGCCGGGTCTATGGCCCTTCAATCTGCCGACTGCACCGCCTTCAACTGCTGCACCTTGCTGTGCTTCACCGAATACGTGAAATAAATGACCAAACCCAGGATCAACCAGCCGATCATCACCTCCCAGGTGATCTTCGACAGGTTTGTCATCAGGTACACGGCGCTCACGATACCCAGAATCGGCACCAGCGGCACCAGCGGCGTCCTGAACGGCCGATGCAGCTCCGGATGCCGCACCCGTAGCACCCAGACTCCGGCACTGACGATGGTAAACGCCAGCAGAGTGCCGATATTGACCAGTTGCGCAAGCCTGTCGATGGGCAGAAATGCGGGCATGACCGCGGCAAATGAACCCACCACGATGGTCGAAAGCCACGGTGTTCTGAATTTGGGGTGAACATCCGAGGCCCATTTCCACAGCAGACCATCCCTCGACATGGAATAGAAGACGCGCGACTGGCCAAGCAACATGACCAGCATGACCGTGCCCAGGCCAAACACGGCGCCAATCTTGACCAGCAGCGAGCCCCAACTCACGCCCGTGGCGTCGATCCCCAGCGCTACGGGATCGGCAACATTAAGCGTCTTGTAGCTCACCAGACCGGTCAGCACCAGCGAAACCAGGATGTAGAGGATTGTGCAGATCACGAGCGATCCCATGATGCCGATCGGCATATCGCGCTGCGGATTCTTCGCTTCCTGCGCAGCCGTCGAGACGGCGTCGAACCCGATATAGGCGAAGAAGATTGACGCGGCGGCTTTGGGAATTCCGGGCCAGCCGAAGTTTCCGGCCGCATCCTCAGGCGGAATGAAGGGATGCCAGTTGGCGCGCGCAATTGCTGGATGGTGCATCAGGAAGAGGCCGCCGACAACGAGGAAGACCCCCACCACGCCGAGCTTGACAAAGACAATGGCCGAGTTGAAGTTCGCCGACTCCTTGATGCCAATCACGAGGATCGCGGTGATCGCCATGACAGCCAGTACGGCAACCAGGTTGAAGAGGCCCGTGGCATGGGGCAGACCTGCATCGCTTATCCCTGGCGGAAGCGACATCACGGGCATCCATTGGCTGTGGTATTCGACCAGCGGGGTGCCCGGAATGGCCGTAAATTGCGGCGGAATGATGATGTGCAGTTGCGCCAGCAGGCTGTTGAAGTATCCCGCCCAACCCGATGCCACCGTCGCCGCGCCAAATGCGTATTCAAGCACCAGATCCCAACCGATGATCCATGCCACCAGTTCACCCAGCGTGGCGTATCCGTAGGTGTATGCCGAGCCGGCGATGGGTATGATGGATGCAAATTCTGCATAACAAAGTCCGGCAAAAGCACATGTGACTCCGGCCAGCACAAAGCTTAACGCCACGGCTGGTCCGGCGTGCAGCGCCGCAGCCTGGCCGGTCAATACAAAAATGCCGGCGCCAATCACCGCGCCAATTCCCAGAGTGACCAGATTCACAACCCCTAACGAGCGCCTCAAAGTGTGCTCGCCCTGCTCGCCCGCTTCAACGGAGAGCATCGACATGGGTTTAATACGCAGCAATCGCGAAATCAAAGGGAGGGTTCCTCCTGGCGGACGACGCATTGATGTAAATAGTGTCCAGCCCTGCTTGCAGAGAAGCGCAACGCATATCATACGATATGCAACTATGGGGCTCAGACAAGGCCAGATGCATCCCAAAAGCCGGTAGCGTGCGCCTGATGCGACTGTATCGTTTTCAGGCGCATTCTGTCTCGTTTTGAGGTACAGGCGATTGGCACTTTGAGCGTGCAGCATCTCGACATCGGCCAGTTTCGCTTCGATTTCGGACACAGGCCCCGATTCTCTAACGGAGCACGGTCTGCCAGCGGCCGAACTCCACCACTGGATCGGCGCAGCGGAAGATGGCCGCGGAGACGCCAATCACGCTCGCGCCCGCATCGAGGATTGCGGGCGCTGCTTCTAGCGTTACCCCGCCGACCGCCACCAGCACGGCGCGCGGACCAGCCTCTCGACGAAGCCGGCGCACGCCTTCGACGCCAATCGGCGTCTTTGCGGTTTGCTTGGTGGTCGTGGGGGCGACGGGGCCGATGGACAGATAATCCACCGGCTCACGCAGAATTCCCGGCAAAAGCGCCTCTGTGCCGCCGTAGGTGCCGACAATTCGCTCTTGCCCTACGAGGCGCCGCGCATCGGCCGGCACAGCATCTCCCATGTCGACGTGAACACCGTCAAAACCTGTTTGCTCAACCAGATCGGCGCGATCATCGAGAATCAACTTTACCTGACCCGAGGGCATGGCCGTGCGCAGAATCGACGCATCGGCGAGCAACTCCGCATCGGAACCTGTTTTGTTGCGGTACTCGAGCAGCATCGCTCCTGCCCGGGTGAGCCCGCTTCCTAACCGAAGCAGAAACTCCCTTCGACCCACCTGCGGAATCATGGCGCTATCGAGAATCGGATAAATCTTGGGAAAAGAAAAAGACATACTTTCAGGGTAGAACAGGACTAGGGAATAGGCACTATGTCTTTGACCGCATAAAGAAGAACCTTCCGTGCCCCATCCTTTCGCCCGTTCTTTGGGTGAAAGGGTGGGATAGCACGAACTTCAAGGAACAAATTCATGCTGTCAGGGATCTAGGGAATAGAGCGTTGAAAATTGGCTTCAGTGGCCGGCGAAGAAAAGCAATCGGGCAGCGCATCTCCGTCGAGGTGGTATGGCTGCGCCCTATTCCCTATTCCCTACATCTCGTCCGCGCTGGGACCGTAGATTCCCGGCACCTTTGCGCCGAGCAACCGCAGATATACGCTCAACTGGCCGCGATGGTGAATCATGTGGTTCATCACGGCATCGCGAAACACCTGGTATTTAGGCTCATCGATCCAGGCTTTTCCCTTGAAGATGAGCTGCCAGTTCCGGTCCCATGCTTCCCCTTTCGTGGCCGCCAGTGCCGCGCGCACGTCGCCGAGTTGCTTGTCGAACTTCTCCAATGCCTCGGCCTTGTTCGCAGGCACAAAGGGCTTGTAATCACTCTCCGGATTGAACTCGATCTTGTCTTTGGTTAGCGTCGAATGCGCCCAGTCGCCGACGAAATCGCTTAGGTGCCCAGCCAGGCGGGCAAGGCTCATGGATTTCGGGTGGGGCTGGAAGTTGAAATCGGCGTTGGCTGGGATGGCCTCCAGCATCTTGCGAGTCTTCGCGATTTCGCGGTCGAATTCCGCGATCAATTCCTTTTGTGCATCCATGCAGGTAACCTCCGTGTTCCCTACTCAGCTTAAATGATCGTCCCGTGCTGCGAGTAAAATGCCAATAAAAGCCGCTCCGGCCGGAGCAAACGCATTTCAATTCTCTGGACGTTTTGCGAACCATGCTCTTTGCGCTGTCATCCTGAGGAGCGAAGCGACGAAGGATCCGCGGTTGCTTTTCGGGTTCATTTCCCTCGCGGACCTTCAGTTTGGCAGGCTGATTTTACCCGGCGACGCCGCAAGGAGCGAAAGACAACCGCAGATCCTTCGATTCGTTCGCCTGTGGCGAACTCACTCAGGATGACAATGTTCCATTTTTTTGCAGCGGTCAATAGAGCCGGCACTACGGGTTTTTTTTCTCGGAGGTGGTACGCGCCTTGAGGAATCGTTCCATGAACCCAGTGTCAAACTGACCAGCGCGGAAGTCCGCATCCTGAAAGATTTCCTGGTGCAATGGAATCGAGGTTTCAACGCCGCGCACAATGAACTGGCTCAGAGCCCGCTCCATCTTCGCGATAGCCTCGGCGCGGTCGACACCGTGGGTGATGAGCTTGGCAATCAGGGAATCGTAGTAGGGCGGAACGACGCCCTCGGCATATTGCGCCGTTTCTACACGCACTCCGTTGCCGCCTGGAACATTGAAGGCCGAGATGGTTCCCGCGGATGGCGTGAACCGCTGCGGGTGCTCGGCATTGATGCGGCACTCGATGGCGTGGCCGCGCATTTCGAGCTTCGGCGGCAGAATCGCCTCCAGCCGCTCGCCAGCAGCGATGTACAACTGCGCCTTCACAAGGTCCACGCCCGTGATCGCCTCCGTCACCGGGTGCTCCACCTGGATGCGCGTGTTCATCTCGATAAAGTAGAGCTGATGGTTCGCGTCCATCAGGAACTCCACCGTGCCCGCGTTCTGGTAGCCAATGTCGCGAAGGCACTTTGAGAGCGTGCGGCCTGTCTCCTCGCGTAGCCGGGACGTCACCTGCAGGCTGGGCGCTTCCTCAATCAGTTTTTGATGCCGCCGCTGGATGGAGCACTCGCGCTCGAAGAGCGAAACCACATTGCCGTGCTCGTCGGCCAGCATCTGAAACTCGATGTGGCGCGGATTCTCGACGAACTTTTCCATGTAAAGCTCACCGTTACCGAAGGCGTTGGCTGCCTCGGTAAACGCCGCATGGAACAGGTTGGGCAGTTCCGCGGCATCGCGCACGATCCTCATGCCGCGCCCGCCGCCACCGGCCTTGGCCTTGAGTATCACCGGATAGCCGACCTTCTCGGCCCACACGCGCGCTTCGTCGGCGGTGGTCAGGATGCCGTCAGAACCGGACAGGATCGGCACACCGGCTTTTTTCATCGCCTGGCGCGCCTTTTCTTTCTCGCCCATCAGCCGCGTCACCTCGGGGGGCGGACCAATAAATTTAATATTCGAAGCGCGGCAGACCTCGGCGAAGTTTGCATTCTCGCTCAACAGGCCGTAGCCAGGATGGATCGCCTCCACATCGGCAATCTCCGCGGCGGAGATGACTGCGGGCACATTCAGATAGCTATCCGAAGCGTGCGGCGGTCCGATGCAGATGGCCTCATCGGCAAAACGAACGTGTAGTGAGTTGCGATCGGCTTCGCTGTAAACGGCTACGGTGCGAATGCCCAGCTCCCTGCACGCATTCAGCACGCGCAGGGCGATTTCACCACGATTTGCTACGAGAACTTTACGAAACATGGATGGCCTTGGGAGCGGTGTTAGCGAAGTTAGCGTAGTTTGCGGTGTTGGCTCCGCTAACTACGCTGTCCTGATCGCAAAAAGCGGCTGGCCGAACTCAATCGCCTGCCCGTTCGCGACCAGGCAACGGACGATTTCACCCGATGCATCGGCCTCGATTTCATTCATCAGCTTCATGGCCTCGACGATACAGATGACCTGGCCCTTTTCAACGCGGTCACCGGGCGAGACAAACGCCGCCGCGCCGGGCGAAGCCGAGCCATAAAAGGTGCCCACGATCGGCGACTTGACCAGATGCAGGCCGGCATCGGGGTTGTCTTCAGATTCGGCGGCACTTGCTGTTCCGGCCGGCGTGTTTGCCGCGGCTGCCTGCGTCACGGCTGGCGGCGCGGTCCTGATCAGCCGGGCCAAATCGTTCAACGATGCGGAACCACCCTCAGGTGAGTTGAACTTCAGCCGCAGCTTCAGGTCTCCACGGTCGATATCGAACTCGGCCACCTGATGCTGCTTCAGGAACTCAATCAGTTGTCGCAACTCTTCGATGTCTTGTGATTTCATTCGTCCTTTTGACTCTCCACGCACGCGTGTCAACCTTCCTGAACTGCGCCTTTCAAAGTTCTATCAGCGCCTTCGGGGCCGGTGTCAGCACCTCGCCACCGCTGCGCGTCACCGCTACCATATCCTCAATGCGGATGCCGAACCGGCCGGCAAGATAAATGCCGGGCTCGATCGTCACCACCATGCCTGACGCAAGACGCGTTGGCTGTCCTGCGCCCACTCGCGGCGGCTCGTGAATCTCCAGTCCGACGCCGTGGCCGGTGGAGTGAGAAAAGGCTTCAGCGAAGCCTTCCCTGCGCAGGATGCCGCGCGCCGCCTCGTCAACATCCCCGCAACTTGCGCCCGGAGCCACCGCTTTCACGGCGTTCTCCTGTGCTTCCAGCACTGCCTCGTACGCTTTCCGCTCTTCGGGCTTTGGCGTGCCCAGAAAAACCGTCCGCGTCATGTCGGAGCAGTAACCCTTGTGGATTATACCGAAGTCGAGGGTCACAAAGCCGCGCCGCGGTAACGGTGCAGCCGTGGCGCGCCCATGCGGCAGGGCTGAACGCGCGCCGGAAGCAACAATGGTTTCAAACGACATGCCTTCCGCGCCCATGAGCCGCGCCTTGTGCTCCATCTCCGCGGCCACATCGATCTCTGCAATTCCCGGCCGCAGAAACGCAAGAATCCCGTCGAACAACTGACAGCCAAGAAGTGCGGCCTCGGCCAGGATTGCCAGCTCGTCCTCATCCTTCACCATGCGCAATTGTTCGACGAACGGCGCCGGAATCTCTTCGAGAAAGCCTCGCCGCAGCCGGCTGGGCAATTCCTGCCTCCACCTTTTCAGTTCCGCGACCGTGGTGCGCGCCGCGTCGAACCCAGCCAACTCCACTCCGGGCTGCGCCGCCAGCCATTGCGCAGCCGCTACGGCTGCCCCACCCTGCACAATTTGCACCTGGGCTGCCTTGACCTCTTCCGCGGCCTGCGTCGTGTAGCGGCCGTCGGTAAACAAGCGCGCGGTCCGCCGCGTCACCGCCAGCGCGGCGTTCGAACCGGTGAATCCGCAGAGGTAGCGGACATCGGGAAGAAAAGTAACAAGGAGACCGGGAAGCCCGGCGCGAGTCAGCTTGCGGCGCAATGCGCCCATGCGGCGGAAGTGGTCCATTCGCTTAGTTGTAACACAGGAATCTGGAGTCGGGTACCTGGCTGGCAGTCCAAAGCTGTCGGCTGCCAATTCACGCCAGCGGTCGCAGGTTGGCCAGCAAATCCTCTTCACTTTCCGGCGAAGACCCAGTCCTTGATGGCGCATCTGCTTCGCGATCCGCAGCTTCTACACCTTCGCAGAGCGAAAGGGGAAAGGCAAAAGCTCCAGGATTCGGGCTACAAGCTACCGGCCGCTTCCCGCTGCACCGGCTTCTTCTTGCTGGCGTCTACTTCGCCGCCGGCGTACTGCTCGCTCTGGCGGTCCATCCACTCATCGAGGCGGGAACGCTTGAAGCGCCAGCGATTGCCCAGCTTGAACGCCGGCACGAACCCCTCCGACGCGTACTTGTAGAGCGTGTCGGGCGAGATACCAAGGTAATCCGAGGCCTGGCGTATGTCCATGACCTCGCGAACTTCAGGAACCAGAAGGTTGGAACGGGCTGCTGCGCTGCGCATAGATACCTCCCGGCTCGCCGTATGGAGCCTTGGAGCGGATTCCGGCAAATCTGCCGGTACTTCTGTATTTAACGCATCTTCACGCGGAGATTCAAGGATTTTCCGGAAGTTATAGGAAATTTATGGTCTTTTACCCTGCACAGCAACCGGAGAATGCCTGTGGAAAAGCCCATTGCCTTGTGCTCCGTCACAACCTTACCCCAAGGCCTAGCGGCCTTTGTACGAATGGTCCCCATCGTTCGCCGGGTCCATGCCCTCTTGTTCCCCGGTTTTGTTCCCTGGTTCCCTACCGTTACATGGACTTCCGCCACCAGGCCGTCGGCTCTACGCGCAGGAAGTGGGTCCTTTCGCCGCGCGAGAGATAGAAGTCCAGTATGTCGCCTTTGTGAAAGGTCGAACACGATGGCCAGCTATTGTCGACTTCCAGGTGAGTTTCGGTCTGGTGATTGTCGACCAGCGTAATCTCTGTGGGAGAGCACTCAACCACATGCTGGGCGTAGAGCCAGAAGGCATAGCCGTTGGGCGGCGGGGGCGGAGCCTCGTTGGCAATCTTTGTCAGCACCAGAAAGAATAGAAAAACCGCCGCGACAACCAGAACTGCCGCAATCGTCGTGTTCTTCTTCATGGTTTGCAGACATTTGGCGAGCGCTGTCCGCACGGGCCTGAGAATCCTGTCAGCCGCCGCAAAGAATCGCGCATCGCTCCGTGGCTCTCAGTATAGCGGAGAGCGGCGGAGACGGCTGCTGCGAATGGTCATCTTGCGCGGCAAGGGGGCGCCGGTAGTCCTGCATGAAAGCCGATCTGGAGATCTGGGTTACAGTTCAATGCTTCAGATCGGAGAGTTGCGGCATCGTGCCGGCCAGGCTCTCACAAAATCTTTCCAGGTCGCGATACGGATTCGCGCAGGAGACAAGCGGCCACTCCCTGCTCCCTGCCTTTCAGTTCTGCTCGTCGCGTCGATGCAACGTCGGCGGTCCGTCGCCTGCATTCGATCCATCCGTGCTTGTCGTGCTCGCGCGGCGTAGAGATGGCCGATTCGCGCGTTTGGTGTCGGTCAGTCTCCGCTTGTTCTCGATGCGTGCCAGCCGCGCCTTGACGTTGTCGAACTCCGAGGTCGTCACCAGGTATTCAGGGCGCGCGGGGAGAATGCGCGCGATCTCTTCCTGCGAGTGCACGATACGTTCCGGCGTCTGAGGGTGGTCGCTGAAGGCTCTGGCTACCAGTCCCGGCTTACGTTTCTCAAGTGCCTGAATCTTCTCAAAAAAAGTGATAAATGCCTGTGGGTCGTAGCCCGTGCGATACATGTACTGCACGCCGAGGTAGTCGGCCTGGGCCTCGAAGTCGCGCGAGAACTGGAGGAAGGCGATCGGAATGGCCAGTTGCGTCCCTTCGTAGATGCCCAATCCTGTCCAGTCGTAAGGCAGCATGATCATCAGCGGAACCATGCCGATCTGGGCATAATTCATGCGCGTCATCTCGCGCGCCGCGTGGTGGGCACAGACGTGCGCGATCTCGTGCGCCATCACGCCTGCCAGTTCCGCCTCCTCGTCAGCGGCCAGAATCAGGCCCGAGTTCACGTAAAAGAAGCCGCCGGGCAGAGCCATGGCGTTGATCTCGTCCGAGTCGATGACCTTGATCGTGAATGGCACCTTGCAATCGGAGTTCTTGACGATGTTCTGGCCGATGCGGTTCACATACTCGGTGACCACCGGGTCGTTGATGAACTTGGTGCTCTTCTCGATCTGGTCGGCGTACTGGCGGCCCATCTTGATCTCGGAGTCGGTGGAGTACCAGTTGCCCAGGCCGCGGCCACCGATGTTGCGATTCCCCACCGCGTTCACATCTTCGATGCTGCCCGGCCGCACCTTGATCATCTCGCTGCCGGGCTCGACAACCTTGTTGGGATCGACTGCCGCACAGTCGCCGCCAACAGGCGTGGTTCCAGGCTCAACCTCATCCAGGTTGGTCTTGTCCTTACCCTTGTCCTTCTTTTTTTTCTTATCGTTGCTGGAGTTCGCCGGGCAGGGTGAGATCTTGTCGCTGGCCGACGCCTTGCTCTCCTGCTTCGCTGGCAGGGGCGCGTCTCCGCCTACAGGCGATCCGGGAGCCGGCTGCGCGGATGGATTCGCCCCTCCGCTCGTTGCCGTCCCCTGGCTCGTCGGGCTGGGATTCGTCTGACTGGCAGAGGGCCCGCTCTGCGCCCCGCCGCTTGAATTTGTTCCCGTGGAAGTTTGAGCCGTTGGTGTGCTTGCCGGGGGTGAACTGGAAGTCGATCCGCTTGACTGCGCCCACACGGCAACAGCGAGCGACAGCGCCAATCCCGACAGAACCGCCAACCTCAACCCCATGCGATCCCTTGTCTTCATGACCTCACCTCCATGCACGGTAGAAATTCCGCGCACACGAGCCCCGCTTTGCTCTCTATCTTAGACGCAAATGACCGTACTTTTGATACTCACGGCAAACTCGGTTTTGGTCCTGTCCAAACGGACAGACAGGGATCTTGCATTGGGGTGCGGGGGGCGTCACTGGAGAGTCCACCTATTACCGATCCGGCCCAAAAGATCTGCCACACCGTGCCCCGCCCTTTCCGCGCTTTTTGCGGAAAGGGCGGGAGAGCACGATGCAAATCATAAGGGCCGGATCAATATGGTTTCTTGGAGCTTGCGCGACCTTGGCTGTAGAGTGGAGAACACAGGCTTTGGAGGCGCTTTGCGGTTCAGGACTTTAGCCTTTGCTTGCTTCACGGTTTGCTTAACCATTCCTCTGTCTGTAAAGGCACAGTCGCAGGCTGGTTCAGCTTCGGCCCGCGCCCACGCCAAATCCACCTCACCGGCCGCACCGGCTTCGCAAGCCATTGTCGACGCCACCGGGGTTGGCTCTCCGCTCCAGCTTACGACCGGCTGGCGCGTTGGTATCACCGCCGATCCTGCAGCGTCGTTGCCCACATTCGACGATTCCTCCTGGGCCATCCGCAACGCCCAAAGTTCCATTGCGGACGTTCCCGAGCCAGAGGCTGAGCCGAGCCCGCCTCGAGCAAACGGCGCGGGACCGGAAGCGCCACCCCACGGAAGAGGTCCGCGCCGATATGCATGGTTCCGTTTGCACATCCAGTTGGCGCCCCATCACGGACATCTTGCGCTCCTGATTGAATTACCCGTATCCACCAACACGTCGTTCGGCTTCGGCGCCACTGGCCCAAGTCCTTACGTCTATGCCAACGGCCGCCCCATCCAGCCTGAAGGCCCGCATGGTGACATGCCAGAGCATTACCAACTCATCTCGCGCATTTACAACCTCGATATACCTCCCGACGAAACCTCGCTCGTTCTCGCCGTGCGCATTCATTACATTCCGTTTGGGTACGGCGCCTATAACAACTTCTTCTCAAACCGCACACTTTATCTCGGCAGCCCCAGCGATCTTGAGCGCGAACTGGGCCTGTGGCAAAATCGCTCGCTCTTCGAGCGTCTGCCGCGCCTCATCTATTCGGTTCTTCTTGCTGTCCTCGCGGTTTTTCTGTTCGCCCTCTATCTCGCGCAAAAAGGCCATGCCGAGTACCTCTGGCTGGCGCTGCACGAACTCGTGCAGGCGCCGATCGCGTTTATCGAGCTGGCAGGCAGTTCCGCCCGTCTCGATACGCTCTGGTACGCGGCCCTCTTCCTGCAACTCATCCTCATCTCGGCTTATCTTTTCTACGAGTTTCTGGTTTCATTTCTCGCGCTGCCCAGGCGCTGGTATATCCGAGCGCTGCGTTACTCCGCGCCCGTGCTGGCTTTTGTTGGCCCTACACTGCTCTTCGTCGGCCACAGCACCGGCGTCGCCATTCTTCTCGTCACCGTTATTCTTTTGAGCGGCCTCTGGTTGCTGGCCTGGTCCGTCTTCGTCTTCGGCACGCTGATCTCTGACGCGCTCAAGCACAACCTTGAGGCCGGTCTTTTGCTGATTCCTCTCATCCTTACCGTCATTGGATTCATCGAGCCCATCGTAGCCTCGGTGATCAGTGACGAAACCGGAGTCTCATTCCGTTCCCCGCTCAGGTTCGACGCCGGCCCCATCCCCATTCACTTCTATTCACTGGGCGACTTCGCCGGCATTCTCGTGATCGTCCTCATCATTTACTTCCGCTTCCTGCGCATACAACGAGAGCAGGAGCGCGCTACCAGCGAACTGGATGCCGCGCGCAGTGTGCAGGAGCTTCTGATTCCGCAGGAAAAGCTTGCTACGCCCGGATTCGATGTCGAATCCGTCTACAGCCCAGCCAACGAGGTCGGGGGCGACTTTTTCCATGTGCGCACGGAGGGCAGCGACGGCCTGCTGGTCGTCATCGGCGATGTCGCCGGCAAGGGCCTGAAGGCTGCCATGAACGTCTCGCTCCTGATGGGCGCGCTGCGTAGCACGCATGAGCGCAGTCCGGTCAAAATCCTCGAATCGCTCAACGGCGTCCTCACTGGAACCGAAAGCTTCACCACCTGCCAGGCCATCTGGCTAGGTTCCAATGGCGAAGCGATTGTGGCCAATGCGGGCCACCTTCCGCCTTATCTCAACAGCCAGGAGGTAAACCTGCCCGGCGATTTGCCGCTCGGTGTCCTGCCGCAGGTGACTTATAAGGAGACGCGCTTCTATCTCCATCCCGGCGACCGTGTTCTTTTGCTTTCGGACGGAGTGGTGGAGGCGCGTCAGCCGTCCGGCGAGCTGTTCGGCTTCGACCGTGTGCGCTACCTCAGCAATCTGTCGGCGTTCTATCTGGCCGATGCCGCCAAATCCTTCGGCCAGCAGGACGACATCACCGTGCTCACCGTTCGCCGCCAGACACAGGCGCCAGATGCATAGCGATAAGATGCAGTCACGAGACCGCATGTCAACCAATCCGCCCGCTCCCACAGCCCATTCCTTCAACGGTGCTTCGTTCGTTCTCGACGCTGGAGCCCTCCTGCTGGTTGTCCTCGGCGTTGTTTACCTTCTCGCCACCAATTCGGCTGCTGGACACTGGTCGCAGCGGTACAATCCCATCGGGCCGTGGCAGGTATCCACGCTCATCGCTGCGCTGCCTATCGTGGTGCTTCTCGGCGCCATGGCGATTCTGCGCCTCAAGGCTCATATCGCGGCCCTCGCTGGCCTCGTGACGGCGCTGCTGACAGCCATCGCTGTCTTTCACATGCCTGTGCGTCTGGCCTTCACAGCGGCTGCCTACGGCGCGGGCTACGGGCTTTTTCCCATCTGCTGGATCATACTGCCCATCATTTTTCTCTATGACCTGACGGTTCAAACGGGACGCTTTGCCACCCTCCAGCAGAGCCTCACCGGCATCACTGCGGACTCGCGCCTGCAGCTTCTGCTCATTGCCTTTGCTCTCGGTGCGTTTTTCGAGGGCACTTCCGGCTTCGGCACGCCAGTCGCCGTCTGCTCCGCCATTCTCATCAGCCTGGGCTTCAATCCTCTTGAGGCCGCCGGACTGTCTCTGCTCGGCAATACTGTTCCTGTCGCATTCGGCTCGATCGGCATACCCATCGTGGCCCTGCACGGCGTCACGGGTCTCGATCTCTTCGCTCTAAGCCGCACCACCGCGCTCATTCTTCTGCCTTTCGATCTTCTCGTTCCCTTCTGGCTCATCTGGGTGTTCGCTGGCCTGACAGCCGCAATCGAGGTCTGGCCCGCCATTTTACTGACCGGCGTCACCTTCGCCGTCGTCCAGTTCCTGATGGCCAGCGGGAGCGGCCCCTGGCTGGTGGCCATCGTCTCAGCAGCGTCGACGATCGTCGTCCTCGTTGCCTTTTTGCGTTTCTGGAAACCCCGGCGCACCCTCGATGTTCACCGCGAGGACATCACAGGCAAGGCGCGGGAGGCTCACGGGCACACCGCTGCTGCGATCTTTAAAGCCTGGCTTCCCTGGCTGGTGGTCAGCCTGGTGGTCTTTGCCTGGGGAGTTCCCCGTTTCTCCGGCTGGATGGAAGCACACACAACAATCAAGATTCCCGTTGCCGGCCTCGACAACATGGTGCTGCGCGTCCCGCCTGTCGTCGCCGCTCCCACGGCCGAGCCTGCCGTCCTCAATCTGAACTGGCTCTCCGCTACCGGCAGCGGAATCTTTCTTGCTGCCCTGCTGGCCGGGCTGCTGATGGGTCTCGGCCCTGGCACGCTGGCCCGCGCCTTTATCCGTACGGTTTACAAGATTCGTTACACCCTGGTCACGATCGCCGCCATGATGGCCCTGGGCTTCGTAACGCGCTATTGCGGCCTCGATGCCACGCTGGGCCTCGCCTTTGCCCGCACCGGCTTGCTTTATCCGTTCTTCGGCACGCTCATCGGCTGGCTCGGCACTGCCTCCACCGGCTCCGACACGGCTTCCAATGTCCTCTTTGGCAGCCTGCAAACCATGACAGCCCGCCAGCTTGGCATTGCTCCGGTTCTGATGGCCTCAGCCAACGCCTCAGGCGGCGTGATGGGCAAGATGATTGCCGCGCCCAGCATTGTCGTAGCCAGCACTGCCACCCAAACCTACGGCCAGGAGGGTTCCATCCTCCGCTTTGTCTTCTTCCATAGCCTCGCCTTTGCCGCCCTCGCCGGACTCTACGTCTCGCTCCTTGCCTACGCGCCAGGGCTTATGGGTCTTGTCGCCCATTAGCTACGTCAGACAGATAGACCGCGAATTACCATTGTAAATTTTTTCTTGCCAGCCTTCGCCTCCATGGTGCTAGGATGATTGGTCGGAAGAAATGAAATTGTTTCCCCGGTGAAAGTCGAGGATCATGCGCGCTTGTTTTCTTCTCAAAGTACGCCCGGAAAAGATGGATGAGTACAGAGTCCGTCACTCTCAAGTGTGGCCTGAAATGCTCGAAGCCCTCCGCCAAACCGGATGGCGGAACTACTCCTTGTTTCTGCAACCCGACGGCACAGTTGTCGGCTACGTCGAGGCCGATGATTTTGAAAAATGCCGCACCGCGATGAAACGCCACCCCGTCAATGCTCGCTGGCAGACGGAAATGGCGCAGATGTTCGAATCCAGCAACGGCAGCAGCCCAGACGATCTAATGTGGCCTCTTGAAGAGATTTTTCACCTAGACTAGAAACAGCGATCTCTCGGAATGTGCAAACCGCTCGCCCATTCATACGAACCAGATAGCAGCCAGGAGTTCATCCATGAATCCATTCAATTCCGCACGCCGCGATCTTCTCCGCATTGGCAGCATAGGCATGGCAGGAGCCTCTTTGCCCGCTCTCGCCTTTGCCGCAGGCAAAGACAAAGCGATCACCACAGCCGCCGATCCAGTGTTCAATGTTCGCCAATATGGCGCCACCGGCGACGGCAAGACCGTCGACACCCCCGCGATCAATCGCGCCATTGAGGCAGCGGCAGCGGCGGGTGGTGGCAATGTAGTCTTCCCTGCCGGAACCTATCTCTGTTTCTCCATCCGGCTCAAGAGCTACGTTCATCTCTACCTCGACCAGGGCGCCACGATTCTCGCCGCCGACTCGCCCAAACCGGGCGAGGCCACCGGCTACAACGGCGGCGCCTACGACGCAGCCGAGCCCAAAACCGCCTGGGATGCCTACCAGGACTACGGCCACAACCACTGGCACAACTCCCTGATCTGGGGCGAAGACATTCACGACTTCTCAATCACCGGCCGCGGCCTGATCTACGGCAAGGGCCTCAGCTTTGGCTCCGGTCCCGCGCCTGCATCGGCCACGACGGTCCGCGGCTTCGGCCCCGAGCCGGCCACGCACCGCGCCGCAGCACCGCAGCGTCCGCCGCACCACTTCATGCAGCGCGGCGACTACCCCATGTACCAGGCCGAGCAGGCTGGCGTAGGCAACAAGGCCATCGCGCTCAAAAACTGCCACAACGTCCTCCTGCGCGATTTTTCCATCCTCAAGGGCGGCCACTTCGGCCTGCTGCTGACCGGCGTCGACAACCTCACCATCGATAACCTCACCATCGACACAGACCGCGATGGTATGGACATCGACTGCTGCCAGAACGTGCGCGTCTCCAACTGCACGGTGAACTCACCGTGGGACGACGGCATCTGTCCCAAGTCCAGCTTCGCGCTGGGATACGCCCGGCCCACGCGCAACGTAACCATTGCCAACTGCTTTGTCACTGGATGCTACCAGCTCGGTACTGTTCTCGACGGCACATGGAAAAAGTTCCCCGAAGGCGCGCATGCTTACGGCACCGGCCGCATCAAGTGCGGCACGGAGTCGAACGGCGGGTTCATCAACATTACGGTGACAGGCTGCGTCTTCGAGGGCTGCCAGGGCTACGCGCTGGAAACGGTCGACGGCGCGCTGCTTGAGGACATCGCCATCACCAACACCACGATGCGCGACCTGATCTCGCCGCCGCTCTTTTTGCGCCTGGGCGCACGCCTGCGCGGGCCAAAGGAAACGACCAAGGTGGGCACGCTGAAGCGCATTCTGGTAAGCAATCTTGAGTGCCACAATGCGCCCATGCGCGTCACCTCAATCTTGAGCGGCATTCCCGGCTACGCAATCGAGGATGTGAAGCTTTCAAACATCTACATCGAGAATGTTGGCGGAGCTGCGGCAGAAGCTGCCGGAATTCAGCCGCCCGAAAAGGCTGACGGCTATCCCGAGCCGGGAATGTTTGGCCAGATGCCCTCGCTCGGATTCTTCCTGCGCCACGTGCGCAACGTCGAAATGAGCCACGTGGAACTGGCAGCACTGGCGGCGGATGCACGGCCTGCATTTTATCTGGAAGATGTGGAGCGCGCGGACTTTTTTGCGATCACCGCGCCGCGCACGGCCGAAGGCAACTTTGCGCTGCACAACGTGAAGGATCTGCGCATTGGCTGGAGCCGCGCCGCCGCCGATACCACTCTGGCTTCGGCCGAGACGAAGACGATCTGAAGCTGAAGACGTCGGCGCCGCATCCGGGATCTCATACTGATCCGGCCCAAAAGATCTGCCACGCCGTGCCCCACTCTTTCCGCGTTTTTTGCGGAAAGGGTGGGAGAGCACGATGCAAATCATAAGGGACGGATCAATCAGCACGAGATTCCGGATGCGACCGGAAGAGTTTTGCGCAATGGAGTCGTGTGAAATGCAGACGACTGGATTCAGTCGCCCGTAGAGGCAAATTCCTTCGCCTGTCTTTGCACCTGCGACACATCTCGAACCGCGCCCTTTGCGGCGCTGGTTGTCATCGCCGCATAAGCCTCCAGAGCCTTCGAGACTACGCGATCGCGCGACAGGGGCTTCCACGCCTCCGCTCCCCGTGCTTCCATCTTGCCGCGCCTTTTTTCGAGTTCATGATCGGAGAGATCCACGCGCAGCACGCGCCGGGGAATGTCGATCTGAATCGTATCGCCTTCTTCGACCAGTGCCAGCGCACCGCCCTCAGCCGCTTCGGGCGAGATGTGGCCGATGCAGAGTCCCGAACTGCCGCCGGAGAAGCGCCCATCGGTAATCAGCGCGCATACCTTGCCCAGTCCCTTCGATTTCAGATAGCTCGTGGGATAAAGCATCTCCTGCATGCCCGGTCCGCCTTTGGGGCCTTCGTAGCGGATCAACACAACATCGCCGGGAACGACTTTATCGCCGAGGATGGCATCGACCGCCGCTTCCTGGCTCTCGAAGATTCTCGCCCGGCCGGTGAAGGTAAGGATCGCCGCATCGACGCCCGCGGTCTTTACGATGCATCCGTCCTCGGCGATGTTGCCGTAGAGAACCGCCAGCCCGCCATCTTTGCTGAAGGCGTGCGCAACGTCGCGGATCGCTCCGCTTTCACGATTGAGATCGAGCGAGGGATAGCGATTGCTCTGGCTGAAGGCTACCGTGGTTCGCACGCCTCCTGGCGCAGCGCGATAAAATTCGACGGCCTCGGGCGACGTGCCGCGCTTCACGTCGAGCCTGTCGATGGCGTCGCCGAGCGTTGGCGCGTGAACGGTATGCGCTTGACGATGAATCAATCCGCCGCGATCGAGTTCACCCAGAATGGCAATGATTCCGCCGGCGCGATGCACGTCCTCGACATGAACCGTGGCGGACGATGGAGCCACTTTGCACACGTTTGGCACGCGGCGCGAGAGCCGGTCGATGTCGGCCATGGTAAAGGGCACTTCCGCCTCGTGCGCGGCGGCCAGCAGGTGAAGCACCGTATTGGTCGAGCCGCCCATGGCGATGTCGAGAGTCATTGCATTCTCAAAGGCATCGAAGGTTGCGATACTTCGCGGCAGCACGCTCGTGTCGTCCTGCTCGTAGTAGCGCCGCGCCAGATCGACAATCGTGCGGCCAGCCTGCAAAAAGAGCTGCTTGCGGTCCGCATGGGTCGCCACTACGGTTCCATTGCCGGGCAGCGACAAACCCAGCGCCTCGGTGAGGCAGTTCATCGAGTTCGCCGTAAACATGCCGGAACATGAGCCGCAGGTAGGACAGGCCGAGCGCTCATACTCGGCAACCTCGGCGTCGCTTTTGGCCGAGTCCGCCGCGATAATCATGGCGTCGATCAGATCCAGAGACTTGACTTCAACGCCATGCTGGATCTTGCCGGCCTCCATCGGCCCGCCGGAGACAAAGACGGTGGGAATGTTCAGGCGCAGTGAGGCCATCAACATGCCGGGCGTGATCTTGTCGCAGTTCGAGATGCAGACCAGGGCATCGGCGCAGTGGGCGTTCACCATGTACTCAACGGAGTCGGCGATCAGGTCGCGCGAAGGCAGGCTGTAGAGCATGCCGCCGTGGCCCATGGCGATGCCATCGTCGATGGCGATGGTATTGAACTCCTTGGCCACGCCGCCGGCCTTCGCGATCTCCTCGGCGACGAGCTGGCCCAGATCCTTCAGGTGGACGTGGCCGGGAACGAACTGGGTGAAAGAGTTGGCGACAGCAATGATCGGCTTTCCAAAATCGCCGTCCTGCATCCCGGTGGCGCGCCAAAGGCTGCGCGCCCCGGCCATGTTTCGTCCATGCGTCGATGTGCGTGAGCGATAAGCTGGCATGGAATCCATTTTACAGTGAAGGCGGGAGACAGAGACACACGCGCCCGCAAAGGCTGTGCGAGGGCGCGGCTCGCACGCGTACACGGGCGGTCAACTGCCGGATTCAGAATAGAGGAGGTTGCGGAGCGGGAAACTTCGCAGCTGCGTTTCTCAACTGCGAAGCCAATCCTGAACCTTCTGCACCACAACGTCGCGGCCGATGTCGCTGATGGCGGTGGTAAGCGGAAGCTGCTTGGGGCAGGCCTCGACGCAGTTCTGCGCGTAGCCGCACTCCTGAATGCCGCCGTCGCCCGCGAGCGCACGCAGGCGCTCTTCCTTGAAAACCTTGCCGGTGGGGTGGTTATTGAAGAGCTTGACCTGAGCGATTGTCGCCGCCCCCACGAAACCCGTCTCCACGTTGAACTGCGGGCAAACCTCCATGCAGCAGGTACAGGAGATGCAGTTGGAGAGCGGGTAGTTGGTCTCCTGCTGCTGCGGATAAACGCGCGGACCGGGGCCGAGGTCGTAGGTGCCATCGATAGGAACCCACGCCTTGACGCGCTTGAGGTTTTCAAAGAGAACCGAGCGGTCGACCTGGAGATCGCGGACGAGCGGAAACTTGCTGAGCGGCTCGATGCGGATAGGCTGCTCCAGGTTATCGATAAGCGCCGAGCAGGCCATGCGGGCCTTGCCGTTGATGAGCATGGCGCAGGAGCCGCAGATCTCCTCAAGGCAGTTGGAGTCGTAGGTGATCGGCGTGGTCTGGCGGCCGTCGGCGGTGACGGGATTGCCTGCGATGTCCATCAACGCGGAGATAACGTTCATGCCGTGACGCCAGGGAATCTCGAATCGCTCCCACACCGCGGGTGCGTCTGGGTTGGCCTGGCGCTTGATCTCAAAGACAACTGTACGTTCTGCCATGGTGTCCTCAGGGGCTAAAGCCCCATCATTCTTGGCCCTGCATCGGCACGACTGAAGTCGTGCCCTTTCAAAACATCGCTAACTCGCCACGTCGTAACGGCGCGGGCGGGGCTTGATGAACTGCGTATCGACTTCCTCGAACTCGATGCGCGGACCCTCGACCGAGCCGGTAAAGCTGGCCTTGGTGGTCTTGAGGAACCGCTCATCATTGCGATCGGGAAAGTCTGGTTTATAGTGCGCGCCACGGGACTCGTCGCGCTGAATAGCGCCGAGCGTAATGGTGCGGGAGAGTTCAAGCATGTTTTTGAGCTGGCGGGCGAAGGCAAAGCTGGTATTCGCCCACTGGCTCTTATCACTCAGGTTTACGCGCTTGTAGCGTTCGAGCAGTTCGACGATCTTCTCGTCGGTCTCTTTGATGCTTTTGTTGTAACGGGTAACGGTGACGTGCTTGGTCATGCCTTCGCCCAGTTCGCGCCACAACTTGAAGGGATTTTCGCCGCCCTGGTTTTCGATGAGCTTCTTGTTGATCTCCGCCTGGCGCGCCAGTTCGGCGGCAGCGCCGCCGTCGCCCTCAATCGCGGGCGCGCTGCTGGCGTACTGCAAAGCGTTGGGACCGGCAACAAACCCGCCGAAGATGCAACTGACGAGCGAGTTGGCGCCCAGGCGATTGGCGCCGTGGTACTGATATTCGCACTCGCCTGCGGCAAAGAGGCCTGGAATGTTGGTCATCTGGTTGAAGTCAACCCAGAGACCGCCCATCGTGTAGTGCATCCCGGGGAAGATCTTCATCGGCTCGACGCAAGGGTCGACGCCAACGAACTTCTGATAGATCTCGAGGATGCCGCCAAGCTTGCGGTGCAGCGTATGGCAATCGATATGCGAAAGATCGAGATAAACCATGGGCTGGCCGTCGATGCCGAGGCCGAGCTCGTAGACGACCTTGTGAATGGCCCGTGTGGCCACGTCGCGCGGGACAAGGTTGCCGTACTTGGGGTACCACTCCTCAAGGAAGTAGAAGCGATCGGACTCGGGGATGGAGCGGCCAGGACGCTTGTCGCCAGGGTTGCGCGGAACCCAGACGCGGCCGCCCTCGCCGCGCGCCGACTCCGACATCAGACGCAGCTTGTCTTCGCCGGGGATTGCCGTCGGATGCACCTGAATGAGTTCGCCGTTCGCGTAGTGCACGCCCTGCTGGAAGACTGCGGACTGTGCGGAACCGGTGCAGACGACAGAGTTGGTGCTCTTGCCGAAGATTGCTCCGATGCCGCCCGTGGCGAGGATGACAGCGTCCGCCATGAATGCCTGAAGGTCCATCGTGCGCAGGTTCATGGCGACGATGCCACGAGTCACGCCTTTGCCGTCGATGATGGCGGAGAGGAACTCCCAGCCCTCGTACTTCTTGACCTTGCCTTCGGACTCGTGGCGGCGCACCTGCTCATCGAGCGCATAAAGCAACTGCTGGCCGGTGGTGGCGCCGGCAAAGGCGGTGCGGTTGTAAAGCGTGCCGCCGAAGCGCCGGAAGTCGAGCTGGCCTTCGGGCGTGCGATTGAAAGGCACACCCATGCGATCGAGGAGATCGATGATGCCCGGGGCGGCCTCGCACATGGCCTTCACGGGAGTCTGATTGGCCAGGAAGTCGCCGCCGTAGATCGTGTCGTCAAAGTGCTGCCAGGTAGTGTCGCCTTCGCCCTTCAGATTCTTGGCGGCGTTGATGCCGCCCTGAGCGCAAACCGAGTGCGAGCGCTTCACGGGAACGATGGAGAAAAGATCCACTGTGCCGCCGGCCTCTGCGATCTTGATGACTGCGGCTAGTCCGGCAAGTCCTCCGCCCACCACGATGATTTTGCGTGCTGCCATGAATGAGTCCTTTTACATTTGTCAGTTGTCAGTTGTCATCGATCGGTTGTCCAACGAGAGCCGCCAGCTACGGAGCCGGAATGGGTGCGTTCGGATACCAGGGACCAACGAACGCGAAGATACCAGCCAGTCCCAGACACGCAAGCCCGATGCCTAAGGCAACGCAGACGTAGCCGAAGCGGCGGCGCGCAGTAACTCCCGGCGTGATGCCCCATTTGGCCGCAAACAGCCAGACGCCGTAAGCAAAGTGCCAGCAGATGGCGATCATCGCAATGATGTAAATCGCCAGCATCCAGGGATTCGAAAGCTCTACCTGCACCTTGTGGAATGCGTAGTAGGGATTCTCCGGAAGCATGACGCCGGTGAAGCGTTGCCGCCAGACGTGCTGGATGATGTAGGCGAGAGCGATGAGGCCGGTGTAGCGCTGAATCGTATACATCCAGTTGCCGGCCCACGGGTAGTAGACTACGTTCGACTTGCCGCGCAGCCAGATATAGAAGCCGTAGAGGCCGTGATAGAGCAGGGGCAGAAAAATGAAGACCCACTCCAGCACACGCACTAGCGGCAGGCTGTTCAGGAACCTGACCTGGTTGCCGTAGGCGAGCGGGCCCTTGAGCGCCTCATAGTTCGAGAGCAGGTGCTCCAATAGAAATGCGCCGATGGGCACGATACCGAGCAATGAGTGCAGCTTGCGCCAGATGAAGCTGGCGCCCTGCCCTGCACGGAGAGGCTCGACACCGCTGCGCAGTTGCGGCGATGCGGGAGATTCAACGGTTGCCATGGAAAGCGATGCTCCTAAAGGTTCGTGGCCGGACTTTTTCCGCCGGTCGGCAAAGAGGCGATTTCAGCTTGTGGTAAGGCAAAGCTCATGTAAGCGACAAAGGCATTATTGGTGTATGGCTTCAAGTCCGTCAAGGCTGGCCGATGATTCTGCTGCCGTCAGGCGCCAGCGCGGAGTCAACGCCCGGCAGCAGCGGAACCGTGTCGTTATGCCTTGACCTCGACGGGTTTGCGCTCGGCCATGGGAATAAAACGGCGGTTGCGGGCCCCGGTATAAACCTGACGGGGACGCGCGATCTTCTGCGCCGGATCCACAATCATCTCCTGCCACTGCGACAGCCAGCCGACCGTCCGCGGAATGGCAAAGAGCACGGTGAACATCTCCGGCCTGAATCCAATGGCCTGGTAGATCAGGCCGGAATAGAAGTCCACATTCGGGTAAAGCTTGCGCGAGATGAAGTACTCGTCCTGAAGCGCGATCCGTTCCAGTTCGAGAGCGATGTCCAGCTTGGGATTGCGCCCGGTGACCTCGAAGACCTGTTCTGCGATCTTCTTGATCAGCGTAGCGCGTGGATCGAAGTTTTTGTAGACGCGGTGACCGAAGCCCATCAGCTTGCGCTTGCCGCCTTTCACGCTGGCAATGTAGGCCGGAATATTGGCGGCCGTGTCGATCTCGTCGAGCATCTTGATGACTTCTTCATTGGCGCCGCCGTGCAGCGGGCCGGCCAGCGCCGATGCGGCGGAAGCAACGCTGAGATAGGGGCTCGACAGTGAACTGCCCACCGCGCGCATGGTGCTGGTGCTGCAGTTCTGCTCGTGATCGGCGTGGAGGATGAAGAGCACTTCCAGAGCGCGCGCCAGCACGGGGTTGGCCGCATACTTGGGCTCGACCATCTTCCACAGCATGTTCATGAAGTTCTCTGTATAGCTGAGGTCATTGTCAGGGTAAACGTAGGGAAATCCAAGGCTGTGCCGGTACGACATGGCGGCAATGGATGGCATCTTGGCGATCAGTCGCTTGACCTGCAGGAGCCGGCTTGCCGAGTCGTGAACATCGACGGCTTCGGGATACACCGTCGACAACGCGGCCACTGAAGAGATCAGCATCGTCATGGGGTGAGCATCATGCCGGAAACCTTCCATGAACTTCTTCGTGGTCTCGTGCAGCATGGTGTGGTGCGTGATCTCGTAGACCCAAGGATCGAGCTGGCTGGCGGTAGGCAGTTCTCCGAATAAAATCAGATATGCCACTTCAAGAAAAGAACAACTCTCGGCGAGTTGCTCGATAGGATAGCCCCGATATTCCAGGATTCCACGGTCGCCATCGATATAAGTAATGCTGCTGCGGCAAGAAGCCGTGTTCATAAAGGCCGGATCGTAGAGCATGAGGCCGAAGTCGTCTGCACCTGTTTTAATCTTGCGAAAATCCATCGCCCGCACAGTTCCATCTTCGATGGGCATCTCGTAGGTGCTGCCCGTGCGGTTATCGGTTACGGTCAATGTGTTGGCTGGCATGAATCCTCTCCTGCTCAAAATCGTGCCGGGAAGTACACGAATTAATCCCAGATCACAGCTAAATGCACGGTCCATAGCTTGGCTGTGCGTTTCGTCACACCTCAACGATCATCGCAGTTCATCCATCAAACTGAACGTGACCTTGCTCACGCAGGCTGGACTTCTCTCGCGCTCCCCGCTTCATTTTTTCCCAGTTGACGGCACGATGACAAACGGCTGAACACCTGCAATCGCGGATGAGCTGCACCGATGAGCCGAACAGATGCGAACGTCCGCGCATCCTTCGCGGTTTTTGTGGCGCATATCGGGTCGTGCCACATCGCGAAATGGGGCACAAAAAATCCTCAGCAGTTTGTTTCACCGGCGATCAAAGGCAGAAGCGCCGCGAGCGCGCGACCGCGATGACTCAGGCGGAGTTTGGTTTCGAGATCGATCTCAGCCATGCTCTTGTCCAGTTGCGGAAGATAAAACAGCGGGTCGTAGCCAAAGCCGCCACTGCCGCGCGGGGCTTCGAGAATGGTTCCCTCGACTGTGCCGTCGGCGATCTGCACCACTTCGCCGTCCCGCGCGGCAACCAGCGTGCAATGGTAGCGGCCGGTGCGAAGAGCAGGCGGAATGCCGGCGAGCTTTTGCAAGAGAAGCATATTGTTCCACACGTCGGAGTTGTCGTTGGCGTCAGGTGAATCGACGAGGCCCTCGTCAGCGGCGTAACGTGCCGAGCGCACACCGGGAGCGCCACCAAGCGCATCGACCTCCAATCCCGAATCGTCGGCGATGACCAGCTCACCGGGCGCAAAGCGGGAATAGTAAACGGCCTTGGTGGCCGCATTGGCGAGAAATGTGTCGCCGTCCTCCTCGGGCGCGGGAATCTTCTCGATTCCGGGAAGCGGATCGAGCGCAATGGAAAAGGCTTGAGCCGCGGTGCGAAAGTCGCGGAGTTTGCCGGCGCTGGTGGTGGCGGCGTAAAGACGAACGAGCATATTGAGAGTGTACCGGCAGCAGACGATCGGAGTAGCGAGCCAACGGGGCAGCAAGTCGGCGAGTGAACGAATCGACCTGCGCAATTGACAAGGCCTATCGGCGTTGCATAAGGTGGTTTCGCCTGAAAAACTTTCAATGGAGGAAACGGCGCGCGCCGAATGACCCCGGCAGCCCACTTCCTCAAGGTTTCTCCTTCGGAATCGAGGCTTATGATGCGCTTCAACTGGATGCACACAGGAACGCTTGTTTTGGCGATGGGACTGGCGGTAGCCTTGGCTCCTGCCCAGAGGGCGATGAACGCGACGGGGCCGGTCAGGCTCCGCGTCGATAACCTCAGGAATCCGCTGGGGATCGACGACGCTGCGCCCGGCTTCTCCTGGCTGTTGCGCGATGCGGCGCCGGGTGCGCGGCAAACGGCGTACGAAGTGATGGTGGCGTCGCGGCCGGAATTGCTCCAGCAGGGCAAGGCGGACGTCTGGTCGAGCGGGCGCATCGCGTCGGAGCAATCGCTCAATGTGCGCTACGGCGGGCCGGCACTCACGGCGAGTACGCGCTATTACTGGGCCGTGAAGCTCTGGGGCGAGTCGGGCAAGCCGTATGTCGAAAGCAAAGGCGCCTGGTGGGAAACCGGCCTGATGAGTCAGGATGCGTGGAAGGCCGAGTGGATCGGCTACGAAACGCCGGAAGAGGCCACGGTGCGCCACGCGCCTGCGGAGTGGATTACAAGTCCCGACGCCAAGTCGCCCGTGCTCAATGGGAGAAGCGAACAGCACTTTGCGTATCGCACCACGGTGACGCTCGACAAGCCCGTGAAGTTTGCGGCTCTCTACGCGACCGGGCGCGATACCGTAGCCGCATGGGTCAATGGAGCACAGGTGCTTGCGGAAGATGCTCTGCCACCCTATAAGCAGTTGCCGTGGAAGAAGTTTGTACGCACCGAGGTGACGCCACATCTGAGCGCGGGTAGCAACGCGATTGCAATCGAAGTGCTGCACTACGTGGCGAATCCCAACGGCATGGCAACCGACGACGCACCGCCGATGATCGCGACGCTTGTCGTGGAATACAACGATGGCACGTGGGCCAGCTTTGCGAGCAACGTGAAATGGAAGACGGCGGTTGCTCCCGCGGGAAGCTGGTTTGAGAAGAAGTTCGACGATGAAGCGTGGAAGGCCGCTGTGATTTGGCAACCGCTTTCGGGCAAGCGTTCGGAGTCGCTCGGCATACCGTGGATTCCTGATTCGGTAAAGGCTCTGCAAAATACGTTTGCAGTGGACAAGCCGGTGAAGTCCGCGCGGCTCTATGCCACCTCGCTTGGCTCCTACGAGATGTTCTTGAACGGCAAGCGCGTGGGCAATCAGGCTCTGGCGCCGGGATGGACGGACTATCGCGAGCGGGTTGTATACCAGACCTACGATGTGACGAATCTGGTTTCAGAAGGCAGGAACGCGATCGGCGCATTGCTCGCGCCAGGATGGTACGAGACGCCGCTCGAGTGGTTCCAGCAGCCGAACAATTACGGCTTGACGCCGCCATCATTGCGCGCCGCGCTGCGCATTGAATACACGGACGGCAGCGTGAATTGGGTTGCGACGGATGCGAACTGGAGAGCAAACACTTCCTACATTCTTCACTCCGAGATTTATGACGGCGAAAGCCAGGACGGCCGCGCGATTCCACAAACGATGGCATCGTTCGCCGGCGGCGCTGAGGCCGGCCTTTGGCCTCATGCAATGAGGATCGATCCCGCGCCCGTGAAGATCGTCGCCCAGGATTTTCCGCCGATCCGCGCCGAACGCGAGATGCAGCCGAAGTCAATGACGGAGCCAAAGCCCGGCGTTTTTGTCTACGACTTCGGGCAGAACTTTGCCGGCGTGGAAACCCTGCGCGTAAGCGGCCCGAGCGGAGCCAATGTCCGTCTTCGCTTTGCAGAGGTTGTGAATCCTGACGGAACGATCTACACCGACAATCTGCGCACCGCCAAGGCGACGGATCGCTTTACCCTGAGCGGCAATGGCGCTGAAAGTTTTACGCCGCAGTTCACCTTCCATGGCTATCGTTATGCCGAGTTGACGGGCCTGCCCACAGCGCCCGGCAAGGACGCGGTGACGGGCGTGGTCTTGCACACCGCTGCTCCCTTCACGGTCAAACTCTCGACCGGCAGCGCAATGATCAATCAATTGTGGAGCAATGTTCTCTGGGGGCAGCGTTCGAACTTTGTGGGACTGCCTACGGACTGCCCGCAGCGCGACGAGCGGCTGGGCTGGATGGGCGACGCGCAGGTCTTCTGGCGCGCGGCCAGCTACAACATGGATTTGGCTGCGTTCTCGCGCAAGTTTGCCGCCGACATGCGCGGCACACAGGCGGGTCAGCCGTTTTACGGGATCTTCTCGCCCGGCACAGTGACGAGGTTCGCAGGCGCTGCCGCGGCCTGGAGCGACGCCGGCGTAATTGTTCCCTGGACCAGTTGGCTGCAGACCGGCGACACCAGCATCATCGAGCAGAACTGGGATGCGATGACGAAGTACCTGGACGCGATTGCGGCAGTGAATCCCGATTTCCTGTGGGCAAAGGAGTACGGCGCCCCATTCGGCGACTGGCTCTCCCCTGAGGGCAAAACCGACGAGGTGCTGATCGCCACGGCCTACTGGGCGTGGGACGCGACGCTGATGCGCCAGATGGCGCTGGCCACGGGGCGCACGGCAGAGGCGGCGAAGTATCAGGCGCTATTTGAGAAGATTCGCGCGGCGTTCGACAAGCGGTTTGTGCGCGCCGACGGATTTGTGGCCGGCGCGGACAACAGCGCGTCGCAATTTGGCGTGATCAACAATCCCGGCGCAATGAGCAAAGGCGGCGACACGCAGACCGGCTACGTGCTGGCCCTGCACATGAATCTGCTGCCCGAATCGCTGCGCGCGGCGGCAGCCAGGCGGCTGGCAGACAAGATTCACGCCAACCACGATCTGCTGGGTACGGGATTTCTGGGCACGCCGTATCTGCTGGAGGAGTTGACGAAGGCCGGCTACACAAAGCTGGCCTATACGCTGCTGCTCAACACACGTTACCCCTCGTGGGGCTACATGGTGGAGCACGGAGCGACAACCATGTGGGAGCGGTGGAACGGCGACCAGATGCTCAACGATCCCAGCATGAATTCGTTTAACCACTACGCCTACGGCGCGGTGGCCGATTGGATGTACCGTTACGCGGCGGGAGTGGATGCGACGCCGTCCGATCCCGCCTTTCATACCGTGGTGCTGCATCCGGTCTTCGGCGCGCGGCTGGGACATATCGCGTTCGACTATCAATCCGTTTATGGTGCGATTCACTCCGATTGGACGGTGACTGGAGCCACGGCCGTGTGGCATGTAACCATTCCCGCGAATACGACGGGATGGCTGCCGCTCGGCGCGCAGCAAGCCGCAAGCTACAAGCTCGACGGTGCGGCGCTGGTTGGAAATCCTCATGTCACGGCGAGCACGCGCGACGGGCAGAGCGGATTCACGCTGGCGCCTGGCAGCTACACATTCGACGTTGTGCTCCCTCAGTGAGATGTCTCAAAGATCGAGGAGTGAAAGATGAACGCTGGCGCCACAAACCCGATGCTGGGCATTCTGATCTTCACACTGGGAGGATTGGCAGGCGCGGTTTTCTATCTACCGTTCTCGCGGGTGAAGAAGTGGGCGTGGGAAAGCTACTGGATGGTCTACGCGGTTGTCGGGTTGGTGGTGGCGCCGTGGCTGCTGGCCTATGTCACCGCACCGAACACGTTTGCCGTGATCGCCGCCGCGCCGCGCCACGAGGTTGTCTACTGTCTGATTTGCGGTATGTTGTGGGGATTCGGCGGACTCACCTGGGGCTTGATGATCCGCTATCTTGGCGTGGGTTTGGGCCTGGCGATGGGCGCGGGGCTTACGTCGGCTGCCGGCACGCTGATTCCGCCGATGCTCAAGGGAAGCGCGGCCACGGCGGCGATGTTTCACACCACAGGCGGGCAGATTTCCGTGGCGGCCGCGGCGGTCTCGCTGGTGGGCATCGTCTGCGTGGGACTGGCTGGCCGATCGAAGGAGTCGGAACTGCCCGAGGAAACAAAGAGAAAGACCGTTGCCGAATTCAACTTTCGCAAAGGCATCATGGCGGCAATCTTCTCCGGTCTGATGAGTTCGGCCATGAGCTTCGGGTTGCAAGGCGGGCCACAGATGCAGAAGCTCGCGCTCTCAACCACGCCGGAAACCGCGGGAACGTGGGCCGGTATTCCCGTGCTGGTGGTCGTGCTGCTGGGCGGCTTTATCGTCAACGGCGGGTGGTGCGCAATTCTCAACTTCAGGAATCGCACGCTGGGCGATTACGTGAGCGCAGCCGCGCCCAGGCTCAACAACCTATTCTTCGCCGGAATCGCCGGAGTCATCTGGTGTCTGCAATTTGTCTGCTTCAAAACCGGCGAGCCGCGCATGGGCAGCACTTCCTATATCGGTTGGGCGGTGCTGATGGCCAGCACCATTCTGTTCAGCCAGTTGCTGGGCATTCTGCTGGGCGAATGGAAAGGAACCGGCGCGAAGACGCGGGGACTGCTGGCTGCCGGATTGCTGCTGCTGATTGCTTCGTCGGTACTGGCAGGATTTGCGGGATCGGTTTAGGAAGAAGCGGCGCAGTAAGCTCGAAATGGATTGAAGAACAACCGCAGCCTTCGACTTCGTTTGCCGCAAAAAGCTCGGCAGACTACGCTCAGGATGACGGATCCATGGCACGCTGCGAGGAGAGTGAATGAGATCGATCCTGGGGGGAATTGGCTGGCACATGCTGGGCGCGGCGATGGCTGCCAGCTTCTATATTCCCATCGAAAAAGTCAGGAAATGGTCGTGGGAGAGCACATGGGCATTCGCCGGTTTGTTCTCGTGGGTTCTCGCCCCTGTCGGCGTCGCTCTCGTGCTGCTACCGAATTTTCATAGCTTCTACGCATCGATGGGCTGGCCGGTGCTGATTCGCGTAGCCTTGTTTGGCGCGCTGTGGGGTGTCGGCGGCATTACGTACGGCTTGACGATGCGGCACCTTGGACTGGCGCTCGGCATCGGCATCGCCCAGGGCATCAATTTGATGGTGGGCACCGTATTGCCGCCGCTCGTCGAAGGTCAGGGACACGCGCTCTTTGCCACGCGGAGCGGCCTGATCACGATGGGCGGAGTCGTAGTGGCGCTCGCTGGCGTCGCGGTTGTCACCTGGGCCGGCCACATGAAAGAGGTGCAAAAGAAGGGGCATCTCGATGAGTTCAACGTAGCTCTGGGCCTCGCGCTGGCCATCCTGTGCGGTTTCTCCTCGTCGGGAATGTCGTTTGGCATTGCCGCGGCCAGGCCCATGGAGCAGGCCGCGCTGCATCTGGGCGTCAAGCCGCTTTACGCCGCTCTGCCGGCCTACGTGCTCATCATGGGCGCCGGCGCGCTGGTCAACTGGAGTTACTGCGGTTTCCGGCTCTGGACGCTCAAGCACAATCCGCTCAAGGATCTGCACCTGCCCGGTTCGGAACTGGCCAGGAACGGCGCTCTGGCTGCGACCGGCGGCCTCATGTGGTATTTGCAATTTTTCTTTTACGCCTGGGGCGCGGCCAACATCGCGCGCCGCCTCTCCTACGTGAACTGGATGCTGCACATGAGCGGCTACGTGCTCTTCGGCGGAGTGCTGGGGCTGGCTCTTGGCGAGTGGAAGGGCGTGGGCAGCCGGCCGATGCGGCTGCTTTGGGCTGGAATTCTGGCGATTATCGCCGCCGCCAACCTGGTGGGGCTGGGGATGGCGACGTAAGAACAGGGACCATGGGACTGCGGGACAACAGAAATTGCGGGTGCAAACGTTCCGTCACGCGCTTGCGGGTAACGGGAGATGGTTGTCAAAGCCCGCCGCGATCAGGTCGGCGCGGAGACGCTCCACCGTGGTAAAGACCAGCGATTGGATGCCCAGCGAGGTGGCCGCATTGACATTCTCCGCGCGGTCGTCGATGAAGAGCGACTCCTCGGGCCGGACGCCAAGTCGATCCAACGTATAGCGAAAGATCGCCGGATCTGGCTTGGCGAGGCGCAACTGGTAGCTCCACACGCAAAGGTCGATGCGGGAGAGCCAGTCAGCCTCGCGCTCGATGGCCTTGCTGACGGTATCGCCAATGTTGGAAAGGATTGCCGTCAGAACTCCGCACGCCCTGAGCGATAATGCCCAGGAAACCATCGCCTGATTTGGCGTGATCCACATGCGGGCATCCCATTCCATCAATTCCGCGATAGCCGCGGGGCTTAAGGCAATCCCGGCTTTCTGGAGAACGCCGCGCCAGTAGGTTTCGCCTGTGAGCTTGCCCTCGTCAAAGGCGTGACGGTCGGCCCAGTAGAGCGGATCAAGCTTCTCCGCGGGAAGGCCCGTGATGCGCAGCAGTTGGGCGTGCGCCGCTTGATCGGGTGGATTGCTCAACACCATTCCGTAGTCAAAGATCACCGCGCGCAGAGCCAAATTTGCCCACCTTTTGCGCCCGTGTATGGTGGAGAAGGACGCTTCCTTTATTGTGCACGACGGCGCTGGTGCGGCGGCTAAGGCTCGTGCTTTCCCACCCTTTCCGCAAAGTGCGCCGAAAGGGTGGGGCACGAGATCCTGGTGCGGGCTTGAAGGACGTGGGTTGAGGTTTGTGATTTTCCACCCTGGCGACAAAAGCGTCGCGAGTGTGGAGCACCCGAAGGTGGCCATGCGATTTTCGGAAAGAACCGGTTGGAACACGGAAGAGAGCGACCTGGCGCGCGCGTACCGGTTGCGCCGCGCGGCCGGATTGCCGATCGCCGATTTGACGGCATCCAATCCCACGCGGTGCGGCTTTGCGTATCCGGATTTCCTGCTGGAGGCGCTCGCCGATCCGCGCGCCCTCGACTACGATCCGCAGCCGCGTGGGTTGCTGGCGGCGCGCGAAGCCGTCTGCCGCTACTACGCGGACCACGGCGTTGCTCTCGATCCGTCTCAGGTTGTGCTCACCACCAGCACAAGCGAGGCGTATAGCTTTCTCTTCCGGCTGCTTTGCGATGCGGGAAGCGAGATTCTGGTTCCCCAGCCCGGCTACCCGCTCTTCGACTTTCTGGCTGCGCTCGATGACGTGCGCATCAAGGCTGCGCCGCTGGTTTACCACGACGGCTGGCAGATCGACTTCGAGGGGTTGCGGCGCGCAATCACGCCCGAGACCCGAGCTCTCGTCGTGGTGCATCCGAACAATCCCACGGGGCACTTTACCAAGCCTTGGGAGGCGGAAGAATTGGCCCGCATCTGCCGGGCAAACGGCCTGTCGCTGATTGTGGATGAGGTTTTTCTTGACTACAGGGCGCCAGAGAACAAGGGAGCGCGGAAGCAAGAAAACAGGGAGCAAGGCAGCTTTGCGGCAGGGTTGGAGGGGGTTCCCGTCTTTGTGGTGAGCGGGCTGAGCAAGATCGCCGGCCTGCCACAGATGAAGGCTGCGTGGATTGTTGCCACAGGCCCCGAGAATGCGCAGGCGCTCGAACGGCTCGAAGTCATTGCCGACACGTTTCTCTCGATGAACGCGCCGGTGCAGTGGGCCCTGCCGCGGTGGCTCGACGGCCGGACGGCGATTCAGGAGCAGATTTGCCGCCGCGTCACGGCAAATCTCGCCGAACTCGACCGGCAACTTGCCACGGCTCCGGCGCTTCAACGGCTCGGGGTCGAGGGCGGATGGTACGCGGTGCTGCGGGTTCCGGCGCTCGAACCGGACGAGCAGACGGTTCTTGCTCTGCTGGACCGTGGCGTCTGGGTCATGCCCGGCTACTTTTTCGGACTGCCGGAGTCGGGCTGGCTGGTGGTGAGTTTGCTCGGCGAGGAGCCTGAATTCCGTAATGGATTCATCACCCTTGTTGACTATTATCAAACGAATAAGGGCGGTAACATTACGAGTTAAGTGACTCAAGTATCTCTTTATAATTTCGCCTTATCTATCTGATTTATATGATGATTTATTCTTGATAACCCGGGCCTTATTGTTTCTGCAGAAAAGGGTTTGTCTGCCGTTCCTGGCCGATCGTTGTCTCCGGCCCGTGGCCTGGGAGAACGCGCGTTTCATCGGGTAGAGCGAGAATCCGGGAGTGCAGCGACTCCATGATCTGCTCAAAGTCGCCGCCGGGCAGATCGGTGCGGCCGATACTGCCTGCAAACAGAGTGTCGCCTGCGATCAGCAGCTTCAAAGGGGCAAAGTGCAGGCAGATCGACCCCTGGGTGTGGCCGGGAGTGTACATCACCTGCGCGGGATAATGCGCAAGGCCCACGATCTGCCCCTCCGCGAGACCGGCGTCGGGCGGCGCTACTTCGGGCGGTTGCATTCCCAGCCAGGCCGCCTGCATCGGCATGGTTTTCAGCAGTGGCAGGTCGTTTTCATTCAAGTAGATAGGCGCGCCGGTCAGTTTCTTGAGCTTGAGCGCGCCGCCCACATGGTCGATGTGAGCGTGGGTAACAACGATCTGTTTGAGCGTGAGACCTGACTCGGTGAGTCGCCTGTGGATGCGCGCCACGTCATCGCCGGGGTCGATAACGATGGCTTCGCGGCTCTGTTCGTCGCCCACGATAGTACAGTTGCACGCCAGCGGGCCAACGGGAAACGTCTCGATCATCATGCATTGATTGTAGGACTCCGGAAGTGAGTCTGAGGGGCGGGCAGCGGGGGTCGAGCTTTCTCATCGGGTTTTGTCAGCGCGGATTCATCGCCCGTTAAAGCGGGTTGAAGTCGATGGGAGCTGGAGGTAATCCTGGCAGTCTGAAGTGGGAGCTATCTTCCGAAATGTGCCAAAAGAGTAAACCTGCCAGGAAAACACCTCTTGCGATTCGCTTTTTATTCGCTATAATGCGCCCATGGCAGTTACACGCAGACAGAAGGAAGTTCTGGATTTTCTTGAGTCGTTCGTAAGCCGCAACGGGTATTCGCCCTCGTTTGAAGAGATTGCGCGCGGCATGAACCTGAAGAGCCTGGCGACCGTTCACAAGCACATCACCAATCTCGAAAAGAAGGGTGTGCTGGACCGAGTGCACAACCGCAGCCGGTCGATCGACGTGCTGCCGCCCGGAGCGCGCACGCGATCTAGCCTGAAGCTGCCGCTGGCAGGGCGAATTGCCGCGGGGCTGCCGATCGAAGCGACAGAGACCCAGGAGACGATCTCGCTGCACGACGTGGTGGGCAACCGCGACGTGTTCGCGCTTGAGGTGCGCGGCGACTCCATGCGCGACGAGCACATCATCAACGGCGACTACGTGCTGGTAGAGCGGACACGCACCGCGCGCCAGGGCGAGATTGTGGTGGCGCTGGTGCACGGCTCGGAGACCACGCTCAAGCGATTCTATCCGGAAGGCGCAGTGGTCCGGCTACAGCCCTCGAACATCGAGATGGAGCCGATCTACGTGCCTGCGGGGCAATGTGCGATCCAGGGGCGGGTGCTGGGCGTGCTGCGGAAGTATCGGTGAATCAGTGGATCTGTTTTGTAAAAGGGCGCGGCTTCAGTCGTGCCCTTTCACGGTTTCTCCGATAACTGGAATTTTGCGAGGAGCTCTAATGCTCCACTCTGGCAATGCGCTCCGCACGCCAGAGTGCGCCATGCAGCGCGACCACCTCTTCGCTTCCTACTGGCATTTCGGGCGCGGCTGAGCGAAGGCCGGCAAAGAAGCGATTTCGCACCATCTCCATCTTTGCGATCACGCTTCCGGTCCATGCAACGGGAACCTCACCGGCAATGTTGTGCTTGCGGCGCAGCTTGGAGCGTACAAGAAGCACGAAGCCAACCAGGTCGATTGCGGCCTGTTCGAGAACACCCACAGCCACTGGATCCCCAGCTTCGGCAAGCTCGTTGATTACTGGCGCGAGAGCGGCAAAGTCTGGCGGCGGAGTGCCGTCGCCGAGGTCGATAAACTCGTCCATGTCTTTGGTGCCCCAGATCTTCATCACGGCGGGAATCACCTGGCACGGCTCCTCACGATCGCGGGCGTGGAGCGCGCGGCGAATGGAGTTGATGCCGATCCAGTAGCCCGAGCCTTCGTCGCCTAGGCGAGAGCTCCAGCCGCCGGCGGTTTCGAGCGTTCCGTCGGGTGCGCGGCCCACGCAATTGGAGCCGGTTCCGGCGATCTGCAGAATTCCCGGCCCTCCCTGAAAAGCCGCATCGAGCGCGATGATGTGGTCACCCACAACCTCGGAGCGCTCAACGCCGAAATCGTTGAAAACTGCCGTGATCCACTCCGGAATTCCGGGCATGCTGGCGCTGGCCACGCCGCAACAGGCGGCATCGACGCCCTTCACGCCTGCCTCTGCAAATGCTTCTTTCAGCACCGTGCGCAGATTCGCTTCCGCAATCTCGGCACCCACGCGCAATCTCTTGATGGAACCGCTCTGACCGCTGCCCACAATCTTGCCATCGGCGACAATTGCGGCCCGTGTGTTGGTGCCGCCGCCGTCAATTCCCAGAACTACACTCATCGCTGATAAGATCCCTTTCTATTTTTCCGGTGTAACGCCGTCGTCGCGCAGCGTGCCCGACAGGATGTACAAGCTGCCATCGTTCCTGGGCGGATGCAGGCCCAGCAGATGCGCCAACCATGGATATAAATTAACGTTATCAAACGGAGCGACCGTCTTTCCCACGAGCAGATCCGGTCCGGCGGCGAAGAAGCTTGCCTTCATCTCTGGCAGGATGCGCGGATCGAATCCGTGCATACCGGCGGTAGGCGGGCGGCTGGCAGAGCCCGCGGGTGGCGCCTGCGCCCGAATGGCATACGGTCCCGTGGCCACAATGATCGGGTCGCCCTCGCGAGGATTCTCACTGTAGTTCAGATCCGGGGGAACATTTTTGCGCCGAAAGACCATGAACTTCGAGGAAACGTGCTTGAGCTGCTCGTAAAGGCGGACGCGATCCGCCTCGGTTTTGCCGTAGAGCAGGTCGCCTGCGGTCTCGAAGCCGGAGAGGCTGGCGAACTGGTCGAGGTCGATCCAATCGCCGTCGGTCTTCACCATGCCGTGATCGCTCACGACGACGATGTCGATGGGCAAGCCGGTCGTTGCGAGGGCGTCGCGCAGCTTGCCGACCAGAGCATCCATACGCAGAACGGCGGCGCGGGTCTCGCGCGCTTCGGGGCCGAACTCGTGGCCCTCGTGGTCCGGCTCGGAGAAGTAGAGTGCGATGAAATGCGGCCGCTCGGCGGCAGGCAGGCGTAGCAGCGAAAGCGTATCGTCAATGCGCGCCTGCTCCGCCTCATGGCTGGCCTGAGTTTTGCCGTCGAAGGTCGCGTAGTAGGACGGCCGGAAACCGGCGATTTTGGCCTCACACCCGACCCAAAGAAGGCAGGCCGTGCGCATGCCCTTGCTCTCGGCGAGACTCCATAAGGGCACGCCTCCATACCAGGAGCCGTCGGTTGTGGTCTTCCGGTCGTACATGGAGTAGCGCGCGCCGCGCCCGGGATCGAGAAAGCTGTTAGCCACGATGCCGTGATGCTCGGGATAAAGGCCCGTCACAAGCGTGTAGTGGTTGGGAAAGGTGAGCGAGGGATACGCCGGCAACATGCCGCCGGGCGCCCACACGCCGGCCCTGCCGATTGCCAGCAGGTGCGTGGCGTTGTCGCGCGTGGCAAAGTCCCAGCGTAAGCCGTCGAGAGAAACCAGGATGAGGTAATGCTGACTCCGCGCCCAGGCTGAGTTGGGGCCGTTGTCGACGCGCGTGAGCGAAAGCGCCGGGTTGAAGCCGGTTCCCTGCCCCAGGGATGCGCGCGGAACTGCGATGAGACTGAAGACGAGAAGAAACACGCCTGAAAGGCAGCGGCGCAGATGGGAAAACCGCATGAAAAGCTCCCACGCAACAGGTTATCGCATGGACGGTTCAACGGCCCGGTGGTGAGCGTTATGCCGTGATTCGCGCCCAGGCCATTCGCGCCAGGCCCGCGAGGAGGATGGCGAGCTTCCGCACAGTGGACACGCTGGCCCGGCGCGTGAAGACGTCATAGTCCGCGCTCTCGATGCGCTTGAGCAGCGCGTGGTAGATGGAGACCAGCACCCAGAGCGCCGGGCGGCTTTCGCGATCGATCAGCGGCAGCAAGGCATCGGCCGAGCGGTAGTAGTCCTCGGCGCGGTGCGCGATCGATGCGAGCAGGGCGCGCTCAGCTGCCGTGGGCGGAGCCAAAGGCGCGCGGCGCAGCACGGAATCGAGCGAAACTCCGTGCGCGGCGAGGTCGGTGAGCGGCAGATAAACGCGGTTGCGCGCGGCGTCCTCGCTTACATCGCGCAGAATGTTGGTGAGTTGGAAGGCGATGCCGGTTTCTTCAGCCAGCTTTTCGGCGCGGTCGTCGCTCGATCCGAAGATGCGGATCGTTACCAGGCCCACGACCGAGGCAACCAGATAGCAATAGCGGTAAAGGTCGTCGAAGGTTGCGTAAGTGTCGGGCTCGCTGCCTGCGGCGTGATCGAGATCCATGGCCACGCCCTCGACCAGCTCGTCGAGCAGCTCAAGCGGAATGGCGAATCGCCGGGTAGCATCGCGCACCGCAAGGAAAACGGGATCGGTGGTTCGAGAGCCACTCGCGGCTGCGTGCCATGCGGCCAGCCATGCATTCAGCTTCTGGCGGCGTTCCGCGCGCGGAAGAGATTCGTCGTCGGCAAGATCGTCGGCCTGGCGCATGAACGCGTAGATGGCGCAGATCGCGTTGCGGCGCGCATTCGGCAGCGCAATGAAAGCGTAATAGAAGTTCTTGGCTTCGCGCCGGGCGATGGCGCGGCACACCGCGTATGCGCGGACGAGCTCGCCGGATGGATCTTGCCTGTTCAAGCCGCCTTCCCCGTCTTGATGCGCAGAAACGGCAGCGCCTTGCCGCCCAGAGCGCGCAGGGCGAGCGCCAGCTTGGTGGGCTTCGAGATGGAGGGCCGCGCGCTGAGCACATCGTAGTTGCGGCGCTCAATGGCGCGGAGAATCTCCAACCCGCCCCGGCTGAACAGATCGAGATCGAGCGCGAGTTCGCGGCTGACGCGGCCGATCAGCGGCAGGCCCTGCTCGAACAGGCCGCGTGCGTAGTCGACCTCGTAGCGCAGCAGGGCGCGAAACTCCGGCGTGGCAATACCTCGCGCGATCGTCTCGTCGCTCACGCTGAAGCGGCGCATGTCGTCCTGCGGCAGATAAACGCGGTCTTTCTGGAAATCTACACGCACATCCTGCCAGAAGTTGGCGAGTTGCAGCGCCGAGCAGGTGGCATCGGAGAGCCGGAAGTTCTCCTCCTTCGCCTCGGGGCTTACCTCGCCGCAGGCGTAGAGCACCAGCCGGCCCACGGGATTGGCCGAGTAGCGGCAGTAGGCGAGCACGTCGTTCATCGTGGCGTAGCGCGTCACCGTCTGATCCTGACGGAAGGCAACCAGCAGGTCGGAAAACGGCTCTTTGGGAATCGCGCAGGTCCGAATGGTCTCGGCAAGCGCGACAAAGACGGGGTGGCGCGCGCGGCCCTCGTAGCAGGCATCGAGTTCTCGGCCCCATAGATCGAGCAGCGCGAGGGCGGCCGCGCGGTCGCCAACCTCGTCGCCCAGATCGTCGGAGATGCGGCAATAAGCGTAGATGGCGTGAAAGTGAGGCCGCAGCGCCCTGGGCAGAAACCACGTGGCTACGTGGAAGTTTTCGTAGTGCGACTCGGCCAGATTCCGGCAGTAGGCGAGAGCCTCGTCAAGCGTAGGCGCCACGTCGGGAATGCGATAAGCCTGCGGCAGCGCGGACCATCCGCGGGCGAGAAGTTCGTCGGTCGTGGGCTGGGCGGTAGCACTCATGGGCATGGCCTGTATCTATTTTGCGCTATCTTGAGAGCGGTGTGTTGCCTGATGCGGCGAACCTGTATCCCGTGCCGGACGGTACGTGAGAAAAACAACCACGGTTCCTTCGGCTCGTTCGCCTGCCGTGGACTCGTTCAGGATGACAATCGAATATCTCTGCTTCGTTCGCCAGCAGCACTTATCAGCTTGTGGTGAAAGCCGGGTTTTGAAAGGGCACGGCTTCAGCCGTGCTGTAAGGGCTGCAAAATCAGCGCGGCTTTAGCCCAAAGTTCCACGAAAAACGAGCTTGAAAATCGGTAGTTAAGCGTCTTGTTTTCAGCCGTATCGAATCGGATTTCAGTCTGCCGAATGCACCCATGTAATTGTTAATTAGTATCTTGACAATTATTGTTGTATGTCCATACATAAACCCATGTACGTCGAATCTGTCCCCAACCGGAACTCGCCTCCAGCCATCCTGCTGCGGGAAGCCAGGCGGCAAGACGGCAAAACCATCAAGCGTACCCTGGCGAACCTGTCCAGATGGCCGACGGCAAAGATCGAAACGCTCCGCCGCCTGTTGCGCGATGAACCTCTGGTCGGTATCGGCGAGTTGTTGCAGACGCGCCAGACCCTGCCCCATGGCCACGTCGAAGCGGTCCTGATGTGCATGCGCCGCCTTGGCCTTGATTCGATTCTTGCCGCCAGGCGCTGCCGGGAACGGAACCTGGTCGTGGCCATGATCGCACAACGATTGGTGAACCCGTGTTCGAAGCTGGCGACCGTGCGCGACTGGCACACGACGACCTTGGCCGAGGAGTTGTCGGTGGAGGATGCCAGTGAGGATGAACTCTAGCCGTTCAGCGAGTCGTACGAGATCCCGTTCTGCAACCCACCGTCTCGGACTCTGCCAGGGAAAAGAAGTCGACAAAGCAAACCCCTGACGGACTTCCCGTGCACAGCTTCGCTTCGCTCATGTCTGAGTTGGCAACTCGCGCTCGCGTCACTCTCGGGCTGCCCAATGATCCTTCCGGAAATACTGTGAAACAAGTGCCTGAACCCAACTCAATTCAGGCAAAGGCATACCAGTTGCTCGCTGCGTTCCCAGTAACTGGAAACTGAGTTTCGGCCTATCTTCCTATCAATCAGAAGAATACTGCCCGAAAGGCGTAGGAACTTCGGGCTAATTCCTGATCTCGCTGAGCAGACCTTCGATCTCGGCTTTGTCCTGCGCCGTTAGTCCCAGTAGCGGGAGTCTGGTGCGCCCGCCGAAGTAGCCATTGAAATCGCAGGCGTATTTCACGCCGGCGATGCCAAGTTCCCCGACGATGCGCCGATTCGTGGCGGCAATGCGCTGCTGTTTCTCGCGCGCCAGCGCGAGGTCGCGATCCTTCCATGCCAGGTAGATCTCCTGGCACGCTTGCGGCGCGAAGGCTGCGAAGGCCAAAATTGCGCCTGAGGCCCCAGCCTCCAGTGACTCCAGCACCGTGTTCCCCGATCCGCACAGAACCTGGAACCCGATCTCCCTGCTTCGGGTCTTCACCGAAATCGCGGGGGCTGCGGTAGCCACCGCTACGCCGCCAGCCAGATTGTCTGCTGAGACGAACGCCGACTCAGTCCTCGTCGCAGAATCGACCCGCGGCGCGATCATGCGCTCCGTTACTGCCTCGAAGACCTGCGTTACCGGCACGGTGCGGCGCGGCGCATCCTGGGCAGCCGCGACCTGCGCCTTGATCCTGTCGACATTCCCGGCCGAGTCCTTGATCCCGATGATGTTCGGATGCGCGGAAAGCTCCGCCACCAGTTCGACCGGGATCTCATAGGGCACGCACCGCGGCATGTTGTAGAGCACCACCGGCAGCGGCGACCGGTCGGCAATGCTCCGGAAGTAGTTCAGCACCGCGGCCGCAGTCATCTGCCCGGCATAGTAGCTGGGCGGGCGAACCAGAATCGCATCGTAGCGAAACCGGGCCGCGGCTTCAGCCAGCTCTACCGTAGCCTTCACGCTTTCGCGTCCCACGCCGGCAATCAGCGCCTTTTCCGGCGCGGCAGCCTCAGCCGCCACGCGCAGAACCTCGCGCGACTCGGCATCTTCGACCAGAGGAGCCTCGCCGGTCGATCCCAGGACTACAATTCCGGATAGCAAACTCAGCGAATACCGCGCGATATTGGCTTCAATCTTGCGAAAATAGACGCGCTCGTCGGAGTAGAACGGTGTCGTCACCGCGGCAAAAATACCTTCAAGGAGCATGGATTTATTGTAGATGCCCCACCGCAATTCATGGCGGTTCCCTCTTCGGCGCGGCCAAAATTGTTCGCCCCGGCGGCTGCGGTGTATGGTAAGTGGTGAAATACAACGCACAGACAGCAGTAACTCTCTTGTCAGGAGCCGCCGATGGACACATCCGTGCAAACCGACCTTGAGGAATCCGGCAGATCCAGGTTTGCGGGACAGGCGCTCTCGTTTCTCGTGCACACGCTGCTGGCGCTCGGCTCCTGGATCGCGCTCATGCTCCTCGGCTACGCGATCAACCCGAGCGGCGTGCCGCAGTCCGCTATTTTTCTTCTTTCTTTGGGAGTGCCGCTTGTCGTTGGGCTCTTCGTTGCGCGCATCTCTCCTTCGGAGACGGCCACCCTGGTCTGGCTGCTGGGCCTGATCTGGTTCCTGATCGTCTGCCTTTGGGTACTCGACCTGCCGACCGGGCCGAACCAGTGCTTCCAGTGCGATGCAACGGAGAAACTTGCCCGCACGTTTTTCAGCTTGCCGCGCCCCAGCGGGCTGATCGACAACGACGGTCCGTTCCTCGGCGCCTGGCCGGCGGCGGCGCTTATCGGCTACTCGATCGGCGCAAAGCTGGGATTGCGCCGGGCGGAGTAGCCGTCAGGAGCCGATTCCCTTCTTTTCCCCAGATGCGACTCCGCTGAGCCCTGGGCGTTCTCTTTCCGAGTGCAGTGCCTGCAAGGCAAACACGCTCACGCGATGTTTCTGCATTGCGGCGATTCCCTCGGCCGCGGCCTGCGCTGCCGCGAGCGTCGTAATCGTGGGAACGCGCGCCAGCACCGCGGCGCGACGAATCGCCTTCTCATCGAAGATCGCATCCTGCCCGCGCGGCGTATTCACGATCAGTTGAATGCGCTTTTCCTTGATGAGGTCAACAGCATTTGGCCGGCCCTCTTCGACTTTGAAGACGCGGTCGACAACGAGTCCGGCGCCCTCGAACGCATTGGCCGTGCCCTCGGTGGCGACAATCTTGAAGCCAAGATGCACGTAGCGCCGCGCGAGCGCGATCGCCGCAGGCTTGTCGTGATCGTTCACCGTGAAGAAGACGGTGCCGCCTGTGGGCAGAATCTGTCCGGCCGAGAGCTGCGCTTTGGCGAAGGCCTCGCCAAAGGTCGAAGCCACACCCATCACTTCGCCGGTCGACTTCATCTCCGGGCCAAGCACCGTATCCACACCGGCAAACTTCGACCACGGAAAGACGGGCGACTTTACATAGTAGTGCGCGCCAGTGCCGAGATCCTTACCGGCGGCAACCTCCTCGGGCAGCAACTCGCGCAGTTTGCCTCCCGTCATCAGCCGCGCGGCCATCTTCGCCAGCGGAACTCCTGTCGCCTTCGAGACATACGGCACGGTGCGGGAGGCGCGGGGATTGACCTCGATCACGTAGACGTGGTCGTTGCCTTCGTCGTCGCGCTGGATGGCGAACTGCAAATTCACGAGACCCATGACCTTGAGCGCCAGAGCCAGTTTGCGCGTGTAGGTACGGAGGGTTTCGAGTGTCTCTTCCCGAATCTCTACGGCGGGCAACACACACGACGAGTCGCCGGAGTGAATGCCGGCCTCTTCGATGTGCTGCATGATGCCTGCGATCAGCACTTCTTCAGAGTCGCAGAGTGCATCCACGTCGACTTCAACGGCATTTTCGAGGAAGTGATCGATCAGGACCGGCCGCTCCTGGGAGTATTCAACGGCCTGACGCATGTAGCGCGTGACGGCATCGGCGTCGTAGGCGATGACCATGGCGCGGCCGCCAAGAACGAAGCTGGGGCGTACAAGAACCGGGTAGCCGATCCGCGCGGCCACGGCAAGAGCCTGCTCAACGTTGGTGGCCGTTCCGCCGCGGGGCTGTGGAATATCGAGATCTTCGAGCAGTTTCCCAAAGAGCTTGCGGTCCTCGGCCAGGTCGATCGAGTCCGGTGAGGTGCCGATAATCGGCACGCCGGCGGCGCGGAGCCGTTGCGCCAGGTTCAGCGGCGTCTGACCGCCAAACTGGACGATCATGCCGATCTTTGCCCCCGACTGCGCCTCGTGGTTGTAGATCGCGAGCACATCTTCGAGCACCAGTGGCTCGAAGTAGAGCCGGTCGCTGGTGTCGTAGTCGGTGGAGACGGTCTCGGGATTGCAGTTGACCATGATGGTCTCGTAGCCGTCGTCCTTCAGCGCAAAAGCTGCATGGCAGCAGCAGTAATCGAACTCGATTCCCTGCCCGATGCGATTCGGTCCGGAACCGAGGATGATGATCTTGGGTTTCGAGGTCGGCGGCGCCTCATCCTCTTCTTCGTAGGTTGAGTAAAGGTAGGGCGTCATGGACTCGAACTCGGCGGAGCAGGTGTCCACCAGCTTGAAGACAGGCCGTACTCCGTGCTTCTCGCGCAGTTCCCTCACCTGTCGCGTGCCTTCGTGTCCCGCGAGGTTCCACTCTGTGGCGATGCGCTCGTCGCTCAGACCCAGACGCTTCAGCCGCAGGAGTTGTTCGGCGCTCATCTCCTGCGGCGGCGTGTTGGCGATCGCCTTCTGCGCCAGCGTGATCTCGCGGATCTGGTGCAGGAACCACGGGTCCATCTTTGTCAGCCGCGCCACCTCGCGCACGCTCAGGCCGCGCTCGAAGGCGTAACGGATATAGCCGAGCCGGTCCGGCCGAGGCGTTACCAGCATTTGCGTCAGCCGGCGCGGTTCGAGCACCTCCGCGCCTGTCTTTCTGCCGGTTTCGAGCGAGCGCCAGGCCTTCATCAGCGATTCCTTGAAGGTGCGCCCGATGGCCATCACCTCGCCCACCGACTTCATCTGCGGCCCCAGCACTTCGTCCGCGCCGGGAAACTTCTCAAACTGCCACTTGGGGATCTTGACCACGACGTAATCGATGGTCGGCTCGAAGCAGGCCGGCGTCTTGCGCGTAATGTCGTTGGGAATCTCATCGAGTGTATAGCCGACAGCCAGCTTGGCGGCGATCTTCGCGATCGGGAATCCGGTGGCCTTCGACGCCAGAGCCGACGAGCGCGAAACGCGGGGGTTCATCTCGATGACCGTCATGCGCCCGTCCTGCGGGTTCACGGCAAATTGGACATTGGAGCCACCGGTCTCGACGCCAATCTCGCGCATGACGGCCAGTGCCGCATCGCGCATCTTCTGGTACTCGCGGTCGGTGAGCGTCTGCGCAGGGGCGACAGTAATCGAGTCGCCGGTGTGCACGCCCATGGGGTCGAAGTTCTCAATCGAGCAGATAATAATGACGTTATCGGCCAGATCGCGCATGACCTCAAGCTCGTACTCCTTCCAGCCAAGCACGCTCTCCTCGATCAGGCACTCGTGTACCGGCGAGAGGTCGAGCCCGCGCGAGAGAATCTCCATCAGCTCTTCGCGGTTGTAGGCAATGCCGCCGCCCGTGCCACCAAGCGTAAAGCTGGGGCGGATGAGGACCGGGAAGCCGATTTTGCTGGCAAAATCGAGTCCGTCGCGCAGATTGTTCACCAGGGCCGAGCGTGGCACTTCGAGGCCAATGCGGACCATCGCGTCCTTGAAGAGCAGCCGGTCCTCGGCTTTCTTGATGGCTTCGAGCTTGGCGCCGATCAGTTCGACGTTGTAGCGATCCAGAACCCCCGAATCGGCCAGATCGACGGCGAGATTGAGCGCCGTCTGTCCACCGACCGTGGGCAGCAGGGCGAACTTTCCAGCCCCCTGCGGCGGGGCAGACTTTTGGAGTAGTTCCGATTCGATACGAATAATCTCTTCCACGTACTCGTGAGAGAGCGGCTCGATGTAGGTACGGTCGGCCAGCTCGGGATCGGTCATAATGGTGGCAGGATTCGAGTTCACCAGCACCACCTCGTAGCCCTCCTGCTTGAGGGCCTTGCAGGCCTGTGTGCCGGAGTAGTCGAACTCCGCCGACTGGCCAATCACGATCGGCCCCGAGCCGATCACCAGAATCTTCTGAATGTCATTTCTGCGTGGCATGGTTTAACTCGACTCTCCTCTAATGGCCATGGCTCGCGCCTTCAGCGACGAAAGAAATTTCTCGAAGCCCAGCTCAGGGGACGGTTCGCCATACTCGCCCTTCAATCCGCCGGCCTGATCAGTCAAAAGAAAGGCGGCCCCATCATAAAGCCGCTCCCGAAGTAGCTTTGTAATCAAAATCTCGTACCGCTTTGCATACGAGGCATCGCGAAACTCTTCAAAAACCTTGAAATGCGGCTCTTTGACTCCGACGGAGTTCAAGGACTGCCCTGCTTGCTCGAGTAACATCACATAGCCGAGCCACGGCCGTTGCGACGGAGCAAACGCACCCTCGCGATAGGCTGTCCAAATGTCGGTTGCGCTGCCAAGCGACTCTTCTGCGCGATTATTGAAGTTATTGCCGAATGAGCCCACTTGCGACTTGAACTCCATGGCGGCAATCAGCTCCCGCTTCACAATTACGAGCAAATCCCATTTTTTCTCCGCACGAAACCATCCTGGAAGCTCAAGGGATTGATTGCAGTGAATGTCATCCGCACTGATCCTGCATTCGACAAGATAATCGCGAACCAATTCGACGAATCCGTCCATCTGTTTACCGCCCGTCACGGCAGTCCGATTGCCCGCATCCCTCGATCCTCTTTTCGCGCCTTGCCTCTCTGCCTGCGTCCTTCGCGTAGCCCAGAATCGTTTCACCGCAAGATGGACTCGCTTTTCCCAGTACGGGGTCATGGCTCCTCCAATTCAATGACATTCGGACGCCAGAACAGCCCGCCGGTCTCGCGATGAAAGCGTGCGACAGCCAGTTCGTGATATTTCGAACTGATCTCATAGCCGACGCTATTCCGGCCGCATCTCGCGGCTGCGATTGCGCTGGTTCCTGATCCGGAAAAGGGATCGGCCACTACATCGCCAGCAAAACTAAACATTCGAATCAACCGTTCCGCCAGTTCCACTGGATACGGGGCGGGATGATGCCTGGTGGATGCGCCGGTCAGCCCGGTCCATATCTGCTGAAACCAGCGCTGATAATTCTCTGCGCTGATCATCGAAAGCAGTCTCTTCGCGGCTGTTGGTTTTCGATAACCACCCGGTTTACGGAACATTAAGATAAATTCGATGTCGTTTTTGATGACAGCGTTTGGTTCATAGGGTTTGCCGAGGAAGCCCCCAGCGCCTGAAACCTCATAGACTGCGTTCGCAATTTTGTGCCAAATGATCGGCGCCAGATTGTCAAATCCGATCTGACGGCATATCTCCTGGATAGAAGCGTGTAAAGGCACAACCGTATGACGGCCTTCGTTTTCACGGCGCGACAAGCAAACGTCACCGACTACGCAGACTAATCGCCCGCCGGGAACGAGAAGGTCGTAACATCGCCGCCAAACACGCGCCAACTCCACCAGAAATTCTTCGTAGCCGATGATATGACCGAGTTGACCGCCGGCATCATCGTATTGTTTGAGTGTCCAGTAAGGCGGCGAAGTCAGCACGAGATGCACACTTTCCGGGCCGAGAAGATGCATTTGACGTGCATCGCCTCGCAACAGATAGTGCGACGTTGGAATTCCAAGTAATGACTGTTCGAGAAGCCGCACAGCTTCTGGATCACGGGCAAGCCGTGGAATATCTGTTTGTTCAATGGCATCGAAGCGAAATCGCTCTGGCAAATAGGAAGAAAGATCATAGTCGGGAATCACAATCTCTCCCGGATGATGAATCTCCTTTCTGGCCGCGAATCTGCTCACGATTTCCACTCCTCCATCATCCGTCGGAAGTCGCGGAACAGGTAGTGCGAGTCGTGCGGACCGGGGGCGGCTTCGGGATGGTACTGAACGCTGAAGAGCGGCAAGCTCTTGTGCCGCAGCCCTTCAAGCGTCTGGTCGTTGAGGTCTATGTGGGTCAGTTCGACCTCGTTCGTGTTGATTGAGTCGGGATCGACGGCAAAATTATGATTGTGCGCAGTAATCTCTACCTTGCCGGTTAAGTTGTTGCGTACCGGGTGGTTACCGCCATGGTGACCAAACTTGAGCTTGTAGGTGCGGCCGCCGAGGGCCAGTCCTGTTAACTGGTGGCCCAGGCAGATTCCAAAGATCGGCACCCTGCCCATCATCTGCCGGATGGCACGTACCGCATAGTCGACCGGCTCTGGGTCGCCAGGGCCATTCGACAGAAAAACCCCGTCGGGTTTGAGTCCAAGCACATCGTCTGCGGCGGTCTCGGCCGGGACCACTGTCACGCGGCAATCCGCGCGCGCTAACATGCGCAATATGTTTTGTTTAATGCCAAAATCATAAGCCACTACATGAAGGCGCTTCCGCACCTCTTCCTTTTGGATGAATCCCTCGGCAAGAAGGGGATCGCCCATCTGGCTGCGAGGGTCCGTGGCGTCGAACTCGTACCTAGTCTTGGTCGAGACCACCCGCGCCAGGTCGGTACCGTCCATCTTCCTGATATTTCTAGCCTTTTGGACCAGCGCATCGGGATTGGAAGCACCGGTCGCAATGACTCCGCGCATGACGCCCTTGGTGCGCAGGTGCCGCACCAGCGCCCGCGTATCGATTTCGGCAAGCACGGGCACCGAATAGCGCTCCATGTATTCGTCTGTTACCTGCTCGGAACGCCAGTTGGAACTGATGGCCGAAAACTCGCGCACAATCAGGCCCTCGATGAAGGGCTTCGAGGCCTCATTGTCCGCATGGTTGGTGCCGTAGTTGCCGATCTGTGGGTTGGTCAGGACGACGATCTGTCCCGCATAGGATGGATCGGTCGCAATTTCCTGATAACCAGTAAGGGAAGTATTAAAAACCACTTCGCCCTGGCATTCGCCTGGGTGTCCATGGCCTTGGCCGCGGAAGATGCGCCCGTCTTCGAGCGCTAGGATCGCCTGCATCGCCTCTCCGAGGAGTGGATTCAATCGATTTTAGCAGGTTTTGCGGACCGATTCTGTCGGGATTTCCACCGATTTAATGGACCACGCCCGCATCGTGAGCCGGCCAATAGACAAAAACGGCCTTTCCGTAGATCAGGGAGCGGTCTACAGGCCCAAAGTCCCGGCTGTCAGACGAGATCGAGCGATGGTCGCCCATCATGAAATATTCGCCCGGTGGGAGCACGATCTCCGCCATGGACCGGTCGTCTCGGTACCTGGCCGGGACGTAAGGCTCGTGCAGGAGTTTGCCGTTCACATAGATGCGTCCGCTATCGATACGAATGTGATCGCCAGGAATGCCGATGACCCGCTTGATGTAGCTCCGCTGCGGGTCGAGGGGCGCCGGATGCAGAAACACCACCACGTCGCCGCGCCCGATGGCTTCGAAGCGATAGACAAACTTGTTGATAAACAAGCGGTCCCGGTCTTCGAGCCGCGGCAGCATGCTGGTGCCTTCCACGCGGACCGGCTGGTAAAGAAAGGTGATGATGAGGACCGATGCGGTTGCTGCGATGAGCAAGTCGCGCAGCCAGAGAGAGAATCCTGCGGACTTACTCTTCTGAGCAGGCGCCGCGCTGGCGGGCGGCTGGCTGGCGTTGGAAACAGTCCGTACTTGAGGTGCGTGGCGATCGCCGGGTTCGAATTGCATCTGCGTTAAGTCTAGATTACCCGGAACCGCGGCTGACTGCATCTCGGCTGTCCCCGGAGGTGGTTCACAGATCGGTACGCCAGGGTCAATTTGCTGTTCCCGGCGGCATCCGCCAGGGTTCAGCGGCGAAGCTCCAGCGAACTTCATGGCGGTCGCGAGCAAATCAGGAGGCCTCTCAATCGGAGGTGGTAGAGCAATCACCCTATTGGGCAGACTTGATCCCCCGTTTGGTGGATTGATGGGTAACTCATACCGATAGTTCAATGAACTTGCAAGACAAAAGCGTAGCTGGCAAGGACTGAAGGTCAAATTGATATGGCGACGCAAAATCTTTCCCTCGAAGACTTCCTGATCAGCGACCACAGGGCAGTAGAGATTCCTGGGGCGTGGAAATATCGTTTGATTCTGCCTCTGCTCTACGCCATGATCGGCGTAGCGCTCGGAACTCTGACCGGCGTCACTGTCGCGATCATCAACCCAGCAGTCGGCAATTCATGGTTCCCCATCGTTTCGGCAGCGGGCAATGCAGGTGACTCGGCCTCTCAGACGTTCCAAGGAACAGCACCGGCCGCCGCGCAGCAGTTGGTAAAGCCTGCGGCTATGGTTGACACGTCCAGCACCGGCAGTCCTGCCGCGCATACGCGGCAGTTGGCTGCGCCGAAGCCGATAGCAAAGGCTTCCAAGGCCAATCACCTGACCATCGTGAAACACGCAGCCGCTTTGCATTCCATACAGAGCAAAGCGCGAATGGAGGCAAGGAGCCGGAGTGTAAGAGCCGCTTTCGCAAGAATTCACCGCTTCCGGCTGGCCGGAAGTCATCGGATGGAACCGGCACCGGCCGCTATGGCGCGCACTGCCAATGCCGCCCCCGCACTGATGATGGCAGCCGTTGAACAACTCGGCCTTCGCAATCAGGCCATGTTCTCCGGCAACGAAGCCGCGCCTTCCGCGGTTTTCGTCGAAGGGGATTTTACAGTGGCCTCGTACGATGCCAGCCATGGGACAATCGAGACGAACGACGGCAGAACGTTCGCCGTCGGGATGACCGTAGTCGCCGGCAGCGCGAGCACATGGGATGACTCCGGTTCAAACGTGCACTACCGCTGCAACCCAACCGGAGTCTGCACATTGTCCGGATCGGGAATCTTCGCTCCGAATGCGAGACTGATTTAGTAAAGTGGTTCGTAGCGTCATTTCCCCTCATGACATAACCAATAAATCCCGCAAAATCAATCAGCTTGCGAGTGTTATTTTTCGGCCGCTACTTGCTCCCCGAGCAAGTAAGGATGCTCGGAATGACAGCGCGAAGAGCATGGTTCGTAAAGCGTCAAGCGAATTGATATGCGTCGGCCCTGCCCTCCTCCGAAAAGACGAAATCCCCGGCCTCAAGGATAGCCTGAACCTTCCCACGACGACAAAAGTAGGGCAGATTCGGAGATCCGCGCCGCGCGCGTTACTCTACGAGAAAGCGATGTACTCTGAGAGCCGTTCATCCGCCGGGCAAGCAACTGGTCAGCGCAGCCGATTTCGAAACGCCCTCGGTGTCCTTGAGGACGCCATCGGTGCTTATGCCTTCCCCGGATGCGCCTTTGGTGTCCTGGCTGGCAGCGAGATCGTGTTGCAGGGCTCGCTGGGCCGCTTCACCTCAGAAGAAGATTCGCAGCCGGTCGCCGCCGATACCGTCTACGACGTGGCCAGTTTGACGAAAGTCGTAGCCACCACGGCAGCGGCCATGCTGCTCGTTCAGCGCGGGCAACTGGATCTGGAGATTCCGCTTGGCGACGTTCTTCCGGGCTTTGTGGTTGACCGAGCCGCTGGGGACCAGGCGCGCAATGTCACTGTGCGCCATCTGCTGGCGCATAGCTCCGGGCTGCCGGGATACGTCGAGCTCTTCCGCGCCGCATCCACGCCGGGGGGATTGCTGGAGGCATGCCTGAGGCTCCCAGTCGAGGTCACGCCGGGAACCCGCGCCGAGTACTCCGACCCCGGCTTCATCCTCCTGGGTAAATCGATTGAAGCGATGGTTCGCGAGGATCTGGCCGGCTGGACGCGCCGCGAGGTCTTTGCGCCGCTTGGCATGGCGGCCACAGGCTTTTGCCCGCCACCGGCAGCCCGAGCCGCGATTCCGCCAACGGAGGTGGATTCCGACTTCCGGCATCGGCGCATTCAGGGCGAGGTGCAGGATGAAAACGCGTGGATTCTCGGCGGTGCGGCAGGACATGCGGGACTTTTTTCGAACGTGCCGGATCTCCTGCGCTATGCCGCGGCGATTCTTGGCGACAGAAGGTCACAGGAACCCCGCAAGACGCCTTCCCTCTTCGACCGCGGAATCGTGGAGCAGTTTGCGCAACGGCAATTGCCGCAGGGGAGTGCGCGTGCGCTCGGCTGGGACACGCCGTCCGAGCCCTCTTCCTCGGGCAGACATTTCTCGCGCCACTCGATCGGTCATCTCGGCTACAGCGGCTGTTCGCTCTGGATCGATTTGGATGCGGGTATGGCCGTGGTTCTGCTGACCAACCGCACCTGGCCCGACCGGAAGAACCAACTGATTCGCCAGGTGCGACCGGCCTTCCACGACGCCGTGCGCGAGGCCATTTAGAAACAGATTTACGGGTGGCAATCGAGATTTCGTCCGAACAATTTTTTATCGTTGCCTGTATTTATCGATACAATCACAATTGGGGACAGACGCGATGCTATCCAGCACCACGATGCAGGAGACGGCCGGCGCTCGAACAAGAGAGACGAACAAAGATCAGGCCACACTGCTTCAACAATTGACGACGGAGAGCCAGAACGAGGCTTCTCAGGGACTTGACACAAAGTCCGCGATCGAGATCGCTCGCATTATCAACCACGAAGATTCCAAAGTGGCAGCGGCGGTCAAGAAGGCGCTCCCGGAAATCGCCGAGGTGATCGACGAGGTGGCGCGCAGCCTGCGCGACGGCGGCCGGTTGATTTATGTCGGGGCCGGCTCCAGCGGACGCATCGCTGCACTCGACGCTTCGGAATGTCCACCCTCCTACTCCACTACTCCCGGCCAGGTGCAGTACATCATGGCTGGCGGACCGAAGGCCCTTGCCTCGGCGGTTGAGGTCAATGAAGATTCCGAGGAACTGGGCCAGCGCGACATTGCGCGTCGCCGTCCCACGCGTAAGGACGTGATTATCGGCATCTCGGCTTCAGGCCGTACCCCCTACGTCGTCGCGGCAGTGGCCTATGCCCGCGCACGCGGAGCACACACCGCGGCCGTCACGTGCAATCAGGGAACGCCCCTGGCCGAAGCCGCCGACACCACGATCATCGCCGAGGTTGGCCCCGAGGTGGTGGCGGGATCGACCCGCTTGAAGGCCGCGACCGCGCAGAAGATGGTCCTGAACATGATCACTACAGGCGCCATGACGCGCCTGGGCTATGTGTACGAGAACCTGATGGTCAACGTGCACATGCAAAACTCGAAGCTGGTGGAGCGCGGCATCCGCATTCTGATGCGCGCCTGCAACATCGACCGTGCGACCGCCGTAGAGACCATCAAGAGCGCCGGGCGCAGCGTCCCCGTGGCGCTTGTGATGCTGAAGGCAAAGGTCGACAAGCCGGAGGCAGTGCGGCGACTGGCCAAGTCCGATGGCAATGTCCGCCTGGCCATTGAAGACAACGTGCTGGAGCTTTAGCCGTGCCTTCGGGTGACGCGCAACCCAATACTGAAGTGCGATCCCATCTTCCGCCAGCAGCTATGGCAGCACTTTCTTCATGTGCAGATAGAGCGCCACGGTCATCACAACGCCTGCCGCGGCCAGCACGAGCGCAACAATGGCTATGATCTTGATCTTGGTACCGTAGGCCTTCAGATCCTCGAGCAGTTCCTGCTGCTCCAGGGTGTTGCGGTCGGTGGCCTCGCGCACCATCTCCAACTGATCCTCGACGCGCTTGAGGGACGTGTTCTGCTCCGTTACCTGAGCGCGCAGGCCGTGCTGCTGCGAGCGAAGCTCGGCCAGCCCGTCCTCAATGGGCGCCAGGTCGAGCTTCGACGAAGCTGGAGGCTCATTGAGATGCGCCTGGGCGTGAGGAGCTAGAAGATTGCCGATGGTTGAGGCAAAGCTCCCGTCGAACAAGGGCAACAGCCGCTGCACAAAGGGAAGAACCGCATGCACCAGATTTGCCGCACCCTGCACGCTCGAAGACTCCTCGGACGATTGCCCCAAAGCCCGTCCCGGTGGAGGCGGAGCGACTTGGCTCACGCCGCCCTCTTGAGCGGAAAGCCCTGCACGGCGGCTCACGCCGGTCGAGAGCGGCGATCCGACGGGGCGCGGTCGCGGTGCGACCGGCTCCTCCAGCGATTCTTGCTGTTCTTCGCCCAAGTCGATGTTATCGGGTTCGCTCATTCGCGTATCTCTGACGTGATTCGACGTGGTAATCCTCATATCTTGTTGATTTTGCGCCCCTTGGGGAACAGTTTTTCCACCTTCCCCAGCGTTTCGCGATTCGATTTCTCTTACCGGAAATCCTGAGCTACTGTATCACGAAGTTGCAACTTTTTGACGTGGGCGTCAACGGCGGCGGCCAGTCAACGGATTGATTCACGCCAGGCGGTAGCTCGAATCCTGGGTAGCGTATCCTCATAACGAGGTGATGCTCGTGAAAGGACCCATCAGCCGCAGCCTGCGCAGTTTGCAGCGCAATGTTCTGGCCGGAATCATCACCATCGGCCCGCTTTTTGTCACGTATCTGATCTTCAGCTTCCTCCTGCAATCGCTTGCCAAGGCGGGACTGCCCGCAGTGCGGCTCCTGGCCGCCCACTTTCGCAGTGGCTGGTTCGGCAACCCCTGGCTGCAACCCGCGCTCGCCGTCGTACTGACACTGGTCATGCTTTACGTAGTCGGGCGCGTGACCTCCCTTGTCATCGGCCGCCAACTGTTCGGCCTTTTTGAGTCGATTCTTGAGCGGCTGCCCTTTGTTGCCAAGGTTTACACCTCGGTGCGGCAACTGCTGGACTCCATGATGGCGAAGAAGGGTTCGAGCCAGCGTGTGGTGCTGATCGATTTCCCGATCGCCGGCCAGAAGAGCATTGGTTTTCTCACACGCACCTTTCGCGACGCGGCGAGTGGGCGTCCGCTGGCGGCCGTGCTGGTGCCCAATGCCATCAATCCCACTTCGGCATTTCTGCAGATTCTGCCCACCGAACGCGTGGTTGATACCGACCTGACAATGGAGCAGGCGATGAGCATGATCCTGACCGGCGGCGCGGTGGGACCGGAAACGATTCATTATGCGCCTTTGGGAGCGGACGAAACGAATGCGATGGACACGTCTGCCGGTGTGTGAGGCGGCGCCAAGCGAAGCTGGCGGAATCAGGATATCGACGGGTGACCGGGGGGTGACCGGGCTGGAGCGCAGACACGCGCCGGAACCGCATCAGGGAGCAACAGCGGGATCGGCGTTCTCAGCGGATTCCAGATCTTCCTTGGCGTGTTCGCTTTCGATCGTCACGTTGCGAAGATTGATGTGCTCGAACTGCGCCCAGACCAATCCCGTGGGCGCCACGCTCAGGAAGGTGATTGCGAGCAAGGTCGCCGCGCAGGCCATGGCAGTCTCAGGGGACATGCCGAACAGCGGTCTCAGCATGACCTGGAGAGCGGCGATCTGCGTAAACCATCCGACAACCGGCAACTGGACAATGCTGGCAACGCCGCCGCCGGCCATCAGCACCAGGCATCGGGCAAGCAGATGGGACGTTTCCGCCCCGGCGGGCATGAACGCTTCGACTCCCTCGACATAGGCGAATGTGATCAGGCACCACATGGCCAGCGAGATTGTAAGGGCGATGACAAAATCCGCTGGTGAACGCAGGGTATCGAGGCCGCTGTGAAAGGCGCGAATCTTCTGCCCCAGGGCCTCAGCGAGCTTGCGCGAGAGGGGTGTGAGAACGGTCTCGGCGAATGCGGCAACCGCTCTTCCAGAAAGCCGCACAGCCACCAGAAATAACGCGCCTGCCAGCGTGAGTGCCAGGCCGCCCTTGCCAAATTTGTTGAAGACATCCTGATGCGGCAGGGTTCCGGCCGGCGCGAGCACAATGGCCGAGCAGAAGAGGATCGCCATCGATCCGCCATCGAAGAGCCGTTCAACGATATAGACGGCGATCTGCGAACTGACGGGCAGATCGGTCTTCCGGGCAATCAGATACGGGCGCACCAGGTCGGCGATGCGGCCGATGAGAGCGACAGCCGTGAATCCCATGACCTGCGTGCCCAACAGAGAAAACAGTGGCACGTGCTTGTTCGGTCTCAACAGCCGGGCCCAGCGCGCTGCGCGAAAAGCGAAGGCCAGGTAAATGCACCCCACGCCAATTCCGACCTTCGTCCATCTGGCCTTGCGGAACTCCTCAAGAAACATCTTCCAGTCGAACGGGTGCCGATGCTGCTCATAGGCAAAAAGGCCGGCTAACGCGGCCAGCACAATCAGACCCACAATCCATTCGCGCCGCTTCAAGCGATCTCTGTTCCCCCCACTCGAATCATGAATCTATGTTCTCACGGCTGGCCGGGAGTATGCGCCGACAAGAGATCAAACTTCAGGGCAAACGCATTCCATTCGCTGGGCGCTTTACGAGCCATGCATTCTGCGCTGTCATTCTGAGGAGCGCAGCGACGAAGAATCCGCGGTTGCTTTTCGGGTCTGTTTCTCACGCAGATCTTGGGTTTGGCAGGCTGATTTTTACGCGGGGACGCGGCAAGCGGCGAAAGACAACCGCAGATCCCTCGTCGCGTCGCTCCTCGGGATGACAGAGTCAGGCTGGTGACGGCCACGATGGACCGATGGGCTGGCACGAATCGGAGGCGCCGGTGTGAAATTAGCGGGAAGCGACATGCGGCGCGGAAGCCTGCGCGTTGCGCATCTCGGCCTCGCGCGCCAGCACACGGCGGTTGAACTCATGGATTACGCGCGCCACGTAGAGCCGCGTCTCGCGATAAGGGGGAATGCCGTGGTACTTGTCCACGGCCTGCGGTCCGGCGTTATATGCAGCCAGCGCCAGGGCCAGATTGTCGTGGTAGCGGGTCAGCAGCGCGTCGAGATAGGTTGACCCTCCGCGCACATTCTGCTCGGGCTCGAAGCTGTTCTGGACGCCAAGGTTCGCAGCCGTTCCGGGCATCAGTTGCATCAGCCCTCGTGCGCCGGCGCGGCTCACGGCTCGCGCGTTCCCATCGCTTTCCGCTTTCACCACGCTGGCCAGCAGATCCACATCCAGGTTGTGCGCAGTGCCGGCGCGCGCCAGCATCTGGTGCAGGTCAGCCGGGGTCAGCTTTTCGGAGCGGCGCAGTTGCTTCGCAGATACAGGCGCAGTGGCCGACGGTGGATCGGGAACTTTCTCGAAGGTTGCAACTTCATTGGCGGGAAATTCAATGTAGTTGTCTTCGCCAGAGCTGAGGTAAAGCCGCATATGCCCGTCGACCAGCGCATGATGATCGCAGCGGAGCGTGAATCCGTTGTCAAGTGTCGCCTGTTCGGCTGCGCGCGTGCAGACGCCCAGGCTCATAAGCGCCGCAAGGGCCGCCGTGGCTACGATGCGGTTTGCCGGTCGTCTCTGCCTGCATTGAGACTGGCTCTTCATACCTGTGCCGCCGCTCTCTTCTTCAGTACCGATTCCAGTACCACGGCCACGCCATCGTCGTCGCTCGACGGCGCCTGCTTCCAACCGCGCGTCTTTGCCAGAGCGCGCAGCTCGGGAGCTGCATTCGCCATCACGATTGCCTGCCCCGCCCACTCTAGCATTCCCAGATCGTTCCAGTTGTCACCGATTGCCATAGTCTCTTTGCGGTCTACGCCTACCCGCGCCGCCAGCTGCTCCAGCGCATTTCCTTTCGACACCCCCGGCGGCACGAGATCGAGAATCGAGAGGTCGCGCGCCGGATACTCCGTGCGCACGCAGTCGCAATCCGCCGCCCATTCACTTGCCTTCAATGCCTTCTCGGCTGCGCGCATCTGCTCAACGGTGCCGGCTGCCATTCCCTGAATCGGGTCTTCGCCATCCATCAGCGCCATTTCGAGAGGTTTAACCACCTCGATCGCATCCCGGTTTGCCTCAATCCACAGAGTGATGCGCCCGTGCGCCTGATGCAGATCTTCAAGAACCAGTTCGCCGCGACCTGGCCGATTGAAAGTGAAGACCACGATCCCAAATGGACGAAGCACTCCGCAGATGCCGCGCGCGACTCGTGCATCCATGTGGCAGCAATCGATCGTCCCTCCACCCAGAGTGCAGGTCACTGCACCATTCGACGTAATCAGGGGAGTATCCGCTCGCAGGTTCAGGTGTTCGAGCATGGGCAGCGTATAGGCCAGCCGCCGTCCTGTGGCGATGGCCACCGTAATGCCGGCTTTCTGGGCAGCCACCAGCGAACGGCCCGTGCGCTCGCTCATGGATTGCGAAAGCGCGGGCAGGAGCGTGCCGTCCATATCGATAGCTACGAGGCGCACAGGAGGGTGCATACATTCAGTGTACGAAAACAGGGATCAGTGGTCGGGGATCGGGGATCGAAAGACGTCGAGCCGGTGGAGTAAGCTCGTGGTATGGAACTGATCTGCAGCCAATGCCACGCTGTGCTGGCCGAATCGACGAGGGCCGACTGGTGCCCTGCCTGCGGAGGCGCGCTTGTCGAACGGATGAAGCTGCAAGAATCCGTTGCGCCGCACAGATCGCCCGCGGAAATCGATCATCGTGGCATCGTTCTGCCGCGGCGTCATGCGCTGGGCGGGATTATTACGCCGCAATAGCTCCTGATGGCGCGATCAGGCAGTTGTATCCAGGCCAACCGTTTCGGCCAGCTTTTTCTGGCGCTCGTCGAAGGTCCAGAACCTTTCGGCCCGCAGTTCGATCGCGCAGGCGACATGCAGCGAATCGAGAGTGCGGACGCCGAGAGCAGGGCCATAGCGGCGAGCAAGGTCGACGGTGGCGCTCCAAGCAGATTCGGGAAGCTCAACCACCCGCAAGAGACCGGCGTGGCAGTCGGACTCGAAGTTTTCCCATGCGAGCCTGACATCGAGCGTGGTAGCGCGCTTGAGAAAGACCTGCCGATAAAACGCATTCGCAAGCTCGGCGCGGCTGAATGGAGTGATCGCGAGATTCGGGTCGTCTGCCATCCGTCTGTATGCCTCGCGCGAGTGTGTGTCCCGCAGATAGACGGCCGTCAGAAAGCTTGTATCGGCATAGACGATCAATACCGGCTCTCTTCACGATCTCGTATCAGATCGTCCACGGCTGTCAGAACACGATCGCCGAAGATTGCCTTCGCGCGCGCCTCGAAATCCAGCCATTCGACGGCTGATTTCGGCGGCGTTCTTGGCACAAGGTCGCCAATCACCTCGCCACGTTCGCGGACCTCGATATGCACGCCGGCGCGAAGCCAGGTCTTGACCTGTTTGGTATCGCGAAGCTGGCGTAGAGTAATCGACTGCATGCAATCAATGTGACACATTTTGTGACACATTGTCAAATCATTGGTCGGCAAAGATTACTCGTACCGCAATGCCTCGGCAGGAAGCACCGACGCTGCCGCCGATGAAGGATAAAGCGTTGCCAGCAGCGAGATTCCGATCGAAACCAGAGAGACGATGACGCCGTCGAGGGCGCGCGGCGCGAAGGGCAATGTGTCGATCGAGTAGACCTCGGCCGAAAGATGAATGAAGTGATAGTAGCCGCCAGCCCAGGAGGCAAAGTAGCCAAGCGCCAGGCCCAGCACCGTGCCGATCACGCTGATCAGAAAGCCCTGAAGCATGAAGATGCGCCGCACCTGGCCGGGAGCGACACCGAAGCTCATCATGACGGCGATGTCGCGCGTCTTCTCCATCACCATCATGGTCAGCGCGATGAGAATGTTGAGCGCGGCTACGATGACGATGAGACCAATCACGATAAACGTAACCACCTGTTCGAGTTTGAGGGCGCGGAACAGGGCGCGGTTCTCGTCGGTCCAGTTGGTTGTCATGTAGCCGTGGCCGGCGGCCTTCTCAATCTCGCGGGCAATCTGCGGAGCGCGGTTCAGGTCGTCCACCTTGAAACTGATGACGGAGAGCAGGTCGGGCTCGTCGAAGAGCCGCTGCGCGTCGGCCAGGCGCACGAAGCCCATCTCGGAGTCGTACTGAAAAAAGCCGGAGTGATAAGTTCCCGCCACGCGAAAGCTCATGTACTTGGGAACAATGCCGCCCATCGGCGTCAACTCGCCCTGCGGGCTGATCACCATGACGGAATCGCCCACCATCACGCCGATGCTCTCGGCCAGATCGCTGCCCAGAACGATCGGCGGCAGCGCCCCGCCCGGCGCGGAGGCCCCTTGCGCTTGCGGCTCAAGAGCAGCAACCGATCCCGGCGTGGAAGTCAAGAGCAGATCGCTCACCGTTCGCTCGTATTGGGGCAAGATGCCATCGATGAGCGCATAGCCGTCGCGCGCGCCGTGCGCTACCACCACCTGCTCGTACAAGCCTGGCGACGCAGCGGTCACATGCGGCAATTTGCGCAGACGCTCGATCAGCGGCCGCCAGTTGGGAATTCCCTGCCCCGCCGTCTGCATCAACTGCACGTGCGCGACCGAGCCGACGAGTTTATCCTGCAGGTCGCGCTTCATGCCGTTGGTGATGGCGAGCGCAATGATGAGCGCGGCAACGCCAGCCGTAACGCCCGCAACCGAGATGGCGGTGACAACTCCCACCACGGCCTGCCGCCTCTTGGCCTTCAGATACCGCGCCGCTACATAGAGTTCGAATCGCATCGCGCCTATTGTCCCTGCGCGGGAATCACCGTCTTGGCTACGCCTGCATTATCGTACCGATCATAGGCGCGGACCGTGATGAGATGCTCAACGGTTTTTCCGCCTGTGTCCTCATGCAGTGGAATCTGGAATTCGTAGTGCTCCGTCTTTGAATCGGAGAGTTTGCCCACGGGATCCACGTGCTGCCACGGACCTGCGTCAAGCGAGTACTCGGCGTGCGCGATCGGCGAGGCAGCATCAATTGCATCGAAACTGATGGTGAGTTCTTTTTGGCAATTCGCGCCGATGCAACTTCCCTGCTGGCGAGCCGCCTTCAAATTCGCAATCGCCGGCGGAGTGGTGTCGATCACGAAGCGATCGCTCACCTTGTCGGCTGTCAGCGCATCGCCGGGCGTGTGCGAAGGCGCATCGGAGGCGACAACCTCGATGCGATAGCCGCCGTCGGGAATCAGCGTGGCATCAAAGCTGTAAGCCGTCCCTGAGATTTTGTTCTTGAGCAGACGCCAGACAGTCTCGCCGTCGCCGCGCAGGTAGAGCGAATAGATTAACTTGTCGCCGTCGTCGTCATGCGCCGCCCAGCGCACAGTCACGCTGGTGTGGCTTTTCGTCGCCTGCAACGGAGAGTTCGAGCCGCTGTCAAAGGTGACGGTTCCGTCCTGCCCCGAGGACGGGAACGCGATGTTCACCGTCTCGTTTTGAGGCATGGCAACCTGCGGATTCAGGCGCGCTCCCGGAACCACCACCAAATTATCGACGACCGGAGCGGAGTTTACCGGCAGATAGTTGACGCCCACGCTGCCCAGAATGCCGCCGCTTTTCAGTTCGGCCTTCCACTGAAGGAAGCGTCCTGGCGGCGAGGCCACCTCGCCATTCTTGAGCGGTTGCCAGTCGTTCCATCCGCGCACGGGCTGCTCAACGTTGCCCGAGCGGGTCAGAATCTCATAGCCTTTCGAGCCGGGGTCGATCTCGACACGGCCAAAACGCGCAAAGGCGCCGGCGTCGAGAACGTCACTGGCGTATTCATGCCTCTGCGACGCGCCCAGCGTGTAGACCTTGCCTGTATTTCCCGTGCCAATAATGATGTCTCCCGCGTCTTCGGCACTTTTGACGGTGGTCAGGCTCAGGCCCTGCTGCGCTTGCAGGTGCGCGATATCCGCATAGCTGCCGTCGTCTTCTATGCGAAAAATGTGCCCACGGTTGCCGCTGAGAGCGATGAGCCCGTCTGGCGTTGCCGCCAGCGCGTAGACAATCTCCTGCTTCCCGGCCCAGAGTTTGCGCGGCGCCTGCCCCTTGGTCAATGCGTAAATCTCGGTCCCTTCGGGCGCCGAGGAACTTGCATTCGCCGCCTGCAGCGAACCTGGCTGCACAATCGTAATACTCAACATGCCAACGCCCTGCACGGGCAACGGGGGCAGCGGATTATGACTCTTGTCGCCCACGCTGGCCGCGTAGATCGTGCCGTTCGCGCCGATGGCGATGGAGGTGATTTCGCGCCGTGGCGCCTCGAAGAGGACGTATCCCGCGCCTTTGGCATCGATGCGGTAGACAAGGCCGGAGCCATCGGACCCGGCGATGAGGTTGCCCTTGCCGTCCCACGCCAGAGCGCGGATGTGGGCCTCATCGCTTTTGAAGAAGAGCTCCGGCGCGGCGCCTGGCTTTGCGGGATCGACGCGGTAGATCGCTCCCGGATTGCCGGTGGCGATATACAACCGTCCCGCCGCATCAAAGGTGAGCGCCCAGACGTAATGCGACTGGGAGGTCAGCTTCACAGAGTCTGCTTTGCGCGCTTCCGCAGCCTCCGCCTTGGCGGCATCAAAGACCACCGTCGCACTCGAATCGCTCTGTTTCTCTGTAGCGTTGGGATTCAGCTTGTAGACCTTGCCGCTGGGCAGTGTCGCAGCATAAAGAGAACCGTCCGGGCCCAGGCATAGAGCCTGGACGCTCAGATCCTTAGTCTCAAAGAGCGTGAATGGCTTTTCGCCTTTCTTCGCAGCCAGCCGAAGCACCGAAGCCGGAGTGCCAGTTGCGGCAAAGACCTGACCGGACTTATCTGAGGCGACCGCCCAAACAAATGTTGAAGGCGTAGTCAATTCATTGGTAAGCCCCGGTCCCTGGCGCAGTTCGCCGTTGCTGTCGATGGCCACACCATCGGGCGTGCCTTTTTCGAACTGCTCCATCTGCGACTGCACCCAAAGGTGCGTACCCTGGGCGGCAAGTGGGGTTCCAGGCATCCATGCAGCAGCAAAGAGCGCCGGAAGAATGAGAGAGCCAAGGACGAAAGGTGAGCGGCGGACGAGTCGAGGTGAACGAAACATTCTTCCGTTGAGTCTACTAGAGTTTGGAGGCCACACCGAGCCAAGAGCGATTACAAGGAACCACCAGGCTCCGAAGCACGGCGGACGGAGGATGCTGGCGCGAAAGATAGATCGGAACTCGAAAGAGCCGCTTTTCGCCCGCCACGCGCTTTCAGGCTATTTGGGGTGTGATTTCTGTGTGTCAGCACACAATATTGATACCATCAACACGATAATTGATTTAGTGAATACAGTTTTCGTCAATGATGGATACTCTTGCTAACTTTTTCCACTCAGGTGTTGCCAGTCGTATTTTCAGAGGACTACTATTCCGGTTAGTTTAGGGGGATTTTGAGCCTGTCCTCGATTTAGTACCACTATGCACACAGCTATTCCCAAGTTCACAAAGATTCAACAACCAGCGGCGTCTGGCTTCATGGACGTACGTGGACGGAGCATCTTGATATGGCGTGGTATGCCTACTGCATCGGTGAAAAACAAGCATTTCCAGAGTTAATGCGTCATCGTAAGCCGATTCCGATGGAATCGGTTTTTGGGGTCAGCGGCAATCAGGTTTTTCTTTATCCGGCAAGCGATCTTGCAGTGGTTGTGAGTCAGCACAACCCGGAAGAAGCCTTCAACCAAAAGTCCGGAGTCGACCACGCACGGGTGATCGCGCACTGTTTTCGGCATTCCACCGTGCTTCCCTTCCGTTTCGGCACCGTCTTTCACGACGACGATGCGTTGCGCAAGTCCATCCGTTCCAACCAGCGCCAGTTCCTCGGCAATATCGACAAGCTTCGCGGCAAGACCGAGATGCACCTGAAGATCTTTGTCGACGATTGCAGTTGCTGCGAAGGAGAGAAGGAATCCAGTGGCGAGACTTCGGGCCGCGCGTATCTGAGCCATCTACGGGAAAACGCTTCGCGTGCGCGTGAGCGGCAGACGAAGGGGCGCGCCGTCAGCTTCCAGATGCACAGGCTTTTTCAGCCGCTTGACGAAGAGGTAGGCTGCCGTCTGATGGAAAACGGCAAGCTGTTGCTCGATATTGCGCACCTCATCGATCGCAAATGCGTGGAACGTTACCAGAACAAATTCACCACAACCAGCACCATTATGCGCGAATGCCACATGCAGCTTTCGGGGCCGTGGCCGCCCTATCATTTCGTTCACCGGCTTACCCGCTCCGCACATGCGCAGGCACAGGCAGCAGCCCCGGCTCCAGTCCCTGCCCCGACGCCGGCTCCTAGTGCGACTGAAAGCTCTCCGGTCGTACTGATGGAGCCTGCGCACGCGTTCGTGTAGTTTGCGGATCGCGTGCATCACATGCCTTGGTTTTCTCATTGCCCAGGTCCCGAATTCGGGACCTGGGCTACTCTGCCGAGATCCTTTGCGCGGGCTTCCTTCCGGATACAGAGAAAGGCCCCATCCCCATTCTGCCCGTCGCATGAACTAATCTGGAAATATGAATGGTACTACGGTGAACACCGCGCAGGATTCTCTTTTTGATTTCCTTGTGGTGGGTGCAGGGCCCACCGGCCTGGCCACCGCCATCGAGGCGCAAAAAGCTGGTTTCCGCGTTGTGCTGGTGGACAAGGGCTGCATCTGCAACTCGATCTTTCACTATCCCTCGCACATGACGTTCTTTACCACCTCGGAACTGCTGGAGATCGGCGGCATTCCCTTTCCGAGCCCTAACGCCAAACCAACGCGGAGCGAAGCGCTCGAATATTATCGGCTGGTCGCCGACCACTACAAGCTCGATGTTCGCCAATATCATCGCGTCGAGCGCATTGGTGGCGCGGACGGCGATTTCACGGTGTACACCTCCGACCGTTTTGGGCGTCACGGCAAACTCAGGACGCGCAAGCTGGCGCTTGCAATCGGTTATTACGATCTACCCAACTGGATGGGCGTCCCTGGCGAGATGCTGAGCAAAGTTCACCACTATTACCTTGACCCGCACCCTTATCACGGCATGGACGTTGCCGTTGTCGGAGGCAAGAATTCGGCGGCTATCGCTGCCCTCGAACTCTGGCGGCACGGCGCGCGCGTTACGCTGATCCACAGGGAATCGGGAATGCATCCACATGTGAAGTATTGGATCAAGCCCGACATCGAGAATCGCATCAAGAATGGCGAGATCAAGGCATACTTCGAATCGCGCGTCGTGGAGATCACGCCGGATTCCATTGTGCTGGAGACCGCCACGGGGCCTCAAACTTTACACAACGATTTTGTCTTCGCCATGACGGGCTATCATCCCGACTTCGGCTTTCTTGAACAGATGGGAATTCGCTTCGAGGGGCCGGACCGGCTGCCCATCTGCAATTCCGAGACGCTGGAAAGCAATGTTCCCGGCATCTATTTAGCAGGAGTCGTTGTGGCAGGCGCGCGCACGAATGAGATCTTTATCGAGAACGGACGGTTTCATGGGCAGCAGATCGCGGCTTCGCTCGCCGTCCGGCTCAATGGACAGAGCGAGGAGCGCCGTGCGGTTGGTCCGGATGTTTCCATAGGCTAGGGCTTCGCGGGGTAGAGCATTGCACATACGCTGGTGGCCACGATCGATTCGCTGGCAGTTGTTGGCCGGTTTGCTGGCATTGGAGCTGCTTTCTCTTGGTCTCTTTGCGCTTTTGCTCTTCCGGCAGCAGACAAATGAGCTCACCGAGCGCGCCCACGCGCGCATTGCGTACGAAGCCAGATCCCTGGCTCTACAGGCCACTGAGGCGCTGAATCAGCAGCAGCCGCAATGGGTTGGCCTTTCAGTCAAGATGATGGGGCATTCACCGACTGTCGCCCAGGCGAAGGTCACCGATCCGGCCGGCAATGTACTCTTCAGTAACGGGATCGAAGCCTACGATCCCACCCTTGAGCCAGCCGAGCTCAAACTCATCCCGCGGATCAAGCGCAATACCGCCAATTGTCTGACGCTTGCCGGCGCACGCTGGGAGTGCGTTTATCCCATCTACACAAGCGATGCACTGCGCGGTTTTGCGTGGGTCACTTACGACAAGCTCTGGATGCACGAGCAGGTGGACTCGATTCTCCGCAGCACGGCGATCTTCGGCGCCATCTGGGTGATCGCCTCGGCGATCCTGGTTTTGGTCATGGGCCGCTCCATCGCTCGACCGATCTCCGTACTGCACCGTGGCGCCACCGCGCTGATGCAGGCGCCGGAAGATGTGAGCCACTTCCCGCTGCCAGTCTCGGTTCATAACGAAATTGGCGATCTGATTGAGACATTCAACCGCATGGTCGCATCGCTGGCTGAGCAGCGCGCCGGTCTCAACGACACGCTCTCCCTGCTCGACTCAATGCTGGCCAATGCGCCCATCGGCCTGGCGTTTGTCGACCGCAACAAGCGGTTTGTCAGGGTCAATCATGTCTTCGCCGACCTGACCGGAGTCGCGGTCAGCCGGCATCTTGGCCGTACCTTCGCGGATCTGTTGCCGCCAAGCGCAGCGCGCGAGGTGGAAACTGCCGTAGAGCACGTCTTTCAAAGCGAAGAGCCGGTTCGCAATCTGGAGCTGAACGGCGAAGGCGGCAAGGCCCGCAGGCCGTGGACCTGGCTGCTTAGCGCCTACCCGGTGCGCACCACTCCCGCTCAGGTGCGTTGGGCAGGCGTCATTGCCCTCGACGCCAGTGACCGCAAACGCAACGAAGAGGCCTTGCGCCGCAGCGAAAAGCTCGCCGTGACGGGCCGCCTGGCTGCGTCCATCGCCCACGAAATCAACAACCCACTCGAAGCCATTACGAATCTGCTCTTCCTGCTTCGCAACTTCAGCGACCTGCCCGAGCCCGCCAGACAATACGCCACCATGGCGGAGTATGAGGTGCGTCGCATCTCCGAAATCACCCAGCAGACGCTGCGCTTCTATCGCCAGCCAACGCAACCGGCGCGCACCGCGCTCTCCGAACTGCTCGATTCTGTCCTGAGCCTTTATCAGGGGCGCATCAACTCCCTCGATCTCCATGTCGAGCGGAAATACGATCCGGAGTTGACCGTCTTCTGTTTTGCCGGCGAGATCCGTCAGGTCTTCGCGAATCTGATCGGCAATGCGATCGACGCCAGTTCACCTGCCGGCCGGCTGCTGGTGCGCGCCCGCCGCTCTCACGATTGGAAAAATCCCGCTCAGGCTGGAATCCGCTTTGCCGTTGCCGACACGGGCTCGGGCATGGACCCCGACGTTCGCGAACACATCTTCGAGGCTTTTTTTACCACCAAGGAAGTGACAGGAACCGGGCTGGGACTCTGGGTGAGCCACGAAATCGTCTTGAAACACCACGGCTCCATCCGCGTGCGCAGCCGCTCCGCGACACAGGCAAATGCCGTGCCTAAATCCAGCGCCGGAACGGTCTTTGAAGTCTTCATCCCCGACAATCCCGACTTTGCCAAAGAGATCGCCGCAGCCCAGGCAAAAGCCTCGGCGGCTGCAACAGCATCCTAGGTTCCTGACAGCATGAATTGGTTCCTTGAAGTTCGTGCTATCCCACCCTTTCACCCAAAGAACGAGCGAAAGGATGGGGCACGGAAGGTTCTTCTTCATGCGGCCAAAGACCTGGTGCTCTCAGGGCGGCTGCTAGGGCTGGAGTCCCAATTGCCGGCGGAGAATCGTCACACCCCAACCCTTCGTGTTGCGCGGCGCTGAGTGCGCCATGCAGTGACTCATTGAGCGCACTGGCCCTTTGAGATAAGAGCGCGTCACGTGCAGACGGTCCATGATGACGTACCGCGCGCGCAGGCCGTTGATGACGGGCGGCAGCACGGCGGGGATCTGCCTGCGATCGACGTAGATCACCAGCGCGGCCTCGCGCGGATTGTCGAGGCTCTGGCCTACGCCGACGCCAAAGTAAGCGGAATTTTGCCGCATCAGGCTCGGCGCAATCTGCTCTTTGGCGGCGATGGCTTGCTGAATAACCGCACTGCCGAGAGGTGTTAGAGCGCCGGCATCCACCGCCGATTGCGGGGCCGTGCCTGCCGCAACGGCCTGAGCCGTTGTGGGAATCACCTCTGTCCGCACGCCATCGATCGTTTGCGGCACGGTGGTGTTCTTGTCCTGAACGACATAGACAATCACAGCCGCTTCCCCGGCCTGGTCGCTGCTCTTGCCGGCGGCCACGCCCAGAATTCCCAGCGTAGGGTTGATGAGCATTCGCGCCTGGGCCACAGCCTGCTGCGCCAGTTCCTGCTGCCTCGCAGAGAGGTTGTATTCCTGCGCAGCCATGGTGGCTGCCGCGCCGTAGTTCAGGCAGCTCACGGGATGGTCGGCCGCGCCCACAAAGGTGAAGTTCGTGCCCTCCTGGCGGCTCAACCCGGCCAGCACTGTGGGCGCCGGACTGGCTACGCCTTCACTGATGCCCGTGGCCGTTACGCCGCCGGCGAAAAACAGCCCCACCGGCTCTGCATTGCTCGTATCCACCACGAGCGATCCCGAGTCGCCCGCATCGCTGAACTCCCTGCCTTCAATGGCAATCTGGCCAGTATAGGTCTTGGTCAGGTAGGGGACGGTTTCCGCGCAATCCTTGAAGTAGTCCACAGCCACGGTAAGGTCCAGCGCAGAGATCCTGCCGCAGGTCAGTCCTGTGGTTCGCCCGCTCTTGGCCACCGTCAGATTGAGAGATCCAGCCTCGCCTTTGCCGCCGGTTGACGAAATGCCCGGTGGCGCCGCCGCAAGTTTTCCATTGCCCTGCATCGCGCCCAGTTCCAGAATCGCGCCATTGGCATTCACAGCGTTCGAATCCACCTGGGCGATTGCGACGTCGGCATTGGTCGAGCCGGAGCCGAGTGGAAGCCATGCCGTCAAAATCCCTATCGGCGTGGTTCCCGCGCCTTCGCCGTTGGGCGTGCAGTTGTTGTCGATCAGCCCAGGCTGCACAATCATCTCGCCAACGGAAGCCTGGTCGCTGCGTGCAAGCACATGATTGCAGCTCAGCAAATACTGCGTTCCGCTGCTGTTCTGGATCAGAGAGCCGAGCGTGCCTCCGCAGCAATCCACAATCTGGTTGCCCTTGGTGTCGAAATCGTTATTGTTTCCGCCAGAGGCGCCCAGGAACGCCGGCGTCGCCAACTGCTTTTCGTGTACGGCTGGATTGCTAGAAATCCCCTGTGCATTCAGAAGTACCTCAGTGGCTTCCTTCGAGCCCGATCTGCCAATGCGCGCCACAACATACGTCACCCTGTTCGCTGTCAACGAGGCAGGCGCGGTGTAGGTGACTGCACAATGGGTGAAGGCGCTGTTACTGCGTGTGCACGCCGGGCTGCTCAGCGACCCCTCGCCGCCGCTCGATCCCGTGGGAGAATTCGCCAGCGCGAAATGGACGCGCGTCGAGCCGCCTGTTTCGGCGACATAGGCCGAGATTGTCGTCGTACCTCCCGCGCCGAGGGCGACATTTTCCGGAGTCAAGGGCTGCAGAAACCCCGGCGTCAACGTAATGACCGTGCTTGCTTTCCTGGATGCGTCGCCCGCCAGGGACGCGTTGACGGTCACTTGAACGCTGTCGGCCGTCAGATAACTTGGCGGAGTGTATTGCCCGTTGGCGTCGATCGTACCCGCGCCCGCGCCGGCGTCGCCGCCTGAAACCGACCACTGGACGTTTGCCGGGTTGCCGCCGAGGTTCGCTAGAAATCGCTCAACCGCAACGCCGGAACCGCTGGCGGCATTGCACCCCGTGCAGTTGGTGTCAATGACAGCCGCGCCGGGTGAGACCGCAAGGCTTCCCGGTGTAGCGCCGATCGTTCCGCTGGCGCAACCGGCCAGCGCAATCAGCGCCGGCAGCACAGCGCCCGTCAGAACAGGCACCCGCCATCGCCGCAACGAAGATCGCTTGCTTCGCTCATCCATCCAAATTGGAATGTCTCTTCGTTGCTTTCTCATTCTGTTCGTTTTCTGGCGGAGGCCGCGGGGCTGTTTATCGGCCGGCATCTTCGCGCCGAATGCGTCCACCCTGGTTCAACAACTTCGACAAGCCCTTTTGCCTCAGTAAGATATCGACTGAAAGGGCCAGAAACACTCCTTCTTTAGACCTTGCCAACTGTGAAAAGTCGACTGCACGGCCTGTGAAAACGCCCTCAATTCATGTATACGCTCACTGGAATTCCACTGCAAAATTACCTTCGATGCATTCCCTGCCCTGTTTCGGTAAGAAATTCGGCTTGCAAACACAGCTCTACCGACCTCTGGATGCGTGGCGATACACTCAAATCAGGAGCAGAGATGGAATACGTTAACCTTGGCCGCACCGGATTGAAAGTCTCGCGTATCTGCCTTGGCTGCATGACTTACGGCAGCCCCGCTCAGGGAAAGCCGCTTCCGGGCCGGCAGGCGTGGGCGCTTAACGAAGCCGACAGTCAGCCGTTTCTGCGCCAGGCCCTCGATCTCGGTATTAACTTCTTCGATACGGCCAATGTTTATTCGAGTGGCGACAGCGAACGTGTTCTCGGCCGCTTCCTTAAGGCCAACACGCGCCGCGAAGCCGTCGTCATCGCGACCAAGGTTCATACCCTCATGCGCGAAGATCCCAATGGCCGCGGTCTATCGCGCAAAGCCATCCTGTTTGAACTCGACGAGAGTCTGCGACGGCTTGAAACCGACTACGTGGATCTCTACCAGATTCATCGCTGGGACTACGAAACGCCGATCGAAGAGACGCTTGAGGCGCTGCATGACGTCATCAAGGCGGGCAAGGTGCGCTACATCGGAGCCTCGTCAACCTATGCCTGGCAGTTTGCCAAGGCGCTTTACCTCGCCGATCGGCACGGCTGGACGCGTTTTGTCTCCATGCAGAACCACTATAACCTGCTCTATCGCGAAGAGGAGCGGGAGATGATGGGCCTGTGTCAGGCCGAAGGCATCGGCGTGATTCCCTGGAGCCCGCTCGCCCGCGGCCGGCTGACACGCGCCTGGCGGTCGGAGACCACCAGCCGTTCCGAGAGCGACGCCTACGGCAATACGCTCTACTCGCGCACCGAAGAGGCCGACCGGCGCGTCGTCGAGCGGCTGGGCGCGGTCGCGGAAAAGCGCGGCATTCCCCGCGCGCAGGTCGCGCTGGCGTGGCTGCTGGCGAAACCCGGCGTCACGTCGCCCATCGTGGGCGCAAGCAAGCCGCACCATCTGGAAGACGCCGTCGCCGCGCTCAATGTGCGCCTCACGCCCGAGGAGATGACGGCGCTTGAAGAACCGTATGTGCCGCACCCTGTTCTTGGGTTCAGTTAATGTTGCCTTGCCTCTTGCGCTCTCGCGCTCAGCGAGCGTGCCGCTGTAGCATCGATACGTGCCCGCTCTCGACACTCCAGTCAAGTTTGTGCGCGGCGTAGGTCCGCGTGTCGCGGACCTGCTCGCCCAGAAATCCATTCAGACTGCAGAAGACCTGCTTTACCACCTGCCCTTCCGCTACGAGGATCGGCAGAATCCGCGCAGCCTCGATGAACTCAAGCCCGGCGAAGTGGCCAGCATCATCGGCGAGGTGCGCGGCGCGGCCCTGCTGCGTACCCGCCGCATGCCGCTCTTTGAGGTCACGATCGGCCAGGGGCGCTTTGCGCTCAAGTGCATCTGGTTCAACGCGCCTTATCTCGACGGCAAGTTTCAGGCCGGGCAAACGGTCGCGGTTTACGGCAAGGTTGAGGCGTCGCGCTCGACGAGCAATTTCAAGATGATCCAGCCGCAGTTCGAGATTCTGCCCGATGCGAGCGCCGATGCGGAGACCCGGCTGCTCGAAGTCGGCCGCATCACGCCCGTTTACGAGTCGCTGGGCGGCAGCCGTCTGGCCTCGCGCTGGCAACGGAAGGTGATCTTCAACCTGCTCGAAGGCGTACATGGCGTGGTGCCGGAGTGCCTGCCGCAGTCGATGCTTGAGCGCCTGAGCCTGCCGAACCGCGAGATTGCGCTGCGCGAGGTGCACTTTCCGCCGGAGGGCACACCGTTTCCGCAGTTGCAGAGTTACTCCACCCCGGCTCATCGGCGGCTTATCTTCGAGGAGCTTTTCTTCCTGGAACTTGGCCTCGAACTGAAGCGGCGGCGCATGAAGCAGCGCGAGGGCATTGCCTTCGCCGCCAACGACAAGGTGCGCGAGGCCATCCGCGAGGTGCTTCCCTTTCACCCGACCGCCGCGCAGAAGCGCGCGCTAGGCGAGATCGTCAGCGACATGCGCGTACCCAACCCCATGCGCCGTCTGCTGCAGGGCGACGTGGGCTCGGGCAAGACGATCGTGGCCTTTCAGGCCATGCTGGTGGCGATGGAGAACGGCTACCAGGCCGCGCTCATGGCTCCCACCGAGATCCTCGCCACGCAGCACTACCTCGCCGCGCGCAAGCTTTTTGAGCGGTCTTCGCGCAAGCCGCGCATTGTGCTGCTCACCGGCTCGCTCGACGAGGAGCGCAAGCGCGCAAATCGCAGCCTCATCAATCGCGGGGAAGCGGATCTTGTCATCGGCACCCACGCGCTCATCGAAGAGAAGGTGGAGTTCGGCAAGCTCGGTCTCGTGGTGGTCGATGAACAGCACCGCTTCGGCGTGCTGCAGCGATTCAAGCTGATGAAGAAGCCCAATCAGCCCGAGCCCGACGTGCTGGTGATGACGGCGACACCGATTCCGCGCACGCTCGCGCTTTCGCTCTACGGCGATCTCGATTTGAGCATTCTGGACGAGCTGCCGCCAGGCCGCATGCCCATCGTCACGCGCCGCGTCGCCGGTGAGCGAGCGACCGAGGTCTGGGAGTTTGTACGCAAGCAGGTGGCGCAGGGACGCCAAGCCTATATTGTCTATCCCGTCATCGAAGGCTCGAAGGACGACCAGCCGGAGCTGGACTTTTCCCAGGAGCCGGCCGGCGGCGTGGATTCCCATCCACTTCGCCAGGAGCGCGAAAAGGATGGGGCACGGGGAGCATCCGCACGAAAAGGCAAGACCGCCGAGTTGTTTCCGAAGGCCGTGCAGGAGGCCAATCCCAACGGGCGCTCCGGCCTGCGCTCGGCCGTGGAGATGCACGAGAAGCTGCGCACCGGGCCGCTGGCCGGTCTTCGCGTAGGGCTGCTTCACGGCCGCCTCGACGCGGACGACAAGGACGTCATCATGCGCCGCTTCCAGCGCGGCGAGATTGACGTCCTGGTCGCGACCACGGTGATCGAGGTTGGCGTCGATGTGCCCAATGCGACGGTGATGGTAGTGGATCACGCCGAACGCTTTGGTCTGGCGCAGTTGCATCAGTTGCGCGGACGCGTGGGCCGCGGCGCGGCGAAAAGCTACTGCATTCTGATGACGGGCGATCGCGTTTCCGATGTTGGCGAAGAGCGGCTCAACGCCATGGTGCGTACGCAGGATGGTTTCGAACTGGCTGAGCTGGACCTCTCGATGCGCGGACCAGGCGAGTTCTTCGGAACCCGGCAGGCGGGTTTACCCGATTTTCGCGTAGCCAACCTTCTCCGCGACCGCCAGTTGCTTGAACTGGCCAAGCAGGAAGCCGCGCGCTTTGCCATCGATCCCGGTCCGGACGTGACGCAGGAGGAGCGCGGTCGCGTGCGCGCCCAGTTGAAACAGTCCTGGCAGCGCCGCTATGGGCTGGTGGAAGCGGGCTGATCCGCGCAGCGCGCATCCCGTGCGGCCTCGCCTCAAAGGCCGCCGCTAGCGCGGTCAACAAATCGTTTCATCGCGCTTGCCTTCAAAAAAAGTGCGCCACTCCGGGCGCAAAAGGAGGAAGAATGCGGATCGCTGCAACAGCAAATCTACATTTGTCCCGCGTAACGCACTGCGCTGACAATCTCGGCGGGATAGGTCTGCACCTCGAGGTCTACGCTGGCGATCTCGCCGCCACAATTGCGCTGCTGGCTGCGCGTGCATTGGCAGAGTTCGGTGAAACGCATGTGTCCATTTGGACTCAGGTCGAGACCCGCCGCAATCAGCACGCTGTAGATCTCCACGCACGTCCGGCGCTCGAACTCAAAGAGCATGTTGATGGCGCCTGCGTCGTTGGCTCCGCGACTGAGCACCCATCCTCCGCAACCCAGAATTGCCCCGGTGAGAGACTGCACCAAATGCGACGGCTCATCGGTACTGACCGCTTTCATCCGCATCGCCCAGGGGATGGTGTCTGCCTGAATGCTGCCCTGGTTTTGGTTCTGGCTTCTCACAGTGCCTTTATCGGAGATGGCTGGGGCAACATCAAAGCTGTCCCGGAGTCGAACGCCACTTGACCGCCTTTGGCACAACCTCAACAATTTCAGCGCCTGCGCGACATGCTTCAGTAATGGAATGTGAACTTCAGGTACAACTGCCGGGCGGTCATTGTGATTCTTGCCCGGTGGAAGGTGCGCGGGGCGACAGGCTCATGTTGTAGCGTGAAAGATAACGTGATTACCGGTTCCGGAATCGATTTGACAGAGATTGCCCGCATTCAGCGCGCAGTGGATCGCTACGGCCGGCGCTTTCTCGACCGCGTCTACCTTCCTGCCGAACAGGCATATTGCCTGCGCAAGCGCAACTCCACTGAGAGCTTCGCCGCCCGCTTTGCCGCCAAGGAGGCTGCGGCCAAATCGCTCGGCACCGGTATCAGCCACGGTGTCAGTTGGCTTGAAATTGAAGTCGTGCGTGAGCCGAGCGGCCGGCCGACTCTGCGATTCCATGGCCGCGCCGCGGAAATAGCCGAGCGTCATGGGGTCGTCCGCGCCAATCTTTCGCTCACGCACACGAGCGGCCTTGCCGCGGCCAGTGTCGTACTGGAAGACGCGCGGTGAGTTCGCCCATTCTGCTATTCTCTAGGAGTGCGTCGGGCATAAGCATTTGAGATTTTGTAACCGACATGGAATCAACAACATACCAAACATGGTAGATTTTGTAAGTTGTTGATTCTAAATGGCATGAAATCTATGCCCGACAGGCTCCTAGGCGTCGACTGGCTATTTTCTCGTGCGAGGAGGATCGTGCCAAGCCGTAAAGAGATTCAGTGGTCACAATTGAAGGTTGGATTGCTGGTGCTGGCCGCCATGGCGGTGCTTATTGCCCTCGTTTTTCTCATGAACAGCACTACGGGCGGCAGCTTCGGGCATAAGCATACACTTCGCGCCTACTTTGCCAACGCCTCCGGCCTCAAAGTCGGCGCCGTGGTCTCGCTCGATGGGGTCACCGTAGGCAACGTGACCAAGACTCGCGTAGTGCCCGAGCGAAATCCTTACCCGGTTGAAGTCACGATGCGGCTGGGTGAAAGGTTCTGGCCGCTGCTTCACACCGATTCGGTTGCTCGCATCACTCCGGCCGGCGTGCTCGGCGAAAGTTATGTCGATATCGATTCCCGGAAAGCAAGCGGTCCGCCACCGGCCAACAACGCCGAGATTGCCGTCTCCGATTCTCCGACGATCGCGCAGGTGGTCGCCACCAGCCAGGTTTCCATCCAGGAGGTCAACCGGCTGATTCAGAAGATCGATATACTGATCGACTCGATGAACTCCACTCGCGGCGTCTTCGGCGCGATTGTTAACGACCCGTCGCTGAAGAACAAGGTCGTGAACATCGCAACGAACTTGCAAACCGTGACTCAGGCCGTAACCGACGGCAAGGGTTCGCTCGGCAAACTCGTCAATGACGATTCGCTCTACACCAAGCTCGATTCGACAGTCGACAAGTTGAACGCCATCGCGACCGAATTGAACGCCGGCCAGGGTACCGCCGGCAAGCTCCTCAAGGACGAGGCCCTCTACAACAACTTCAACTCCGCCGTCTCGAACCTCAACCAGCTTACGGCGTCGATCAACGCGGGCAACGGGGCGCTAGGCAAGCTTGCCAAAGATCCGGCGCTTGCAGCGAAACTCGACGACGCCATCACAAACCTCGACGGAATCCTGAAAAGCGTGAATGCGGGAGAAGGCAGCGCGGGCCAGCTCGTCAAGAACAGGGCGCTTTACGATCACGCCGATCAGACGATGGATCAGGCCCAGCAGCTCCTTAAGAGCATTCGCGAGGATCCCAGGAAGTACTTCGTCATCCGGATGAAGCTGTTCTGACGAGAGTCAGCGGGATTCGCGGAGCCAGGCCTGTTGCGGTGGGCGGCCACGCTTTCAGTCTGGCGGGTTGAGATGTAGCGGTCTCGCGCAATTCACAACGCGCCGGCTTCCTGTTGCCGGAACGTCTTCCAGAACGCCAGAAACGCTTTCAGTCGCACCACCTGGAAGAAATCGTTGGCTACTAAATAAAAGACCATGGCAACTGCCACCGCCAGTTGCATCGCGCCTGCGCCCAACTGATCACTGAATGGCAGAGGCGCGGCGGAAAAGACCATGGCGAGCACGATCAGCGCAAGCTTCACGATGCCCATCACCAGGTTGATCTCAACGAGTTTGCTTGTAAATCCACGGCCCAATCGCAGGCTCTCGCAGGCGGCGGAGAGCAACGAGCGATCTTCGAGATTCACCAGCAGCGGCGCAATCGTCAACGGCCAACTGGCAAGCGCAAATGCTGTGAAGAATCCGAGCGACAGAAAGATCGCCCAGATAAAGTAGCCCACCAGGTCCGGTTCGCCCTGCACGTCGATGTGCGTCGCCGTGACCCAGGCGATCGAGCGCAGCCATCCCCAGACCGCAAGCGCGAAAAGCGCCAGCCACGCCGCCTGAAAGATCATTGCCGTGAAGGGCTGAAATCGTATTCGCGCCTCCAATCGGCTGAGCAAAAGGCCGCGGCCCAAACCGGAGATCGCGATCCAGGCCAGCGCCGCGGCCGGCAGGAGCCAGCGCAGCGCAGCCAGCACATGCGGCTCATAAAATGAGATGCCATGCGAGATCTGAACCGCCGCGACCCAGGGATTAAACGTATCGATGGAATCGAGGCCTGAAGAATCGAGAGGATACGCGGCAAGAAACTCTTGCGCCTGCCGCCAGCAGAGCCAGAGAAACGGAACGCCGAACAGCCACCGCCAGCCGATCTCGATGGCAATCAGCAAGGGGCGCTTGAGGATTGCGCCCATGTGCTCCACGAGTAGTTGCGTCCCGCGCACCGGCCGTGCCGCTTCGAGATTCGCCATGCCGCCGGACCTCACTTCACAACCAGATTCACGGCCCTGCCCGGCACCACAATCACCTTCGCAACATTCTTGCCAGCCGTACGGCTGCGCACCTTCTCATCGGCCAGAGCCGCAGCTTCGATCTCTTTGGCGTTGGAGCCTGCGGGAACCTTCACCACATGCACGAGCTTGCCGTTGATCTGCACCGGAATCTCAATCTCATCTTCTTTGGCCAGTTCGGGATCGCTCTTTGGCCACGGCGCGCGAAGAACTGCTCCGTCTTCACCAAGTTCCTCCCACAGTTCCGCAGCCAGGAAGGGCGCAAACGGCGCCAGCAGCAGGACCAGCGTGCGCAAGAGATCGCCTGCTACCGGCGCAGAAACCTCGCCTGACGCCAGTTGCGCGTCGGCGTTCTGCAACTCGTTCACCAGTTCCATGATGGCGGCCACGCAGGTGTTGAAGTGCCAGCGGCCCGCGAAGTCTTGCGTGATCTTGGCAATCGTCTGGTGCAGCTTGCGGCGGAGCTTGACCTCTGTCGGGCTTCCCTCCGGGGTACGACGCAAGTCGCGTCCATTCGGGGCAGCAGCTTGCGCGGAAGCGGATTTGGCCAGTTGCGCATGTTTCGTTACAACGCGCCAGACCCGCCCGAGGAACCGGCTCACGCCAGCTACACCGTCCTCCTGCCAATCGAGGTCGCGGTCCGGCGGGGCGGCAAACAGGGCGTACATGCGCGTGGCATCGGCGCCGTAGCGGGCCACCATGTCGTCGGGCGAGACCACGTTGCCCTTCGACTTCGACATCTTGGCGCCGTCTTTAATCACCATGCCCTGCGTAAACAGGCGCTGCGCAGGCTCATCGTTCTCGATCATTCCCAGATCGCGCATCATCCTGGTCCAAAAGCGCGAATAAATCAGGTGCAGAATGGCGTGCTCTACGCCGCCGATGTACTGGTCGATGGGAAACCAATAGTCCGCATGCTCTCGTCCGAAGGGAGCAGAAGAGTTGCGCGCGTCGGTGTAGCGATAGAAGTACCAGCTTGAATCGACGAAGGTGTCCATGGTGTCGGTTTCGCGCCGCGCCGCGCCGCCGCACCTGGGGCAGGGGGCGTTGACAAAGTCGGCCACGCGGCCCAGCGGCGAGCCGCCCTGCTGCGTAATCTCGATCTTTTCAGGCAGAATTACCGGCAACTGCTCGTCTGGAACGGGGACCAGGCCGCACTTCTCGCAGTGAATCATCGGGATCGGCGTGCCCCAGTAGCGCTGCCGGCTCACGCCCCAATCCTTCAGGCGATAGATGACCTTCGCCTCGCCAAAACCTCCGCGCACAGCGGCCTCTTGAAGTAGCTTTTGCGCCTGGGCGCAAGTCTTTCCGTCGTACTCGCCGGAGTTCACCAGCACGCCGCCTTCCGAACAGAACGGAAGCAGCTTCGTTCCATCCTCTTCCTGAACTGGCTGAATCACCTGCCGAATCTCGATCCCGTACTTGTTGGCAAACTCGAAGTCGCGCTCGTCATGCGCGGGAACGCTCATGATGGCGCCGGTGCCGTAGTCCATGAGGATGTAATTCGCTACCCAGATGGGGACACGCTCGCGGTTATAGGGATTGATGGCGAACCGGCCCGTCGGGACGCCGTGCTTCTCGATAGCGCCCACATCTCCGGATTCCCTGGCTTTACGCTGCTCTTCCAGCAGCTTTTCCACCTGCTCCTTCAGCTTCGCGCCGGAGGCCGCGAACTCCGCTATCAGCGGATGCTCGGGGGCCAGTTGCACGCTGGTCGCGCCAAAGATCGTATCGACACGCGTGGTAAAGACGCGAATCTTCTTCGGGCTTCCTTCCAGCCCAAAATCCACCTCGGTCCCTTCGCTGCGCCCGATCCAGTTGCGCTGCATCGTGCGCACCTTTTCGGGCCAGCCTTCGAGCTTGTCGAGGCCGTCGAGCAACTCCTGCGCATAGGCCGTGATGCGCAGGAACCACTGTTCCAGATCGCGCTGCTCGACCAGCGTGTCTTCATGCCGCCAGCAGCAGCCGTTTACCACCTGCTCGTTGGCCAGCACGGTGGCGCACTCCGGACACCAGTTCACCTTGCTCTTTTTGCGGTAGACGAGCCCACCCTCGACCATGCGCAGAAAAAACCACTGGTTCCAGCGGTAGTACTCGGGCAGGCATGTGGTGACCTCGGTGGCCCAGTCGTAACTGAGACCCAGCCGCAGCATCTGGCGCTTCATGGCTGCAATATTTGCCAGCGTCCACTCGCGGGGCGGCGTATTGTTCTTGAGCGCGGCGTTTTCGGCGGGCAGCCCGAAGGCATCCCAGCCCATGGGGTGCAGCACGTTGTAGCCGCGCATCCACATCTGCCGCGCCAGGGCGTCGCCGATGGCGTAATTGCGCACGTGGCCCATGTGCAGTTGGCCGCTGGGATAAGGCAGCATCTCCAGCACGTAATACTTCGGCTTGTTGCTTGTGGCAGGCTCCGCGGCATAGAGTTTCGGGTCCGCGGCCCACCGCTCAAGCCATTTCTGCTCGATTGTTGCAGGGTCGTAACGCAGTTCTTTTTCGTCCGCCATAACTTCTCAGTGTAAATGGGCGGATAGCGGCTACTGAGAAGGCGGCGCGGCAGGTGCAAATTCCTCCGCGTCCGTACATGCGTCGATTTTCACTTCGCGATTGACGATCTTATACCGCGGCGGCACGCGAAAGACCGAAGGATCCGGCGCAGTCTCATTGAGCCGCACCAATTCTTTCGTCGTTTTTCCCGACTGCGGATCGTCAATTACCTCGCGCGCAACCATACTTCTCAAACTGGGTGCGACCGCTGTCCATAACTCCACGGTGCGCACAAGCGGTTCGCTGTTTCCCACGGCTCCTGCCGGAATTGTCGTGGTGGTTCGCTTTCCCCTCGCCTCAACTCCCTGAATCGTCTCTATGCCCAGATCTTCCACGGTCGATTTGACGCTCAGAGGTTTGGCTCCAGAGCCGGGCCGCACGATGAATATCGACTGCTCAGCCACGTCCGACGGGCACGGCATGGTTGCGCGGATTGGCATCGCGGATACGGTTGCTTCTTTTCCCGGAGAGACCCAACTGAGCCGCGTATGCGCGATTGGATCGAACACTGCGATGTGTGTCTTCCGCGCCTGCCCAGCCTGCGCGCCCCCTGTCGTTGCAGTCATTTTTCGCTCCTGCGCGTCAACAGCCACGACTACGGTGGCTTGCCGGGTGACAGTGGACCGATCAGCCAGCGTTCTCACTTGCGTGGTCTCATAGATCGCCGTATACGGCTACCGCGCTAGCCGGGCAGGGCTTCCCATTTGTTGCGCTTGCGCAGTTCGGCTACCAAATACCGCGCCAAGAATTGGAGACGACGCGCTCAACGCGAGCGCGCAAATTGCGAAGGCAAAAACTTTTACGGCCATTGTTGGCCTCACACGCGCGTATCTGCGGCACATCTATTCTTATCCCCGGAGCCGAGGCGCGCAAGTGGGGGGAAGGCGAAAAAAGCGGTGCGCATTGGGCGGTTCACCCACGCGCGAATGAAGTCAAACTTTCACCAGACCCTTCAGCGCGAGCACATTCCGCTCCTCGTCGCCGGGTTCGTCGACGGGCGTCTCCGCGATGAAGGCAGAGTGGGCAAAGCGCGGGTCGTTCAGGAGCCGCCGGAACGCTTCCAGCCCGAGTGTTCCCTCGCCGATGTGCTCGTGCCGGTCGAGCTTCGATCCACAAGCGGCTTTGGCGTCGTTGCAGTGCCACACGCGCACGGCCTCATGCGTCACGGTCGCCGCTGCCTGCTTCATCGTCTCTTCGTAGCCCTCGGCCGAGCCCAGATCGTATCCCGCGACCCATGTGTGACAGGTATCGAGACACACGGCCACAGGCGCATGGCGCTTCAACCGGGCGACCAGCTCCGCCACCTGCTCAAAGCTGCCGCCCAATGAGAACTCCGCTCCCGCGGTGTTCTCAATCAAGATGTGAAAGCCGGTTCCCTGCCACGGAAGGCCGTCAATCGCGCGCTCGATCGACTCGGCGGCCAGCCTGAGCCCCTCTTCGCGAGTCAGGCCCTTCCACGAGCCGGGATGCAGCACCAGATACTCTGCGCCCAGCGCCAGCGCCCGCTCGATCTCCCCGCGAAACGCCGCCACGCTCTTCTCGCGCACATCGGCCGACTGGCTGCACACGTTCACCAAATAGCTGGTATGAATCACGAGCGGGCCGACGTCGAACTTCTTGCGCAGTTCCCTCATGCGCTCGCCCTGTTTGGGATCGACCCTGGGCGCGCGCCACATGCGCGGACTGGAAGAAAATATCTGAAAGGTGTTGGCGCCGATCTCGCGCGCGCGTTCGACAGCGTTCGAGGCTCCGCCCGCCGTACCGAGGTGTACGCCGATGCGCTTTGTCATGGGGACAGTGTACAGGGAACGGATTCTCCCGCCCTATGACGATTTACGCAGCTTCGACGTAGAGCCGTTTGCCCAGTGCCCGCAGCGCCGCATCGATCCGGTCGATCTTGGTAGGGTGGCGAAGATTCGTCAGCCGGTTCACTTCCTGCTTGGTTGTGCCCAGCCGCCGCGCCAATTCGATGGGACGAACTTTCTGGCGCAGCATTTCGTTCAACAAAAGCACCTTGGCCGCGACGCTCGGCGCCAGCTCCACCACCGCCTGGCCCCGCTTGGGCTTCGATGGCATCGGCACCGGACGCATGTCGTCGAAATAGAACTCCATGGAGAGTTCGAGGGCTTCCTTGGCCATGGCGAGAGCTTCGGCTCGATCGACGCCCTGGGTATGCGCTTCCGGAATATCGGGGAAGCTGACGACCAGAAAACCTTCGCTTTTGCGGAGTTTGACGGGATATCCCTGCATGTTCCTACTCCTGCTTCTTCTTAAGCCCGAGTTGCTTTTTGATATCTTCGAGCAGGCCTTTCGAAATGTCCTTATGATGCATTGGGAGAACCGAAAGCCGGCCCTGATAGTAGAGCCTGAGGTGCGAACCCTCCTGGCTTCCGAAAGTCACGCCCTGTTTCGCCAGCCAACGCTTGAATTCCTAGCTCTTCATGGCTGAATCAAGAGTACACAGTTTTGTTTACCCGTGCAAGGGAATCTCAACATGCAGACTCCGATACCACGGCATTCGTCTCGATTAATCATGCCAATGGCCTGCTATCTTTGTCGAAACGAGGGGGACGCGATGAGCAAATTGTTTGAAGAAATGGCGCAAGGCATAGCAGAAGCCCGCGCCTACATGGAGGGGAAACGCAAGGGGTACAAGGTCACGCTGCCTGAGACCGTCGACGTGCGAGGCATCCGCAAGCGCCTGCGCCTCAGCCAGGAGCGCTTTGCCCATCGTTTTGGTTTATCCGTGGATGCCGTTCGTCATTGGGAGTCTGGCCGCCGCCAGCCGGAAGCAGCCGCTCGTGCGATGCTTACCCTCATTGACGCCGATCCGCAATTTGTCATGCGGACGCTGGCTAAGATCGCGTGAGTTTGTGACACGATGATCTTGCCTGGTTTCCAGGTTTCGGGATTGAGATATGGCGGAGCGCGGAGCGATTGGCAACTCCCTGATCACGAGTCGCGGTCCTTCAGCCTGACGACAAACAACGTCGTAAGGGTGGGGGACCGGTAACTTCAGTCATGGCTGTCATCCTGAGGCGCAGCCGAAGGATCTGCCCTGAAAATTCGCCGCCTGCCTCTGACTCTGTCATCCCGAGGAGCGCCGCGACGAGGGATCTGCGGTTGTTCCTGGCCGAATTCGCATGTTCTTCGGGGGGCCCAACAGAGCCATACGTGACTGCGGTTGCTTTTCTCAGTCGCCATCTCTGCCGGCGTACTATATGCTCATGCACGAAGGCTCCTACTGCACCTACATGATGGCCAGCCGCAGTCACACGCTTTACGTCGGCGTGACCGGCGATCTGCTGAAGCGTGTCTTCCAGCACAAATGGAAGGAGCATGACGGGTTCACCGCGCGTTACAACTGCGATCGTCTGGTTTGGTTCGAGCGTCACCAGGATGTGCAGGCGGCGATCGCGCGCGAGAAGGAGCTCAAAGGCTGGCGACGCTCGAAGAAGATCGCGCTCATCGAATCCGTGAACCCAACCTGGACCGACCTCAGCCGCAACTGGTACGACTGCGAGCCTGCCGATTACCGGCGAGCCCTGGACCGTATGGACGCCTGAGAAGCAACCGCAGATCCTTCGGCTGCGCCTCAGGATGACAGCGCTTGCGGAGGGGCAGAGAGGCTGCGAAAGACTTTTCGCTCATTATTCGCCCTTGCCGATATAATGGCTTCCATGGACTTTCAGCTCGTCACCAGCTACAAACCCAAGGGCGACCAGCCACGGGCGATCGAGCAGATTCTTGACGGCTTGGCTGCGGGTGAGCAGCACCAGGTGCTGCTGGGCGTGACTGGGTCGGGCAAGACCTTCACCATGGCCAAGGTGATTGAGCAGTCGAACCGGCCGGCGCTGATTCTGGCACACAATAAAACCCTCGCGGCGCAGCTCTACCACGAATTCAAGCAGTTCTTTCCCTCGAACGCGGTCGAGTACTTCGTGAGCTACTACGACTACTACCAGCCGGAGGCGTACATTCCCGCCGGCGACCTCTATATCGAAAAAGAAGCCACGATCAACGAAGAGCTCGACAAGCTGCGCCTCTCGGCCACGCGATCGCTCTTCGAGCGCCGCGACGCGATCATCGTCAGCTCGGTGAGCTGCATCTACGGTCTCGGCTCGCCGGAGGCTTACTACGGCATGTTGCTGCTGCTTGAGAAAGGCCAGCAGATCAGCCGCAAGGACATCACACGGCGGCTGGTGGAGATTCTCTACGAGCGCAACGACACGGACTTCCGGCGCGGAACATTTCGCGTGCGCGGTGACGTGATCGAGATCTTTCCTACCTACGACGAATCGGCCTACCGGATCGAGATGTTTGGCGACGAGATCGAGTCGCTGGCGCAGATCGATCCCTTGTTCGGCACCGTCAAACAGAAGTATTCGCGGCTGCCGATCTATCCCAAGAGCCACTACGTGGTGCAGCCGGAGCGCAAGGCTGAAGCCATCGACTCCATCACCGCCGAGCTGAACGAGTGGGTGGCGCATCTCGAATCCGAAGGCCGCGTGGTGGAGGCGCAGCGGGTGCACCAGCGCACGCGTTTCGATCTGGAGATGATCAAGTCGATGGGCTACTGCCACGGCATCGAGAACTATTCGCGGCATTTTTCCGGCAGGCTGCCGGGCGAGCCGCCACCCACGCTGCTGGATTACTTCCCGCGCGATTTTCTGCTCTTTGTCGACGAGAGTCACGCAACCATTCCGCAGGTGCACGGCATGTGGTACGGGGATCGCAGCCGCAAACAAAACCTCGTCGATTACGGCTTCCGTCTGCCTTCGGCGATGGACAACCGCCCGCTCAAATTCGAGGAGTTCGAGAACCGCGTGCACCAGGTAGTCTACGTCTCGGCCACGCCGGGTCCATACGAGCTGACGCGGTCGAGCGGCGTGGTGGTCGAGCAGGTGATTCGGCCCACGGGGCTTGTTGATCCAGAGGTTGAAATTCGGCCGGTAAAGGGCCAGATCGATGATCTGTTAGCCGAGATTCGCGACCGCGCCAAACGCAACGAGCGCGTGCTTGTCACCACGCTCACCAAGCGCATGGCCGAGGATCTGGCCGGCTACTACACCGAGGTGGGCGTGCGCTGCCGTTACATGCATTCGGAGATCGAGACGCTGGAGCGTGTCAAGCTGCTGGCCGCTTTGCGCAAAGGCGAGTACGACGTGCTGATCGGCATCAATCTGCTGCGCGAGGGACTCGATCTGCCCGAGGTCTCGCTGGTGGCGATTCTCGACGCTGACAAAGAAGGTTTTCTGCGTTCCGCGGGCTCGCTGATCCAGACGATGGGCCGCGCGGCGCGCCACGTTGCAGGCAAGGCAATTCTTTACGCCGACAGGGTTACGGACTCGATGCGCCGGGCGATCGACGAGACTGATCGCCGCCGCGCCATTCAGCGTGCTTACAACGAGGAAAACGGCATCGTGCCGCAGTCGGTCATCAGCCAGGCGGATATGGGTCTTGCGCACATTCTCAAGACGGAATACGGCGAGATCGATGAGCAGGAGACCGCGGGTGTTCCCGAGTTCAAAACGCAGGAAGAGCTTGACGGCTACATTGCAAGGCTCGAAACCGAGATGCGCGAGGCAGCAAAGAGGTTCGAGTTCGAGAAAGCCGCCAAGCTGCGCGACGCGATCAAAGAGTTGCGCGACAAGGAGTTTCTTTTCACGTAATCGGGGAACCGCCCTGCGCAGACAACCGAACGCGGCCAAGCGTCATCCCATTACTCAGTTCGAAAATACAATCGCGCGGCAAGACCGGCTTAGACGCGTTACGCGGGATTCATGGCAACAATTCTTCTGGTCGATGACGACCCACTACAGGCGTCCTTCATGGTATCTATCCTCGAAAGGCGGTTCGGCGAAGTCCGCCGCGCCACCGACGCGGCAGAGGCGCTTTGTTTCATCGAGCAGCCAGACCTGGCGAGCAAATTAAGCCTGGTCATCTCTGGCCATCACATGCCGGGAATCGGCGGTCCCGTGTTTATTTCAGAGATTCGAACCCGTATGCCCAACCTGCCGGTTCTTGTTCTGGGCGCTACCGGGGAATCGCCCAAAGACTACCCACAATCGCGCGTGGTCTTCCTGGCCAAGCCTTTTGGGCCAGAAGAGATGCTTTCCCTTACTGGACGGATGCTCGCCGGCCAGAAAAGCGCCAAGGCTTGAGTTTCCGGTTTCTCTACGGGGCAACCTTTGCGCCCTATGTGGCAGGTGGGCCAGAGGCCGGGCTGACTTCGCAGCCTGAATGGACGGGGAGAATCTGCGCCGATTTGCCGAACTTCATGCCGATCAGTTGTGTGAGCCTAATCACACCGTTTAGGCCTATTATGGATAGAGAATAAGGATGTCGGCGAGGTTCCCTGTTCCCCTCCCCGCGCGCCGGCGAAAATCGGCGAAAATGTTTTTGGAGTCTTCATGGCAGCTTTCGGGAGTTTTTGTCTTCTTATCGCCTTGGCATTGGCCGCCTACAACCTGTTGGCGGGCACATTGGCGTTGCGGCTTCTCGCCACAGGACAGCCGGCGCGCATCTCGCCGGAGCGGCTGGCAGACACTGCGCGCCGCGCCGGAATCGCCAGCTTCATCGCGGTAAGCGGGGCTGCCTTTGCTCTGGTCTGGTCGGTTCTAACCAACGACTTTTCGATTACTTACATTCTTGAGCACTCCAACCGCGCCCTCCCCATTCCGTACAAGTTCGCGGCGCTCTGGAGCGGTCAGGAGGGCTCGCTGTTGTTCTGGGCCTGGCTGCTGGGCGGATACGGTTTCATTCTTCGCCTGCGGCACAAGACAGACGTCAAGCTCTTCGCTTACGCCGGCACGATCCTGGCCGGCATTCAGGTCTTTTTCCTGCTGGTGCTCAACTTTGCCGCGCCGCCGTTTTCGCTGCTCAAGGGCGTCATTCCCGAAGACGGCAACGGCCTGAATCCACTGCTCCAATATCCGGAGATGGTGATTCACCCCCCGCTGCTCTACCTGGGCTATGTGGGATTTTCGGTGCCATTCGCGTTTGCCCTTGCCGCCTTGATGATGCGCTACCCTGGCGAGAAATGGATTCGCGTCACGCGCATCTGGACGATGGTGACCTGGGTATTCCTGACCTGCGGCATCTTCCTCGGCATGCACTGGGCTTACGCTGTGCTCGGCTGGGGCGGCTACTGGGGATGGGATCCGGTTGAAAACGCGAGCCTGATGCCATGGCTGACTGGCACAGCCTTTCTGCACTCGGTGATGATGCAGGAGCGCAAGGGCATGATGAAGAGCTGGAATGTGTGGCTGATCTTCTCCACATTCCTTCTCACGATGCTGGGCACCATGCTGACCCGAGGCGGCCTGGTGAGTTCGGTGCACGCCTTCGCGCAATCGTCAATCGGCTACTGGTTCCTGGTGTTCATGGTGATTGTGCTGGTGGTTTGCATCTTCACCTACATCTTGCAGCGCAGCCACCTGAAGAGCGAGCGCGAACTGGAGTCTCTCGTCAGCCGTGAGTCGAGCTTTATGTTCAACAGCCTGGTGCTGCTCACGGCCTGCTTCGTGATTCTGTGGGGCACGCTGTTCCCCATCCTTTCCGAATACGTGCAAGGCAGCAAAGTCACGGTTGGCGCTCCGTTCTATAACAATGTGGCCGTGCCCATCGGATTGTTTCTGGTGTTTCTCACGGGCGTTGGGCCGTTGCTGCCCTGGCGCGCCACCTCACTCAAGGCCATCAAGCGCAACTTTGTACTTCCGGTGATTGCGTTGTGGAGCACGGTGATCATCTGTCTCCTCGCGGGCGCGAATCCGTGGGTAGATGGCGCATTCAGCACCGGCCACTTCTACGCGCTGGTAGGCTTTGCGATCGGGGCCGCGGTGCTTACCGCGATCGTGGCGGAGTTTCTGCGCGGAGCCGCGGTAATCCGCAGGCAAACCGGGCGCAACCTGTTTGCGGCCATTGTGCTGCTCACGCGGCGCAACACCCGCCGTTACGGCGGTTACATGGTTCACATCGGTGTTGTGATTACTGTCGTGGGACTCTGCGGAGCAGCCTTCAACCGCAGTGTGGAGCGTGAACTGGGACTCAAGAGCAGCATGAGCGTCGGCCCATACACCTTGCAGTGCACCGGGTTTACGCAGGACTCGAACGACAACTACGACTCAAACTATGCGATGCTGAACGTCTACAAGGACGGCAAATACGCCTTCCAGATCGCGCCGGAGAGCCGCGTTTATCACGCCAGCGGCCAGCCGCAAACCATGGTTTCGATTCATTCGACGCCGGAGTGGGATCTCTACGTGGTCTATGAAGGGTCGAATCCCGACACTGGCCAGCCTATCATCAAGGCGTTCCTGAACCCGCTCGTCGGCTGGATCTGGATTGGCCTGATCGTCATGGTCTTCGGTTCGATTGTCGCCCTTGTTCCCAGCCTCTCGCCGGCAACCGCAACTCTACGCGTACCTGCCGCGCAAGCGGCCTCTGCCGAGCCGGCGCTAAAGGGAGGCGACTAATGGCATCCAGGCAAAACAAGCCTGTTAACCTGAGCAAAGCCCAGGCAGAGCCAGGACGAGTCGATGCATCCGCGGTTGCCTTTCGCCGAGCCGACTGGTTCTGGAGTACAAACTTTGCCCGCGGCCTGAAAGTTGCGCAGGCTCTGCTGCTGGCTGTCGCCGTATGTTTTTCCCTCGGCGCCAGCAACGCAAGCTCCCGGTTCAACGACCTGGGCCACCGCCTGATGTGCACCTGTGGCTGCGCGCAACTGCTGGGCGAGTGCAACCACGTAGGCTGTCCGGAGTCGGGTCACATGCGCAATGAGCTCAGCGCAGCCATTGGCTCCGGTCTTGGCGATCAACAGATTCTCGATGCCTTCGCCGCAAGATACGGCATGACTGTGCTCGCCGCGCCGCCGACAAAGGGCTTTGACCTCATTGCCTGGATTGCGCCCTTTGCCGTCTTTGCCGCGGCATTAGTGGGAACAATGCTTCTTGTCCGGCGCTGGACGGGCCTGGGAGGAAAACCGTTGGCAGCCGTCGCCGCGGAACAGGCCGCTCTCGATCCGGAAGAGCGGAAGCGTCTGGATCGCATTCGACGTGAAACAAACATCGACGGCGGCGAAGGAGGATTCTAAGCCATGACGGAAACGCAGGGATTGATCGCGGGATTACTGCTGCTCTTCGCACTGTTTCTTTATACCTTCTGGCCGGAAAACAGCTTTGCCAGCCACCGGGAAAAGACACGGCTCGACTTTCTGCTGGAACGTAAGGAACAGCTCTACGAAAATCTCCGCGACCTGAACTTTGAATACCGCGCCGGGAAGTATCCTGAAGAGGATTTTCAGGTCCAGCGCGCGGCACTCGAACACGAAACCGCGCAGTTACTGGCGGAGATCGAACTGTTGCAGCAGATCTAATTGCCTGCACGGTCGCATACAGCATCCTGAGCAAAAACGGAGGCGCGGAATCTGCGTTTGCTTCAGGCCTTTACTCCGTGTACGACTTGAAGAAAGAGATCGCCCTTATGAAATTGACGAAGTCTGTTTTGTTCTGCGCAGCTATTTTTTCTCTGCTCGCCGGCACGTTGGCAAAGGCTGCCACTGTGACTGGAACCGTGACTGATGGAACAACCGGCAAGCCTTCCGCCGGTGATGCCGTCGTTCTGCTTGAACCGATGTCGGGCATGAGCGAGGTGGGCCGCACCACCAGCGATGCCAGCGGACACTACAAACTGAATCTGCCCGGCAGCAATCCCTATTTGATCCGCGTGACGCACCAGGGCGCGGACTACTTTGTCTCTGCGCCGCAGGGCGGAGGCACAGGCGATGTTTCGGTGTACGACGTGGCGGCCAAGGTGGACGGCGTGACCATCGCCGAACACGTAAGCGGTATCGAGACCGACAATGGACAACTCCGCGTGGTGGAGCGGTACGACCTGCACAATGAGAGTTCGCCGCAGCGTACGCAGTGGAGCAAGCGATCGTTTGAAGTGGTTCTGCCCGAGGACGCGGTGCTGGGCGATGTGTCGGCGCAGCGGCCCGGCTCAAACAGCCTGCCGACCAGCGTCAAGCTCGATCCCGACGGTCCCAAGGGCCACTACTCCTTCAACTTCCCCATCCAGCCGGATGAGGGCGGCAAGGGCACGCTGTTTCAGATTCAGTACAATCTGCCCTACAACAACGGCAAATACACCTTTCACTCGGTCGTCACCTTGCCCGCGGACACCGTGTGGGTCGTTCTGCCCACATCCATGACACTCAGTGGAGCAGGATTCGAATCTTCGCCGCAAGATCCCGGGGTGCAGACGTTTCTGTTGAAGAATGCAGCGCCGGGCAAGGAAATCACGTTCACAGTCTCGGGCACAGGCTCGTTCCCGCGCGAGGATCAAAGCGCGCAAGGGAATAGCGGCCAGGGCGCCGCGGAAGGCGGCCCAGGAGGCGGAATTGGCGAGCCGATCAACACGCCTGACCCGCTGTCGAAATACAAGTGGTGGATTCTCGGCGGATTGGCGCTGCTGCTGGCGGCGGTTGCAGCTTTTCTGTTGCGCAAGCCCGCAACTGCAACCGGTCCGGCCGCTGCCGTCGCTGCGCCTGCAGGAATTGCGGCATCCGCTATGACGCCGGCCACACCTGTTGGCAAGAAGTCCGCACTGCTCAATGCTCTCAAGGAGGAGTTGTTTGCTCTGGAGAGCGAGCGCATCGCCGGAACGCTACCGGCCAATGAGTACGCCGAGCAGAAAGCTGCGCTCGAGACCGTGCTGAAGCGGGCGCTGAAGAAGAGCTAAATTTCAGGGATCAGGTTTCAGGGGCAGGACGGACGATTGCCCTGGACGATGATCGCGCGTGTCGCCCCGAAGTGAGCGCCGGGAGCTACACTGTTCACTGACACCTGAAACCTGTCATCTGTTATCTGCCCTATGAGAACCCTTCTTCGATCGCTGCTCTCTTTGTCCCTGATCGTCTGGATTGGGGCAGAGATCTTCTTCCCCGTTGTTGCCGCCATCACTTTCAACACTCTGCGGCCCGACACGCACACGGCCGGCACAATCGTCGGCCAACTGCTCCGTATCCTGCACGGCATGGGGCTGGTCGCCGGCATGGTTGCTCTCGCCATCCTGGCGCTGGCTCCCGCATGGGGCATCTACAAGCCGCGCGCGGTGCTTGTGCCCATGGTGCTCCTGGTCCTGATGATCGCAGCTACGGCCTACTCGCAGTTCGGTATCATTCCCAGCATGGAGCGCGACCGCATCGCAGCCGGCGGCGCGATCGACACAGCCGAGGTGACGAATCCCACAACCATTCATTTCAACAAGCTGCACAAGCGCAGCGAGTTGGTCGAAGAGACAATTCTGCTGCTGGGTCTCGCGACCGTGGTCCTGATCGCCTGGGCAGAAGCCACGCGGCCGTGACAGATCCCGGCATGATTATTGATGCGGCCCTTATGATTTGCTTCGTGCTCTCCCACCCTTTCCGCAAAGAGCGCGGAAAGGATGGGGCACGGTGCACGGTGTGTGGGTGCACGGTGGGGCCGATCTTTTAGGCCGGATCGGCAGACGAATACCGCGGTCTCGATAAGGCCGTTGATCGCGCTTCCTGTATCATCGAAGAGGCTCGGATGATGGTTGAAACTTGCCGGCCACAACGGATCGACGATGAAAACTGGAATTATCGGCCTGCCGCAGGTAGGCAAGACATCTCTCTTCAAGATTCTGACTAAAGCCAAAATCGAGGAACACGGATTCTCGAATCCGCGCGAGGCGCATATCGGCGTGGCGCGCGTACCCGACGAGCGCCTCGACAAGCTTTCCGCTCTCTATTCCCCGAAGAAGACCACCTACGCCTCGGTAGAGTACGTGGACGTGGCGGCCATCGGCCAGGAGTCGCTCAAGGAGACCGCCTTCCTCACCAACCTGCGCAACGTCGATGCGCTCATTCACGTGCTGCGCACGTTTGAGAACGACGCTGTGCCGCATGTGGGTCCGATCGATCCGCTACGCGACGCGAAGAACGTCGAGTTCGACCTGATCGTGAGCGATCTTGCGCAGGTGGAAAAGCGCATCGAGCGCGTGGAGAAAGACTTGAAAAAAGCGCGCACCGCCGACCTGGAGCGCGAGCACGCACTCCTGCTCCGCTCGAAGGAATGCCTCGAAAAAGAGACTCCGTTGCGCGAGCTGGAGATGACGCCGGAGGAAAAGAAGCTCATTCGCGGCTTCATGTTTCTCTCGCAGAAGCCCATTTTGTATGTGTTGAATGTCAACGAGAGCGCAACCCTGGGCGACGATCTGGATGCCGCCGTAGGCCGCTACAAGCTGGACGGCATCGCACGCCGGCCCAACGCCGCAGCCACGGCGATCTGCGGCAAGGTGGAAGCTGAACTTGCCGAGATGGACGACGCGGAAGCCGCGGATTTTCTGGAGAGCTACGGCCTGCATGAAAGCGGACTGGTGCGGCTGATTCGCAAGAGCTACGAGTTGCTGGGTCTGATCAGCTTCTTCACAGCCGGTGAGGACGAGTGCCGCGCCTGGACGGTGCCGGCTGGCTCCAAGGCGCCACAAGCGGCTGGAGCGATCCACTCCGATCTTGAACACCACTTCATTCGCGCCGAGACCATTCGCTGGGACAACTTGCTCGACGCCGGTTCCGAAGCCGCCGCACGCGCCAGAGGTACACTGCGGCTGGAGGGGAAAGAATATATCGTGCAGGACGGAGACGTTTTGCACATCAGGCACAGCGGGTAAAAAGACAGGTTTCAGGTTTCAGTCCATCATTTCTGACACCTGAAGTCCTACACCTCTCGAAAGATGCTCACGACCTCGCTTATTCTCGGAACGATTGCCGCACTAGCCGACGTGGCTGGCGGTTTTGTCCTGGTGCGAGCGCGCGGCGTGGAACGTTATCTGCGCTATTTCGTCGCGCTGGGCGCTGGATTCCTGATGGCCACGGCTCTACTGGAGATGACGCCGGAGAGCATTCGGCTCAATTCCAAGCTGGGCCCGGCGCTGATCATGGCCGGCTATTGCGCGATGCATCTGCTCGAACACACCATCAACGCGCATTTTCACTACGGCGAAGAGACCCACACCAACGAGTTTGTCTCAAAACACACGAGCTTCTCCGTGCTGGGAGGCTTGACCGTGCACTCGCTCTTCGACGGCGTGGCGATCGGTTCGGGATTCGCGCTCTCAAACTCGCTCGGTTGGCTGATCTTCCTCGCCATTCTGCTGCACAAGGGGCCGGAGGGATTTACCATGGCGAGCGTGATGATGGCCAGCGGACGCAGCCGCGCTTCGGCCTTCAATTCTGCCGTCACGCTGGCGGGGGCTACGCTGGCCGGAGTGCTTGTGATCCAACTGGCGCCGCATTGGGTTCCTTACGGCCTGCCGGTGTCTGCGGGAGTCGCGCTCTATGTGGCCGCCACCGACCTGGTGCCTGAGGTCAACCGCGAGCCTGGCATCCGCATGGCGCTGGTTTTTTTCGCCGGCGTGGTCGTCTTCCTGCTGTTGCGCCTTCTCCTGCCGCAACTCTAGCCAGAAACCTGCAACGGGCAATCGCAAACACCTTCGAAGTGAAAGCTGGCAAGTTTACGCCGGCGACGCGGCGATGGGGCCAAAGACCAGTGAATTCATGCGGTATGGTTCATGGGCCTCGAAGAGAGTCTTCATCTCGCTTTTGCAGCTTGCTCCGGTATGCTAACTACTGTGGCGCATCCCCTAATAGCTCCTCAGGAAACAGAGAACGAATCCAGGCCAATGCGCCAGCGGCTCTCTGTTGACCTCCCTGGCGTTCTCTTCTTCACCGTGCTGGGATTTCTGGTGATGGGCTACCATCCCGGCCTCGAAGACGACGGTGTTTATCTGTCCGCCGTAAAGGCGCGCCTGAACCCCGCACTTTTCCTCTTCGACGCTCGCTTCTTCAAACTGCAAATGCAGGCCACCATCTTCGATGGATTCATGGCCCACTTTGTCCGCTGGACCGGAATGCCGCTGGCGTGGGCCGAGCTGTTCTGGCAGTTTATCTCGCTATTTCTGATTCTGCTGGCAACCAGGAAGATTCTGAACATGCTGTTCCGCGGCGACGCCGCGCGCTGGGCAGGCGTGGCGCTGGTCGCAGCCATGTTTACGCTGCCTGTTTCTGGTACCGCGCTGTACATGGCCGACCAGCATCTGCACCCGCGCAATCTGGCCGCAGCTCTGATCTTGCTGGCGGTATGGCGCATTCTCGCAGGGAATCTGTGGCAGGCGATTCTGCTGCTTATCTTCGCATTTGCGATGCACCCCATCATGGGCGCCTTCGGTATTTCCTTCTGCCTGTTTCTCGCGTTGACTCCGCTCGGCCCGGCGCGGTTTCGATTGCGCGCACTGCGAAGTTCGGCAGCCGTATTCATGCCATTGGGCTGGGTCTTTGAACCGGCTGCACCCACCTGGCTCAAGGCCACGGAAACGCGGCACTTTTTCTTCCTCTACCAGTGGGCCTGGTACGAGTGGCTGGGCGCGCTGGCGCCGCTGGTCTTTTTTGCCCTGCTCTGGCGCTTTGCCCGCAAACGCGGAGAGACGCAACTGGCGCGATTTGCGTCGGCGGTATTGTTTTACGGTATCTTTCAGCAGGCGATCGCAATGGTTCTGCTTGCGCCCTTTGCTCCGGTACGGCTGGTGCCGTTGCAGCCCATGCGCTACCTGCAGCTTGAGTACTTTCTCTTCGCCATGACTGGCGGCGCGATGCTGGGCCGGTACCTGCTGAAGATGGCCGCGTGGCGCTGGGCTGTGTTTCTGCTTGCCGTGAACGGCGGCATGTTCCTAAGCCAGCGCATGGAACTCGGCGGCGTACAGCACCTCGAGATGCCCGGGCGGCAGCCGGCCAATCCCTGGCTTCAGGCATTCGCCTGGATCCGCGTCAACACGCCGGTGACTGCATACTTTGCGCTCGATCCGCATTATCTGGAAGCGCCAGGCGAGGATTACCACTCTTTCAGGGCGCTTGCGGAGCGCAGCCAACTGGCCGACGCAATCAAGGATGCCGCGGTGGTGACGCAGGTGCCCGATCTGGGGCCGACATGGGACCGGCAGGTTGCTGCTCAGCAAGGCTGGCGCAACTTTCAACTTGCCGACTTCGAGCGACTCAAATCGACCTTTGGCGTGGATTGGGCGCTGGTCTCCTATCCACAGCCTCGCGGTCTCCTCTGCCGGTGGCACAATGATTCACTGGCCGTCTGCCAGATTCCGTGAAGAGCCAAGGCGCCAATGGAACTCAGCCCAGGTGCGATCGCGCTTATGCGCAACTGATTTGTCGCCGCGTCAATGGGAGAGAAACATCGGCCGAGCTTTGCAGAGAGAGGCCGTATCCGCGAGAATGAAACTGTCAACCTTTCAAAGACACGGATAAGCAGAGATGCCCAACCTTACCCAGCGACTCATTCTCGGCTGTGTGCTCCTCGGCTTGCTGACAGCCGTCCTGGCGATCGTCGCGCACCGGGCGCTGGCCGCCGCGGGACTGACTCATCTGGCGTATGCATTCGCCGTTGCCGCTCTGCTCGTCGCCGCGGCAACCATCTTGTCTGTCCTGCTGCCGATACGGAAACTCGCGCGCGACGCACAGCGCATCGCCCAGGGAAATCTTGAGCACCGCGCCGAATGGAGCAGCAAAGACAGTTTTGGCCTCATCGCCAGCGAACTGAACCGGATTGCCGTAAGCCTTCGAGAGCTTCGCGACACCGCAGCAGGGCGGCGGCAGATGGAGTTTCAACTCTCCGACGCAGTGCTGCAATCGATCTTCGAGCCCATTATCGTCACCGATGGCAAGGGGCATGTGTTGAAGGTCAATCAGGCCGCGTCCGAACTGCTGGGTGAGGCGGCCGGCGACCGCATGGCCCTGGCGAGCACGCCTGGCGGCGACAAGATCCTGAACGCCATCCGCGATGCTGTTTCCATGCAGAAGGCCGTGGCCGCCGAAGACGAAGCGGTGATGCTGCCCATGCGCATCGGTCAAAAAGAGCGCAGCTATCGCCTGCGTACCACGCCCATGCGCGACTCGGAAGGCCGGCTGCTTGGCGCAGTCACGACGCTTGAAGACGTCACCAGCCTGCAGGATATCGACCGCTTCAAAACACAATTCATTGCCATAGCCAGCCGCAAGCTGCGCGATCCGCTCCTGCATCTGCGGCGTGGACTCTACGCAATGGCCCAGGGCTTCAGCGGCGAGATGACTGCGCTCCAGACCGAACTGGTGGCTCAAGCCAGCCAGGACGCCGAAAATCTTGACGACCTCATGGGAGACCTCGTCGAGGTGGCGGAGCTCGACTCAGGCAAGCGCGAAATGAAGATCGAGAACATCCGCCCGCTGCAAGCCTTGAACGAAACGCGCAACCGCTTTCTGGACGAGGCTGCGAAAAAGCATATCCGCGTGGATGTCCAGGCTTATGCCGATCTGGCCATGGTGCGCGCCGACCGCCGCGCGCTGCGTTCTATTCTCGACAATCTGCTATCGAATGCGATTCGCTTTACATCGGAGGAAGGCGAGATTCTTCTCGCCGCCGAAGAGATCAAGAGCTTTGTGCAGTTCAGCGTGCGCGACACGGGGCGCGGCATTGAAGCAGAGCGGCTGAAATCGATCTTCGACCGGTTCAATCCATTTTCCGAGCGCGGCACCGGTCTGGGTCTGGCACTGGTCCGCCGCCTCGTCGAGTCGCTCGGCGGGCAGATCGCCGTGGAGAGCCGGCTCGGTCACGGTTCAACCTTCCGGTTCACACTTCCCGTGGCAGCGGTGGAAGAAGACCGTCATCCCGTGGAGGTGGGCTGAGCGATGGCCGAGATCAAGCTGGAAAAGGCCCCTGAAGCCGCAAAGCTGCGCATCTACATTGGCGCGGCGCCAGGCGTAGGCAAAACCTACGACATGCTGAACGACGCCTACAACATGAAGCACCAGCAGGGCGTCGATGTGGTGATCGGCCTCGTGGAGCCCCACGGCCGAAAAGAGACAGAGGCGCGCATCCGCGACCTCGAGGTGATTCCACAGAAGGTAATTCCCTACCGCAGCGTGAACCTGAAAGAGATGGACGTGGATGCGATCATCGCGCGCCATCCACATACCGTGGTTGTTGACGAACTGGCCCACACCAACGTGCCGGGCAGCAGAAACCGCAAACGATACGAAGACGTGCTGGATCTGCTCGATGCGGGCATCAACGTGATGACCGCGGTCAACATTCAGCATCTGGAAACGCTGAACGACGCGGTAAACCGCTCGGCCAGTACCACGATCCGCGAAACCGTTCCCGACAGCTTCTTCAAACGAGCCGACGAAGTAGTGAACGTGGATTTGACGGTTGAACAGCTTCGCGAGCGTCTGCGGCAGGGAAAGATCTATACGCCGGAGAAGGTGGAGCAGGCGCTGGCCAACTTCTTCCGCAAAGGCAACCTGAACACGCTGCGCGAACTGTCGCTGCGCACCACCGCGGAGCAGGTCAGCAGCCGGGCTGCCGAGTACCGCCGCACGCAGGGCCTGGAACAGGCGCCCATCCCCGAGAAAGTGATGGTCTGCCTCAGCACACGGCCCGGTACAGAACGGCTGTTGCGCATTGGCGCGCGCATCGCGGGGCGTTTGGCGAGCAACTGGTACGCGGTCTACGTCGCGCGGCCCGACGATAAGGGTCACAACGATCCCGAGGCCTTCCATCGTGTCGAGGAGTACCAGCGCATGGCGCGCGATCTGGGTGCGCGGGTGGTTACGCTCACTGACCGCAACGTCTCCGACGCCCTCATCCGCTTTGCGCAGCAGGAAAGCATCTCGCACGTGGTCTTCGGACAGTCGGCGCGCTCGCGCTGGGACGTTCTTTGGCACGGCTCCGTGCTGAACCGTTTTTTGTCGGAAGTGCGCGACGTGACCGTGCAGGTGGTGCCGATCCAGAAGCCGCTGCGCCGGCCATAAAAGAGCCCCGTCCGATTGAAGTCTGTGGATGTAATTTCAGCATCTATATTTCGTCTATACTGTTTGTGGGCTCGGATCCATCTAAGAGATGGGAGGTACTTGTTATGACTTCCCAAGCTCGTGCGGGATGCAGAGGTTACATTGCCGCAGGGATTGTTTGCGCGAGTGCGGTGGCCGGCATTGCCGGTTGCGGCGGAAGTTCGCACTCTCCGCTCACACCCGTAACTGTCACAGGCAACTGGGAGTTTTCCGCTGCCGCCACCAGCAGCGGGACCACTTCGTTTCCCGTTTATCTTCTGTCGAATGGCGCGGACGTGTGGGGCACTGTGGTGCTTCCGCCAGAGCCTGCTCTGATTTGCGTCGCCGGCTGCTGCGGAGGTCCACTTTCCGGCATGGACCCGTCACTGACTGGCACAATTGACGGCAATGGCAACCTCAAGCTGAGTTCGACGTCTTCCTCAAACAGCCAGGTCTTTACCATGAGCGGCATGGTAAGCGGTGCGAACATGTCGAATGGCAGCTTCGCCCTGACCGGCGCCTGCGGCACGCAGGGGACCATCACCGGAACCGAGTATCCGGCGATCAACGGTACCTATTCGGGGACTGTTGCCTCGCAGAACCTGGGACAGAATTTTACCGTGACCATGGTTCTGAACCAGAGCAACTCACCTAACTCTTACGGATTCCTTGGACTCACGGGAACCCTCAGCGTATCCGGCTACTCCTGCCTCACATCCACTGCGTTGCAGGTGAACACCAGCTTCGTGGGCAACACATTCGGCGGAGAGTTGAATATCACGTCAAAGGAGGGCTTTGGGTACGCCGGCACGCTCTCCGCGGACGGCAAGACGATTGCGTTCACCTACGGTCTTTCTGGAGCCAGCGGGAGCTGTAATGACGACTACGGCAAAGGCACACTGACACTGCAATAGCGCAGAGCGCGGCCTCGGCCCATGGTTGGATACCGGCGCTATGGCACGCTGAATGGCCTGAAGCCATCCCACGGGAAGAGGCCGGTGGGGGTGGTGGCCGTGGACGGCTGTGCACGGAAAACGAAGCGCACGAAGAATCCCACTGACGTGAAAGTGTAATTGCGCGAGTTGTTGGCTGCCAGATAACCGCCAACGAACCAGTGAGGACTGAACTGGTAGGCAGCCTGACTGTGAAAATCGTAGTTGCCGCTCACCGTTGTGCTGTTGGGCAGCACGGGGTTGTTCTGCGAGATTTCAAGCGGCTTGTCGGCGGCCAGCGGCCAGAGCGGCGCGGAATCCTGCTGAAAGGCCTGCACGCCGACCGCGCCTTCAACGTTGTAATGCCAGCGATTGATGTAGTGGCCCGACCAGGTAAAGGGCACGTTGGCGAGGAAGTAAGCCTGTGGGCTGAAGTAGCCGCCCATGCCATGCGTGAAGGCGTTCTGATTGTTTGCGTAGTGCATGGCGAAGAAGTTGGCGCCTACGCTCAGGTTGCCGTACTCCGGCTCGGTGAAGACGCGCCACCATGCGCCGCCGTCGCCATCGACGCGGTTGTTGTCGAGGACATGGTAGCCGGTGAGGTACTGACCACCGGCTGAAAAATAGAAACCCGACTGCGCGTCGCTATGCGCGATCTGCACATGGCCGTCGTTATAGACCACTCCGCCCCAGATCTGCCCCTTGTTGCCCAGCGTGTTGCCAGCCGGGTCGCGGAGACCGGCATAGGAGAGCTGCGAGTCTTTTTCGGAGTCGCGGGTGAAGCTGAAGGTGAGGGGACCGTTGCCGGGCCTCCACATGGCGCGGCCCATGAAGGTGGAGACAAGGAAGTTATACGGAGTGTAGCCGGCGGCAATAGCGAAGGTTGGGAAGGCCAGTTGCAGTTCGCCACCAAGGCCCACGGCGTTCTGCTGCGCGGGCGGGGTCAGCGATCCGATGGCGGGCGACGTGCAGGGCGTGAAGTTCTGCGAGGCCGCCTCGGTGCCGATCGGTTGTGGGATCGTCACGAGACACGACCCTGAGACCGTCGACTCGGTGACGCTGATGACGGAACTTCCCGTAGCCTGGCTGGAGTCGAGGAAAACGGGCCGCGCGACAGCCGTAATACGCGCATGAAGCCCAAGCGGAGCCGACGCCTCAAAGGGAGCTTCAATGGCTGCCAACTGGCTGTAGCCGGGGTCGCCGGTGCGGTAGTTGAGCAGCGCGCTAGCGCCTAGCCAGCCGCTATAGCTGCTCTCGATGGCCTGCAACTGCATCTCGGCTTCGTCGCGCGGGCTCAAGGGATTGCTCTGACGCCGGAGACGAATCCAGGGTCCGCGCAGCGGCGGCAGGTTGCGCTGCTCGATCTCCTGGTCGGTAAGCCCCGAGGAGGTTGAGCCCTCCGCAGCAGCCTCCTGCGGCGCGGGAACGGGTTGCTGCGCCACGACAGGCGGAGCAGCCTCAACCGGTGGCACGGCAGCCGCGGGTGCTGGATTGGCAGCCGTCAGCGCGGGAACTGGTCTCCGCGGGCGCCTGGACGGCTTGTGCCGGCGTGGCGCGGATGTTCCTGCGCGAGGTTTGGCAGCAGGCAGCGCAGGCTGAGTATGCTGCGGCGGCGCGGAATAAGCTCCAGTGGCGGCATCCTGCGCCGAGGGCGTGTACTGCGCCATGTTGTAGTCGCCCTGGCTGGCAGAGTTTGACGGCGGGGTCAGAAGCGCCGGCGTCGGCCCGGCCTGCGCATTGGGAACGCTGTGAATCTGGCCGGTCGAACTCTGCATGAGCTGGCTGTCGGTCTCACTTGCAAAGAGATACTGCGCCTGAGTTGCGGCGGGGGTCATGCGCTGGGAAGATGCGGGGGGATTGGCGGACGGCGCCAATCCCTCGTTCGTAAGCGGAGGCAGCCGCGTAATGCGCTTTTCCGAGGGGCTGGTGGTGTTGACAGTCTCCTCGCTGGGCGGCAGATCAACTCTTCCTGTCAACTGCTGCTGGTCCGCGCTTTGCTCCGCCAGAGCCGGGCCCGAGGGCGCGTGACTCCGATTGGCTGCCTGGGGAAGATAGACCGGCTGCGTGGGGGGCGCAACCTGCTGCCCGCCTGGAAGGTAACCGGCGCTGGCCGGTAGCGGAAGCGGTGCGTCTGACGGCGCGGTGATCTGCGCGGGCGCAGCAACCGGAGCTTGCAGGTTCGTCTGCGGTCCGTATGAAGGCAGCGGGACGAGTTGCGCCGCGCTGGGCGATGAATCGAGGCGTGGATCGAGAAGGCGTTTTGTATCGCCGGGGCCGGGCTTGGGAAAGGTCGTGCCGGGCGGCATGGCAAGTCCACTGTCGAGACTCTTAACGCCGGAGCCGGGCGGCATTGCGGCAATGGAGGCGCGCCAGAAGGCTGCCGCGCGTTCATTGTTGCCGCGAGCCTGCTCAAAGCGGGCTGCGAGGCCGAGAACGGCGGGATCGCTGGGGTATTTGCCCAACGCGGTGCGCAGCCATGTTTCGGCCTGGGCCATATCGCCCGCCGACATGGCCGCCGAAACGGCGCCTTGAAAGTCGCCGGCGCTGGCGGCGTTCATGTCGAGCGACTTATAGAGAGTGACGGCATCCTGCGCACGGCCCACGCGCGCATATGCGCCGGCAACGGCAAGGCGCACGGTCATGTTGCCGGGGTAGTCCTGCGACGCAGCTTCGAGGATTTGCACGCCGCGCGCAAGGTGGCCACTGGCGAACTCTTCGTTGGCGCGGCGCACGGCCCAATCAGCCCAAAGCTCCTGCACCTGCTGGCGCTCTATGGCGGTTAGATCCTCGCGGCTGTCGAGACGCAGAAGAAGCGGGTAGAGCGAGGTCGAGTCTTTGAGGTTGTAGAGCAGCCAAGCGTGTTGCAGTTCGAGGCTGGCGGGCACCGGCGCGCGATGCACAAGGTAGTAGTTTTCAACGCGGTTGAGATAGAGTGTAGCGCGGGCAGTATCGCCCACAGCAAAGTAGAGGCTGGCAATTCCCTGCACCCACTCGATGTCGGCCTCGAGCTGGCGGCGCACGCCGTAGGGGATCTTGCTCAACTCGGCAAGCGCCTCGGCATTCCGATGACCAGCCATCAGAGAAAAGACCAGTCCCTTCCATGCGTCGGAGGCCAGCGAGTGGGGCGGATCGGGAACAATCTCGACCTGGCTGAAGGCTCCGGATGAAGCTTGCATGGCTGGGCGGCCGAATGCAGGATGTGTAAAGGTCCAGGAGGCGAGAATCAGGCGGCCGCCGGTGCGGGAAAGCCGCGCGTAGCTTGCGCCGCGCGGGAGCGGCGACAGATTGGGCTCGATCCATGTATCTTGCCGATCGCTGCGGTGAATAGAAGCGGGTAAAGCGCGGGTCTGGAGGCCCACGCCACAGCCGGTCAAACACCCCACGGACGAAGACCTGTCCGCGGGGACCCCGGTCAAGAGGCTGGCGCTACGAGTGTATCCCGAGGAGATGTTCTGCGCGCCGGGACCGGGCGTGGCGGGCAGTACGACCGGCGCAGGATTATAGGGATCGGGACCGTAGGCAGGCAGCGGCTGAAGAACAGTGGTTTTGGAGAACGGTTCGTTGTCTGGATCAAGCAGGCGCTTGAGATCGGCTGCCGTGACCGCGCGGTGAACCCGGGCATCCTGCTCAGGGTAGACGAGAACGTGGGCCAGCCGGTCGGTGGCCGAAACCTTCGGCATAACCGCCAGCGCGGCGCGATAGTAGTCAGCTGCGCGCTCGTTGTCGCCGCGGGCCTGTTCGTAGCGCGCGGCAAGCTCCAGAATTGCGGGATCGGCGCTAAAGCGATCGAGGGCCTGACGCAGCCAGATCTCGGCCTGGCTCTTGTCGTTGGCGGCCAGCGCGGCGCCGATCGCGCCTTCAAAGTCACCCGCCGAGGCGTCCTGCATGGGGACGGTCTTGAAGATGGCCACCGCTTCCCTGGCGCGGCCCACACGGGCAAAACCGCCAGCGACTGCCTTGCGCACCGTGAGGTTGTTGGGAAACGCCTGCGAGGCGGCTTCGAGAATCTCGACTGCCCGCTGCGCATTGCCGTTGTCCATCGCCGCGCCGGCGCGGCGCACACTCCAGTTGGCCCAGATGTTCTGCACGGTTTCGCGCTGGGCAAGGGTCAGATCACCGCGGCCACCAAGGCGCATCAGCTCCGCATAGAGCGCGCGGTCGTTGCCAATGTTATAGAGCAGCCACGCGTTCTGAATCTCGACGTTGGGCGGCGGCGGTTCCTTCCGCTTCGCGTAGTAGGTCTCCACGCGATTCATGTAGGCAACGGCGGCGGCGGTATTGCCCGTGGCTGCATAGACACTGGCTTCCGTCTGGAGAAAGTCGATGTCGCCTTCAAGCTGCGTGCGCACGGGCGCGGGAATCTGCGCGATCTCCTGCAAGGCTTCCCGATCGCGATGCGTCGCAGTAAGCGCGACAATCAGTCCCTTCCAAGCGTCGGCGCGGTCAGGGTTGCTGGTGAGCACCCGGCGATAGATGGCGTAGGCCTGGTCAGTGTTGTTGCGCGCAAGATAGATGCCCGCCAACTGGAGTTGAAGGGCGATGCTGGGCTGTGCGCCGGAGGCGATGGCCTGCTTTTCAGCGCGCTCCAGAAACCTTTGCGCCACGTCGTACCGATTTGCCTGCTGGTAGATGGCGCTCAGCGTGGCGAGGAAGCCGGGATCGGACAGCGCGCTCTCGTAGGCCGCAGCAGGCATCTTCTCTACGTTGGCAATGGCCGCGGCCTCCTGGCCTAACTCGTGCTCGGCGCTGACAACCCCCTCCCAGGCTGAAACATCGTTCGGATCGCTCTGAACAATCTGCGCATAGACCGCAAGCGCCTGATTGTAACGCTGGGCCTGCATCAGAATTCCGGCGTACTGGAGCTTTGTTCCCAACAGAAGCGTGCCGCTGCTGTTGGGAAACGGCAGCGAAAGCGCGCGGGCCAGCACGCGCTGGGCATCGGCAGAGCGGCCCTCTGCCTGATCAATTCCAGCCAGCGCGTGCAGATAGGCGGGATCCTGATCGAGCGCAGCCCTGATCTGGGCCGGGAAACGCGCCGAGACGGCGAGCGCCTGGGCATTCTGGCCCTGGCTGGCGTAGGAGAGGAAGAGACCGCGCCAGGCCGTGAGAGAGGCAGGCTGGATGTGCAGCAATCGCTCATAGACCATGGCGGCTGAAGGATACTGGCGCTGTCTGGTGTAAGCGCCGGCCAGTCCGTTGAGCGCATCGGTGCTGCGCGGGTTCATGTCGAGCGCGGAGCGGAACTTATCGATGGCGAGGTCGAGTTGATTCGCGTTGAGCGCACTGGTGGCTTCGCCCATGGTGAACCAGAAACGCGAGGTGGCCAGTGCGTTCTCGACCGTCCTCACCTTGTAGCCGTTGCGCTCGGCCTGCTCCAGATAGCCGATGGCGCCGCCGAAGTTCTTCTGCCTCATGCGCAGAAAGCCCATACCAGCGGCGAGGCGGCCGTTGCCGGGCTCGGCGGCGAGCAGCGTAGTGAAACGCCGCTCGGCCTCGTCGAGGCGGTTCGCGTTGAGCGCGGCAAAAGCGGCGCGCTCGGCCGGCGTGCGCGCGATGCCGTTGTTCATGCGCGCCAGGCTGGCCTCGTTCCGCTTCAGGTTCCCGGCGATCTCCTTGTCCTGCGGGTGCGCCTTGAGGTAGTCGCGGAGCTCGGCCGCCGATGCGGGATTGGCCGAATTCCAGATAAGCGCCTGGCGATAAGCCGCCGCCGCCTCGGGATCGCTCTGGTGCGCGCGAAGAACGCGAATGCCTTCGGCGCGCGTGCGCGGATCGTAAGTGAGCATGATGCCGAGCTGAATGGGATAGCGCGGATCGCCAGGATTGCGCTCAGCCAGAGCCCTCATGGCGGCGATGGCCTCCTGTTTGCCGCTGGCTGTGCCGTAGAGCGTTTGATAGTAGGCCAGCGCGATATTGCCATCGGGAGGATGGTCGCCGTAAAGCCCGCGATAGATGCGCATGGCCTCGTCGTTGCGGCCTTCTTGAGCCAGCTCACCGGCCCGCTGTAATTCGTTGGCGGAGCCGCCGACGGCGGGCATAGCCTCGATTCGGGCGATGTTGGGATCGCGGGGATTCACGCGGCGCAGATGCGCCAGCGCCTGGCCGGACTGCTCGGCGTTGCCGGTAAGCTTTGCGTCCCGGGCCAGGCCAGCAAGAGCTTCAGCGTTGTTGGGAGCAGAGAGAAGAATCTGCTGCCAGATCTGCAGGGCCAGGTCGGCGCGTCCGCGGGCTTCAAGGTTCTGCGCCTTGGCTGCTAGACCGGCACGCGCAGCTTCCGCCGAAGCTGCATTGGAAGATCTTTGGGCACGCATTCCCGGGGCAGCTAATGTCAGGCAGCCCGCCAGAAACAGCATCGCTTTAAAATCTCCCCAGCCCAACCTCATCGGCGCTTCCATCCTACGTTCAGTTCGCCCCCGGGGCCAAACCGGAATCTGGCGTCAAGAAATCCAGTAGAAAACAGGGCAAGACATTGATCGTAATATGCGAAGTCCTTTCCATACAATCCCGTAGTTGCCTCTCTCTGCGCATCGAGACGAATCAACTGCCGGGCAAAGGCCCGCGAGAAGTTGGGATAAGCACGCAGATAGGGCAACACCGCCGCAGAAAAGCCCACAGGTCCATCTTCCTCCACTGGAATCCCCCGGTCACTGACCTTTTGCGGGGGGGCATCATGATTGGCAAGATAACCGCTCATCGCGGGAACGGCATTGAGAATCTGCTGGCGCCCGGGATCTCTGCGATTCATCATGCCAGCCCAGAGGTAAACACGAATGGCATCGTAGCTGCCGAAGGCGCTGGCATCCCTGGCATCGCTCTGGCCGTATCTGGCGGGTTTGGGCGCGGGATAGAAGCCGTCGCCGGGTACATACTCGATCCAGTCCATCGCGTAGCCATGCGGCGAACCTCCGGCAAGCAGGCGCGGAATCCCCTGAACGATCTGCTGCCATGGTCCGCCGGGATCGATCGCCGCAAACCGTTCAAAGACAAACAGGGGCAGGTAGCTGGGATTCAGAATCCAGTCTTTATCCTGCTGAAAGCCGGCGGAGCCGGGCACAAGCATGGGGCCGAAGCCAGGCAGATCGGCAACCTCATCTCTGGCGATGAGGTTTAGCATGGCGCGGCCTATGCGGGTGTCGGCGCTGGACTTCCAGAGGCGGCCTGCTTCGAGCAGCGTGTAGGCCATCCAGGTGTCGGCGTCGGATGCAGAGTTTGCGTCGAGCACCGTCCACTGACCGTCTTGATTCTTGCCCCAGAGCCAGGCCGGCAGGTGCGTGGCCAGATCGCCGCCGGCAAGATTGTCCTGTGTCCAGGCCAGTACCCGATCGAAGGTGGGGCGGTCATTGTCGACCAGGGCAAAGAACAGTGCGTAGGCCTGGCCTTCAGAGGTGGTCTGTTGATCTCCGCGGGGATCGAAGACGCGTCCGCTTGAGGGATCGATGAAACGGCTTGCGCAGGAGTCCCAGAGTTGCCACGGGCCTTCCTTGCAGCCGCCTGTCATGGAAATCATGAATAAGACCACGATCAGCAGGAATCGCTTCCCTCGCCGGGATTTCCAAAGGCCCATCGGAAGTGTCTCCAGAAAAAACGGAGTTAGCGGTGCTGGCGGAGCGATCGAGGTTCGTGTGGCGCTACGCAGCGAGGTTCAGTCCCGCCCTTCATCGAACGTCCCTCATGGGCGAAGATCACGGAATAGCTCGGCGCGAGACGGAGTCGAGGTCACCCGCCGACCCGACTCCGTCATCTCCGCTGATGAATTCTAGTCTTCCATCATCGTCAGGCGTCTTCTCGCCTTGATGCGCAGCCATTGCCGTATCCAGATGGCGACCAGGAGGGCCAGAACGATGACCACCAGTGCCGCCAGCCATGGCACCTGAGTGAACCACAACATCAACCGTGTCCACCAAGGCAGTACACCCACATGATAGACCGTGGCGCCAATGCGAAAGGACTGGAAGTGCGATCCGTGGAAAACAGCGACAGAACCCGAGATCTCGCTGGACTGCTGCACCTCGATGAAACTGTCCATGAAGGGTTCGAAGCTGGCGCTGTCTCTGAGGTGAATGGCGACAATGCTGCGATTGCTGGCCATGCCGTAGGGTGATTCGATGCCCTCAATGACGGCGTCGGGAGTGCCTTCGGCGATCAGCAGGCCGGACTCCTTGTGCTCGTTGTCTTCGAGCTTCCACCAGGCGTGGTGCAGCAGGCGGACAAAGAAGCCCTCCGTATCCCGCACCTGAATCTGGCCGCTGCCGAGAGAAACGGGAAGGTTTGTTCCGAGTTTGTCGAACCCGGGCTGGTCGCTTCCGGAGCCGATGACGAGAAAGTCGGTGTTTGCGTCCGCGTGAAGCGCCTCAGGACCGGCCACAGTCACTCGCAGGCCAGGAAAGCCGGTCTGGCGGCCGAAGTGTCCCATCAGGGTCACGAAGGTTTCGATCTCCTGCCCGGTGGGCGTGGGCGGCAGGACCGCCGTGGTTTCGCTCAGGTCGGCCTCGCGCGTGAAGGGAAAGCCGGCGTTGGCGAAGATTTCGAGATTAGGCATTGCCGCCCAGTGGGGATAATGACGCATATCCAGGTACGAATCGCGCAGGATCGCTCCCTGAAGGTTGATAGGCGTCGTATCCGCGCATCCCTGTTTCTTGAGCAGTTGGAAGGTGAAATCGAAGGACAGCGAGTTGGAGAAGGGACGCAGGTTCACGACCGGGACCGGCACGTCGGTCTGCATGGTGCGCGAGGTTTCCTGCCCCGGGATCAGCGGAATAGAGCCAAGGAACGCATCGTTGACGCGCACCTGCATGCTGGAGATGGGCCCGATGGGAACGGAGTTGTAGCGGTAGACGACGTGGAGTCTGGCGTTTGGCCCTTCACTGCCGTAATAGATGTCTGGCGGGATGCGGAAGTAGACGTTGAGCGGCGCCGTGCCGTCACCCTGCAGCAACTCGGCCGAGGCGTAATTCCACAACGCGACGGTCTGGTCGGTGCGCGCCCAGCGCGGAGCAGCATCCGGAGCCTGCTTGCTGGGCAGTCCCGGGTTGGAGATCGTGGTCTGCCCGCCGTCGAGCATGTCGCTGTGCAGGGCTACGGCCTGAGCGGCTTTCACCAGATCGTCGGCGCTATTACCCGTCAGGATGAGAATCTTGCCGAAGGGGTCGTTGGGGTTGTCGCGCATGGCCACTGTAGGACCGTCTATCACGGAGAGATTCAAGCTCGCGGGCAGACTTGATGGATTCTCGGCGACAACAATGACGTTTCCGGCGGGAATGGCTCCGAAGTGTACCGGGAAACGGACGGGGCGATTCTCCGAAACCATGCCGAAGTAGCTGGCGACAATGCCGGCCGCCTGGATGGCCTTGTAGGAAGGTGCGCTCGGAAACACGACGGGAACACTGAACGGCTGGATGACAGACGGATCGACAAACGGCTCGGGAAGATGCTTCAGGTCGTCGGCCAGGTGCAGCAGCGTGCCGCGGATATCGATGTAGGAGTTGCGGTGGACGCGGGCCCAGAGCGTGGTATTGGCCGGATCCTCGCAGACCATTGTGTAATGACCAATGAACTCGATCGTGAGTGTGTTGTTATGCACCAGCAGTTCGGTAGGAATCGTGAACTCAGCCTCGGCCTCGCTGCCGTCGGAGCCGCCGCTCAGCCCCGGCGTGGGCACAATGGTCGCAAAGAGCGTTCCATTCAGGATGAGCTTCAGGTGGCTCAACTGCGGAAGCAGGCCGGGCGAAAAGGAGTAATACACGTGAATCTTCGCGGCTCCGACAACATGCGTCTCGGGCAGCGTGAAGTAGATATTGTGCTGCGAGTCGATGCTGCGCAGTTCGAGTTGCGACTCGCCGGCGTCGGCGAGCGTGAAGTGGTCGCGATACTCGCCGGGCGCCACGGGAGCGTTGATGTCGGTGGCTGCATTCTGTTGCGCACTCATGGGGCGATGGGATTCCGCAAGCGCCCTTTGGCTGCCGACGGCCAGCAGCGCCATCAGCAAGAGAAACAGCGACGAGCGGGCAATTGAAAGCGGTCCAGACTTGCGCCCCGCGGTATCACCCGTGAAGACACTGCGGAAGGTGACCCACATCCCGCGCAGAGAGATCTGGAAGATGCGGCCCAGGCTGCGCAGCACGTTGTCGCTCTCGCGGCTTTCGCCCCAACCCAGCCAGGAATCGGCGCGCGAATAAAGAGCGACGGTCAGCGCTTCCTGCTCCTCGATGGTCAGATTTTCAAAACAAACGCGTAACACCGAACCCTCCGAAGAAACAACCGAAGCGGGCAGATCAATGGCCGCCGCCGGAGCGGGAAACGCCAGAGCGACCTGCGACTGAGGCATCGCATCGAAAGCCTCGTGGAGCCGTATGCCTGCGCCGCCACTGGAAATATCCATGGTTTCCGCCGCGATCGATCGGCCATCCGGGAATTTGACGACGAGCGGCGTCACGACTTTGATGCGCACCGTGGTACGCAACTGGCGAAGCTCGCGCGCCACCGCCGTGCAAACACCCAGAATCACCACATTGAACAGGCACCATAGTACATTCATCAGCACCGTGCCCGGGCGGTCGCGGTCCCAGATGAAGAAACGCGGAATCGCCACCAGAAGACCGGCAAAGTTGAAGACCAGCAGCACCAGAAATGGTTGCGCGATGCGGGAATCGAAGAACGTGCGCCGCACCACTCCGCCCTTTGCCGTCACATTAAACCTGCCGAGCTTCGGATTGATGAACGCCAGAACCGTGGGCAAAAGAATGTAAGGCGAAAGCACGGTTTCGTAGATCTCGTTCCAGAACGAATGGCGGTGCTCGCCCTGGATGCGCGAGTTGGTGACATTGGAAAGAATCAGGTGCGGCAGGGCATAGGCGAGAATCGCCGCCCAGAATCCGGGAATGTTCGTGTGGTTGAGCAGCAGATAGATCAATGGCGCGGTGAGAAAAATCAGGCGCGGTACCGCGTAGAGGAAGTGACCCATGGCGTTGAAGTAGCATAGCCGCTGGGGAAGCGTGAGCCCGGAAGCAAAGAGCGGATTGTCGGTGCGCAGAACCTGGATCATGCCGCGCGCCCAGCGAATGCGCTGACCGACGTGCGCGGAAAGCCGCTCCGTGGCCAGTCCCGCCGCCTGGGGAATGTTGATGTAGGCTGTGTTCCACTTCTTCATCTGCATACGCAGAGCGGTGTGGGCGTCCTCGGTGACGGTCTCGGTGGCCATGCCGCCAATTTGATCGAGAGCCTCGCGGCGCAGCACGGCGCAGGAGCCGCAGAAAAAGGACGCGTTCCAGAAGTCGTTGCCGTCCTGCACCACCCCGTAAAAGAGCTCGCCTTCATTGGGAATCGTGCGGAACTGTTCGAGATTGCGCTCGAAAGGATCGGGCGAATAGAAGTGGTGCGGGGTCTGGAGAACGGCCAGCTTCTGGTCACGCAAAAACCAGCCCACCGTCATCTGCAGAAAACTGCGCGTGGGAACGTGGTCGGAGTCAAAGACCGCAAGGAACGGCGAATGGACGGTCTTGAGCGCGGCGTTAATATTACCGGCCTTGGCGTGCTTGTTGTCGGGCCGCGAGCGGTAGCCGATGCCGGCATCGCGCGCGAATTGCTCGAACTCCTTGCGGCGGCCATCGTCGAGGATGTAGACATGCAGCTTTTCGGCCGGCCAATCCATGTTCAACGCGCCCAGCGCGGTGTAGCGCACCACCTCAAGCGGCTCGTTGTAAGTGGGAATCAGCACATCGACGTCTGGCCATTCATTGGGATTGTCGGGCAAAGCGACAGGCGCGCGGCGCAACGGCCAGATGGTCTGGAAGTAGCCCAGCAGGAGAATGACGAAGGCGTAGAACTCGGCGCCCAGAAGACAAAAGATAAAAAAGGCGTCGAGCGCGCCAGGATGACTCGCCGGGTCATTGAAGAACCGCACCACCTGGGCGATGCGCCAGTACCCATAGCGCAGGGTGCAGAACATCGACAGCATCATCAGAACGAGGGTCACGAGGTAGGAATCGGACCCGCGCGCCAGGGCCAGCGCCACCAGCAGGCAAACCAGCCCGAAGACCGACTGCTGCTGCCAGCTCAGCGGCAAAACCATCATGAAGCTGAACACCGCCGCGGCTAGCAGCAGAAAGAGCAGGCGGAACGTCCGTGTGAGCAGACTCTCGCCTGTTCCGATTCCCTGCCAGAACTCCGTCGCCGTCATCGCTCGCTCCAGCGCACTCCGCGGAAACTGGTGCTCGCCGGTGCGGACAGGCTCTTCAGCCATGCTGCAAGATTCGAGTAATCCTCAGTTACGGCGGAGTTCGGGGCGTAATCCAATACGGTCATCCCCTCTGCCAGCGCTTCGCTCACGACCGGGGTGTGGCGCAGTACAAACGGCAGCAGGCGATCGCCCAACTGCTCGCGGAGCACCTCGCGAATGTCCAGGTGCAGCGGCAGCGAAGGATCGAACTGGTTGAGCACATAGAAAGGCAGTGAAGGCTTGAGGCCGCCGCCATTACCGTTGTGCTCGAAGAAGGCGTCAATCGAGCTGACGCTGACGACGGAAGACATATCCGGCGCCAGAGGCACAAGGATGTGCGGCGCCAGACGCATGATGCGGCGCGTTGTCGCGCCCGAGGCTGTGGCCAGATCGATGATCACGCGGCTGGCTCCGCGCGCGTGTTTCTGGATCTCCGCCGCCAGCGTTTCGGCGGCGCCCGCGTCGGGGCCGAGCGAGTCCGGATCGAGTGTGATCATCTGGATCGGCGCGTCGCCGCTGGCCATCGGCGGACTGAAAGTACGCAACATGCCGGGGCGCTGATCCCGTGCGCCAAAGAAGAACGGCAGCAGGCCGTAGGCTGCGGTGTCGACCAGCAAGACCCGCTCGCCACGCGCTGAAAGTACACGGCCCAGCGTAGCTACCAGGCTGGTTTTGCCCACACCGCCAGCCAGCGAAAACAACGCCAGCACTGGAGCCCGCGCCACCGAAGGCGCCGGCGCGGCCTGGGCCGGCACATTGTCCTCGAAGATGCTGCGCAGCGCGTACCAGCGCGAGGCCACGCGTTCGCGTGAGCTCTGCTGCGTCTCATCGGGCGCAGGCGGAAACATTGGTTGACCAGTGGGTTCGTTCTGTTCCGGCATCAACCACGCCGGCCGGCCTGAATCATCGCGCGGGTCGGCCGAAAGCCATGGCGTATTCTGACGCGAAAACGCTTCTTCCTGCAAGCGGCCCTGCGGCCGCAACGGTGGCGTAAAGGGATGCTCCTCCGCCGGCGGTTGCCGTGATGCCTTCGGCGCGGCTTGCCAGGCATTTTGCGTCTCGCGCGGTACTCTCTGGGCGGCCTCTACTTGCTCGGCCGCCAGTTTTGCGGCCTGAGCCTGACGGGCGGCCAACTCAGTTGCCTGGCGAGCGCGTTCCTGCGCGGCGCGATAGGCGGCTTCCTGAGCGGCGAACTGCTTTTGCTGCGCCGCGAACTCCGCAGCCTGGCTGGCGCGCTCCTGGGCTGCCATTTCTTGGGCGCGCTGAATTGCCTCATGGGCCGTCCACTGCGTGGCTTCCTGCGTCACCTGGCGTGCGGAGGGTTCGATGCGGGGCTGATCTTCCTGAGCGCGCGGAATGTCGACAGTCTGTTGCACCTCGGCTTCCTGATGAGTACGGAGCCGTTCCTCTTCGATGGCCTGTTCCATGCGCTGCCTGGCCCTTTCGCGCAACTGCGCGCGCGAGGCGGAGAAGTCGCGGTACTTGCCGCCATGTAGATTCGCCCATGAATACAGCGAAGCCACATCCTGCGGAATCTCGTTCGGATCGGGCAGCAAGTGCTCTGTCATATTTAACCCCTGCGCCATCCCTCTATTTCGAAAACTCGAATCAATGGCAGCGCCACGCGCCGCACATCGGCATCTTTCGATAAGGTGGAGAGCGCACCCTGAAAGCTGCAATCCTTAGCGGTAATGGTAGCTGCGCTGCTGTTGGCTGAACAATAACACTTGCAAGGCGAGACTGCTACCACTTTTCAGCCATCCTGTGATCGCGAAATACCTCATTTTCTGCGTGATGCGGCAACTTCTCCCCCATCGGTAACACTTACCGCAAAGTTGCAGGATTACACCGGTACCAGCACTGCCGGTTACCTGAGAGGGTAACGCCAAGATCCGTTGCCGCAGCACAAAAAACTCCCCCGTTGCTGGGCACACAAACACCCTTCGGAACAGGGATACGTTCTCACCCAGTCAATCGACCATCCGAATGCGGAACGGCGCAGCAAGCCTCCGGGTCAGGCAGCACTCCTCCAAAAACCTCCTCGCGCTATCACTCACTCGACCTGTACGGCGCTTCAAGCGACCGAACTCCCGCTGTGGTAGCTTGAATATAGCGGCCTTAAGCGAGCTCGTAGCTCAGTTGGTAGAGCAACGCCCTTTTAAGGCGTGGGTCCTGGGTTCGATTCCCAGCGAGCTCACCACCCCGGGCTGCCTGTTCCCTGCCCTTGCTCCATTTTTCAATCGGCAACTCCGCAATGGCAGATTCGCTTCCGCGTGTTCGGGCAAAGCGTAGCCTCAACGGCGACACAGCAGTCTCTCGGCTTGGAGCAGAGCAGAGCCTCAGGCTAGGAGCCTGTCGGGCATAGATTTGTGACGGCGCCTACAGCGTGGGCGACGGATTCTGTTTTAATTTCGAGCCATGGGCCAGAACTTCCTTGCGGACACGGTCGACCAGACGCTTCTGTTTCCCCCTTCGCTTCACGATTGGCTCCCCGAGAACCACTTGGCGCGCTTTCTTGTCGATGTGGTCTCGGCGCTGGATTTGCGCGCGATCTATAAGTCGTACCAGGAGAAGGACGGCCGCGGGCAGGCATCCTATGCGCCGGAGATGATGGTTCGTCTGCTGCTGTACGGCTATGCCAAGGGCGTCTACAGTTCGCGCAAGATCGAGGCGCGCACCTACGAGGACGTGGG